>CAVUUM010000019.1:0-31705 GCA_963744665.1 uncultured delta proteobacterium | reverse complement strand
TTGGGTTAACATATGATGGTGAAGGTTATAACAATAGGTTGTGATTGATTTCCCTTCGAACGAAGGAGGTAACTGTGAATTTGTTTCGAAGATTAACACCGTAATTCTCGTATCTTTGTTGTTCTTGTCATATTCACCGTCCTTGCTGAACGCAAATGATACGGAGAAAGAGTACACAACCTTTTTTAAACAAGAATGGCTTAAAACTGTTGTATCAATTGAACGGGCAATCCCTGTACCGGATAAACCGGACGCTCAAAAGTCTAAAGCTGAATTTCAATATAAACCTAAAGGCACAGGCTTTCTTGTAGGATCTACAGATAACCGACTATTTTTGGTAACTGCGAAGCATGTAATCTTGAAAGATGATGGCGTTGTAAGGTCTGATCTTGTTTATAGAATGAATCTTAAAAGTGGGAGAAGCATACTTGTTCATGATTCACAATGTTTAGCGAAGGGGCTTGGGCCATGGCTTCCATCAAAGACATCTGACGTGGCGATACGACTGGTGTTCGGCTATGAAAAAGACGACACCTTACATATCCCGCAGGAATTATTTTTAAAGAGAGAGATTGTAGGGGCTGGAACTCCAGCATTGATACTTGGTTTTCCAATGGGAATGAGATAGAAAAAGATGCCATGCCTATAGCAAGAAATGCCACGGTTGCCATGGTTGATTCGAATAACTTCATTATAGATGGTTTTGCGTTTCCAGGAAATAGTGGTGGCCCAGTCGTGTACAAGCCAGTTTCTTCAATGCCAGGTTTTGTTTCTTTTGGCGGAAATGAAACTTATGTCAAGAAACAAATGCTTATTGGGGTGGTGTCATCTTATATACCATATACTGATGTGGCTGTAAGTCGCCAAACTCAAAGGCCTTGAATTACATTCGAAGAAAATTCTGGCCTGACAAATATAGTTTCCGCTGACGAAATTATTAAATTAATTAAGAACGAGGATTTTCAAAAGTTGATCAATAACGTTGAATAGAAGGTGTTTTTAACTATCAATGTTTCCCGCCTATAAGAACGGTTAAGAAGACATAGGCCGATGCTATCGTACATGCCAGGTCGATCGCAGTATTAATTACGAAGACGCAAAAGATAAATCAATTTCTTTCAAATATGATTTTAAAAAGTACGGAGGCGAATTAATAGGGAACTTGTTCAAAAGACACACTATAATTTTGGGGAGAAAAATAGTGTTCATACAGGCATGATGGAATGGACATTCGCAGATGGAAGTTCTATTCATGAATGACCAGTTTCACTAAGAAGAAAAAATGGCTTTGAAAGAAGCTCCGGTTTTTTAGCATATCAGCACCGCATTGTCAGAATAGCGTCAGCTGGTTTATATATCAGGACATCACATATTATATGATACCCATAAAGCTGGTAATGTTTTCCATCTATCTCTATAAATATTTATACAGACCGCAAGATGCGGAGCGGCACCGAAATTTCTGTAAATCAGCAATTTTCTTTACAACCGATTCGACTTGTGTTTTAGAAAATACAATGCCTTATGGCAAGTAATATGCAATGCTTGAGATTCGTTTGATTACATAACTCAATTTTGGAACTAAATTTATCATGATTAAACCTAACCACCGAATAAAATTAAATACTAAACTACTTTTTATTTTTATAATTTTTCTATTCCCACAGGTTGCCTTTGCTTATAACGTTATAAAAGCTGAATCTAAGGAAGAAGCGATTCAACATATAAACGATCAAAAAGATGCAGGACAGTTTCCTATTTCGATTAAAGCATTTGACAACAATGATATTCCGCTGCCTGTTTATTTAATGATAAGATTTGTACCATTCCCACAAAATTCCAATTTTGAATTTAAATATATAGTGTTCGCTACAAAAGAAGAATATGATCAGGCAAAAATTGATAATGAAGACTATTTTTTAATCTATGAATCGGCGCCTAATAATTTCCAGGGACTGGGATTTGGCGGATATCGTGCAATATGGGTGAAAAATGAAATAGTTGTACACGATTTTGACAATGCAACCGTTTACGAATATCCATATTCGATTAGTTCATATGACCTTGCTGATCGTCTAGCTGGGCATGTATTATCATTTGGCATCGGTGAAGTGTTAAGTGATTTAACAAAAAATTTTTTGAAGGTAAGTTTTAACTGGGTTACGTATTTACATACAGCTTATTCTTTATTTTGGGAGATACTAGATTACAACAATCCAGTTAGTGTAATTCCTTTAACTTCTCAAGTGGAACTTGACGGTGAGGAGTATACAGGAAAAGGTGCTTGTGAAGGAAGCAATATTTCTGGAATGATCTTTTTAGATTTAGTTCGCCAAGGTACATATGATGTTGATCCTGGCAAACTGGATGATCTACAATTAAGTTCTAAATATTGGGCACTAGACAACAATCAAGATTCCTATGCTAAACAAAAAGACCAACAAGTTGTTTTGACAAAAGATGAAATCAGAACACTTCCTGGGGAAAGATCGTACCAAATTATCCCTAAAACCCCATTAGATGCTCCTTCAACAACCGATCCCGATTTTAAGCAAGCCTACGATTTTTTCAGGCTTGATGGCACTACTAGAGAGGATGGGCATATTTTCGCCTACACAAGCAATTCTAAGGTTTTTTTCAATGAGTATTATTGTACAAATATATTAATTGCAGCTGGGAGTGATAGTACAATAGGACTCAAATATGATGGTACAGTTGTCGTTGCTGGCTTGCTTTCTTACTTAGATGTAACTGAGTTGAGGGATATACAACAAGTAGATGTTGACCGTCTGCATGTAGTAGGTCTAAAATCTGACGGCACAGTTGTTGCAATTGGCCCTAATATAGAAAAGTCTGACCACCTCAATGTAACTCAATGGAGCGATATTCAACAGGTCGTTGCTGGCGACCATTCTACATTTGGCCTAAAATCAGATGGTACAGTTGTCGCTGTTGGCTATGACGAAGAAGAGTACGGTATACTCGACGTAACCCAATGGAGCGATATTAAGCAGATAGCTGATGGCGCTTTTTTTACGGTAGGCCTAAAATCAGACGGTACCGTTGTTGTTGCTGGCTGGGAAAATGAACTCGATGTAACTCAATGGAGCGATATTCAGCAAATAGCGGCTGGCTCTTTTCATACAGTAGGCCTAAAATCAGACGGCACAGTTGTCTCTGATGACCTCTGGTATAAACTCGAGACAACAGCGTGGAGTGATATCCAACAGGTAGCGGCTGGCTTTGATCATACAGGTTGGCCTAAAGTCTGACGGCACAGTTGTCGCTGCTGGCCGACCTGACGAAGGACAACTCGATGTAACTCAATGGAGCGATATTCAGCAAGTAGCAGCTGGCTCTTTTCATACAGTAGGCCTAAAATCAGACGGCACAGTTGTCTCTGCTGGTGATAATTGGTATGGCCAACGAGAAATAGACGAGTGGTCACTTATTTGTGATAAATATGATACGAATTGTGATGAATGTATAAGTATGATCGAAGTGCTGACTGTTATAAACCTTTGGCTGGATGGTGAGGTCGAGATGATGGAATTGATTCAATATTTAACAAAATGGCAGGAAGGAGAAGGATGCTAAATTTTAGATTTTAAATTAGCAGCTTCCATTGATAATATTTATAGGCATCTAAGAAGGGTAAACATGAAAAAGAAATTCTATGCGCTGATTTCATCATTACTTTTCTTTGTTACTGTTGGAATGGGGATGTCTTTTTCGGCTACTATTGAAATTCGATATCTGGATGGCATTGATGAAACAAGCATTGAGCCTGATACCGATTTTCAAGTCGAGATTTTCATTGGCCTAACTCCCGAAGAAAGCATTAAAGGAATAGCTGGCTACGAAATGTATTTAAAATTGAACCCTTCCATAGAATTTAAAGGGCATACACACAAAGGTGGTTATGACTACACTTTTGTAAAAGACCCCAAAGATGATATTGTCAGGCTGGGAGGTATTCAATTTAAATCAGAGTCTATCCATCAAAGCCAGCATTTGTTGAAATTTTAAATCTTATTACAATGGCCCTGAGAAACCAAAAATTACTATAAATAAAAGTCAATTCGCTAGTATGGATGAAACTTTATTGTCCGTAAACACGGGTAACGAAAAAGAAGATTCAGACGACTCAGGTGGCAGCGCGGTGGCTCTTGCTTCATTACTATCTTACGCTATTAATTTCGATTGTTGTGTATTTGCTGGATATCAAAATAGGCAGCTATCCGGCGGATTTTGACGCCACGATCCCTGTGGCCACCGCAGCGACAATCTGGGGCTATTGTCCTGACGCGCAGCTGCCTATGCGATATCTTGCATCCCCATAGCGTTTTTATTAGAAATAAGGTATCTATTTCAGAACCCACATTGCGTAAGATCGTTGATATATCCCAGACATCACATGTTATATGATACTCATAAAACTGGTTATGTTTTCAATCACCTGTTCGAAGAAGAGTGTAAAACTGTAAATCAATTTGGAGTAATAATGATGGAAGATGTGTTGGACTATAATCTCAAACTTGTAATTTGTGGAACTGCTGTTAGCAATTATTCTGCAAAGGTTGAAGAATATTATGCTGGTAGGGGAAATAAATTTTCGCTACTTTATACGACGTAAATTTAACGACTGAACTAATTAAATCCTCAAACTATCGTGACTTATTGAATCATGGGATAGGTTTAACAGATCTGGTTAAGGGGAGGCCGGCTTGAGATGGCGATTTAGAATTAGATGATTTTGATATTCAAGGATTTAGGGACAAAATTTGTAAATATTCTCCCAAAATAGTGTGTTTTAATGGAAAGAAAGCTGCTGCTATCTATTTTAAATTAAATACCAATAACATAGAATATGGAATACAAAAAAGTTATATTAATAGCACAAAAATCTTCGTTGCCCCATCTACAAGTGGTACAGCGGAAAAATACTGGAATATTGAAGATTGGAAAAGTTTGGCAAAATTATGCAAATCAGAGGATGGGGTTGATATTGATAAAATCTTTTGATGATGCTCACGACACCTTTTATAAAATTTTAAAAAGCATATCCGAGACACGTATTTTTGTGAAGGGTCTCGCCCCACAAATGCCGTCAGAAGTATTAACAGATCTTGCCACACATGACCAAGAACTTGATGCCATTGCAAAAACTATCGATGATCTCAGATGGCACTTCTGCAGCAACCCATCGGATAAAATGATGAAGGGGCAACAACTTAATAGAGAGGAAATCTACCTACTCGCAGCACGAGGAATGATTGTAATTCCCTCTATAACTGGTAAAGAGGCTTATGAGGAGTTCGCATATTACTATTACGAAGACGAGGAGCAGAGAGGATATATTAATCCAGCCGAATTCCCTGATCCACCTCCGGTTCATGCGGAAAATGACAGTTATGATACTATAACGACCCATTTTAAACTTAGGTATTAGTGCCTGAAGATGTAGATCGGATACCTTCGACCGGAGCAAAAAGAATACTTTGAAAAATTTAAACCAGATTTATTTTCACGATTAGCAAGGACTGATGTTTACTTTAGCTTGATAAGTAGATCAGCATGACCGCTTTTTGTGAAGGCCATATTGACCACTTTGGAACTACCGGATGGATAGGAAACATCAATCTCGTAATCTTGAAGAACGGCAATGATTAACTTTTCATCAGATTTTAAGGTTATCTCAAGATATTTCATTTTACCCTCCTATTTCATATGCAATCCCTCGGTTGCGCGGCTTGTATTAAAGAAGCATATCCTTCTTCACATCCCTCGGCAAGCAAGAGAATGGCTATTGTCCTGGCGCATAGTCACCGAGGCAGCGATGCTGAAACGCCATACCCGTTGCGCATTAAAACGCGCTGCACTATAGAAAATACGCCCAGCAACGGGTTCCGCATTTCCCACCCATATCAGGGTATAGGTCAAACCGAGATCTCCAGGCGCTGGGCCAGCGCGACGCCCTGCGACCACATTGAAACCTGATGTACATGGCAGGGACAATTGTAATTTGAGATGTGATTGCCAAAAGGGCGTTACAAGGCCAGCGCTGCAACGTCGCTAACGGCACCAGCGAAACCGTACGGTAACCTGAAAATTCTTCCAGGCTTTTATGCTTTGATTATTCGGTGAAGAAGTCTTCGTCGATTTTTTTATTTTGTAGGTTTTTTCGGTGGTGACGCCGACATCGTGTTCTATCATGAGTTCTGCGAGTTCTGTTCCCTCTATTAGGATTATGGTTTTTGTTTTTTGCCGATTATGGAGTCTGTATTTTTTGGAAATTTTGATGTTGTGATAAATATTCCTTTGTTTACACCGTGTATGTCGAGTGTGCCTACGAAGTCTCTGACTTGGGTTTGTGTCGCGCGGTCAACTATTGTGTCGCGCTATAGCAACCGGCGATGTTGTGCGCATCGTAGCGCCTTTTCGCAGCGCCCTTCATAGCGAAGCGCTGCGCTAGCAGAGCCGTCAGCGAGCGTCGCGCGATAACTCCTACGGTGTCCACTACAGCTACAGCGCTATAGAAAATACACTCAGCAGAGTGGACCTGAGACTCAACCCATGAAAAAGCGCTTTCCAAGATAGTAACTTGGAATCAGCGCTGCGCCAGCACCAACATCGCTGGCCACACAGCCCAATACTGGGGTTCCCAATTCCACATATTTGCTTGATTGTTGATTTTTGCAGAGGATGTTCCTGTGGCTACAGCCCTGTGCAGAAAAAAGTGTTATATCCCAGGCGTACAACCCTGTGAGTATCTTTAAGTGGAGGATTATATTATCCGTTGTCTATATCCTTCCTTCCGTTTCAACAAATAAATGATAGAGCAAGCGCCTGAATGTGAAAAATTTCGGCCTACCGGTGCGCCAATGATCCTTATCGACAAACAGGATATAATCGATGTGCGTGCCGATGGCGTCGTATAAAATGTCGCTCTGGACATATGCGGATTGATCATTTTGCGTATATTATCAAGGCCTTCGATGCGATCATCAAGAGCGGCGTCTGATTTTATTAGGAGGTCAAGCGTCCCCTTCCTTCGCTGGTTATTGTAGCTTCGATTTTTTCTCTGTCCATGGTGCTACCTCATTTTTTAGACATTTCAGCCAAGCCTCGCAAGGCATGATCCCACTTGCTGCGATCTTCAGCACTTTATATGCTGCTTTTCAGCGATTTATTATTTTGCTCCATACTGTTTGTATGGCCATTTCATTTTATTCGGTATGCTGCCGTATGAGTCCCGGTTGACATTCGATTGACACGGTTGCCAGACCTTTACTGAAATGACCGGTTGCGTCGACCTATTCGCCGACGCACCGATCACGGGATATAAAATTATTAAAAAGGTATGTCATCACGAGAACGGACACGACGAATAAAGACCTTTTCAGCATCTTCCCAAGAAATGTGGTTTCCGTCTAACATACTTGCCAGTTTATTTTCTATCGTTGTGTAGTAATTCTTTTCAACAAGTTTAGAAATATGCTTCTTCAACATTGCAATTTCGTATTGAATGGAATGAATTTTTTTCTGATGAGGGACATAATAGTCAGATGGAATTACATCAATATCCAACTTTAATTCTGCTATTGCCTTTTCTATGCGTTCAAGCATTTCATTGGAATTTTCATTTTCAGTAGTCATTTCATCCTCCTTGTAAGTGTAAAAAAGTTAATGTTTTCTAAGCCTCCAATCCAATTAAAAGCGCTTTCCACCTCCTTCCTCGCTTTGTCGCTTCACATCGGTTTACTTATTGAAGCGCTGTGCGACAGTTTTTAGCGATCCAACAAGACAATAAAGCTCGTCACTCCCTTAAAGCTATGCCCACCCATACCCGACCTCCCCTGGGGAAGAGGCCACACCATACTTTTTATTCAATCAAAGGAAATTTTTTATCCAATCTATCGTGTCCGGACTTCTGCGGCTTGGTTGCCGTTCATGCTCATTGCGAATTATACCTCGGAGATACTTTTCTTTCTTGCCCTGGCCAGCACAATTCTTCCCAATGTACGTTTCAATTGCAGCTTCAACCACCCCAATAGGATACTTGCTCCAATATTGAAGTTCACCAAGAATTATGCTGTCAGCAACCTTGCCCTCTTCCTGGTAGATCTTATAGCCTGGAAGATCTTGGTCAATGAGCGCAGTATCATACCGCTCTTTTAAAGCCGAAATTTCCTCTATATTATTCTTTACATTCTTCTTTGTGTCGGTTGGTTGTCGGTTGCCTGTCGTCTTGCCTGTCGTACCCTCGCTTGGCACATGCTGATATTGATTCCAATTTCGGATAGTTATAATCGAAAAATGGGTGTCGGCTTGGGTGTCGAGATTTCCGTGTTTTGCAGAAGTGCCATTCTATCGCGGATTGTGGAGGGTTTCATCTGTAAAGCCTTTGCTGCCGTGTGTCTGCCGAAGATGAATTGTCCAGGATTTAGCAAAACTTGTGTCTCCCCTCTGCCTGTACTTACTGGCACCCACCGTTCCTTGATGGCTGCCTTCCATAGGCACCACATCCAGACCTTAAAAACCCCAGGGTTCCGGAAAACCCAAAATCGGCTGTCTTTCTCCATGATTTTACGAACCCTCGTTCCATTTTTCCCCAGGTGCTTCCAATTACTGTTCCTCTAACGATGTCCAGTTGTTGATATATTTCAGAACTGATCGGCCTTTTGGCCCGTGCCTGTTTTTTCTGACAATACAGTCCATGAGCGTTTCATCCTTTTTGTTCCGCGTCAGCCAAATAGCGAGATCGCTTGCGGCTGCCAATTCACCGCCACCCTTATAACCGATCACGTCAGATGGGTTTCGGGCAGATTCATTATCAATTTGAGAAAGTATCCACCGCCGCCGTATCAAGCCGCTTTGCCATGTCCTGCAATTTGAGGGACACAGTCGACATGCGTTCATAAATTGATCCGCCACGCTCATGGATAAGCTGGGCGAAATCAACGAACATGGCATCAAGGGGAGTGAGTTCATTGCAAAGAGCCTCCATCTGATCCAGGTTTTTAATACTGTCGAATATGTAAATACTCGATTGGCTAAATCGTTTTAAAGCGCCGGAAACAATATCACCCTGCTCTTGTTTTAGGTTTCCCCTGTAGATTTCAAGGCTGGGAACCGCCGTCCAATTCGATATGATCCTGAGAAGGATTTGGATCTGTGTCATCTCAAGAGCAGAATATGGCAACTCTGACCGCATTATTATGAAATAGAAGGTTTACAATAATTTGAACCATCAGGGCTGTTTTGCCTGCAGCTCGTATAGCCGCCAACAGCATAAAGGAAGGATTTGACCAGGCCATTTATGGTGTTGTCGATCATCCTGAGACCGGTCTTTTTACCGATGCCTCCGGCCTGTTGGTTCTTCTTTATTGTCCCCGGGCCTTGTCGATTATAGATGAGATGCTCGCAGCCTCGATGATTGATTTGACCTTCTCCTCTTTTTCGTCATCGAGATCTGGCCGTTCGCTTCTTTACAAGCCCTAGATTCAAGTGTGTTTCGTCCATCCATTATCTCTTCGCCCTTTCTTGACTGGAAATAGTCCAGCATATCGTCTTCTGAGCCGTCCAACAGCATTTCCAGGAGATATTCCCAGGTAGCAAGAGAGCTGAATATAGGAAGTCCATATTTATCCAGGTCGGCCGGATCGGTAATTATTAACCAGCAATGTATGTGTACACCGAATCCCAGGGGCTCAATTCATCAATTTTCATGCTCGCGCCATTCCCCAAACCGTTCCACGAGTCGTTGCGCTGTTCTCCGCGCCGGATCTCGGACCAATCGATTTTAGGGGCTGAGCCTTCGGTAATGCCCAGATGGATCAATGCCTCCTTAAAGGAAAGGTCTGTAATATTTTTGGACGAAGTCGATGACATCACCCGTTCGCGGCACACCCGAAACAGACAAAATGGTTATCGTCATAAACGGCCAAGGAGGGCGTTTTTCTCGTCAGCATGAAAAGGCAGTGGGCCATGGGAGTTTTGCCCTTGCCTCTTGAAGACGATGCCGGCCTGCTCCATGGTGGTTTCAGGCTTATGCCGACTTTCGCACTTTGAATATCGATTGGCCTCATGATGTATTCCCTAACGATTCTTTTTATACTGAAGTTTCTTCAATTTGGCTTTCCCATTATCTTAAGTATTACCCCGCCGTTTTTTTCAGTAAGGGGATAAAAAATCTTATGCCCTACCTTGGTTGATTTCGGGCCTTTACCCAGAGGTGTCCATGTAGCAAGGGTTCCCAACTTGACCTGAATTTGATCAGCAACGGTTTCCGGTAAAAGATACAGGTTCCCCAAGGATGATAACGTCAGGGCTAATTCCGAATTTCGATAGCCAATGATTAAGCTGTTGTTCCTTTAATTGCCTCCATGCCATTCCTCCTTTCAATTTACGATCGATAATAATTTATCCCATTTTATCGGTATTGCCTTGAAAGCACATCGATCGGGAACGGTCAATATAAAAGGGTACGCATTTTACATTTTAGTGGACTTTATTCGTTGACATATGTTTTATGGTATTGTATGGGATTGGATAACTTTTGATTTAAAAATAAAGGACAACGCTTGATTCGCAAAAAAGAAGATATGAAGAAACGTGAACAATTTGTAGTTGCCTGTTTGGAAATGGCATATGCTGATAATTATCAAACAGCGGTCGCCGCTGCACATAAAGCATGGGCCTTTGATTCTGAAATTACCCCGCAAAGAAATTATCGACGTTCTCAACTGGATTGACAACTTTTTTTCACAAAATAAGGAAAATCGAAACACTATTTTGACGAATGTCAAAATGCTTACTGAAAGATATGCCCTACCGGTTATCAAAAGAAAGGCATCCTTCTCCTATGAATGCAATATGAAAGAAACCTTACATTTTGGAAAACACTCGATGATACATAAAGTCAATAGATCCAACCTTCTTTCTTTGATTCAGTCGAAATATCATTTGATAATCATATAGATATGGCAGCACGTCTTAAGATACCTGTGGTCATAAAAAAAATTATTGAACAATTCATATCCTTCCAGCGAATCTCCAAAAATGCGCTGCTGAAGACTGCGGCGAACTCTTGTTCTCAAACCCATCCGAAAAGAGAAAATTCTGCTCGACAAATTGCAGGACAAGGGTGGGTAAACGCAAATCAAGAGAAAGGAAGAATAGCTATGGCAGTTAAAGCAAGATGCCCAAATTGTAAAAAGTTAAGAATTCTGGAACGCTTTATCTGCGACTGCGGCCTTAATCTGAAAAAGGCCAGAAAGGCCGGTAAGGTATCCTATTACACTGGAGTTAAAGTTAATGGTAGGCGCAGGGAATTGCCACTTGGCCGCTCATTGGCAAACGCAAAAGCAGAATATCGGAGGCTTAAACATGAACTTCACAATACTGGGACTGTTCAGTCACGACAGAAAATGACTGTTGACGATTATTACAGGGTTCTTCTATTTGCCAGATCAGAAACGGAGAAATAAGGGTTGGGATAAAGTTCAAGGAAGATACAATAAATATCTCAGACCTATATTCGGTCATTACCGATTGATGGCAATCAAAGGGCACCACATAACCAAATACATAACTGACCGACTGGCAATGAAAACCTCAAAGGGTACAACCCCCAAACCTGCTACTGTCAACCGTGAACTGGCAATTTTAAAACGGATTTTTAGCCAGGCCAGCGGGATGACTTGTTTTCTGGAGACAATCCGGTTCAGGGAAAAACAGCCGGAACCGAAAAACATCTGTTTGGGAACCATCTGACTGAAAGGCAGGGGGCTGATTTAATTAGGAATCTACCTGAAGACAATAGAGGTCTGCTGGTCGAATTTCTTCTCGCCACGGGGCTTCGTTATAACAATGCAGCTTGTCTGAAGTGGGGATCAAGTGATACGGAAACTAAATTCCTGTATCTTCCAGATACGAAAACTGGTGCTGCCGGAATCCCACTTAACGACTGGGCGCTAATGTCATCAGCCGAACAGACGCATCCCTGGTTGTGAAATTATCTTCCTCACACCGATAGAAGATATAGAGGGAGACCATATGGCCAGATCCGAAAGACCTTAAAATCAGCCCTGAAAGATGCAGGGATCACAAACGCACATTCGTATCCATGACCTGCGCCATACCTATGCCTCATGGGTACAGAAAAAAGGTGAGAAATATATCAGAATCTTGCAACCTTATGACCCATAAAAACAAATGACAACGTTTCGAGATATTCACGCTACGACCGAAACATTAAGAAATGCATCAAATAAAATATCTCGTCCGGAGGTTCGTTCAAATGGAGCCCGAACTCCTCTATTCATCATACCACTTGCCAAGGGGGGGGCAAAGGGGGGGGCAAAGACATCATACAGGTCGATTTTATCGATAAAAAAAAGGGTTAGGAATGTATCCTAACCCCTTCTTTTCATTGAGATCTTATGGTGCCGAGGGACAGAATCGAACTGCCGACACGGGGATTTTCAGTCCCCTGCTCTACCGACTGAGCTACCTCGGCATGACCCCAATTAGACTGGTATAGATATTAAAGGGGCTGTAAATTGTCAAGATATTTCTGAAGTGGTTCAAAACATTCCCTCAGGTTCAATCTCTGTGTTGAAACGAGGCGTTCAATCCTCAAAATACAAGGTGTATTCACCCCAAGGGCACTTACTGCGGGCGCCTGCGGGTTAAACACCTCGCCTCGCCTTGACCTTAAGCCTGACTGAATATTTTGAACCTACTTCAAAGATACTTTAGTTTTTTGAATTTTTTGATGTTCTTTCCTTGTGTGTCTGTGCAGAACATCAGCCGCTTGCCAATTCCACTTGAAAAGAATGCCCTCGTAGCTTCAGTTCCCGCCCATGTCCCCAAAAAGATACTGCATCAGGGTACAAACAGAAAGGGCCGCGGTCTCAGCTTTCAGGATCCTGGACCCCAGGCTGACACTTTGATATCCAAGGGGGGCTGCCTTTTCAATTTCAGCCGCTGAGAATCCCCCCTCCGGACCTATGATGGCAAAAATCTTTTCACATTTATCCGGCACAGAGCCCAACATCTCAGGCAGGGTCCGGGTCTCTTCTTCCCAGAAAATCAATTTCACATCATCCGACTTTCCCATTTCCAGGGCCTCGTCAAAGGATACGATATCGCTCAGTTCGGTCAACCAGCTCCGCTGACACTGCTTCATGGATTCTATAATAATGGTCCGCCACCGTTCCAGCCGCGCGGGCAGTTTTGCCCTGGACGGGACGGGAATGGAACGTTCGGAAAAAAACGGAACCCATTGCGTGATACCAAGCTCGGTGATCTGCCGGGCCAGGACATCCATTTTTTTTCCTTTCAGCATGGCCTGGGCAATGGTGATCTTTACCGGGGAATCCATGGTGGTGTGAATTTGCTTGACAGGTGAAACCGTTACCTGGTCCGGTGAGATGGCCTTGATTTCTGCTTCATAATCGTGACCCGCACCATCAAAAACCACCAGGGTGTCACCAGGCTTCATGCGCAGGACGGTACGAATATGCCGTGCATCTGTACCCCCGATAATGCCTTCCTGACCAATGCCTGCTTTGTCCTGCCAAAAAAATCGTCTCATATCCGTACCTCGATAAAATCATCGGGCTATTTTATTTGATATGAAGCCCAGCCTCTTGGGACCTTTTAAAATCCCACATTAAAAATCCCAAATACCAACAATCAATGACCAAAACAGATTCTGCGTTTCCTTTCCCGGGATCATAACAACCTATGAATACTGCCTTATCACAATTGTCCAAAATATCAAATATATTGACACCCTATATGCCTTATGATACGTTCTTTGGGATAAATTTACCCAAATCCTGCACCATGGGTGACCGTCCGGGCGGCCTATTTTTTCGATCCAAACACGGGGGATGACATGGTAGATAAAGACGATCTCTTTCAGGAAGAAGATGGCACCAATCCTCAAGACCAAAACAAAGATGAACCTTCTTCTGACGAAGATGACGAAATCATCGACCTTTTAGACACGGTTGAAATACCTGCCGAAGATATCGATGAAGACATCATCGAACTCGAGGACATAGTCGAGGCGTCTGATGACGGAATTATAGAACTCACAGAAGAAGTACAGGAATCCATGGCCGACGATGACGTTCTGGATCTGACCGAGGTGGTGACCGACATGGACGAACTGGAAGACGATATTCTGGAACTCACCGATATTGCCGCTGTAGAAGACGCAGAGGACGATGGGGTCCTGGATTCCTCCAGAAAGGCTGAAGCATCCGACATTGAAGACGATATTATTGATCTGACGGAGCCCGTGACCGAAGACGAGGTTTTCGACCTTTTAGATACGGTTGAAATTCCTGCCCAGGATATGGCGGAAGACAGCGGTGAAGCAGCAGATATGGCCTGGGAGGATGAAGTCGAGGTCGGTGACGACTTTATCGACCTCACGGAACCCGTAGCCAAAGACAAGGCCGCAGAATTTTTAGAAACCGTTGAAATTCCTGCCCAGGATATGACGGAAGACAGCGGCGAAGCAGCAGACACGATTCGTGAAGATGAACTCGACACCAGTGATGAGTTTGTCGACCTCACGGAACCCACGGCCGAAGACGAGGTTGCGGACTTCTTAGATACCGTTGAGATACCTGCCCAGGAAATGGCGGAAGACAGCGGCCAAGCGGCGGACACGGCCCGGGAGGATGAAATCGACGCCAGTGATGAGTTTGTCGACCTGACAGAACCCACGGCCGAAGACGAGGTTGCGGACTTCTTAGATACCGTTGAGATACCTGCCCAGGAAATGGCGGAAGACAGCGGCCAAGCGGCGGACACGGCCCGGGAGGATGAAATCGACGCCAGTGATGAGTTTGTCGACCTGACAGAACCCACGGCCGAAGACGAGGTTGCGGACTTCTTAGATACCGTTGAGATACCTGCCCAGGAAATGGCGGAAGACAGCAGCGAAGCGGCGGACACGGCCCGGGAGATTGACCCCGACGACAACGATGCCGTGACCGATTTCGATATTGACGAGGAAAGTATGGATCTGACGGAGCCTGATGCAGTCATGGAACCGGATCAGGAAGAACGCTTTCAGGAAACCGTCGAGCTGCCAACTGCGGGATACGAAGAAGACAAGGAGCTTTTGGAGCTCATCGATGATATCCAGGCAACCCTCAACGATGAACCTGTAGCCGACCGTGTCAGTGAGCAGGAGGGCACACCCCAAGCGGATGAATCCATCGAGGCGGACACCCTTGAAAAGGATGCCGACGAATACACCTTTCTGGATAACGATGAATTCATCGAAGAGGAAGAAATACCGGAATCTGAAACCGAATTTGTCGATCATCTCGGTATCGACCTCACTTCGGAAATAGAAAGAAAAGCCCTGGAAGAGAAACAGGAAGCGGTTCTGGAAGACGTAAAGCCAACCGAAAAACTTGAAGCGGACATTACTCCGGGCGCCTTAGAGATTGCCGTAAAACAAGCCCTCACCGAAATGCTGGCGGATGAGAACAATCCACTCGCCAAGGCTATTGAAAACGCGGTCAAAAAAGCGTTGGGTCAAGGGGCAGAATCATAGGAAAGACAGACAACGATGTGATCGAGTTCTCTCGTTGCGAGCGAAGAACTCTTATGAACATGCACGTTGGGGATTATTACTACCTAAACGTTGCATGGAATTTGATGAGAATTACCTGACTCTCTATCAAAGACGGATTCAAAGACAATATCACTATTTGCCTGAAAATCCAGAAGGGTAAAAGGATAATTGGTTTTTTATTCTCATCAAATTTCACCCTAAGGGCGAGTCGGAGGCATCCATATGCAGCGTTACTAAGGGTTCGGAGTAAAACATTACGCCTTTACCCTTAGATGCCTTGCCTATGAAAGTCTCCGACCCGTGCAACAAAGCAGGTATAAATCCCCTTTTCACTTTTAATGAGGGAGTGTTACATGAGTTCGCGTTTAATCGATAAAGGGTATGAACCCCGGGAGGTTGAAAAACGCTGGTACCGCTACTGGGAGGAAAATCATCTTTTTGCAGCAGATGAAACCAGCGACAGACAGAGTTATTCCATTGTCATCCCACCCCCCAATGTCACCGGTGTACTCCACATGGGGCATGCATTGAACAATACCATGCAGGATATTCTCTGCCGTTACAGACGGCTGAGAGGTGACAATGTTTTGTGGATGCCCGGAACGGATCATGCCGGTATCGCCACCCAGAATGTGGTCGAAAAAAAACTGGCCGCCGAAGGACTGGATCGTCACCAGGTGGGCAGGGAAAATTTCATAGAAGCCGTATGGGAATGGCGCAAGGAATACGGAAGCGCCATCATCAACCAGCTCAAACGACTGGGCGCTTCATGCGACTGGCAGCGGGAACGCTTTACCATGGATGAAGGATTGTCCCTTGCCGTGCGTAAGGTCTTTGTTCAACTCTACGAAGAAGGACTCATATACCGCGGCGATTACATCATCAACTGGTGTCATCGCTGTCACACCGCTCTGAGCGATCTCGAGGTGGAGCATGAAGACATCGATGGACACCTCTACCACTTCCGCTATCCCTATGAAAAGAGAGAGGGCAGCATCATCATTGCCACCACCCGGCCGGAAACCATGCTGGGAGACACGGCCGTAGCCGTGAACCCAGAAGACGAGCGCTACCGCAACATCGAAGACGAAAACGTGATCCTGCCCCTCATGGACCGGGTCATCCCGATTATCAGGGACCCCTATGTGGACATGTCCTTTGGAACGGGCGCCCTCAAAATCACACCGGCCCACGATCCCAATGACTTTGACATCGGTGAAAAACACAATCTTCCGAGCGTCAAGGTTATCGGAGACGACGGTTTCATGACAGCCGACGCAGGCCGTTTCCAGGGTATGGACCGCTTTGAATGCCGGGACGCTGTGGTGGAAGCACTCCGGGCAAAAGGCCTGGTAGAAAAAATAGAGCCCCACCCGCACAGTGTCGGGCATTGCTACCGCTGCAAGACCATTGTCGAACCGAACCTGTCCCGCCAGTGGTTTGTCAAGGCAAAGCCCCTGGCCGAAAAAGCCATTCAGGCCGTGGACACCGGTAAAACCCGGATCATTCCTGAAATATGGAAGAAAACCTATTACGAATGGATGTACAACATCAAGGACTGGTGTATCTCCAGACAGATCTGGTGGGGTCACCAGATTCCTGCCTGGACCTGTGAAGATTGCGAGGAGGTGGTGGTTGCCATGGAGGCACCGGTAACCTGCCCCACCTGCGGGAGTAAGAAACTGGTCAGGGAAACCGATGTCCTGGACACCTGGTTCAGTTCGGCTCTCTGGCCCTTCTCCACCATGGGATGGCCGGAACATACTCCCCTGTTGAAAACATTTTATCCCACCTCGGTCCTGATAACGGGGTTTGATATCCTCTTTTTCTGGGTGGCACGGATGATGATGATGGGAATCCATTTCATGAAGGATATCCCCTTTACGGATGTATATGTTCATGCCCTGGTTCGTGACGAACAGGGCAAGAAAATGAGCAAGTCAAAGGGCAATGTCATCGATCCTTTGAATATCATCGACCAGTACGGCACCGACGCTTTCAGATTTACCCTGGCCGCCTTTGCCGCCCAGGGGCGCGATATCAAAATGTCTGAAAAACGTGTGGAAGGATATCGGCATTTTGTGAACAAACTCTGGAATGCGGCCCGCTTCTCCCTGATGCATTTGGACGAAAGCCACACAGACATACCCAGGCAAACCCTTTCCCTCCCGGACCGATGGATCCTTTCGCGACTCAGCCGGGTAACGGACACGGTGGCGGAGGCCCTGGATCAGTATCGGTTCAATGATGCGGCCAGTGTGGCTTATCAGTTTGTCTGGCACGAACTCTGTGACTGGTACCTGGAAACCATCAAACCTACACTCTATGGGAAAAAAGGCGAAGAAAACAAGCGAGCCACCTTGACCGTTCTGTGGCGCGTCTTTCACGACACCTTGATCCTGCTTCATCCTTTTATGCCTTTTGTTACCGAGGAAATCTGGCATAAATTTCCAGGAACGGACGCTTCCATCATGAAGGCCGTCTACCCGTCCGATGCGGACGAGAGAACAGCCATCAAACGTGACCCAGACGCCGAAAATGCCATGGCCGTGATGACGGACATCATTACCGCAGTTCGAAATATCCGTGGCGAGATGAATATTTCACCGTCGCAATCCCTGGCCATGGTGCTCCAGTCCCCGGATGAATCCACACGCGACATGATTCAACAGCAGCAGGACGTGATTCTTGATCTTGCCAGACTCGACGCGTTGTCCATTGAAGCACCTGGTGACAAACCCAAAGCATCTGCAACCGCCATTGTGGGCGCTGCCACCATTTTTGTCTCCCTTGAAGGCATTGTCGATTTCGAGAACGAGGAACAACGTCTGGAAAAAGAGATCGCCAAGCTCAGCAAGGAGTTGTCGGCCGTATCCAGTAAATTGAGCAACAAAGGTTTTCTGAGCAAAGCCCCCGGGGAAATCGTCGCAAAGGTTCGTGAAAAACACGATACGCTTGAAGAAAAGAAAGCCCGCCTGCACTCGAATCTCGAGAGGATCAGGACTTACATCTGAGGATAACGCATGTTTACACAAAGCGTCAAAGCACTGATTCAAACAGCTCTGGACGAGGATATCGGTTCCGGCGACATCACCACGGACAATCTGATCGATCCAAAACTGACCGGCAGAAGCGTTCTCGTGGCCAAGGAGCCGATGGTTCTGGCAGGGATTGATATCGCCAGACAGGTTTTTAAGTATCTCGACACCCGCATGGAATTTCAGGCCCTGTTGTCGGATGGAGACACAGCAGAGACCGGTGCATCCCTGGTGCACATCCAGGGAAACCTGGCGGCCCTCTTAAAAGGCGAGCGAACCGCCTTGAATTTTTTACAGCGTCTTTCAGGCATCGCCACCAACGTTGCCGCCCATGTGCGATTGCTCGAGGGTTCCCCGGTTCAGCTGGTGGACACACGCAAGACAACACCGGGATGGCGTGTTCTGGAAAAGTATGCCGTTCGTGTGGGTGGTGCGCGCAACCACAGAATGGGTCTCTATGACGGTGTCCTCATCAAAGACAACCACATTGCCGCTTTCGGCGGTGTTGCCGCATCCATATCCCACATCCGGAAACATGTCTCCCACCTGGTCAAAATCGAGGTGGAAGTCTCTACTCTGGCCCAAGTCGAGGAAGCCCTTAAGGTGGGTGTCGATGTTATCATGCTGGACAACATGAGCCTGGCAGATATCAAGAAGGCAGTAACGATGATTCAGCATGCAGCCCTTGTGGAGGTATCGGGCAACGTCACCCAGGCCAGGCTGCCGGCCCTGGCCGACACCGGTGTGGACATCATTTCCATCGGTGCCCTGACGCATGGGGCCAGGTCGGTCGACATCAGTATGCAAATCACATAAAAATTGATGAGATTCTATTAATAATCAGTTGATTGAAATATCTTTTTTATATCTCATCAATTTTTACCCTGCGGGCAAAATGATATCACCGCATCCGCCGCGTTGTGACTGGTTCGCAGTAGACAACCTACGGCTTCACCAGCCAGCGCCTTGCGGCTGCAGCAATCTCAATTTGTGTGATTTCGTAATTTGAAGGTTGGAGGGTTGCTGATCGCCGGTAGCGAAAGGCACCTAACAGTCTTCAGCCTAAACCCCTAAAAGGCTAAGGCAGGGTCTAAGGGTCCGAGGGGGATACAAGGGTTTGAGGAGTGGGGGGAAGCGCTAAGCTCTTCTTGGTTTTAGGTGTTAGGTTTTACGTTTTAGGCAGATGAACACCCAACATCGAACGCTGAATATCGAACATCGAATAAAAACAAAGATTGAAGCACCTCGCCACCGGTAACCCACCTAAAACCTAAAACTTAACACCTAAAACCGCTTACCTAAAACTTAAAACCTAACACCGAACACCGAATCCCATGATCCCTTTACGAGACATCAACCCTTCCAGAAATTTCCCGGTGGTCAACACACTCCTCATCGGCATCAATGTGGTGGTGTTTTTCCTCCAGATGTCCCAGGGAAATGAAATGGATCGTTTTGTCTATACTTACGGACTGGTTCCGGCCCGCTATTCCATCTCGCACGTCAGCGCCTATTTCACACCTTTCCAGCAGGTCTTTTCCTTTCTCTCCTTCATGTTTCTTCACGGGGGCTTTCTACACATTTTGGGAAACATGTGGTCTCTCTACATTTTTGGCGACAATGTCGAAGACCGTCTGGGACCGTTTCGGTATCTATTGTTCTACCTCCTGTGCGGTCTGGCTTCGGGATTGTCCCACCTCCTGTTGAACACAAATTCCACCATTCCCACCATCGGTGCCAGTGGCGCCATTGCCGGTGTCATGGGCGCCTATCTTGTCCTCCATCCCCGATCCAGGATCCTGACCCTGATTCCCATTCTCATTTTTCCCTGGTTCGTTGAAATTCCTGCCTTTTTCTTTATCGGCTTCTGGTTCGTGCTGCAGCTGTTGAATGCGGCCGGGAGCCATGGCGGGGGTGGGGGTATTGCGTGGTGGGCCCATATCGGTGGATTTTTGTTCGGCATCGTCTTTTTGAAACTGGCCCTGAAGTTGCCTTCAACGGGTGTTTCCAGAAAAATCAGCCCCATGACAGCCAGAAAGAAAACATCCCACCTGCAGGTGATTCGACCCGGTGGGCCGGTAGACGATCCCAATCTCTACGGGACCCTCGTGATCTCACCCTTTGAAGCCCGCCTGGGTTCCAGGAAACTCGTGAATATCCCCTGGGGTTTTCAGAAACGTCTCATCAATGTAACGGTACCAGCCGGTATCACGGAAGGCAAACAACTCAAACTCAAATCTCTGGGAAAGCTGACGCCCAAAGGGGGGCGGGGGGATTTATATTTAAAGGTACAGATCAAATAGTCTTCAGCCTAACCAACCTGTTTTTCTATGAAATATCTGGTTTCGTCCGGGCCTGCGCTAAAAATGCCGACACCTTGTCCCGGCCGCCTTCCTTTGAACCATACAATGCTTTGTCTGCCCTTTGAATAAAGGTGGCCAGGTCTTCGGGGGGGCTGTATGCGGTCATACCGATACTGACGGTAATGGATGCACTTTTCCCTGGCTCGGGGGTAAAAATAATTTCCTTGATGGCTTTTCGAATTCTTTGGGCAACGGTAAGCGCCTCTTCGCTATCGGTCTCTGGAAGGATGATGGTAAACTCCTCCCCCCCGTACCGGTAAGCCGAGTCCATTTTCCGCAGGAGCAGCTTGATCACCTGCCCGAGTCGCAACAGCACCTTGTCCCCTTCCAGATGCCCGTAACGGTCATTGTAGTCCTTGAAATGATCGATATCCAGAATCAACATGGTAAGCGGATGGCTGTAACGCGTGGATCTATCGACTTCACCTTTGAGCTGGTTGTAGAAATGCCTTGAATTGTATAGATTGGTGAGGCCGTCCGTAATGGACAGCTTCTTCAGTTTCTCGAGCATCTGTAAACGTTCGTTTGTCAGCTTGCGTTCTTTCAGCACCCTTTTCAATCTGAGGAGCAGTTCTTCGAATCGGACCGGTTTGAATACCAAGTCACTGGCACCCTTGCTGATGGCTTCTTCATAGGAATAGTCACCCGAATATCCCGTCAGTACGATGACATCGATATTGTAATCTTTCTTGATCACGTCCGTGAGTTCAAGACCATCCATTCCCGGTAGCATGATATCCGTAATAACAACATCGACTTGACGTTCCGCAAGCAGTGCCAAAGCTTCTTCTGCGCTTTCCGCCGTCAAGGTCCTGAATCCGGACACCGTCACGAACTCCTGCATGGACAGGCGGATGCCTTCTTCATCATCAACAATTAGTATGTCCGCTTCCACAAAAAACCCTTTCCTTTTTTCTGTCGAACCGGGCATTGGAACGCCTGGTTGACATGGGACCAATAAAATTGGTAAGTAGTCGCTTCTGGATGACCATCTACTTAATCTGATATGATATCCGGATAAAAATTGACTGTCAACCGACAATAAAATCCTATGACGATTTTGCATAATAATTTTATTTCGACATGAAAAATATTAGAAATTTCAGCATCATTGCCCATATCGACCATGGCAAATCCACACTGTCCGACCGATTCATCCAATCTACGGATATGGTTTCGGACCGGGACTTCAAGGATCAAATCCTGGACACCATGGATATCGAAAGAGAGCGGGGAATTACCATCAAAAGTCAGACCATCTGTCTGCCTTACACCGCCAAAGACGGCATAACTTATTATCTCAATCTCATCGACACACCCGGTCACGTAGATTTCACATATGAAGTCTCCAGAGCGCTGGCATCCTGCGAGGGGGCCTTGCTGCTCATCGATGCAAGCCAGGGCGTCGAAGCCCAAACCCTGGCAAATCTGTACCTTGCCATGGAACACAATCTGGAGATCATTCCCGTCATCAACAAAATAGACCTGCCGTCTGCCGATATCGGCAGGGTTATGGTGCAGATAGAAGAAGATCTCGGTCTTGACCCCGATACCGCAATACAGACCTCAGCAAAAGAAGGCCTTGGCATCGATGTCTTGCTGGAGAGCATTGTCCGGAAACTGCCACATCCCACTGGAGATGTCGAGGCCCCCTTAAAGGGCCTCATCTTTGACTCTCACTATGATCCCTTCAGGGGAACCATTGTTCATTTTCGACTATTCCAGGGGACCATCAGACCGGGAGACCGCATCAAATTCATGTCCAACAATGCCGTTCACAAGGTCGAGGAGATCGGGGTATTCCAGATCGTTCGTGTTCCCCGGAAAAAGCTGTCTGCCGGTCAGGTGGGATATCTGATTGCCGGCATCAAAACCGTCAGTGACACCCGTTGCGGGGACACCATTACCCTGAGGGACCATCCCTGTGACAAGGCCCTCCCTGGATTCAAAGAGGCCAAACCGGTTGTCTTTTCATCCATCTACCCGGTGGCATCGGACGGGTATGGGGATCTGGCCATGGCACTCGAAAAACTGAAACTCAACGATGCCGCCCTGATCTACGAAAAAGACTCATCCGTGGCGCTTGGTTTCGGATTCCGGTGCGGATTTCTGGGGCTGCTTCATCTGGAAGTTGTCCAGGAGCGACTGGAACGGGAATATGACCTGTCCCTGATTTTGACAGCACCGTCGGTTCGTTACATCATTATCATGAACGATGGAAGCGAGCTTGTCATCGACAACCCGTCCCTGTACCCGGATCCCACCACCATCGAAAAAACCAAAGAGCCGTTTATCCGGGCATCTATCATGGTGCCGGACAGATATATGGGCGCCGTCATGAAGCTCTGTCTCGACCGCCGGGGTATCAACAAAAACTACCAGTACCTGACAAACAACCGTCTTGAAATGATATTCGAACTCCCCCTATCGGAAGTGATCTATGATTTTTATGACAAACTGAAAACCGTAACCCAGGGGTATGGATCCTTTGATTACGAGATCATCGATTACCGCGAGACCCGCATGGTCAAGCTGGACATCCTCATCAACGGCGAACGCGTAGATGCCCTGTCGCAACTGGTTCACCGTGACCGGGCTGAAGAACGCGGCCGGCATGCCTGTACCCAGCTTCGGGAGGAAATTCCGCGACAGATGTTTAAAATCGCCATTCAAGGCGCCATAGGTGGAAAAATTGTGGCCCGCAAGACCGTCTCTCCCTTTCGTAAAGATGTGACAGCCAAATGTTATGGCGGGGATATTACCCGGAAACGAAAACTTCTGGAAAAACAGAAAAAAGGCAAAAAACGCATGAAAATGGTCGGAAAAGTCATGATTCCCCAATCGGCCTTTTTGTCGGTGTTAAAGACGGATAGCGATTAAAAGCGGTTTTAGGTTTTAAGTTTTAGGTTTTATGTTTTAGGTTTAGTTTTAAGTTTTAAGTAAGCTTCAAGCGATACGCTGTGGGCAACAATAAATAACAGCCGCAGGCTTAATAACGGCCGCAAGGCCTAATGTCGCGCGAAGCGCAAATGACACCGAAAGCGGTTTTAGGTGTTATGTTTTAAGTTTTAAGTAAGCTTCAAGCGATACGCTGTGGGCAACAATAAATAACAGCCGCAGGCATAATAACGGCCGCAAGGCCTAATGTCGCACGAAGTGCAAATAACACCGAAAGCGGTTTTAGGTGTTATGTTTTAAGTTTTAAGTAAGCTTCAAGCGATACGCTGTGGGCAACAATAAATAACAGCCGCAGGCATAATAACGGCCGCAAGGCCTAATGTCGCGCGAAGCGCAAATGACACCGAAAGCGGTTTTAGGTGTTATGTTTTAAGTTTTAAGTAAGCTTCAAGCAATACGCTGTGAGCAACAATAAATGACAGCCGCAGGCTTAATAACGGCCGCAAGGCCTAATGTCGCGCGAAGCGCAAATGACACCGACAGCGGTTTTAGGTGTTATGTTTTAAGTTTTAAGTAAGCTTCAAGCGATACGCTGTGGGCAACAATAAATAACAGCCGCAGGCTTAATAACGGCCGCAGGCCTAATGTCGCGCGAAGCGCAAATGACAGCCGCAGGCACCCGGAGGAAGTATGGGCAAAACCATTGCCGAAAAAATTTTTGATTCACATCTGATCGACAACCCGCATGGCGATATGCACATTATCCGCCTCGATGCTGTATTCTGCCATGAGATTACCACCCCCATGGCCATCAACGATCTGCTTCAGAGAGGCAAAGACAAGGTCTTTGACCCAGAAAAAATCAAGGTGGTCATCGATCATGTTTCCCCGGCCAAGGATTCAAAAACAGCCCTGCAGGGAAAAATCCTCAGGGACTGGGCACGTCGTCACCAGATACCCGATTTTTTCGATATCGGCCGCAACGGCGTCTGCCATGCGCTGTTTCCGGAAAAAGGCTTTGTTCGTCCCGGATACACCCTCACCATGGGGGATTCCCACACCTGCACCCATGGCGCGTTTGGCGCATTTTCCCCCGGCGTCGGCACAACAGACACAGAAGTCGCCATCCTCAAGGGGATCTGTGCCTTTCGTTATCCCAAAACCATCAAAATCGACATATCCGGCAGTCTGAGAGCGGGGGTCTTTGCCAAAGACGTGATTCTCCACATTATCGGGCAAATCGGCGTCAATGGTGCCACGGATAAGGTTATCGAGTTTGCCGGACCGGTTGTGGACGCAATGGATATGGCCGCCAGAATGACCCTGTGCAACATGGCGGTTGAAGCGGGGGGTACCTGCGGCATCTGTTATCCGGACATGCATACCGTCGACTATCTCTGGCCCCATATCCAGACAGAATACAGCTCCAAGATGGCTGCCCTTGCAGCGTTTCAACCCCTGGTATCGGACCCGGATGCTGAGTACGAGGCTGTCGTTTCCATCGATGTCAGTGAACTGAGCCCCATGGTGACCCATGGGAATCAGCCCGACCGTGTCAAGCCGGTTGAAGAAATGCAGGACATTGAGGTGGACCAGGTCTATATCGGTTCCTGTACCAATGGGCGCATCGAAGATCTTCAGGCTGCGGCACGGGCCCTGGGAGGTCGCAAAATCAGCCCCCGGGTTCGCGCCATTGTGTCCCCTGCAACCCCGGAAACGTATCAAAAAGCGCTGGACCAGGGACTTATCAAGACATTTATGGACGCCGGCTTCTGTGTCACCAACCCCACCTGTGGGGCCTGTCTGGGCATGAGCAACGGCGTGCTGGCGGAAGGGGAAGTCTGTGCCTCCACCACGAACCGAAACTTTAACGGCAGAATGGGCAAAGGCGGCCGGATCCACCTGATGAGTCCTGCCACTGCCGCTGCTACGGCCGTTGCCGGCCACATCACCAATTCAACCCTCTACAGGAAAGACAGATCATGAAATCGTTTAATGGGAAGGTTCTTTTTCTGGATCGATCAGATATCAACACGGATGAAATCATCCCGGCAAAATATCTCACGGAAATTACCAAGGAGGCTCTCAAACCCCACCTGCTGGAAGATTTGACTCTTGAAGAATTCGACCCCCAAACAGACCATGCAGACAAAAACGTCATCCTCTCCCGGTCCAATTTTGGCTGTGGTTCCTCCCGGGAGCATGCGCCCTGGGTACTGGAGGTCAACGGCATCAACCTGGTCATTGCCGAAAGCTTTGCCCGGATTTTCCGGCAGAACATGTACAACAACGGTATGATGGCCATGGCGCTTCCTGCAGAAACCATTGACAGGCTCTTTTCCAATTTTTCAGGTACGGAAACCACCCTCGAAACCGATCTCCATGAACAGGTTTTTATTTTCCGAACCGCCGACCGTGAAGAACGGGTGCCCTTCGATCTGTCCGGGTTCGACCGCGAACTGGTCGAGGCAGGTGGCTGGGTGGCGTATGCGGATAGTAAATATTAGGGTTGGAGGGTACAAGCGGTAAGCGGTAAGCGGTAAGCGGCTTAAAGCTTAAGGCTTATTGCTTACCGCTTATAGCTTATCGCTTACCCGATTCTCGATATAGCCAATCTTCTCAATCTCACATTTTATGACACTGCCGGGTTGGAGCAGGATGGGGGGATCTCGGTAAATACCCACACCCGAAGGGGTGCCGGTGGAAATGATATCACCGGGCAACAGCGTAATGTCCCTGGAAATATATTCGATGATAAAGGGAATCTTGAAAATCAGGTCACCGGTGTTGCCTGCCTGCATGCACGTACCGTCCAGATGGGCTGTGATGCGTAGATTTTCTACGTCACCCATCTCATCACGGGTCACCAGGCAGGGCCCCAGCGGCGCGAACGTGTCAAAAGACTTACCCCGGAAGAATTGTCCGTCTCCATACTGCGCATCGCGACCCGACACATCATTCATGACACAGAACCCGGCCACATGCGCATAAGCGTCTGCTGCCCGAATCCTTTTGCCTTCCCGGCCCATCACAACAGCCAGTTCCACTTCCCAGTCCACTTGACTGGCGCTTTCAGGCAGAAGGATGGGGTCGAAGGGTCCGTTGAGGGTGTTCATGGCCTTTGAAAAAAGGATCGGTTTTTCAGGGCTCTTAAAGCCCCCTTCCCTGGCATGCTCGGCATAGTTCTTCCCAAGACAGATAATTTTGGACGGCCAGTGCACGGGACATCCCAGACGTACATCCATTTCCACACCCTGATCCGTCAGCTGGCGGACCTTTGTCAACCAGCCATCACGAAAAAAGGGCTCACCAATATCGGGGATGTCGGGAAAATGTTTCCGCAGATCCACGATACGGCCCTTTTTTAAAAGCCCGGGACGTTCGCTCCCTTTTTCACCAAACCGAATGAGACGCATGTATTCCTCCTTTTAGCTATAAGCTCTAAGCTGTAAGCAGCTTATTGCTTAATGCTTACAGCTTATCGCTATTGGTTTCCTCTTTCTTCCCGCCCATCCCTGTAACGCTTCTCTCCATACCAGTTTACCTGACGGATAATACCCCGGATCATACTGACTTCCTTGGCCCGTAGCTGCAAACGGGTAAAAAACCGTCGCAGACTGCTCATGAAGTGGTCTGGATTGTCAGCATTGATATAGCTGATCCGAACCAGGATTTCCTTGAGCTGCTGGTACATGCCGTCGAGTTCGTGCCGGTTGGCAAGCCTGGGCGTAAACGCTGCGGGATGCTCCAGCCGGGACGTAAACAGGGTGTAGGATACGACCATGACAGCCTGGGCCAGGTTCAGAGATGAAAAATCAGCCGTGGGAATATTCACCAGCGCGTGGCAGAGCCGGGTATCCGCATTGGAAAGACCCTTGTCCTCCGGTCCAAACAAGATGGCCACACGATTTTCCTGGGAGATGGGTATCAACTGACAGGCCAGTCTTTCAGGCGTCTGGATAACCTGCCGATGTTTGCCCAGACGGGCGGTGGTGCCCACCACATATTGACAGGATGCAAGGGCCTCTTTCAGGTCATCATATGTCCGGCAGCGTTCGATGACATCTGCCGCAGCATGGGTAGCCAGCTTAAAGGCCCGGGAACGATCGAAATTTTCCGGAGCCACCACCGAAAGATGGCGCAAACCCATATTTCGCATGGCCCTGGCTGCCGATCCGATATTCTCTGGATACCGGGGTTGCACAAGCACGATATGGATGTTGTCCGTATTGATGCGGTCGGTCATGGTTTATATCCTAACAAAACCATTACACAGTTTCATGAAATGCACATCAAAAATCGCCTGGCGATTTTAGGTCATGATCTCGAAGCTGTTGAAGAAATAACTGATTTCAACCGCAGCGGTTTCAGGGGCATCCGACCCATGCACGACGTTCTTTTCTATGTCGGTGGCAAAATCCCTGCGGATGGTACCCTCTTCCGCATCCTTATAATTGGTGGCACCCATGAGAGCCCGATATCGTTTGATGACATCTTCACCTTCCAGCACCATGACAACCGCCGGACCGGACGACATGAAGTCACACAGGCTGGGAAAAAAGGGCCTTTCCTTGTGAACCGCATAAAACCCTTGCGCCTGTGGCCTGGTCATGTGCACCATCTTCATCGCTATGATGTGAATCTCATTGGCTTCGAGCCGTTTGATCACTTCGCCCATCAGCCCACGACCGACGGCATCCGGTTTAATAATTGACAATGTTCTTTCCATGCTGTGATTCCTTTCTGCTTGGTTGATGCTTTAAATATCTCTTTTTTTGACCGTCTTCTGGTGAATACAACTGCATCCGGACGGCAAGTTCCTATAACCCATAGACTGGGTTTATGGCAATATATTTTGTTTCGTCTTTATGTTTGACATTGCACGACTGAGTATTAGTATCCCTGTTTTAAATTGAAGAATCCCACAGTCCCGATAAACTATGAATTACGCCAAGCTCAATCGCGTCACCACAGGGAATACACTTGCTGTTGCGGCTTACTTTGCCCGTGCAGTACACGATAAAAACCCTCTATAACAGGTAAAGGAAAATCACTATGGATACCATTGCGTTGTCGGTTAAGGAATTCATCACCGAGCAGCAGGCAATCAGCAAAAAGAACGTGCCGGCCTCCCGATTGAAAGAAAGCGCCTCTGTTCCCGTCATTACCCTATGCACAGAGCCGGGAAGCGGTGGCCGCCTGATTGCCGACGAATTAGCTAAACGACTAAATTTCAAGCTTTTCGACAAGAACATTCTTGTTGCAATGGCCAATACTGCTGCCGTGGAAAGTCAGTCCTTGGACACCATAGAGCAGGAAAGGCCCTCCGGAGTTCAGGATTTTATCACCGCGCTGGTGGACAAGAATTATGTCTACACGGGCGACTATGTGAGCTTTCTCAAACAGCAAGTTGAAATTATTGGGAAAATTGGACATAGCGTCATCGTGGGACGTGGTGCCAATTTCATTCTTCCGCCCAAAGACAGATTCAGCGTGCGCGTCATAGCCCCTCTGGATATCCGCATCAGGAATATTTCGTTTAAAAATAGCGTTCCCCTGGCTGAGGCAAAAAAACGGATCCGAAACCGTGAACAGCGGCGCAAGACCTTTATCCGCGAAACATTTCATGAGGACATTGCAGATATCATGCATTACGACTTGATCATCAACACGGCACGCATGGATCTTGACACGGCCGTGGAATCCGTTATCGGTACCCTCATCGGCTCTCAGTCCAATAAAACCTTTGAAAAAGAAACCGCTTACATTCTCAAGAACAAAAGGTAACTCATTGAAATTTTATCGTTTACTGGCACTATTCATGTTTGTGCCCTCGGTGGCATGGGCATCTGAGGCTTCCTCGGTAACAGTCGTTACCGACTTTACAACTTCTATTTACGGATATCTGGGACTGCTGTTGTTCATCCTGGCCTACACCCTGGTCACCATGGAAAACAAATTGCATCTAAGAAAAAGCAAACCAGTGCTTTTTGCGGCGGGTCTCATCTGGGTGCTGGTTGCACTGGCCTATGCAAGTATCGGTGACACGCATACGGCTCACGATGCCATAAAGGCCAGCCTGCTGGAATATGCGGAACTGTTTCTGTTTCTCCTGGCGGCCATGACCTACATCAACGCCCTCGAGGAAAGAAATGTCTTTCAATCACTTCGTGCACACCTGGTCTCCCGGGGTTACTCTTTAAAAAAAATCTTCTGGATCACCGGTATCCTTTCATTCTGCATCTCGCCCATAGCCGATAACTTGACAACGGCCTTGCTCATGGGAGCCGTGATCATGGCCGTAGGGGGAAACAACAAACCCTTTATCGCCATCTCATGCATCAATGTCATCGTGGCTGCCAATGCGGGCGGCGCCTTCTCACCTTTTGGCGACATCACCACCCTGATGGTATGGCAAAAAGGGAAAATCGAATTTACCCGTTTTTTTCTCTTGTTGCTGCCTTCCCTCATCAACTGGCTGATGCCGGCATTTCTTATGAGCTTTGCCGTGGAATCGGCCACTCCGACCGTTTCCGACGAACAGGTCTCCATGAAACAAGGCGCCCATCGGATCATGATTCTCTTCCTTTTGACCATCATCACGGCGGTCAGTTTTCACAATTTCCTGAATCTGCCGCCGGCCGCCGGCATGATGCTGGGTCTCGGGTACCTGGGTGTTTTTTCATTTTTCCTGAAAAAAATGGAAGGTGTCGAATATCGGTATGACAGTATTCTCGGACAACGACCCCACGAGGCGCTGCACCCCATATACAACCTGGTAAGGCAGGGAAAAAATCTGTCGACCTATGTCAAGCATTTCCCGGATCCCACATTTATGATCGACAAAGACCACCTGGTGACAGACTGGAACCCGGCTATGGAAAAACTGTCCGGTGTCAAGGCAAGAGACGTGATCGGAACAAGCCGCCACTGGTATCCTTTTTATCGGCGGGAGCGGCTGGTACTGGCGGACCTCGTCCTTGAAAATTTTTCCAAAAAAGAGATTGGACGCCATTATCATGGTCATCACAAACCCATCGCCCACATGAAGCATGCCTATGAAGCTGCGGCTTTTTTCCCTGCCATTTCAGAAGGGGGTAAGTGGCTGTCAATTGCAGCCTCGGTGGTAAAAGATGAAAACGAAGCCGTCATCGGTGTCATTGAGACTTTGCGCGACCACACTGAACAAAAGGCAAAAACCTCCCATTTTGATATCATGAAACGAATTGCAAGGGCTGAATGGGATACACTCCTCTTTTTTTACGGTGTGATTCTGTGTGTGGGCGGCTTGTCTCAATTTGGTTATCTGGGTCTGGTTTCCGGCTATCTCTATACCGACCTGGGCGCTAGCCTTGCCAACACACTCCTGGGACTGATTTCGGCTGTCATCGATAATATTCCTGTAATGCTTGCCGTCTTGATGATGGACCCGTCCATGTCCGAAGGACAATGGCTGCTGATAACCCTAACGGCCGGAACCGGCGGGAGCCTGCTCGCCATTGGTTCCGCGGCCGGTGTTGCCTTGATGGGATCTGCACGGGGAATATACACCTTTGGGAGCCATTTGAAATGGGCCCCGGCCATTGCCGCCGGTTACGCTGCCAGTATTGCCTTACATATGTTCATCAACGGCAAACTTTTTTAACCTGGACATTTCATGAAACTTGACAAAAACCGGTGAACTATTTAATTGAGGAATTAGAAGCGTACCCTGCAGCATGGGTAGCACTGCCGAAGGGCAGAACCTGAGGGGAATGCGCTTGCTATTTCTCTTCAATCTTTTTGGAACAAAA
>CAVUUM010000018.1:0-11457 GCA_963744665.1 uncultured delta proteobacterium | reverse complement strand
AGAAAAAGGAATGAACATCGAATGTTGAATAGGAAGAAACCGTCACCGGTAGTTAACTGCAACAGCGCACACATTCCCCGTGGTTTGTCACACGGAATGTAAGTAACTCAACTTTCGGGATTCAGGAAACGCGAAATGAATAATCCCCTGGCGCTTTGCGAACTCGCCTCAAGGGCTCCTAACATCAGCGCCGGCAATATGGTTAAACAGGCCTAACTATAGGGTTCAGACAGTCCTCCGCCAAAATCTTCCCCAGTACTTCCACGACATCATCGGCATTCTGCTCTGAAAACACCATGGGTGGTTTCAGTTTCAGGATATTGTGCAGGGGGCCATCGGTACTGATTAAAATACCGTGCTCCCGCAAACGGTTGATAATATAGGTTGCTTCGTCCGGAGCCGGTTCCAGGGTTTCGCGGTTTTTAACCAGTTCCACGCCGACAAAAAGACCCTGGCCGCGCACGTCTCCGATCAGGGGGAAGTTTTCTTTTAATTTCTCGAAACCCGTCAGCAAGCGATGTCCAACCCTCAGTGCATTTTCCTGCAAGTGTTCTTTTTCAATAACATCCAGTACGGCCATACCGATGGCGCATGAAACAGGGTTCCCACCAAAGGTGTTGAAATACTCCATGCCGTTATGAAACGCCGCTGCAATTTCCGTGGTCGTAACCAACACTGCCATGGGATGTCCATTGGCAACGGGTTTTCCCAGCGTCACGATATCCGGTACCACGTCCTGGGTTTCAAAGGCCCAGAAATGACTTCCCACACGTCCGAAACCGACTTGAACTTCATCGGCAATACATACACCCCCGGCATCCCTGACATGCCGGAAAGCCTCTTTAAGATAGTTGTCCGGAAGTACCACCTGACCGCCGCATCCCAGAACACTTTCACAGATAAAGGCTGCCACGCCCTCACCCCTGGTTGTCATGCGTTCTATGGCTTTTTGGACATCTGCCGCGTATGCCGAACCGGTGCTGGCACCCTGGCCTTTGAACGGCCCGCGATATCCATCCGGCATCGCCACCGTCTGCACCCAGGAGGGGGCCCCCCTTCCCCCGGGGCCGTCATGTTTGTACGGGCTGATGTCCACAAGCAGATTGGTATTGCCGTGATACGCACCCGCCACGGTAATGATATCCTTGCGGCCTGTATAGGTGCGCGCCAATCGGAAGGCTAGTTCATTGGCTTCACTCCCGGTGCACACAAAAAAGCAGACACGCAGGGGTTCGGGAAATTTGGACAACAGTTTTTGGGAATAGGTGATGATATGGTCATGCAGATAACGGGTATTGGTGTTGAGTACCCCCATCTGACGTTGACCGGCTGCAACCACCTCGGGATGGCAATGCCCCACATGGGTGACATTGTTGACGCCGTCAAGATAAGCCTGGCCGTTCTGGTCGATGAGGTACTGGCCCCTGCCCCTGACAATTTTCAGTGGTTTGTCATAAGAAATACTGTAGTTTTTGCCGATGTGTTTGTTTCGAAAGTTCAGGATTTCTGCCCGGCTCCTTCCCCGTTCAGGAAACAGGCTGCCGGGGATACCCAATATCAGGTTAGGATCCGGTGAAAGCGCTTTCCAGACCCGTCTCTGGCTTGGAGGCGCCACGCCCTTGTAATTTCCTGCTTCACCCAGCATGTCCGTGATGATCTGAAAATGAAGATGCGGGGGCCAGCCTCCGTTGACGTGGGTGTCGCCAATTTCAGCAAATGTCTCACCGCGGGCAATCTCCTGGCCGACCCTGAGATTTTCCAGCGATGCCGGACTTAAATGCCCGTAAAGTGTATAAAAGGGAACGCCGTCTCCTGTTGTATGTGAAAGGATGATGGTCGGCCCGTAATCATACCTTGCTGCATTGTTGTTAAAACTGTGGACGTTTCCCTCATAAAAGGCCCGGATGCTGGATCCCGGTAGCATGTGAAGATCCATACCCATATGAATCGTCCGCATTTCCGGCATCTGCTCGCGCTGCTGCCTGTAGGCGTCTGAGATATAAATGGCCCTTGCCTCATCATAACAACCGATACCGATGACGGCACCTTTTTGATGCATTTGCCCGAAAATAGCCCGGGACATGTCTGCAGTGTCATTTTGAATGTCGATACCATTGACCAGCGGGCTTTCAACACTCAAATCGAGAACAATGGACGAGTCCTTTCCCGGGGCCGGGTCTACCATGGGTTCAAACGTGTCTTTTTGCCCCATAATCCATTCAATGATCTTTCCCGTGTGGGGCACCGGCGGCATACGGCAGGCATCCCGGAAATGGTATTCAGCCAACCGCGGGTGAATTTCCCCAAGCTGACAAAGCAGGGTCCAGGCATGTTTTTCGGATATCTGCAGGTAGGCATTGTCCGGTGCCATTCGGGATTGATGGGCGGAATGGCACACACTCATACTCAGCCGCATGAGAATGAGATCGAACAGAACGGACAGTTCCATTTCTTCGAGTGGATACGCCTGGTGATATCCGGCCACAACCGTTTTTGCAGCCGACAGGGGATCCTTTTTCCCCATCATGGCGTAAGCACAGGCAATGGCCAGTTCATTTACCGTATGCGTATAGACCATATCACCGTAGTCGATGACACTGTCCACCCGGTTCTGCCAGGGGTTCTCCGGCGTCACCAGCACATTGTAATCATTGCCATCGTTGTGAATCACGCTCTGCCGCAACCGGTCAAGTGTTGGTTGGGTGTGCGACAGATAGTGATTCAGATAACCCATGATCATGGTCTGATTTTCTTTTTCACGAATCGCTTCTGCCAGGCTCTGAATGATCGTGGGTGCCTCTGTAAGATCCCAGTGAAATTTTCGGTGTGCCGCAGGATGGTCAAAGCTAGTGAGTGCGGCATCCAGGCTCCCCATAAACCAACCCAGGCTTTTCAGAAGCGCGACGTCATGGGGCTTTACCTTTGCAAAAGGCTTTCCCGGCAGATAGGACAGCAGCCGCACATAATGGTGATTGCCTTGGGGCGTGGCAACGGTGTCGATCACCTCCCCTTGACGTGTGGCGTATATTTCGGGGCACACCTGCATATCCTCTGAGAAAAGATCCTTGTGGCGATTCACATGAATCATGGCCTGATTTTGAAATTCAAGGGCCTCTCTGTCTTCGGAATTGTTGGCGATCTTGAGAACATATTCATTCTGATCCTGCGTCCGGATATGATAATTCTGATCCCGTTCACTGGGGAGCTGTCTGAATACGCCGCCAACACCAAAAATGTCTGCTGCAATCTTTTCTGCTTCAGCCACAGAGAATCGCGGTGCTTGGGTTACGATGGATGACATGTTTTTTCCTTTCTCCTTTGTTGGAGGGCATAAGCTATAAGCAATAAGCTGTAAGCCATAAGCCGCTTAATGCTTACCGCTTAGAGCTTTAGTCATTAAGTAAGAGCTCTGGACATAGGTTACCCTAACGTATTGCTTACAGCTCAACTATCGGGTTTCACCACAGATCGAGCGAAATGGGTGATCCAATGGCGATTTGCGCTGTTTAACCATATGGCCAGCGCTGATGTTAGGAGCCCTTGCGGCGAGTTCGCAAAGCGCCAGGGGATTATTTATTTCGCGTTCGCTGAACCCCGAAAGTTGCGTTACAGCTTAAGGCCCTTTACCACAAACAATGTCAAATAAAAATACCGGGATTGTACAGAGATAAAGAATGAATATATTCCGTTTTTTCTGTTAATTTAATCTCGTATACGATACATATACCGCCAAACAGAAATTGGAAGGACAGGGAGGCACCTTATGGACATAAAAAAAACCATTGTATCGCTTTTAGCCACTGAAAACAGGGCAACCAGCATCGGTGTCTGTATCGACGCTCTGGGTGTCAACCCCGTAACAAACAAGAACGTGCTCATCAAACCCAATTTCAACACCGCAGATCCTGCTCCGGGGTCCACCCACAATGACACCCTCGTATCCCTCGTTAAAAAAGTTTGGGACATGGGTGCCAAATCCATCAGAATCGGAGAACGCAGCTTTCCACTGACATCTCACGTCATGGAACAAACCGGATCTGGTCCTCATCGATGGTATCGATGCTTTTGTTGATGGCGGTCCTGCCACGGGGAAACGTGTCAAGGGAAACCTATTACTGGCGGGTACGGACCGTGTCGCCATAGATGCCGCGGGTGTTGCCGCATTAAAAGCGCTCGGCAGCAACCAAACGATTATGCAAACCCGGATTTTCGATCACGTGCAGATCGCCAGAGCGGCTGAAATAGGCATTGGTGCGACTTGCGTCGAACAGATTGAGCTTGTCCCTGCCACACCGGAAAGTCGACCAGCCCGGGACAGGGTACTTGCCCAATTAAAATAATTCTTGACACCATCTCCAGGCATCCTGTATGGTTTTTTTAGCTTTCCTATAGTACCGCATTGTGGTTATCGTATCCACACTTAAATACTTGCACAACCATTGAAGCGTCCTCGCACCAAACCATGGGATTGCGCTTGCTGTGGCGGTTTATCTAAGTCACACACACCTCATTGCCACGATACACATGAGGAAGTGAAATGAAAAAAATCATAATTGCTACCGCCCTGATAAGTTTCGGGGTGTTCATTGCATTTCCTCTTTTCAGCCTTGCCTATTACACCATGGTCAGAACCTCCACACCCCAATTTTGTGCATCCTGTCATGAAATCAAGCCGGCCGTTGTGGCATGGCGATCCAGCACCCATACCAACAACGCTGCCGGCGTTGTAGTGGATTGCATGGACTGCCATTTGCCAGCCCCCGAGGACACTTTCGACTTTTTCTTTGCCAAGTCGTATCATGGCCTTAAAGATGTGGCTGTCCATTTCATTGTTGGGAAATACGATCGCGCAAAAGCACGTGAGGCGGCGTATGACGCCTTTAACAATAAAATGTGTCAGAAATGTCACCGGAATTTACTGCACATGCCGACCCGACGGGGAGCGATGCTGGCACACAGATCAGTGGTATATTCCCGCCCGGGTTATGAGAAGAAATGCATCGACTGTCACTACGATTTGGTTCATTCAGACCGGGGTCTGGTGATGTTTCGACAAACCCGCAAGCAGCCGTATCAGGCCAAAGGGCTGCGGCAACTATCATTGTAGAACACTCAATTTAGGTTGAAAGGAGTGATACCCATGAGGAGACCCAATCCAATCATGCTGGTGGGGGTGCTGAGCATCGTGTTACTGGCTGCCAGTGTTTTGGCGGTAGCAGCCCAGCCCAATTTCGCCAAAGTCAAGGAATACCGGATCGAGCGTAGCGTGCCCCCTGAAGCGCAGGCTTGCATTGCCTGTCACCAGGTCAGCACGCCAGGCGTATTTGCCGACTGGGCCAAGAGCCGGCATGCCAATGCCAACATTACGTGTCTGGATTGCCATCTGGTCCAGCCCGGTGATCAGGACGTGGCCCAGGATCACGAAAAGTATTACAGCCGTTCCGACCTGCCGTGGGGTGAAGGCAAATACAAGATGTCGATTGCTTCGATCGTGACACCCAAGGACTGTTCGCGCTGTCATCCGGACGAGGCAACCCAGTACAGCAAATCCAAACATGCCAACACCATCGAAATCATATGGAAGCTCGATCCCTGGCTCAACAAGGGCATGAATTCCGACAACGAACGTAAGGTAGGATGCCTCAATTGCCATGGCACCGTTATCAGTATCGATGACAAAGGCAAGATTGATCCGGCCACCTGGCCCAATGCCGGTGTCGGCCGCATTAATTTGGACAACAGCAAGGGGGCCTGCACCTCCTGCCACACGCGCCATCGCTTCTCCGTGGCCGAGGCCCGCAAACCCGAGGCCTGTGATCAGTGTCATCTGGGGCCCGATCATCCCCAGATCGAAATCTATGAAGAGTCCAAACATGGCACGATTTACCACGCTTATAAAGACGAATACAATTTCGATGCTGCCGGCGGTACCTGGACGCCAGGCGTAGACTATCGTGCGCCCACCTGTGCGGCGTGTCATATGTCCGGATCCGGCAAAGAGCCCACCAGCCACGATGTTACCCAGCGCCTGTCTTGGGAAACCCAGGCACCCCTGACGGTTCGTCCTCAGGATTTCAAACCGTTTCCTTCCGGAACCAACTGGCAGGATGAACGCCAGAAGATGAAAAATGTCTGCAGCGCCTGCCACGGGGACGCCTGGATCAACGATTTTTATGAGGGCTTCGACAAGGCCGTAGAAGAATATAACGAGGTTTATTTTAAGCCGGCCAATGCCAAGCTGGGAGAGCTTTACGAAAAGGGTCTGCTGGACAATACAACGTTTTTCGACGAACGCCTGGAAGTCGAATACTATGAGCTCTGGCACCACGAAGGCCGGCGAGCCCGTATGGGTGTCATGATGATGGCCCCGGATTATGCCTGGTGGCACGGCTTTTATGAATGCAAGCTTCGATTTGCCAACTACATGGAAGAGGCCAATCACCTGATCGATACAAACCAAAAAGCCTATGTTGCAAAGGACTTTCCGAATGCCACCGGCAATACTACCAAGCCAAAGGAGGTGTTTCCGGACAACTAGTGAGCTGATAGCTCATAGCTCATAGCTGAAAGCTGATAGGAGCCTCCCTGTCTCTTGGATTCCAAGTTCCTATGAGCTAACAGCTATGAGCTATCAGCTATGTTATCCCAAACCTCAACCATTTAAATTTCTTCTTATTTTCTTCCGACACGCTCTGTCCAATACGTGCCATAAAAAGATTTTCCGGTTTCAAACAGATATTCGGCTCATTTGTCTGGAGTTCCTGAAAACCAAAAGGCTCAAACAACCGGATGAGCATTGTCCGATAAGCCAAGGCTGAATTGCCTGTACCATCCAGATCCCATGTCCAGGAATATCCAACCATATAGACGATCATATTCTCAACAGCAGGAGACGTCATCAGCAGATTCAGAATATCCGCAGCAATTCCAGAAGATCGAAATCGTCTGCAGATTTCGATGGCTTTTACCTCCATCATCAACCCCGGCCCCATCTCCTGCCAGCGGTCACCTTCATCGGGGTGATTGAGAACGCCAAAGCCGATAATATTGTCACCTTCCAATGCCAGTGTAACATTCGCATTCACTTGTGCTGTATTGTTTTCCAGACTCTCCCTTTTTGTATAAAGGGACTTGTATTGCGCATGCATACCGAACTGCCCATCAAAGGTATAGCGTCGTATCTCTTCAAGTTTACAGAAAGAGCGGATACGGATTGCGGGGTTGGAGGGGGTTTGAGAAGGGTTGGAGGGTTGAAGGGTTGGAGGGGTGGAGGGGGTTTGAGCAGGGTCCGAGGGTTCGAGGGTCCGAGGGGTCAAGGGTTTGTCTTCCGTAGATTCGACCATGGTTTAAAATGTTATTCCAAATAAAAGATGAGAAAATAAGAATGCTTGGAGGCTGAAATGCTGCAACTTGCTGATAGCTGTCAACTACTCTCTAATCCTTGGATCCTTGGCCCCTCGAACCCTATTTTTTAAGCCTTTTAGGGGGTTAGGCTGTAGGCTGTTAGGTGCTATTAGCTGGAAAACTGCTTATCGCTTAAAGCTTATGGCTTATAGCTCACCCTCCAAACCTCCAACCCTGATACCCTCCGACCCTGCTCTAATAATCTGTCCAGTTGGCATGCAGTCGTTTGACCATAATCACCATGTCATGGATGCTGTCATCCGGGCCGATGGCATAGTTTTTGAGCTCTGCGCGTTGAAAAAAATCAAACTTTTTAACGGCCTCGATGGCCGCATCTTCCATACCTCTGACCAGATCCGTTCGTAATGTTTGCAGCCCTTTGTCCATAGCGGCTTGAATTAAATCCAGCAAAAGCCAGGTTCCCAATCGCTTGTTGCGGAATTCCGGCATAACGACGATACGGAAACGCCCAACATGCTTGGTGGCCCCGAATTCCCTGAAATGTAAACTGCCGTGCCCGATCATTTGCATTGTTGCAGAGTGCTATGATGGAGAACACGGCACCGCTATCCATGTTTGTAATCCACTTGCGGACAGTCTCCGGTTTGGTGGTGTCATAGCGCATGCACCACCGATCGTTTTCGGGTATATTTTCATAAAACCGATACAGCAGTGATTCGTCCTCCGATTTCATCGGACGAATCACTGCTTCTTCACAATCCTTGAGGATACATTCTTTGGGATATCTCACCGTTGGACCCCTCCTTCATTTTTTTCCCATCATTTAAAACCTGGTTCCTTGGGCCAGGTCAGAGATACATGGCTATGCCGATGGCGGTAGTTGCTTAAATCCGAAGCACGAAATTCGAAATTCTAAACAATACCGAATGATCAAAATTCGAATGATCAAAACAAGACCTTTGCCATATAAGCTCAAGCACTATGTTTGAGTCATTTGAGCATTTGATATTTGGATTTGTTTCGTATTTCGATATTCAGATTTAGAATTTATCACACGCTGAATGTGTAGAATATTAGCCCTTGTAGGATTGAATCAGTGCCGGGCCTTTTGGACCCAAGTATCTACTTGGGTTTCCCCATGACTTCTGCAAACATATCCATGTCCCAGCCTCGGCATTCAGCAATGTTCTGTCGAAATTTGATAAAGTCAATCGTATCCTGTTCCGTGATCTTTTTGGTGTTGAAGGCTCCAAAACCGAGAAACGCTTCACCGCCCATGTTGGCTGCGAGCCAATGTCTGTGGGAATTTTTCATGGTATCCCAGAAATATTTTTTCTTCTGTCGAATACTGTCGATGGACTGCATCAGACAACCCGGGAAAAGGTTGGCAAATGTCCAGACAATCTTGTCGACTTCCTTGTCCAGGCGTTCAAAGTTTGCGTTGGGTTGATGTTCTTTGACAAAAGCACGGGCTTCATTCAAGGCTTCACCGGTTTTATATTCTCCAAAGACAATCTCCCCGTCCTCCACATATTTATCAATGGTAATCATGGGATTACGTACCCATTCGCCATCGACATTCAGAACTGGAACCACTTTACTGATCAGATTTTTGGCTTTCATTTTATAGGCCGACCACATTTCGCAGGAAACACAGTTCCACATGGCGTCTTCCATGCTCAGAAACCACGGCAAAAAATCGGATGATCCACCCACCGGAGCAGATCCGTGTTTGGGTCCGGCCTGTCCATAAATGGCCAGATCCGATGATATGGCAAGATCGCAGGCCATGCCGATTTCCTGACCACCGGCGACACGCATCCCGTTGACACGGCAGATAACCGGTTTTTTACAGGACAGTATGGCATCCACCATATGATTGAACAGATCAATATACTGACCGTATTCATCCGGGCGGCGACTGTAATATTCACTGTACTCTTTTGTATTTCCACCGGTGCAGAATGCATAGGGCCCAGTGCCGGTAAAAACAACCGCCACAACACTGCGATCAAGTGAAGCATTTTCAAATCCGGCGATCACGCCCTTGACCATTTCCGTCGTGTACGAATTGTACTGTCTGGGATTGTTCAGACGGATCCATAGGGTATGCAAACCATCCTGAACTTTTCCCGAAGGATCCTGCAACGCTTTTTTTTCAACGACAACACAGGGCGCTTCGCTCCCCCAGTGCCCTCCCGTGTGCAAAGAATGATCTTTTTTTTCATTGTCCCGCGGCATCCACTCTAAAGCCATGATATTCTCCTTTTTTAAAATTGTGTTTGGTGTTTTGGGTTTGGTGTTGTGTTTGGTGTTTTGGGTTTGGTGTTGTGTTTGGTGTTTTGGGTTTGGTGTTTTGGGTTTGGTGTTTTGGATTTGGAGATGTAATAGACAGTTCTATTTGACGGTATGACAACACACCAAGTACTAATTGCGAAACACCAAATACCAAACACCAAACACTATCGCCATCTAAAAATCCGGTACCAGCACGATTCTCCTATCCGGTGATTGGCTATGGGCTTCTTCAAAGGCGGCTGCAATCGTGCTCATGGGACGGGTCTGAACAAAAGGAGCCATATCGATCTTTCCGGAAAGAACCATCCCGAGAACCTGGGGGTAGTATTCCGGCAGGCAGCCCCAGGTGCCGATGATTTCTGCATCAAAAGCCATGAGTCGGCTGATGGAGTACTCGAGTTTTTGCATGCCAAATCCCACAACGATCAATTTGCCGGTAAAGCTGAGGAGCCCCAGAGCGGTTTCCTGGCCAGGCTTGCTGCCGGTCACTTCAAATATTTTCCATCCATAACCAGGGAGGCCTTTTTGCTTTCTCAGGGCTTTGACTTCACCCGAGATATCCCTGGGTCCCTTGCCGGTTGCATTGATAGCTGCATCAGCGCCATAATTTTGAATTTGTTCCAGGCGTTTTTCATCAATATCCACGGCGATCACACATCCGGCACCGAGCGCCTTTGCAATCTGAACCATATACTGCCCGACACCACCGATACCGATGACAATAACGTTGTCACCGATTTGGAGGTCGGCTCTTTTGGCTGCTTGAAATGGGGTTGTTGCGGCATCCGCCACCACGGCCAGATGGGCCAGGGGAATATCTCCCCTGGTCTTGATTTCACATAGATCGATACTCGGTACGGGTATGTGGCTCGAAAAACCGCCATAAATACCGATACTGTTGCCTGGCATTTTCTGATTCAAACAACGGTTTCCCCGACCGGTCTTACACAAATAGCAACGGCGACAGGGCATGACGGCTGGTATCAGGACCTCTTTCCCTATCCAGGCTTCATCGCCGCTCACCACGGTACCGGATATTTCGTGCCCAAGTGTTAACGGGGGTTTTGAGACCGTTGGAACACCATCATAAAAATAGCCTAAATCCGTGTGGCAGACACCACAACCGGCAACTTCCACCAGAACATCCTGGGGCATAAGTTCGGGAACCGGAAGTTCTTTTTTTTCTATCTTTCCCGGAATGATTTCATTTGTCTCTTTGTTCCGGGTTGTCGGTTGTACCATTTGCCAGGTTTGAATCGTGTCGGGCACATTTCCCATGATCTACCTCCTTGTTTGATAAAAAATTCGTTTCGCGAATTTGTGTGCGCAGCCGTAACACTTGAACAATGGATTAAAGTTATAAATTAGCTATAATGTAACTTTTGGAGACATTTAAAGTCAATAATAAAATCACTTCGTGATTTTATATGGCGCGACGTTGTCGCTTTTATGGGTTACGAGCTCAACTTTCGGTTTTCACCACAGATCGAGCGAAATGGGTGATCCAATGGCGATTTGCGCTGTTTGAGCCAATTAGGGCACCTTACATCAGCGCATGTCAATGATAATCCAATGTGAAAACACGGTCATTTAGCAGCCATGCATATTTAACTTTATTGATAGCGCTGATGTTAGGAGCCCTTGCGGCGAGTTCGCAAAGCGCCAGGGGATTATTCATTTCGCGTTCGCTCAATCCCGAAAATTGGGTTACGAGGAAACTACCTATTTTTCATGTTTTATTATAGATTGAGCGAATAACGTTGTCCAATGGTGAATTACCTTGAACAATAATCC
>CAVUUM010000017.1:0-84011 GCA_963744665.1 uncultured delta proteobacterium | reverse complement strand
ATTGTTGTCGTCAAGCTGAAAATTATCATCAACATGTGATATCAATACATCGCCCTGATCACCAATAATTTCGAATTTTGTTCCTTCTGGCCGCGGGATGAGCATAACGATCAATGCACACCCCAATGCAATACATAATTGTCCAAATCGATTTTTTAGCATAAGCTTTCCCTATGTTCCGTCAGGAAGTTCTATTCCCATTCGCCTGGCATTTGCCGAGTGTATGGCATTAACCAGGTTTTGAAGGCCACATGGTTTTGTAAGGTAGTCAAAAGCACCTTTCTGAATCCCTTCGCGAGCAGCCCGCTCCGACCCATGGCCTGTCAGAATGATGACTTCTATGTCCGGATCCAATTTTTTTAGTATATCGAGAACTTCGATCCCGTCCATGTCCATCATCTTCAGATCAACAACTGCTACGTCAAAGTCGTTGCGCCGTAAAAGCTGTATGGCCCTTTGCCCGGTATTCGCGGTGATTACGTCAATATTCCGTTTTTCCAGGCGTTTTGATAACACCTTCAGATAACCGACTTCATCATCGACTAATAGCAGGCGGATCTTTGCTTTGCAGTTTGCCATTACTTCCCTCTTAATAGCCCTTTCTTAAGGCGATCATCTGAGCCCTTGCCTCGAGAATCTTACCTTCATGTTCACGCTTCTTTATAACCGCGCGATCAACCTTCATTACAAGCAGGTCAATGGAGCAGGGTTTCATCAAATAGTCAAATGCCCCGGATTTCATTCCCTCTATGGCGTTTTCAACCGTAGCGTGGCCCGTTAGCATGATCACCTCGAGATTGGGATGCTCCAGTTTAATCTTAGACAAAGTTTCCAGTCCATCCATTCCAGGCATTTTTACGTCCAGAATAACCACATCAAAATTCGATGAACCGCCACCTTTTTTAAGTTTTTTCAATGCATCAGCCCCACTTAAAGCTGTGGACACCTTTAGGCCTCTTTTTACCATACGCCTTGAAAGGGCTTCTAAAAAACCGGCTTCGTCATCTACCAACAATATTGATGGTGGAGCTATGAGTTGCGCCTTTATAAATCATGATTTCCTCCGAATAGATACTTTATGTTTTTTAAGGGTTTTCTGATTCCAAACTGTGGTTCAAGTCGATCTTTTCTGTCTGGTTTTTGTCAATCGGCAAATAAATAGAAAAGGTTGTCCCCACTCCCTTTTCACTTTGAACTTCAATATCCCTCCCATTTTTTTTATGATCCCATAGCAGATTGACAGCCCAAGCCCTGTTCCTTTTCCTACGGGTTTGGTGGTGTAAAAGGGATCAAATATTCGAGAAAGATTGGCCCGGGCAATGCCGCTGCCGTTGTCGGCAATTTGGATTACAATATTTTGATTGTTCAGTTTTGTGGTGATCTGAATCCGCCCTCCGGATGAATCCATGGCGTCAACACTGTTATTGAGCAGATTGAGCAAGACCTGCTGCAGTTCAGTACTTGATGCCCAAACTTGCGGAAGTGACGAATCCAATTGGGTCTCTATCTGTACATTTGCATACCGTGTCTTCTGATCTACAAGAGCATTATATCAGTTATCAATGCGCTTAAATTGAGATGCATTTTGGTTGGGTCTGTTTTCGGGCAAATGATAACAATTTTTGAGTGATTTCCTTGCACCTTTCTCCCTGGCTTTCTATATGGATTGAAGCCCTTTTGAATTCTGCCAGATTGTCTGATGAGGCCGGAACATCCTCTTCCAGAAGATCCTGTATCCAACCAGCCTCTTCAACCATGATGGCCACCGGATTGTTAATTTCATGTGCAATACCGGCAGCCAACTCCCCAATAGAGGCCAATCTGCCGGCCTCGACTACCTGGTCTCCCATTTTTTCTTTCTGTATTAAGAGCTCTTCGATCCTAAGGACCATGCGTTTTGCTATAATAAACGTGAAAAGTGCAACAATTGAGCTCCAAAACAAAAAGAGGAGTGTTGCGATCGCTTTAATGTAATTCCATGTTGCAAAGGCATCAGACACTTCCTGTTGAAAAAACAGGATCCACCTTCCATTGTGTAGAGGGATGACCGCAAATATATTATCACGCTCTAAATCATCAGGAATTTCTTTGATGTGAACTTTATCGGGTTCTAAATCCATCTTAAGGAAACCCTATAAGGCCCTTTATGGCTGTCAACCTCAAACTTTGGATTTGTCTGGAGTTCACCCGTTCTGTTAATAATAAAGGCAAAACCTGTTTCCCCAATCCTTATGTTTGAAACCAATGCGTTGAAGGTATTGAAGTTCACGGTTGCTCGCAAAATCCATCCCTCATTGTTCCATGGTATTTTAACTGCCACGATAAAGTGTGGCGACCCTCGCAATCCGGTGAAAACATCACTGATGTAAAATTGGGCTTCTTGGGCTTGAGAAAACCATAGAGCGTTGGAATAATCGGCTTTTTCAAGACTAAATGGACCTGAGTATGCATGTTGGACACCATCTGGATCGACTAATCCCAGGTCAACAAAAACACCACCATACTCTTCACGCAGTATTGCCAATTTTTCAGTTAGGAAGGCCTTGTCCGCTAAATCTTCGACAGCATGTGATCTGGCAAGGACGCGGATATTCCCAAGTCGATCAGTTAAAAAGTTGTCAATTGATCGGCTGTGCTTTTTTACTAATGCCGTCAGGTGATCCGTGATTTTATCGCTGTAGACATCACCAAACTGTTGAATGATAATGAACCCGATAAAAAGTAATGGCATACCGGCCACCAACATTACAGTCAGTACCAGGTTCCTAGTTTTTGGCGGCCTTTTATCATGTTCTAATGTGTCAACTTTCATGATTGCTTCCCACTGTCAGTTATATTCAGTTCTTCAACTGCACGTCATATCCGCAAGCTTTGTGCCATCTTCGGCTTCATTCAAGAGGTATAAATATATTTTTATATTATTTCAATTAGTTAGTTTGATTTTTTGTAACTATCTGACAAGATGTGTTATGAAAAGCGTATTCAGGAGGAGTAAAGAGGTGTAAATTTAGTTTGCAGGTGTGGAAAATTATTTATCAGAGTAATCGGGAAAGGATGGTTCAATACCAAAACTGGCAATTTTTTTTTGCAGGGTCGGTCTAGAAATGCCCAATCGTCTGGCCGCCTGGCTACGATTTCCATTAAAGAAAGAGAGTGTCTCTTCTATTAAATTCCTGGCCACATGGTTGGTCATATCCGATAAAAGATTATTCTTGCCTTCGCGTATCATTTTTCTCGCCCAGTCCTTAATATATTTATCAAGGTTCTCGGATTGCGAATAAAGCGTTTCTTTTCTGCCTTCAATCAAGTGGGCGACATCATCCTGACCAATTGGATGGCCTTTGCTGAAGATCAAACATTTTTCAATGGTATTGGCCAGTTCCCTGACATTTCCAGGCCAGTTGTGATTTATAAGGATATCTTTTGCCTCTGGCAGTATACCGGGATTTCGAACTGACAGGTTATGGGAAAATTTAGCCAGAAAATAATCCGCCAACATTGCTATATCATCGGAACGGCTTCTTAGCGACGGAGGCTCAACGACACAACATTTATTCGGTAGTAGAGATCCTCGCGAAACTGTCCCATTGCGCATTTTGGATTCAAGGTCCGCATTGGTAGCAGCGATGATCCTTACATCAGCTTGGATAGGATGCTTTCCGCCAATACGTTCAATGCTTCTTTCCTGTAGAAGACGTAGCAGTTTTGCCTGAATATTAAGGGATATGTCGCCAATTTCATCCAGGAAAACTGTTCCTTGATCAGCGTACTCAATCTTCCCGATTCGTTGCCTGTCGGCACCTGTAAATGCCCCTTTTTCATATCCGAACAATACACTTTCCAACAAATTTTCTGGAATGGCCACGCAGTTGACCACCACAAAGGGGCCGCTCGCCCTGTTGGAGTGTTGATAAATTGCCCGTGCCACTAACTCTTTACCGGTACCCGACTCACCGCGAATAAGTACAGTTGCGTTGGTTGGTGCCACCCGGCCGATGGCCTTGTAAACAGTCTGCATAGGTTGAGATCGGCCCACCAGATTATCGCCTGAATATTGACCCGAATTCTGGACCATACCGACAGGTGCACGAGTGAAACGTCCTGTTTCCAATGCCATTTCGACAAGTTTTATCATCTCAGCATCGATGGACGGTTCAATCACATATTCGAAAGCACCAAGCTTTGATGCTTTTATTACATCTTCTGTTGTTGCGTTTTGCGAAAAGATAATGACCGGCAAACGGGGATTGGTCTCGCGAAGTTTCTCTAATGTTTCCAGACCACCGAGGCCTGGCAGTTGTGCTTCCATAATGACGAGATCAAGCGGAGTTTGACGGAGTGTTTCAAGTAACATTTCACCTGACTCAACCTGAATGACACGATAGCTGTTGTCCATGAGTAGACGCTCGAGTTTTCGACGTGTACTTTGATTGCTATCGACAATTATTATCCTGGCCAATTTTTATCCCCATGATTACAAACCCGCGTAGATTTTGTCATAAATGAATAAAATTTAATTTTTCAAATACGATAACGATATATCACCGCGGGCTGTTATAACTTTTTCATCCGGTGTTCATACATCGGTTCCGTGCAGGCATATTATCCTATGGCAAAATGAAAAAACAAGCGAATAAAACGGGGATGGTCTAGAATTTGCTGCATTAAAAGATTCCATGGATCGACACAACTCTATTTTTAAGAGAAAAGTATGGAATCACCTGAAAAACTAATTTACTTGATCAACATCCACTATTCCAAAGCATATCAAACGAATTGCGAATCATGTGGCCGTTCACCTCAATCGTCTTTCGGCCCGTGAAGAAACTTGTCAATGCAAATATCAAGGTAGCAGGGATACGAGTCTATAAAGACTTCATCAAATTCATGGATTAAGAGAAATTCGAGGTTCTATGATTAAACTTAATATACTGATATCACGTCTAAATGTGTTCAAATCAACTGTCAGTTAGTACCTTTCAGGGGTGTTGATTTTTAAATCATATCAATCATATCTACATATTTATTTCAGCATCGGTAATCTGGGTACCTGCCGTTCCGTTTACCCCGGAAGTAATCGCATCGAGGCCTGTAATCACGGCTCGTTTGCCGCCGTGTTTCAGAAACCGCACAGCCGCCTCCACCTTAGGTTCCATGGATCCTTTGCCTGTCTGGTTGTGACCCAAGAAATCAATGGCATCTTTTATTGAAAAACGCTGAATCAGCTTTTCCTTGGGGGTGCCAAAGTCACTTAAAACACCTTCTACATCCGTGACGATCACCAGCAATTCCGCTCCAACTTCTACGGCCAGAAGCGAACTGGCAAGGTCTTTGTCAATCACAGCATCAACACCATTGAAAGCACGTCCATTTCGAACGACGGGAATACCGCCTCCGCCACAACAGATGACAAGAAAACCAGCGTTTATCAATCGTTTGATTTCTCTTTTTTCAATAATGGTAACAGGATTCGGCGAAGCAACAACACGTCGAAATCCCTTGGGAGTCTGCATCGTGGGATACGTCAGTTTTTTGGCTTCCACTGCGGTAAAGCACGGCCCGATGGGTTTGGTCGGGCGGACAAATGCCGGGTCATTTCTGTCTACAACCACATAGGTGATCAACGAAACAAGGGGGTGAAAGCCCGCACCTTGTTCCATGAGCATTTCATCCAATACGGATTCGATCATGTAGCCGATCTGTCCCTGGGTTTGGGCCACTAGTATCTCCAGGGGCAGCTTGGGTACGGCATTACAGGATTCCTGCTGTAGCATCAGATTCCCGACTTGTGGTCCGTTACCGTGGGAGATAATGATGTTGTATTTATCGACGAGCGATGCAATCTGGCTAATGGGAACCCGGAGATTCTCAAATTGTTCGGAGATCGTACCCTGTTGCCCTTTCCGGATCAGTGCATTCCCCCCAAGGGCTATCAGCAGGGTGGGTTTTGAAACGCCTATGCCGGTTTGGTTCATGACGACGCACCTCCAACAGTTAACTGAGCATTTCCATGACGAGTTCACCCAGGGTTGGCTCACTGTTGTTTCGATAGTCATAGCGAACCCGGAGGATGGGTTTCTCGATTTTCACCAATCGTGTAAGATCAATGGGTGTGGCCGAAACAACCAGATCGCACTCGCATGCGTCGATGGTTGCCTCCAGGTCTTTAACCTGCTGTTCGCCATATCCCATGGCAGGCAGCACCTTACCTATTTCAGGATAGGTCTCGAAAGTTTTCTTTAGAGTGCCCACCAGGTACGGTCGCGGATCCACCATCTCAGCTGCACCGTATCGCTGAGCCGCAATAACACCGGCACCGAATTTCATATTCCCGTGTGTAAGGGTCGGTCCATCCTCAATGACCAGGACACGTTTGCCTTGCATGCTTTCTCCATTTTCAGCGCTTACTTCTGAATCGGCCAAAACGATTCTGGCCTTGGGGTTGTGCTGAGAAATGGTCTGCTTCAGTGTTTCCACATCCCTGGGATCTGCGCTGTCCACCTTGTTGATAACAGCGATATCCGCTAACAACAAATTGGTTTCACCGGGGTGATAGGTTGTTTCATGACCAACGCGGTGCGGGTCGAAAACCACCACATGCACATCCGGCTTATAAAACGGTGTGTCATTGTTGCCGCCGTCCCAGACAATAATTTCCGCTTCTTCTTCAGCCTGGCGAAGTATCTTCTCGTAGTCAATTCCCGCATATATGACGGCGCCCATGTCAACCACCGGTTCATATTCTTCGCGCTCTTCAATGGTGCAGGCATGTTTCTCAAAATCTTCATAGGTGGCAAAACGCTGAACAATCTGCTTGGTCAAATCTCCATAGGGCATGGGATGGCGAACGGAAACCACTTTTTTTCCTGCATCTTTAAGAACCTGCACGATCTGCCTGCTGGTCTGGGATTTCCCGCAGCCTGTACGCACGGCACAAACGGAAACCACTTTTTTTGAAGACGTGATCATTGTATAGGATGCACCGATGATGATGAAATCTGCACCGGCTGCTATCACCTGGGAGGCCTTGTGCATGACTTCCGTATGCGGTACATCGCTGTATGAAAAAGCCACCAGGTCGACCTTATTTTTTTTGATCATTTCCATCAGTCGCTCATCACTTTCTATGGGAATTCCATTGGGATACATGGACCCGGCAAGCTGAGGCGGATACTGGCGCCCATGGATGTCGGGTATCTGTGTAGCGGTAAAACAGATGACCTGATACCTTGGGTTATCTCTGAAATAGACATTAAAATTATGAAAATCCCGTCCGGCAGCACCCATGATAATGACATTTTCCACCATTTCCGTTTCCTCCATAAAATCGCTTGAGCGATTTTATCATACGCGACGATGTCGCTTGTTTATGAACGGTTTACACGCTCATTGTTTATTTGATTGATATATGAGTTTATGCACGAACAACCTTGGCTATTATTTCCAAAGCCCATTCAACCTCCGCTGGGGTGATTACCAGGGGTGGTGCAAAACGGATCGTATTTTGATGTGTTTCTTTGCAGAGCAGTCCATTTTCTTTGAGCCTCAAGCAGAATTGACGGGCCCCTCCCGCCTCTGGATAAAACTCCACGGCAAGCATCAGACCTTTTCCACGGACGTCCTTAATCAGCGGATTTGCAATCTTTTTTAAGCCGTCTAAAAATAAGGCCCCCATCTCTGCTGCGTTTTCGATCATTCCTTCGTCAATGAGTATCTTAAGGGCTGTCCGTGCCACCGCACATGCCAGGGGATTGCCGCCAAAGGTTGAACCGTGCTCGCCCGGTTGCAGGACATTCATGACCTCTGAGTTCGAGAGAACTGCCGATACCGGATAAAACCCGCCGGACAAGGCTTTGCCGATAAGGGTCAGGTCCGCTTCAATCCCTTCGTGTTCTTCTGCCAGAAGTTTGCCTGTACGACCCAGCCCGGTCTGTATTTCATCCAGAATAAGCATGACATTCTGTTCGGTGCATATGTTCCTGACCTCTTTGAGGTACCCTTCAGGCGGAATAATGACACCGGCCTCCCCTTGAATCGGTTCCACCAGAAAAGCGACTGTTTTCGGCGTAATGGCAGCCTCGAACGCAGCTGCATCACCAAAAGGAATCACCTTAAAACCTGGTGTGAAAGGGCCGAACCCTTTTTGTGAATCAGGGTCCGTGCTGAAGCTGACGATGGATATGGTTCTGCCGTGAAAATTGTTTTCGCAAACGATGATCTCTGCCTCGTTATCCGTAACGCCTTTGACAGTATATCCCCATTTACGAACTGTTTTAATTGCGGTTTCAACAGCCTCGGCCCCGCTGTTCATGGGCAGGACCTTGTGAGAGCGGGTCAGTTCACACAATTCTTGATAAAAAGGACCGAGTTGATCGTTGCGAAAGGCCCTTGATGTCAAGGTCAGTTTCTGGGCCTGATCCATGAGTGTCTGCATGATTTTTTTGTGACAGTGGCCCTGATTTACGGCGGAATAGGCAGCCAGACAATCCATATAGCGGTTTCCATCCACATCCCACACCCAAATACCTTCCCCTCTGCTGAGAACGACATCCAGGGGTTTGTAGTTGTGTGCACCATATTGCTCTTCCAGTTCAATAAATGTTGAAGACATGCCCACCTCCTGGTCCAATGGGTTTCAGAAAACCCACCATCGATTTTAATTGTAGAATGATTATATAATTAAATATTTCTATGTCAAGCCTTTTCCTGTTGTTACACAAACCGATATCTTTGATATTTAACTGATATAAAACATCAAATAAGTGGATACGCTCTATGAGCATAAAAAGTTTGGGTCTATTTGACGCCAAGCGGAACTTAAGATATAATGATTCAATCATTTTATGATTAGAGGCGAAAACATGCATGCCAACACCTACCACCGTAAGCTTTACCAGTATATTGTCGATGAGATCGGCCAGCGAATTATCCGGGGAAAGTATCGCACAGAAGAGGTGCTGCCCACTGAAGATCAACTGAGCGGGGAATTGCATGTAAGCCGGGGTGTTCTGCGAGAAGCCATTAAAGTGTTGACCCAGAAAGGGCTGATTCAGACCCGTCCCCGGGTGGGCACCCAGGTACTTCCGCGTGAAAACTGGAATCTGTTTGACCCGGATGTTCTGGTATGGCGATTACAGATCGAAGACAAAACCACTTTTTTGAAAAATGTCACCGAAGTGCGTCGGCTGATTGAGTCCGAGGCTGCCCGCCAGGCTGCCCGAAGAGCCACAAGCGCAGAAGTGTCGGATATCAAGAGTACCTTGTCGCAAATGCAGAGAATTTTGAGTGATGGAAACCAATATGTGTATGAAGATTATCTGGCCATTGATATTCTCTTTCATTCAAAAATTCTCAAGGCCAGCCATAATGATCTTTTGTCTCAAATAGGCAGTACCGTAAGGAATGCGGTCCACAAGGCCAGAGAAAGCGACACAGCCGATATCGGTATCCAGAAAGAGTCCATGCCGTTTCACGTCGCCATCGTCGATGGCATTTATCACAAAGATCCCGATGCCGCTTACAAGGCGTCCCAGGAAATGTTCGATAATGTGTGGCACCATCTTATCCATAAATAAAATCATTGGACCATGTTCTAAGGTGTCATAGGATATTTCTCAATTCTTTATGTCAGGGGAACATATGAACAGACTAACTGAACTCCAGAAGAGACTTGGAGAACTGGATGATGAAATCAGCGAAACCAAAAAACGGCTGCCGGCTCACTCCGTGAAACCGCCTGTAATGATGGATCTACTGGCACTCGAGGACGAATATGATGCCCTTCTCAAACAGGTCGAGACGCTGAAACAAAAGGGAACATCTTTATAGAAACTTTTCGCGAAACCGATCCATGCACGCCTGTATCTCCAAGACCTTGTCCTCGGCAACCTGTCTTGCTTGATGATTTTCAATGATATCCTTCAACTGCTCTCGCGCCCGGGACAGGAGGTCCTTCCTGCCGGAAAGATCCCACTGTTCATGCCCCATGCGATTCATAAGTTGCGGGCGCCATTGTGTGGCGCGTAAATGTTTCAAGGTGTGTGGATGGGATAAAAACTCGCCCTGCCGGGCACCTTCTTCGATAACCTGAATGGCCAGCGTCTCTTCGTTTACAGAAATCCCCTGTTGCATCCTGCGGATCTGGTCGATCACTTCGTTCATTATGACCACCATTTCGAGTGACCCGGTAAGTCCAAAATCGAGATATCCCACATCATGGTTCAGGTTGGAACCCGTAACCATTGACATATACGACATCAAGCCGGCCTCGAATGTTGCCTGGCCATCCGGTATCTGCGCATCGCTGGTGCCGGCATAACCCCAGTTCGGCAGGTTGAGATGGTGGCTCATTTCAACCGTCGCCAGATAGGCCATCAGGTATTCCGGCGCATTGTAAGAACACTGGCTTGTACTCATATCCAATACAGCAGTACCGATGCCCATCAGAAATGGGGCTCCTTCAACCGTTAACTGGTGGACGACGAGCCCGAATAAAGACTCTGCCAAGCCCTGGACAACATGGCCGGCAATGGTCATGGGTGCTGTTGAACCGGCAATCGGTGCAGGCGAGTAAATCACGGGCATTCCCTTTTCCGCACAGAAAATGAGTTTGTCGACACTCGAATGGGGATGTTTGAGGGGGCTGATAGGTTCTGCATATTGGATCGTATAGGGTTTCTGGCGGCAATCTGCCTCGCTACCCCGCAATATTGTACTGATTTCCCACATGGCGGATAAATCGCTTCTGTCTTTGGCCGTGTTCACGATGGGCTTGACGGAGTTTAATGCCATGCATTGGAAACTCTCCAGATAGGACACATCGGGATTCAGTTCCTGAGGGTGCGCAAACGACATGATAAAGTCGATATTCGGCAAAGCGTCACACACCTGTGCCGCACGCTCGATATCTGCCAGACCGGTCAAATGGCGCTCCCCTTTCGACGCGTCAAATGCGTACATCAGGTCGGAACCGGTGCCGAAATAGGCCCTGCGCCCGCCCAGATCCATGACATGCTGTCCCTCGCGATTAAAAACGGGGATATTCTCCGGCGCAGATGCAATCGCCTTTAGCACCTGTTCCCGGGATATCTTGACGGTTTGCTTTTCGTTTACAATACAGCCGGATCTTTCCATGCGGGCAAGCGCCTCTTCATGAAACAACTGCATACCGATATTTTCCAGTACTTGCAGGGCTGCATCAAAAATTTTTTCTTTATCTTCCAGAGACAACACGCTTAATTCGGGTTTGAATCCATTTTCCATTTGGGTCATTCACCTGTACCTTTCAGTAAGCCCGGATCCGGGGTTCCAAATTCATCCCATCCCATGGCAGTATAATAATCGCTTATCATCGCGTCGAGTGTCTCCTGGTTCAGATTCGAACCGGGCTGATCCATGAACATGGGTGGCAGGGTATCATGGTCCATGTCGGGCGACTGCCGCAGATTGAAGCACCTTTCCATACTTGCAATACGGTCGCCAATTTTAAAAAGTGCATCGGCCGTGACAGTAAGACCCGTCAGTGAGCTGGCAAGCTCCGCCTCGCCCTTGAGGTCGAAGGTCCCAATCATGCTAAGAACGGGCACCTTGCACAGCCCCAGAGAATCAAGGACAATGTTCACCAGAACAGCGCGTCGAATCAGTTTTCCCTTCCCACGTGTTGCATGAATGTCCACAGCCTCCGGACCGCCAAAACTATGGGATGCCTGGTCCTTGGACCAGCGGTATTCAAGGGAAGCATATACATTGTTGTAATCACCACCGCGACTTGAAATCGCATATCCTAGGGCAGTGCCCATGATACTGCCCGGGTGATATGCCGACAATTCCAGCCCCTTGACATGGGCGGCATATTGATCGGCACCCTTTCCGATAACCCTGGCGGCCTGTCTGACACCTTTCGATAGAAGCGCTCCGAAACCTTCTTTAAAGGCCATTTGGGATATCAGGGTCTCCATCGCCTGAGCATTACCCCAGGTCAGGTCCAACCCATGGGTGTCGTCCCGGGTTAAAATACCGCGATCATAGAGATCCATGGCAAAGGCCATGGTGGTGGCTGCTGAGGTGGAATCAATACCGAGTCTTGAGCAAAGATTATCCAGACAAACGATGGCCTCAAGATCATCCAGACCGCATTTGGCACCGATATTCAGCATGGGTTCAAACTCCGGCCGGGTTGCTGTATGATTAGGATCTTCTTTCCCTTTAAAGCTGAGAACCGCCTTGCACTGAACCGGACAGTTGTAGCATCCGCTGGATTTGAGTTTAAATGCCTCTAAACGTCGGCCGTCGATGCTGTCTACCTGAGTAAAGTGATCCCTTTGATAGTTACGTGTGGCCATGATCCCCATATCATCAGCCCATTTAACGTACCCGGCGCCGCCATATTGCGCAAAGGTTTTAAAGTCCGGTGAAGCTTTGATTTTCTTGACGTATTGTCGAACAGCATTCCTGGCTTGCGATTTTTTTATGGGGGGCTTTCTTTTGGCCCCTTTTACCATGACAATGGCCTTGAGATTTTTCGACCCCATCACCGCACCCATACCGGTCCTGCCGGCGGCATGATCCCTGCCGGATATGATACAGGCAAACCTGGCCAAATTTTCCCCGGCAGGGCCTATGACCAGACAGGTCAGGTGGCGGTTTCCCAGGACATCCTTGATCTTTTTCTGAGTTTCAAAGGTATCAAGACCTTTTAAAAAGCGTGCATCGCGGATTTCTGCACAATCTTCTTCAATGTACAGATATACAGGGTTGTTTGATCGACCCCTGACAATGATGCTCTGTAGACCACAAGATCGCAGCCATGCGCCGGCTTGGCCGCCGATATTCGAACTTCCGAGAAGACCTGTCAGGGGTGAGACAGCATTGATATGCAGACGTGAAGATGCCGGGGCGGCTGTCCCGGTCAGGAGACCGCAACTTATGAGCAGGAAATTATCCGGGCCAAGTGGATCGATTTTTTCTGATAAACGATCAAACAGATAGGCCACGTTAAACCCTCTGCCACCTATCGATGTTTTCAGCACACGGTCCTGGACAGGCGATAAGAAATGTCGCTTCTCTGTCAGATTGACATGCAATGTCTTGCCGTAGATTCCCATAAGGTTGAACAGCCTAAAGTGATTGATTCAGGTCCTCAAAAAAACTTGTTTTCTGGCCCATTTTTTATCTCCAGCACAATTTATTTTTGGGCTAAAAAATTATATACAGGAACAAATATATTTTTAAAAGTCTTTATACCCTTATGGAAAAGCGCTATTATAGGGCACAATAAGCATATCACAGCAGGGAGTTGACAATGAAGCAATACAAAATACATCCCATAGTGGTGGGAACAAAAATTTTTGACAAATCCATGATGACCTATCAATACGGACAAGGGCAAACCTATACCATCCCCATCTACAGTTGGTATCTCGAAGGCGGCGACAAGAACATTCTCGTGGATACCGGCGAGATGCATCCGATTCAATCCAAAGACAGGGAAGCGTCCATCAACGGAAAAATCTACACGTTTGAGGAGGGTCTTTCAAAATGGTCACTCACGCCCGAGGATATCGATATGATCATCCATACACACCTGCACAACGATCATTGTGAAAACGACTATAAGTGTATCAACGCAGAAATTTTCGTCCACGAAAAGGAACTGGAAAGTATACACGATCCGCACCCCCTGGATTACCGCTATCTGGAAGATTTTATTGAAGACGTTGAAGACAACGGCCAGGTCAAACCCCTTAGCCAGGACATGGAAATCGTTCCCGGGATCAGTGTTATGCACACACCCGTTCACACCAGGGGCGGTATGACCGTGTTCATAGATACGCAAAAAGGAAGAGCCGCCATCACCGGATTTTGTGTTATCGATGAAAATTTCAATCCCCCAAAAGAAATCCGCGCCATGGAGATGGATGTCATACCCCCCGGAACCCATGTGAATACCTATGAAGCTTATGACTTAATGATAAAAGTCAAGGAAATGGCGGACCTGATAATACCCCTTCACGAGCCAAGATTTGCAAGTATGGAAACGATACCCTCATGAAAGATATAAATAGAGACACCATGAAAGCTGTCAGGTTGGTGGAAATTGGCAAACCACTTCAGGAGCAGGAGGTTCCCATCCCTACTGTGGGAGAACACGATGTCCTGATCCAGGTGAAAGCGGCCGGTATCTGTCATTCGGATGTACACTACCGGGCAGGTAAATCCCCGGTGGGTGATCTGCCCCAGACCCTGGGCCATGAAGTTGCCGGCATCATCGAGAAAACAGGTGCAGGTATTGCAAATGACCGTGTAGGCCAAAGAGTCAGTCTTCATTATTTGCTGACCTGTGGCGACTGTGATTTCTGCAGACAAGGCAAGGAGCAATTCTGTGTGACGGGTGCGATGATCGGAAAACACCGGGATGGTGGATACGCAGAGTACATTGCGGTTCCGGCGCGAAATGCCGTTCCCCTGCCGGAGGCCGTTTCATTCGAACAGGGAGCGGTTCTCATGTGTTCCACATCCACCTCTTTTCATGCACTGCGGAAGGCACGCTTGAAGGCCGGTGAAACCGTGGCTGTTTTCGGTGCCGGCGGTCTGGGTATGTCCGCCATTCAACTGGCCTACGCCATGGGTGCCTCGGCAATTTTTGCCGTCGATATCAGTCCACAAAAATTGGCAACGGCTGAAAAATACGGCGCCATACCCGTGGATGCTTCGGTATGTGACCCGGTGGCAACGCTTCACAAAAAAACCAAAGGGAGAGGCATTGACGTAACACTGGAAGTCATCGGGTTGCGGGAAACCATGCAACAGGCGGTTCGTAGCCTGGCTGTTTTCGGGCGGGCAGTTCTGGCAGGCATCGCTGAATCCCCGCTTGAGGTTGATTCCTACCAGGAACTGCTGGGCAAGGAGGCCGAAATTATCGGCTGTTCAGATCATCTTTTAGAGGAATTACCGATTCTTCTGGAGTTTCTGCGCCAGGACCGGATCGATTTTTCTCATGTCATTACAGATTCCGTATCTTTGGATGCCAAAGCCATCAACGACGTACTCGATGCCCTCGAACACTTCAAAGGTCACGTGCGAACGGTCATCAAACCGGCCCTATCGTGTTGCGTCCCTAAAGATTCGATCAAAGACGGATTTCCAGCTTATCCTTAAGAAAGTTTTTCACCTCGGAAATGGGAACTTCCCTTCGATGAAAGATGCCAGCCGCCAGGGCTGATTCGGCATCTGTTTCCTCGAACACTTCCTGGAAGTGTTCAACACATCCGGCACCGCTGGAGGCAATGACCGGAATGGTTACAGCATCCTTGACCGCAGTGATCAACTCCACATCAAAACCGCTGTTGGTACCATCCCTGTCGATACAGTTGAGCAATATTTCGCCGGCGCCCAGAACTTCACACACCCTGGCAAGGGTTACGGCATCCAGATCCCGACCTTCTCTTCCACCTCGAACCGTGCATTGAAACCAGCAGTACCTCTCACCTTCTGGGCCCGGAATTCCGGTTTTTACGACGGGGTGACGCACGTTCTCGGGTCCATGAACATATACCCGTCTCGGGTCGATGGAAATCACCACAGCCTGGTTGCCATAGACCGTTGAAATCTGTTCTATGGAACTTTCACCGGTCTTCTTACCTGTCTTCAGATAGTTCTCGGCAATATATACGGCATCGCTTCCGATGGAGATTTTATCGGCGCCTGATCTGAAATACTCTTCGGCCACTGCCAGTGCCGAATACTGCCGGCCGTTTTCATCGGTATATTCCCGGATGCCGCCACCAATGGTCAGCGGTACGAACACCGTCTTGGATGTCTGTTTCAACACCGTGAGCATGGGCATGTCTTCGAGAGGAAAATCCCGAAATCCCGTAATGTTTAAAAAGGTGATTTCATCGGCACCTTCTTCGAAATACCGCTGGGCAAGTTCTACTGGTTTACCAAGATTTCTGACGGTACCATCTTCCCGTACATCATACTGGTCTCCCTTGGTCACCACGAGATCCCCCTGATCATTGGAGCGAACGTCCAGGCAGGCGATAATCCGCTTGGCAAGTTTTGTCTCCTCCGGCTGGATGGACGGTGATACCGGTTCCCTGTCTTTTTGAATGAAGTTTTTCAGGAGCGCCAGCCCCGTGGAACCGCTTTTTTCCGGATGGAACTGGGTGGCCAGGATGTTGCCTCTTTGGATACCGCTGACAAATTCGATTCCATAGTCGGTGGTTGTCATGACAACTGACGCATCCTTAGGATCCACATAGTAGGAATGGACAAAATAAAACTTTTCATTTCCTTGTATATCGTTGAACAGGATAGACGGTTGTTTCACCTTGATACCGTTCCACCCGATGTGAGGAACCGATCGTTTCACACGAAATCGGCGGGCACATCCTTTGAGAACACCCAGTCCTTTTAACTCCGGAGCCTCCTCGCTCTCTTCAAACAAGGCATGCAGACCCAGACAGATACCCAGAAAGGGCCGATTGCTTTGCAGGTAACGTTTCAAAGGATCCATATACTGTTTCTGTTTCAATATATGGATCATGTTTCCAAAATTACCCACACCGGGAAAAACGAGTTTCTCCGCCGCCAGAATCTCCTGGCTGTTTTGAGCAACCCGGACGGTTTCGCCCAGTTTTTCTATGGCGTTGATAACGCTTCGGACATTACCGGCGCCGTAGTCGAGGAGGGTAATCATTTTAATAATAAAAAAATCAATTAGGCAACAAGCGCTTTTGCGCCTTCAGAAGCAGACGCAGCATTTGCCCCATAGGCATCCGCGCCGATCTTTTCAATAAAATCCTGGGTCACAGGTGCACCGCCTGCCATAATTTTTACCTGGTCACGAATCCCGGCTTCCTTGAGCGCTGTGATGGTTTCCTCCATCTTGGGCATGGTGGTGGTCAACAGCGCTGACATGCCAAGAATATTGGGATTGTGCTGTTTGACGGCATCCACAAAGCCCTGGGGTTTGATATTGACCCCCAGATCGATGACCTTGAATCCGGCACCCTGTAGCATCATGGCTACCAGATTTTTTCCAATATCATGCAAGTCTCCTTCCACGGTTCCGATAACAACAGTGCCGGCTCCGGCGGCATCGGCGTCCGATAGAAGTGGTTTGAGGATGTCCATGGCAGCGTGCATGGTCCTGGCGCATAGCAGTACTTCCGGAATAAACATATCACCGGCCTTGAAGCGTTTCCCCACAACGTCCATACCCGCCAACAATCCACTGTCAAGAACTTCCTTTGGATTGGCGCCCTTGTCCAAGGCTTCCTGGGTCAGCTTTTTTACTTCAGCTTCATTTCCTTTAATCAACTCTTGGGCCATTTTTTCATACAGATCGTTCATGATTAGGTTTCTCCTTTACGGGTTTGTCAAACCTTCCAATATTTCAGAAGCTTCTATAAAATAGGTGTTCTTAAAATTCAATCACTAAACCAGTTCAGGATCACTTTTCCTGACAGCCCGGAGCGCATTGCCTGAAAGGCGGCTTCGTAATCGTTGAAATTATAACGATGGGTGATGATGGGCTGAATATTCAGACCCGATTGGATCATGACAGTCATCTTATACCATGTTTCATACATCTCCCGGCCGTAGATGCCCTGGATGGTCAAACCATTGAAAATAACAATATCCCAATTGATGGTCGTTTCCGGGGGAAGTATTCCCAGAAGTGCGATCTTTGCGCCGTGACACATATTTGGAAGCATGGTTTGAAGTGCCTCAGGGCTGCCCGACATTTCCATGCCCACATCAAACCCCTCCTTCATACCCAGAGCCGCCTGGGCATCTTCAATTTTTTCGTTCCGCACGTTCAGCGCCAGGGTTGCACCCATGGATCTTGCCAAGTCAAGACGATAGGGATTCACATCCGTGACAACCACGTGCCTGGCGCCTGCGTGCCTGGCGATGGCAGCGGCCATGCATCCAATGGGGCCCGCACCGGTGATGAGAACGTCTTCTCCCAGCACATCGAAGTTTAGAGCGGTATGGGTGGCATTGCCCAGAGGATCGAAACACGTCAGAATATCCATGGGAATTTCTGGATCACAGTACCAGACATTGGCAACCGGAATACTCAGGTATTCAGCAAACGCACCCGGTCGGTTAACGCCGACACCACTGGTTCTCATGCACAAATGTCTTCTGCCCGCCAGACAATTGCGGCACTTTCCGCAAACCAGATGGCCCTCTCCCGACACAATATCACCTGGTTTGAAACTGTGAACATTCCCACCGACCTCCACCACTTTGCCAACAAATTCGTGACCGAAATGCATGGGAATCGGGATCGTTTTCTGTGCCCAGGCATTCCAGTCGTAGATATGAACATCGGTACCGCAGATGGCGGTTTTGTAAATCCGGATCAACACATCGTTGACACCGACCTCCGGTTCCGGTACCTCCGCCATCCAAACGCCCGGTTCCGGTTTTGCCTTTACAAGGGCTTTCATGCTCTCCTCCGTGGATGAAGATAAGAAATAAACCCGTAAAATAATGCGCTGAAATGCAAACTTGTGGCGCTTATGATGAAATCACTCCCAATGCTCTACCAACTTTTTCAAAAGCTGCAAGGGCTTTGTCCAGGTGGTATTTTTCGTGGGCGGCAGACATCTGCACCCGAATACGAGCCCTGCCTTTAGGCACAACCGGATAGCTGAAGGCGATAACATAGATACCTTCTTCCAGCATTCGTCCAGCCATTTCCGATGCCAGTTTGGCATCACCCAGCATGACCGGGATAATCGGATGCTCTCCCGGCACGAGATCAAAACCCAGTCTCTCCATTTCTGATCTGAAGTATTGGTTGTTCTTGGTCAATTTGATGCGAAGTGCATCACCCTGCGCCAGCATGTCCAGGACTTCTAAAGACGCCGCCGCTATCATGGGAGCCAGTGTGTTGGAAAACAGGTAAGGCCGCGACCGTTGACGCAGCCAGGCAACAAGCCTTTTGCTGCCGCTGGTATACCCCCCGGAGGCACCCCCCAGGGCCTTTCCCAAGGTGCCGGTCAGGATGTCAATCCGGCCTTCGACACCGCAAAACTCAGGTGTGCCGCGGCCATTTTTACCCATAAAACCCACGGCATGAGAATCATCCACCATAACCAGGGCACCGTATTGGTCGGCGAGATCGCAGATTCTCTTTAAATTTGCGATAATGCCATCCATGGAAAAGACACCGTCGGTGGCAATCAGCTTAAAGCGGGCACCGGCGGTATCCGCTTCACGAAGTTTTGCTTCAAGGTCAGCCATGTCGTTGTTCTTATACCGGAAACGCATGGCTTTACATAACCGGACACCATCGATGATGGAGGCATGGTTCAATTCATCGGAAATAACTGCATCTTCGGCACCCAGAATGGTTTCAAACAGACCCCCATTGGCATCAAAACAAGAGGTATAGAGTATGGTGTCCCCAGTACCCAGAAATCGACTCAAGCGAGATTCCAGGTCTTTGTGAAGCTGCTGTGTACCACATATAAACCGCACGGAAGCCATACCAAACCCATATTGCCCCACACCGTTACGGGCCGCCTCGATCAGCACGGGATGGTTGGCCAGACCAAGATAGTTGTTGGCACAGAGGTTGATACATTGTTTATCCCCCTGGATGGTAATCTCCACCGCCTGGGGAGTGGTAATCCCGTACTCCGTCTTGAAAAGACCACTTTCCTTCAGCGCAGTTGTTTCACTGTCAAGGTATCTTAAAAAGTTCTCTCTTTGACGAGATCCGAGGGCCATCATTCTTCTCCTTTTGGAAAGACCGCCATCCACCCACTCCCAATCAAAAATATCATTGGGGTGTTCGGGTTGTTTTTTATCATTATCGCCTTGAATCCATATATTGTTCAAGTGCTTTCGTGATAGATGTTTCGAGCGCCGGCTGTTGATAAGCGGCAATTCGCTCTTTGACACATTGAGAGGCCCTGACGGCCATCTCACGATTTTTCATTTGCCGCCAGCTATCATGATCCGTTCGAATGTTCAGTTTAGGCAGGAAGAACTCGCTTCGACAGCGCTGCAGGGTATGGTCTTCAACAAGATAGTTTCCGGATAAACCCACCTTGCGGATAAGTTCCATGGCAAAAGTATCTTCAGAAAAGGCCACCGGTTGAAGGATCTTTTTTATAGTACCGCAAAGCTCTTCATCTGCCATGAATTTTTCAAAACTCATGGCCAGCATCGATCCATAGGTGCCGCAGGCATGCAAACCCACATGAGCACCACTGATAGCGGCTGTTGTCATCATCATGGCCGATTCCATGCCTGCCTGATAGTCCAGGCAAAAAGATTCCGTTACGGCACCATGGCTGCGACTGGGTATCCCATAGTAGCGCGCCATGGCAGGTGAGATGGCAACATGTTTCACGTCCTCCGGTGAGGCGTTGACATAACCGCCGGTTCTCATGTCCGTTGGGCTGCCGCTCACACCGTACACAACAGGTGCCCCGGGTCTGATAAGTTGCGTCAGGCAAATACCTGCCAGGGTGGCGGCATTTGTGACAACCAGGGAGCCTGGAATGGTAATCGGTCCTGTGGTGCCGAGTATGCAGCCTGAATGGATGATGACCGGCTGGCCCGAAGATGCAAACACCATCAAGGCATCCACCATCTCTTCGGCAAATTGAAGCGGTGCCAGAGAGTTGATCAGGGATATCATGACGGGATGCTTTAAGGTTCCCCAAACGATTGTTGCCATCTGGATGGAATCGACGGCTGCCCGTTCCGAGGTGGAGCTTCCCATGATCGGTTTATCGGTCAATGTCAAGGCGGCCAGAAGAAGATCCAGGTGTGCGCTTTCCGCCGGAACATCATGGGGTTGAACCACCAGGGAACTGTTGAAATCCAAATAGTCGGATGTGTGAACCAGTTTATAAAAACGATGTGCATCTGCCAGCAAGGCATGTCTCTTTTCACCGCTGGGTTCGATAATAAAAGGTGGTCCATAACCCGGTGCCATCTGATATTGATCGTTGCCGATCGTGATGCTTTTGTCAGTATTTCTCGCAGCAACAGTAAACACCTGCGGTACTGTTTCAAGAGCCGCCTCGATGCTTTTCCGTTCGAAACGAACCGTATCGCCATGGATGTTGAATCCCCTGGCCGAAAAAATATCAAGAGCTTTCTTGTTGGGAAAACGGACACCTGTGTCAGCCAGAAGATCCAGGCTGAATTGATGGATATTATCGAGTGTTGACTGGTCGAAACTGACGATGGCCCTGTTCATACTGACGACGTCTCCTGCCCTTATGGGTGATGTCAGAGATATCTTCTGGTTTCAAGCATTCTGTTCTCTTTTTAGGTAAATTGAAAACAAGTCAGATTCATACATGTCCGTAATAATCGCGATGGACCGTGATGCTGTATGCAAAATCGAGAAGTGTCCCCCAACTAAACAAAGGGATATCGATTTCGCGCTGGAGTGCCCTGGCAAAAGGGGGAAACCCTGTACATTCCAGCACCATGGCCCCCATCTTGGGATGACGTCGATAAAAGTCTACACCTGCAGATACAAAATCAAAAGCCGCTTTTTCATAATCGGCACCGGGGGGGTCCGTACGGTTAGACTGGCTCCACAGGTGCTCGAATTCAGGGCAGTGGTAATCGTCTTCAGCACCGGCGATTACATAGTTGCTGCCAATCACGACATTCACCGCTGAAAGGTGTGCCTCGTTAAGATACCTCTTTTCGGCCACCAGAATCCCTACAAGCCTGTCAGGACCCACGATTTGTTGTGCCCAGGGGACCTGCAAAAGACTGGACATGAAAACCGGCACCTCCACGTGTCTGGCTATTTCTTTCTGGAAATAGGCAAAATAGCCACACTCGGCAGCAATGGCCCGACAACCCATTTTCTCTAATTTTTTGGCGGCTCTCTGAATCGGCTCCAGGCAGGGTGACTTGTCTTGTTCCACCACCAGTGCCTTGATGTCGACGTCTTCGGCAATTTCGAATTGAATGGGAAATGGATAGGCACTGGCATTTCTCACATCACCCGGAAACCCGGGATAAATGTCATCCAGAATAATGATACCCAGCCCCATGCCATAACACCGGTGCTCTCTGCGTGCCTTTATTTTTCGGATGCCCATATCACGAATAGAAAACATATTTCACTCCCTTTTACCCTGTTTTTTCGAACACGAAAGGGCCTTCTCTTTGCTCAGCCGACTGGATTACCGCTGATATGCGATCGAGAACGTCACCAGTCAAGTGTATGGATGGCGGTCGAGATAAAATGTCGGCAAGTTTTTTTTGTACGCGGTCCAGCATGGTTTTTGCCCCATCTCCCTGCCAGGTTACCCATGCGTTTCTATCCATCAGATCGGATGTAAAGGTTTCCTCCCGGCATCGCCTGGCCGTTTCCGGGGTTGCAATAAAACTACCGCCGGGTCCTACTTCATCGATGAGATCGAGCATCAATGTCTCCGTGGAGACCTCGATACCCCTGGCAATCCGCTTTGCCTGGGAGATAATCTCATCGGTCATAACCAGCATTTCCAGTGAGCCGATGTCGGCACAGTCGAGAAATCCGACATCATGGACCATACCGGCTCTGCTCAACTGGGAAAAAACTACCTGAAGCGTACTTTCGATGGCAGCCTGAAGGTCCATTGCCTTGGAATCTGAGGCACCGGCAGTCCCCATAAAGGGAACAGCCAAAAATGACATGATCTCCGCAATAGCCGCCGAGTAGAGGCTCATTTCAGGTCCGCCATATGCCACGCGTGCCGTTCGAAGATCCATGGGTGCCGGTATCGCGCCAAGGCAAATGGGTGTGCCCGGTTTCTTGAGTTGAAAGATAGCCATGCCGCTGAGCATGCAGGCCAGGTTGGAAACCAGGAGACCGGCACCGGTGACAGGCGCACTCAATCCGGCCACACCACCACCAATATAAATGATCGGCACATTCTTCTCCACCGCCCAAAGGCAGTTGGCCAAATCCTCATCGGTATGTGTCAAAGGCGCCTGCCAGGTGGAAAAAAAACCGAAATTCGGCCTCTGCTGAAAGGCCTCCTCGCTTCCTGATACAACAGAAGCTATTTTGTAGATATCTTCCAGATGGTCTTTCTTGAAGGCCCAGCCAAGAACCGGCTTGTTTGTATGGGTAATCATTTGGGCAAACTCATGCACCGATGCCAAAGAGGACGTGACGTTGTCAATCAGTCCAAGAGACATGACATAATTAATGTTGCCCAAAGCGTCACAAACCCGAGCGGTCAGCGCCGGATCGCTTTTTTGAGTAAGGCGTTTTTCCCCGGTCTCGGGGTCCATGAAATAGGTACAGGTCGGGCCCGGACCGAATCTGACCTGCCCCGGTTCAATGGACATGTCCCATTTTTTGTCACGCCCGAAGATCGTGAAGGCCTTGGGTGTGTCAGCCAGTGCGGTTTCAATCACTTGAGAAGGGATACGTACCCGATGGTCATCGATTTTAGCACCGGCATCGTACAGAAGTCGTCTCGCTTCTAAATTGTGAACCTCGACACCCGTTTTTTGTAAACAAGCCAACGTTGCCCGGTAGACATTGCGGATCTGGTTGTCGGATAAGATGCGAAGATATGGAGAATGAAATGCCGTGTCGAACGAGTCCATGATAGTATTTCCTTTTAATGGAAAACCGTATCTGTTTTACCTATGAAACGTTCAAGCGCACGCCGTTACCAGCGAGTCCGATCAATCCTGAGATAATAGAATGGTACCTCAAATGCTGCTTCATATACATTTAATTCAGAGAAAGCAATCCCAACCTGACACACCAGATAAATTATGGGGATTTGTGAAAAATTAAGGCGGGTAAAGAAAAATAATCTTTGCAGGAAAACCACGTCTGCGATGCTGGATAAAGAGCGCTGAAGAACCTCTCAGCAAGATATGTCAACGAGCTCAAGTCGAGTCGCCAAGGAGAATACACGTGCTGTTGCGGTTCAACATACGCTATTGCAGCTGCGCACCCTCGACTCTGTTACGTCCGCCGTTCTTGGCTTTGTAAAGGTATTTATCCACATGATTCAGCATGTCATCAACCGACAGGTTTTTTATGAGCATCTCTGGAGAAAATCCAGAAACACCAAAGCTGGCGGTAATACGGACTTCCTTTTCGTCAACGGTGTAGCATTTGTCAGATATCACCACCCGTAACCGTTCGGCAAGATGTCTCGCACCTAAAAAATCAGTTTCAGGCAGCACAAGCAGGAACTCTTCACCGCCATATCGGGCTGCCCAATCAATCTGATCCCTTATGGATGCTGTTATGCAGTCAACAAAACCTTTCAATATGGTATCTCCTGCCACATGGCCGAAATTGTCGTTAACAGACTTGAAATGATCTATGTCACATAAAATTAAGGATAGAGAACGCCTGTATCGAATTGAACGCTTCATTTCCTGCGGCAGTCTTTCGTTGAGATATCCCCGGTTATAGATACCCGTCAGGGAATCCGTGATAGAAAGGGTCCGAATCTCTTCATTGGCTTCTTTCAATGATTTTTCCAGGTCCAGAATTCGAAGCCCGTTCTTGAGTCGTGCAATAAGCTCCGCACGATCCGCCGGCTTGGTCAAATAGTCATCCGCACCGGACTCAAGACCCGAAATAATATCGTCTTTTGAATCCTTTGCCGTCAACAATACAATATAGACATACCCCTCAGGCTTTTCGTTACGGATGGCCTTGCACAGTTCAGGGCCTTCCATTTCCGGCATCAGCCAGTCAGTCAGAACAATCGGAAAAAAACGCTGCTTAAAAAGGGTCAGGGCCTCTTTTCCATTTTCTGCCAATGTGACCTCAAAGCCTTCTTTAACAAGAATTTTTTCCAACATTTTCCGGGAGATCGGGTCGTCTTCTGCAAGAAGTATCGAATAGGAAGTTTTCATGTTCAACCTCTGACGCTATCGGCCCAATCCGTTAACCGTTACTACCGGATAAGGTGCATTCAAAATGATATACTGTGCAGTCGATCCGAACAATAGCTTTCCGACTTTTGATCTTTTGGAGATCCCGATAAAAATAAATTCGTAGTCTTTGCCCTCAGAAAACTTCACCAGTTGCTCTCCAGGTGAATAGATGTCAACAAGTAGGTGGGCTTGGTACGAAATGCCGTTATTGATGAATTGTTCCTTAATCTGGCGGCGGAAGGCCTCCTCCATTTTTTTTACCGCAGATATCGCCAGGGGTTCTTCTCTTTTAAAGGCGGATACGACATCTACGGCAACCTGCCACTCTTTGGCATATTTCTGGGCAAGCCTTAAGGTTTCTTTGGAAACATCGGTATCTTCGTAACACACCATCAGGTTGCCACGGTTTTCCTTGCGTTTGAATAATTTCATTTGTTTTTATCCGGTGTTGGTTTTTCTCAGCATAGACCTTTGGTCGGCCAAGGGCTATCATCTATTTAATCTCTTGATAATACTAAACAAAAAACAAAAAGTCAACCGCAGAGATCATATGTTGCCATTCATGAAGTCAATGGACAGAGCCGTTCACACCATCCAGATCAAAATATTGGCACTTATGGCACTGGTACTGTTATGGATTATATTCTTGACAAATTGGCTTTTAGAGAATATTATTTCAAAAAATGAAAGGACATAAGAATGTTAGATGAAATTAGCTTGAAAATACTGAAGATTCTACAAAAAAAAGCAAGAATTCCGAACGTAGAGGTTGCAAGACAGATAGACATGGCACCGTCAGCTGTATTGGAGCGAATTCGGAAGCTTGAACAAAAGGGGTTTATCGACGGATATGAAGTGCGGCTAAACCCTGAAAAATTCAAGCGCAACCTGGTTGCCTTTATTACCATCGTTACAAGCACCCAAGAGACTGTGATGCTGACAGGCAAACGGCTTACAGCACTTCCCGAAATCCAGGAAGTCCACCATATTACGGGTGAAGACGGCTTTTTGGTGAAGGCCCGTGTTTCTGATGTAACGGAACTGGGAGGGCTTATTCAGGATAAAATTCTCAAGATAGATGGTATAATAAAGACCCATACCGCTATTGCCATGTCTACCTTCAAAGAAACAGCACGCATTCCGATAGATACGCATGGTGTTATCTAGTTTGATTTTATCCTGCACATCTCAGACAAACAGAGTTATTCGATCCCACGAGACGAAACTTTTAACAAGCGGCGGAAAAAATTAAATTGTGAACCCATATAAACAAGAGGTGACAGATGATCCGAATAAACGAAAACTACCAAAAACTGCAAGCGTCCTACCTGTTTGCCGAAATAGCCAGACGGGTAAATCAACATCAAACAGAAAACCCGGCTAAAAAGATTATCAAACTGGGAATAGGGGATGTGACCCGGGCGCTGCCAAAAGCCTGTATTCAGGCTTTTCACCTGGCCGTGGATGAAATGGCGCAAGACCATACATTTCGCGGATATGGTCCAGAGCAGGGCTATGCATTCTTGCGGGAAGCCATTGCAAAAGAGGACTTTCAGAAATATGGTGCAGATATCCAGGCAGATGAAATTTTTGTCAGTGACGGTGCCAAATGTGATACCGGTAACATTCAAGAAATTTTCTCCCAGAATATTTCGGTGGCGATCCCGGATCCCGTATATCCTGTTTATGTCGACACCAATGTTATGGCTGGTCGAACCGGGCACTATCACGAAGGCAGATATGACGGCATCACCTATCTGGAAGGTCGTCAGGAAAACGGGTTTGTCCCCCCGCTGCCTTCAACACCTGTGGACCTGATATACCTATGTTACCCAAACAATCCAACCGGCGCTGTGATCACCAAAGAGCAATTAGGCCAATGGGTCGCTTATGCAAGAGCCCACCGTGCGTTGATATTATACGATGCCGCATACGAGGCGTTTATCCGGGACGATACCCTCCCCAGATCGATATTTGAAATCGAAGGTGCCCGGGAAGTTGCCATCGAGTTCAGGAGTTTTTCTAAAACAGCTGGTTTTACCGGTACCCGTTGCGCCTATACGGTCGTACCCAAATCATGTACCGCCTATACCGAAAGCGGTGAATCCTGCTCCCTGAACCAGCTGTGGAACCGCAGACACACAACAAAGTTCAACAGTGTTTCCTATCCGGTACAAAAAGCCGCTGAAGCTGTCTACAGTCTAGAGGGAAGGCAACAAACCCGCAAGTTGATTGATTATTACCTGCAAAATGCAGCATTGATCTTAAAAGAAATAACGAAAATGGGGTTTTCCTGCATCGGAGGGATCAACGCTCCCTATATCTGGGTAGACTGTCAGCAAAAATCATGGGAATTCTTTGATCTGCTTCTGGACAAAGCCGGTGTTGTCTGCACGCCTGGAGCCGGCTTTGGAACATGCGGCGAGGGCTTTGTCAGAATCAGCGCCTTTAACAATTATGAAAATGTCGCGCTTGCCATGAAGCGCATAAAATCAGCCCTGTCTTAACCGCACCCATTCCAAATGAAATACGCTTCAGGCACGGTCAAAACACCCAGGCTGTATCCTGGCGTTTTATGAGAGAGGAGAGATAACACCATGCCCATGTCGGCATCATTCAAAAACCGGCTATTCCCTTTGCTGAAAGATATTGTAAACCACTTTGGCACCCCCTTCCACCTGTATGACGCAAAGGGCATCCAGGAAACAGGCACAAACCTGATAAATGTGTTTTCAGAAATTGATATATTCAGGGAATATTATGCCGTGAAGGCGCTTCCCAATCCGCACATACTCAGGCTTTTAAAAGATATCGGATTCGGTTTTGATTGCAGTTCCGTTCCTGAGCTGTTGCTTAGCCGCGAAATCGGGTCACGTGGAGAAGATCTCATGTTTACATCCAACAACACCAGCACCGCAGAATTTGAAAGGGCAGCCTCTGGTGGTGGATGCATATTGAACCTCGACGATATCTCGCTGATCCCAAAAGTTCCCCATATGCCGGAACGGATCAGTTTTCGATACAATCCCGGATCAAAAAGAACCGGGAACAGCATCATCGGTGACCCACTGGAATCCAAATATGGGGTCAGTTCCACCCAGTTATGCCGGGCATATCAGAGGGCAATACAACGGGGTGCTAAAAAACTGGGTATTCATAGCATGCTTGCATCCAATGAATTGAACCATGCTTACATGATCCATACGGTTCAGATGCTGCTGGAAAGCGTGGCAACGCTGACAGAAGCGCTTGACCAACGATTTGAATTTATCAACATGGGAGGCGGCCTGGGAATACCCTATCACCCGTCGGAAACACCCTTGAATCTGGCGGAGATGGCCGCGGGGATCACCACACTTTTTGTTGAATTTAAAAACAGAAACGGATATGCGCCCAGGCTATATATGGAAAGCGGTCGATATATTACAGGACCACACGGTGTGCTGGTGACGCGGGCCATCAACAGAAAAGATATTTATCGCACCTATATCGGCGTGGATGCCTCCATGTCATCTCTTATGCGTCCTGCCATATACGGTGCCTATCACCATATCGACGTTCTCGGAAAAGATGTAACTGAAAACGATAAAAAGGTCGATGTGGTGGGGTCCCTCTGTGAAAACAACGACAAATTCGCCATCCAACGACGCCTTCCGGATATCGATGAAGGAGATATTCTCTGTATACACGATACCGGGGCCCATGGCTTCTCCATGGGATTTAACTACAACGGACGGTTGCGGCCTAAAGAACTCATGCTTGACTCAGACGGAACCGTCGCGTTGATTCGAAGGGAAGAACATATCGAAGATTATTTTGCCACCTTGAACTTTGAACCTGACACGATAAGGCCCTTAAAACAAATTTGCAGGGCTGCGTAGCCCGCCTGGATAATTTCTATTTGACATTGTCGTTGATGATTCAATAAAATCCTATGCGATGCTATTTGCATCGGGTTAAATCAACATTGTTGTTTACCGGCAAAATGCACCCATCTCTCTCCGATATCAGCTTGGCAAACTTGTGGTTTTACCTATTGATCTATTTATCGTTAAAGACCCAGATAGAATCAACGGTGTTTGAACATGTATTGCATCAAAACAAAAAAATTAACACTGAAACTGGAAGTTGTGCCGGTTAAAACCCTGTTGCAACATGAGCATATCATCCCGCATAAAGCCAGTAGACTTACCTACGAGTTTAAAAACCTTGCGCATCTTCAGAATCCGGTCATTGTCGATGAGAATCATGTGGTCCTGGATGGCAATCACCGGACCCATGTTTTCAACGTCTTGAATTTCAGATACATTCCTGTTTGTAAAATCGACTACCTGAATGACAATACAAAATTGCGATGCTGGTTCAGACTGCTCGGGCAAATCCCGAATATCGATATCATTAAAAATGTCTTTGAATCATTTGGATGCCGTAACCACCCAGTTCCAGACAAATCATCATTGATGGAGGCCATGGAAACCAACACGGATGCCTGTGGCATCCAACGGAAAGATGGCTGCCTCTTTATCGAATTCCCGGAACAGGTATCACAGGATGCCGTGGCTACATTTGATCTGCTGCAGCAAATCCAGCAACAATTAATATCTTTAGAGATTTCCCTGGAATACATTCCTTGCAACGCGGTTCACACAGAGCAATTCTGCGAGAAATTGAATGCCAATCAAGCCGTCGTTTGGACACCCAGACTGACCAAAAAGATCGTCAGCGCCACCGCAAAGAAAAAAAAGATATTTCCACCCAAAACAACCCGCCACGTAATCCCGGCCAGACCGCTTAATGTCAATGTTCCGGGATTTTGGCTTAATGAAAATATTTCTCTGAAAGAAATCAACCAGCGATTCGAAACCTTCTTACAGGCAAAAAAGGTGCGGCGGTTCGGACCTGGTCAAATTATCGATGGCCGCTACTATGAGGAAGAACTGTTCGTTTTTTTCAGCTCGCAATGAAAGGGTTCACAATGAAAACAAAACAAAAACTGATCAGCGTATCTGCCTTTGGGCCCTATACGCCCGGCCTGTTCGCGCTAATTACAAATACCATATTTGAAATGGAAGGCAACATCGTAGATGTTGAAGAGAACTGCAGGCGAGGCCTGTTTTCTATTTTTCTAGTGGTTGATTTCTCGGCCTCAAAACACACCATAGCACATATCATGGAAAAGCTGGGCGCTATACAGGAAGAGACCGGGATCAAAGTCATTCTCGACCGCTACGATGACAAAACATCCTTTGTGCCATCCCAACATGAAAGCCATCTTGTAACCATCATTGGCGTTGACCAGCCGGGTATTATTGCCAAGGTATCCAGTCTGCTTCACAGTTATAGAATTACCATAGAAAAGTGCAGGATGATCGCCCGGGGTGCTTTCTTTTCCATGGAGGTGGTTATCGATACCAGCACAATGAACGACACACCCGACATGTCCCATGAGACATGTATCCGGAAGATGAAATCCGATCTGAAGAAGCTGTGTACCGAAATAGATCAAAGCGTGGTAATTCAAAGTGGAAATATTTATCAAAGAAATAAAAAACTGGTTGTGTTTGATGTTGAATCCAGCCTGGTTCAGCAGGCCTCCCTCAAAAAATTCATCAAAACAATTAACGGGAGAATGCACGCGGATAAAGACGTTTCCGGGCCGAGGGAGATAATTGACGACCAGGTGGACGTGCTGGTTGACAATGCCAAAAGGCTGAGAGGTCTATCTGCTGATGACCTTGAAAAACATGTGGATATTCTTCAATTGAATCCTGGAACGTTTGAACTTATAAAGATATTGAAATCCATGGGCTTTAAAATCGCCCTGTTATCATCCGGATTCAATTTTTTCATTAAAAAACTTTTTGAGACCGCCGGCGTGGATTATGCGTTTTCGAACACCCTTGAGATAGATAAAACAGGTGTATTCACTGGAAACCTGGAGCAGCCCATTATTACCAACGACACCAAAGAAGAATTGCTTGAGTTTATTATGCAGAATGAAAATATCCGCAGGGAACAGGTCATTGCGGTGGGAGACGGCTCTAAATCATCCCATTTCATTAAAAACGTCGGCCTTTCTATTGCGTTGAACCCTGAAAATCCAAGCATCATGACCGATGGCGTGCTCAGTAATGACCAGCTTCTCAATGTGCTCTACTGCCTTGGAATACCCAAGGAAGAACTGAATAAATATCTTTCTGAATGATTTGATACATTGTATGAGGCCAAACGCCAGGGCGGTGATCGGGTTGGTAGCCCTCCGCCACAGGACGTCCTGATGCTGCAAATTCATATTGCACCAAAAGAAATAAATCGGCTATGAGTAATAATGATTTATCCACTTAAGGGATGACCTGCATTACCAAAGGAGCTACTTTATGGATTTTCGATTGACACCCGCCGAAGAAACATTCCGACAGGAATTCCGGAAGTGGTTAAACCAGACCTTGCCGGGCGAATGGGATCCGTTTAATCAGCCGACCTTCAAGGAGCCCAAAAAGATCCGAGACGCCTACAGGGATTTCCAGAAAAAACTGTCGGAAGCCGGCTATGCAGGCATGCATTACGACAAAGCCTATGGCGGACAGGGCAGATCGCTAATGGAAGGCGTGATTGTCTCCCAGGAGATGGGCCGAATGTGCATTTCCCTGGTCATGCCTGGCGTTATCACACATGGTATGGCGCTTCCGCTCATTTATTTTTGCGGAACAGAGGACCAGAAGAAAAAATTTATCCCAAAAATCCTCGATGGCTCTCATCTGTGGTGCCAGGGCTTCAGTGAGCCGGACGCCGGTTCCGATGTGGCCAACATTTCAACCATGGCCATCCGGGACGGAGACCACTTTATTGTAAATGGCCAGAAGGTCTGGACCAGCATGGCTCACTTCGCCGATTATTGCCTTTTGGTGGTCCGTACGGACCCGGATTCCCGGAAGCACAAAGGGCTCAGCTACCTGTTGGTAGACATGTCGCTGCCGGGTATCGATCCCAGACCCATGACACAGATAACTGGGGAAGCAGAATTTAACGAAGTCTTTTTTGACAATGTCCGGGTGCCCGTCAGCAGCCTCATCGGTGAAGAGGGGCAGGGATGGAAAATGGCCATCACCACACTGATGTTTGAACGTGCCATGGGTGATGTCGTCATCAGCGCTGCCTATGAAACGAATGTTGAAAAACTGATTCGCATGGCTGCAACAACCAAGAATTCAGGGCAACCCGTTATTGAAGATCTCGTTTACAGGCAACAGATCGCCCAATCCTATATAGAAATTATGGCCCTGAAATATCATGGCCTGCGAAATTTCAGCAGCCACATCAAGACCGGGATCCCGGGACCGGAGGGCTCCATCGGCAAGCTTTTATGGAGTGAGCCGAATCAGCGCATTGCCGAGGCTGCCATGGACATGCAGGGCCCGGCAGGCCAGATTGCCGGCGGCCCCTGGTCAGTACAAAACGGCAGCTGGCAGTATGCGTTTTTAAGATCAAAAGGAAATACCATCGAAGCCGGGACATCGGAAATTCAGCGCAACATCATCGGTGAGCGGGTATTGGGACTGCCCAAGGATGCATCACGTGACAAAAGCGCTTCCTGATTTTTTTGCTTCGGCGGTGCCATTCGATCTTTGAACCGAAATAGCGAGCGTTAACCCCGCAGCTTCTTGCGGGGTTCTTCAATCCAAAAAGACAGCATCCATCAAAGGAGTTGGAATCTCATGGATATCACCATTAGCAAAACACAGCAGAATATCGCGTTGGAAGCGCGCCGGTTTTTAAAGAAAGAGTGCCAATCTGAATATGTCCAGAAGATGTATAAAGATGCACGGGGGATGACCGACGAGCTCTGGCAGAAAATGGCTGAAATGGATTGGATGGCCATGCGGATTCCGGAAACCTTTGGCGGTATGGGAATGGAGCAGATCGACATGAGTCTGCTGCTGGAAGAGATGGGCCGGGCTGTGGTCCCCGGTCCTTTTTTCTCAACGGTCATCCTGGCCGGTGAGACGATCATGGCAGCCGGGACTGATACCCAGAAACAGAAATACCTGAGTGCTATTGCCGATGGAAAAACCATGGCTACCCTGGCGCTTCATGAACCTGACGGGGGCTCCGACCTTGGATACATTCACATGTCGGGCACCAGGGACGGTGACGACTTTATCCTGGACGGCACCAAGCTGTATGTGCCCGACGCCCATCTGGCCGACGTTATCGTGATGCCTGTCCGTACCGGAACAACCGGGAACATAGCGGACACCATCTCTCTTTTCATATTGAAAGCCAAGGAGAAAGGCCTCACCATATCGCCCCTGCCGACCATGGATGCGACACGGAAACTGAGTGCTGTCATATGTAAAGACGTACGGCTGAACAAGGCCTCCATACTCGGCGAACCGAACAAGGGCTGGCAACCGCTGTTTCAGGCCCTGCAACGGGCACAGGTGGGGTTGTGTGCCGAAGCAGTCGGCGGGGCCCAGAAAGCCATGGAAATCGCCGCTGACTATGCCAAGGTCAGGGTTCAATATGATCAGCCCATTGGGTCGTTCCAGGCGGTCAAGCACATGTGCGCCCAGATGTTTACGGAGGCTGAAAGCTCCCGGAGCATGCTGTACTGGGCCTCCTGGGCCCAGGACTACGGTGCTGAAAATGAAGCTGCCATTGCAGCGTCTTCGGCAAAAGCCTACTGTACAGAAGCTTTCACCAAGGTTGCCGCCAAAGGGATTCAAGTGCTGGGCGGCACTGGTTTTACTATGGAAAATGAGATGCACCTATATCTCAAAAGAGCGAAAGCCAATCAGGCAGCGCTTGGGACTCCCGTCTACCATCGGGAAAGGGTCATGCAATTGCTGACATCTGTTGCGCGGTGAATCGGTAATCAAGTCTTTTTCATCATGAAAAAATCAAAGAGATCTAAATCAATCCGACGAGGTAATATGAGCGTCAAGTACCTGACCATTGAAAAAGATCAGCATGTGGCAACCGTCATTTTCAACCGCCCGGATGCGCTGAATGCATTGAATGTTCAACTCATGCACGAAATCATCGCCACCGCAGAGGCTTTCCGTGAAGACGTCGAGACCCGTGTGGTCATATTTACGGGTGCTGGAAAATGCTTCTCTGCAGGCCTGGATCTTACCGATACCGAATATATCCAGCGTTTCCAGGAAGATTCCATGCTGATGAAATTACGATTTCTAAAACTTGGACCCCGAATGATCAAAGCCATATATGATATGGATCAAATTACCATTGCCGCTGTCAATGGTGCCGCTACCGGCGGGGGGGCGTGTATTGCCGCAGCCTGCGACTTTCGTTTGGGAGCCGAAAACTGCCTGGTTGGATATCCTGAAGTGGGGTTGAGCATGAACCTGAGTTGGGTAGCACTGCCCATGTGCGTCAACCTGATCGGTCCTTCAAAGGCCAAGCAAATGGTTATTCTTGCAAAAAAAGAAAATGCCGCCACACTTTCAAAATGGGGCTTTCTGGACAAGGTGGTACCTGCAGAAGATCTTCTTGCAAGCGCCAGAAAGATGGCCAAAGCATATGCTTCCAAGCCACCCATTGCTGCCCAGATGGTGAAACGGAGTGTTAATGCTATTGCATCGGCACTTGATCAGGCCATTATGCATATGGATACAGATCAGTTTTTGCTCTCATCAAAAACCGAAGATTTCACGGAAGGCATCACGGCTTTTCTTGAAAAACGAAAACCACGGTTTAAAGGCAACTAACCCGATTATAGCAGGAGATCATTATGTTCGAATATTTTTCCGGTTTACACCCTGTTTATCAGGCGCTTATCGCAACCCTTTTTACCTGGTTTATGACGGCAATGGGTGCCGGTCTGGTTTTTTTCTTCAAGACCATCAAACGGAATATGTTAGACGCAATGCTTGGTTTTGCTGCTGGCGTAATGATTGCCGCTTCATACTGGTCCTTGCTTGCCCCGGCCATTGAAATGGCTGAAGGATCAAGTTTGCCGGCCTGGGTTCCAGCCACATCTGGATTCCTTGCGGGGGGTGCATTTCTCTGGACCATCGATAAGCTCCTGCCGCATCTGCATCCCGGTTTTCCAAAAGAAGAAGCAGAAGGGGTCAGCACGAGTTGGCGCCGAAGCGTACTGCTTGTGTTAGCCATTACCATTCACAATATACCCGAAGGTTTGGCCGTTGGTGTCGCTTTTGGGGCGTTGGCAGCTGATTTGCCATCCGCATCTCTTGGGGGGGCCATTGCATTGGCAATCGGAATCGGTATTCAGAATTTCCCCGAAGGCACCGCTGTCTCGGTCCCCCTTCGCAGAGAAGGTATCTCAAGACTTAAATGCTTTTGGTATGGTCAGCTATCCGGTGTTGTAGAACCCATCGCGGGTGTTCTTGGTGCCGTTGCCGTCATCTTTATGCAACCTATGCTACCCTATGCACTTGCATTTGCTGCAGGGGCAATGATTTACGTTGTGGTGGAAGAACTCATTCCGGAATCTCAGCTTGAAAAACATACCGATGTAGCGACCATTGGGGCTATGCTGGGGTTTGCCGTGATGATGACCCTTGATGTTGCCTTGGGATAAAAATGTGCGTCTAAAGTTTCTTTGTCTCCAATCTTGGTTTCTCTCCCCACTCAAAAATAAAAGAGCGCCATGTTCTCAAGGAGACCATGACAGTCTTTTGAACACAAAACTGGGCGAAACAGAAAAACAAACCCGAAAATTATGAAAGATTCGGACTAAAACGCTTCGTTCTCTGTCCGTGCAATGATCTCTTCCTGGTGGAATTCATCCAGATCAACAAAGTAGTCACTGTAACCCGCTACCCTTACCAGCAGATCCCTGTAATCATCCGGCGAAGCCTGAGCCTTTTTAAGCGTTTCGGTTCCAACAACATTGAACTGAATATGGTGTCCCTTGAGTTTAAAATAGGTACGGATAAGATGTGACAGTTTGACAATATCTTCATCTTTTTCCAATGCGCTTGGTAAAAAGCGCTGATTCAATAAGGTTCCCCCGGACTTGATCTGATCCATTTTGGAGAGTGATTTAATGACGGCCGTAGGTCCATGGTGATCTGCTCCGTGGGACGGCGATGTGCCGTCGGAAATGGGTTTTTCAGCAAAACGACCATTGGGTGTGGCGCCAAGCATTTTGCCAAAGTAGATATGACACGTGGTAGAAAGCATGTTCAGGTGATATGAACTCCCCTTGGTGTTGGGTTTTCCGTCAATGGCGTTGAATAGGGACTCGTATACCTGTTGCATGATGGCATCCGCACGATCGTCATCATTGCCGAAAAAAGGTGTTTTGTTCAACAGGCGTAGCCTGAGCATTTCCTGCTCCTTGAAATTGAGCCTCAGTGCATGGAGTAACGCATCCATGGTAATTGTTTTTTCTTCATATACATGCTTTTTGATGGCCGAAAGACTGTCCGTAACCGTGCCGATACCACAGCACTGGATATAATTGGTGTTGTACCGGGGTCCACCGTTGTAATAATCCTTTCCATTTTTGATGCAGTCCCTGATGACCACCGACAGGAATGGGGCCGGGGCATTTAACGCAAACATGCGCTCGATATAGTTGTTAACACGGATTTTCATGTCCACAATGTGATGAAGCTGACGCTCAAAAGCTTTATACAGATCATCGAGCGTCTCAAACTTGGTCGGGTCACCGGTCTTTACACCGACGAACTTCCCATTGAGCGGATCCACACCATTGTTCAAGGCCAGTTCAAGGAGTTTCGGCACATTCAGATAACCTGTCAAGATATAGGCTTCTTTCCCAAATGCACCGGTTTCGATACATCCACTGCATCCGCCTTCCCTGGCATCTTCGATACTCTTGCCGACCCTCGTCTGCTCCATCACCACCATATCGGCATTAAATACCGATGGGTATCCAAACCCCTTGCTGATAACACGGCCGGCTTTTTGGAGAAAACGATCCGGTGTCTTTTCACTGATCTGCACATTGCTCTGGGGTTGCAGTAAATGGAGTTCTTGGATCACTTCCAGAATGATGTACGAGACCTCGTTGACACCATCGCTGCCGTCCCGCAGAAGACCGCCCAGATTGATGTTCGTAAAGTCGTTGTAGGTACCGCTCTCTTTGGCGGTAACACCTACTTTTGGGGGTGCGGGATGGTTGTTGATCTTGATCCAGAGACAGCAGAGAAGTTCCTTGGCCTTATCTCGATCCAATGTTTTTTTGTGTAAGCCATCCACATAAAAAGACCTCAGATGCTGATCAAGGTGACCCGGACTCATGGCATCCCAACCGTTCAATTCGGTTATGGTGCCCAGGTGAACAAACCAGTACATCTGGATCGCTTCCCAGAAATCTTGCGGTGCATGCGCAGGCACCCGTCTGCAGATCCTTGCAATCTGCTGCAGTTCCGCTTTTCTCTCAGGGTCCGCTTCCGAGATCGCCCTGGCGTCTGCCAGGTCTGAATGTCTTTCAGCAAAAACGATGGCAGCGTCACAGGCAATATCCATGGCCTTTAATTCTTCGGCCTTTTCGGTGGCCTCCGGGTCATTGAGATAATCGAGTGCAGCAAGTGCCTGACCGATATCTTTCTTAAAATCAAGCATTCCTTTTTCATAGATGATACCATCGAGACTTGTATGGCCCGGGGCACGTTGTTCCATAAATTCGGTAAAGAGACCCGATCGATATGCATCTTGCCATTCTTTTGGCACCTGGCTGAAGACACGATCACGCATACTCTTTCCGCGCCAGTAGGGAATAACCTCCCGTTCATATGCAAGGATGTCGTCTTCTGATACGGCAAACCGCGTCATTTTCCGTTCATTTAAGGTCATGAGGTCTTTTGCCGAGTGGCACGTCAGTTCCGGAAACGTAGAGACGGCCTTGGGGAACGGGCCGCGTTCTCCCACGATAAGTTCGCCTTCTCCGATATAGACCGTCTTCTTTTCGCATAGATGTTTAAAGGTCAAAGCCCGCATGACCGGCATGGAATATTTACCGAAGTTTTCCTTATAAAACGCCGTTTCCAGCAATGCCCGTTCAATGGAGATACAAGGTTCGGCGCTAAAGCTCTCATCACGAAGTTTTTCAATGCGCACATTCATTGTTCCTGTCAGCCTCCTATATCAACCTTCAAACCAAAGTTTTCCAGCCGCTTTTTTACCCGGGAAAGGTCATCCGGTGTGGATAGTGGAATGTCTTTTACCATGTATGCTGTATTGAGGTGGACGTACTTGTTCTCCTGATACCTGTGATAGGGTAAGATATGCACGGTTTCGATTTCTGGCAAGATACGAAGAAACATGCCCATAAGTTCGATATTTTCATCGTTGTCATTGACACCTGGAATCAAGGGAAAACGAATCGTAACCCGGGAACCCGAGCGTGCCAGATATTTGAGATTCGCCAGAATTAATGGATTTGAAACACCCGTATAATGCCTGTGTTTCTCCGAATCCATGAATTTCAGATCGAACAGAAACAGATCGGTTTCCCTGGCAATCTGCTTGATAATTTTTATTTCAGCGTATCCGGAGGTATCCACCGCACGATGAATTCCCTCCTGGCCGCACAGTTTCAAACAATCAAAAAGGAATTCCGGTTGCATCAGCGGTTCACCACCGGAAAAAGTCACGCCCCCGCCGGACTGGCTGTAAAAAGGTGAATCTTTCTTGACGATCTCAATTATCTCCTCAGATGAAACTGTTTTACCAACCAATTCCCTGGCTTTTGCGGGGCAGACATCGGCACACGCCCCCTCTGATTTGCACAAACTGCTGTTGGTGATGACGCCTTCGGGTGTAAGCAACAATGCATCTTCCGGGCAGGCAAGCAGGCATTCACCACAGCCAATGCACCGATTTTTTCGGTAAAGAATCTGTGAGCTCGCAACGATACCCTCAGGATTGTGGCACCACTGGCAACAAAGAGGGCACCCTTTCAGAAATACCGTTGTCCGGATACCGGGACCGTCATGAAGTGCATATTGTTTAACATCAAAAATATTGCCCGTACGCAATGCGTCAATTCCTCCTGGTCTGTTCCTGACCCTGCTGCTGGTACCACTCGGAATGCGATTTCTGAAAATGTTTTTGAATGTGGATACTACCGTACTTTTTCGTATTTATACCGCTTGTCATAATAATGTTCCGAAAATATGATGGCGGCATAAGGGTTTGTAGCAGAAAAACAGTCCTCAATCGGAACGTTTTTCTGACAACCCCTATAAAATAAAAAAGGCCCACCGGTTTGCAGTGAGCCTTTTATGTTGATTGCAATAATGTGCTGTTAGGCAGCAACTTCTTCTTTGACTGCCACGGACATTTTATACAATATGGTCAAAACCAAAGCCCCAATACCATACACGCCCAGTGTTATCAGGATCTCCGGAATTGTTGGGGCATATTCAGTTACATGATGCATGGGATTTGGTACAAACCCACCAGAGATCATTCCCAATCCCTTATCGATCCAGGTTCCCACAAATACTGTAACACAAGCAAAGGCAAGCACCCCCTCATGCTTACGTGTGATGGGGTTTACCAGGAGAATAATGGAGATGATCATCAATGAATAGGATGTCCACATCCAGGGCACCAGTGAACCCTTGCCATGCAAACCGGCAAACAGGTATTTGATATGGTCCATATGTTCCGGAATGTTGCTGTAAAAGGCTGTAAAGACTTCACATAAAAAGAAAAAAACATTGATACATATGGCATAGGCAACAATCTTGGCCAAAGACTGAATCTGTTCTCTTCCCGGATCAAACTTGGTAACACGACGAATGAACAGGCTGAGAAGAATTAACAGTGCCGGCCCTGCAGCAAATGCTGACGATAAAAATCGCGGTGCCATAATGGCGGTCATCCAAAACCCTCTTCCTGGAAGTCCTGCGTAGAGAAAAGCCGTTACCGTATGAATGCTGACAGCCCAGGGGATTGACAGAAAGATCAAGGGTTTTACCCAGGCCTGATAGTGCGTTCCATTCCTTTCAGCTTCCAGGACATTCCAGCCGATAACAAGATTCAGGAACAAATACCCCTGCAGAACAACGATATCCCAAAAGAGGATGGATCCCGGGGAGGGATACAAAAGAGTATTAAACACACGCATGGGCTGTCCAAGGTCCACCACAACAAACGTGATGCACATGACAAGGGCTGCTATCGCCAGAAACTCACCCAGAATGGTGATCCTTCCAAAAGCCTTGTAGTCATGCAGGTAGTAGGGCAGTACAACCATGACACCCCCGGCAGCAACACCAACAAGAAAAGTAAAGTTGGCAATATAAAACCCCCAGGAAACATCCCTGCTCAGACCGGTTATTCCCAGACCAAAAGACAGTTGCTTCAGGTATACGAGAAAGCCGATACCAATGACAGCCATCAAGAAGGCCACCCATGCATAATATTTCTTGCTTCCTTTTATTGCTAATTCAAGCATAGTCACCTCATACGATATAGTAAACAGCGGGCTCTGTTCCGAGACCCTGTTTACGGCGAATGGTGTAGTTGGTTCTCAAGAGCTCTCTAACTTCTGACGCTGGATCGTAAAGATCACCAAAGACGATGGCACCGTCGGAAGCATCTACGCAAGCCGGCTGTTTTCCAACGGCCAGGCGTTCGGCACAGAAATTACATTTTTCAACGACGCCCTTCATCCGAGTTGGAAAAGATTTGTTGGTTTCCTCGATAAATGGCCGGGGGTCTCTGAAGTTAAAACTCCTCGAGCCGTACGGACAGGCTGCCATACAGAAACGACAACCGATGCAGCGATGAAAGTCCATCAAAACAATCCCGTCTGATTCCCGTTTAAACGTTGCTTTGGTAGGGCAAACCCGACAGCACGGCGGGTTTTCGCAATGGTTACAAAGTGTCAGGAATGGGGTATGTTCCGTTCTTTCATCCTGATACTTCTGTGCCAGGCCTGGGAAAGCATTGTGAAAATGTTCTTCCCAAATCCATTTAACTTCATGGTGTTCATTTTCTATGGATGGAACATTGTGCGTTTTGTGACAGGCTTCAATAATAGGTTCAAGATCTTCTGCAGACTCGAAATTTCTTGTGTCGATTACCATTCCCCACTGTTTCGCAGTCAGCGCGTCTTTAGCCTTTTTTAGACCGATTGTTGGATGTTGCTTTTGCTCCGCGGCAAATGCATCCAATACAGGTTTCGCAGTTAAGCCCACCGCCGAAATACCGGCCAGCATTAGAAAGCGTCTTCTGCTGTCTTCCATTATTCTGTCTCCTTCGGGTTATCGATATGGCAATCCCAGCAGTATGGTCTTACCGACGCATAATTGTGACATCTGTCACAAAAATCTGCTTTATTCGAATGACAATCCAAGCAGGTGTTGGAGAGGCTCATATTAAATTCCTTTCCGCTTGTATTAACGAACGTTCTCTCCGCATTTCTTACAACCGAATGCCGCCACACATCCAGCAGTTGCATGTGTTCTGCTTTCATATAGTCCACCGGCATGACGCACTTGCCATCATTGGCTGTTTTGGCATGCTCGGTAAGTTTGAGCTCAGGTGCTGGTGCAGCCTTGCCCATGTTGAACCAGAACGGAAAAGCGATCAAAGCAACAAAAATGACAACACCCGCTATGATCAATTTCTTATCACTCATCTGCAGCCTCCATTCCCGGCAGCGGTTCGCCGCGCAGGTCCGTCTCTCTCTTTGGTTCACCTGGTAAAATCAGGGCATTTGCTACCATCTCATGAACACCGTATACCTCCACCTCCGGAACCCAGTAGGACATAAGATCCGGCAAGGCGGCACGGTCTATTGCACATATGGTGGCCAGCGTGTTGACACCTTTGTTCTCATGCACAAATTTCACCGCATTGGCCCTGGGCAACCCCCCCGCCATTCTCAGTTCCATATCTTCTCCGGCATTGAGCCCTGAACCGCTGCCGCAGCAGAATGTCTGCTCCCGGATGGTGTTTTCCGGCATTTCATAAAAATGATTGCAGACATTTTGTATAACATACCTGGGTTCGTCCAGCAGTCCCATGCCCCTTGAAGGATTACAGGAATCATGAAATGTCACCTTCAGGTTATCGTTTCTTGATACATCAAGATCCAATTTCCCATGTTTAAGCAGGTCAGCTGTAAACTCTGTAATATGAACCATTTTTGTGGATTTGGCATTTTCGAATTTGGTTCCTGTAATCGGCGATACCGGCTCCTCCAGGAAATCGGCTGGTCCGTTCATTGTATCCATATACTGATTGATAACCCGCCACATGTGTCCGCACTCTCCACCCAGAATCCATTTGACACCCAGTCGTTTGGCTTCTGCATACATTTTCGAGTTCAATCGCTTCATCATTTCATGTGAAGTGAAGAAACCAAAATTTCCTCCTTCTGAAGCATAGGTGCTCCAGGTAATGTCAAAACCATACTTTTCCTTTAAGAAATGAAAAAGCATCATATACCCCATGCAGGTGTATGTGCCGGGATCTGCAAACACATCTCCTGACGGGGTAATAAAAAGGATGTCCGCCCCGACCTTGTTGAACTGAGGTTCTACGTGTACACCCGTAATTTCTTCAATATCATCTTGAAAAAAATCAAGCATATCTTTAAACGCATGCGGCTGAATCCCCAGATGGTTGCCTGTCCGATAACAGTTGGCAACCGGGGTGGCAATCCAGTCGATATTCAATCCCAGCAGATTTAGAAGTTCACGACCCATCATGGTAATTTCAGCCGTATCGATTCCATATGGACAAAAAACAGAGCATCTACGGCATTCGGAACACTGGAACAGATAACTCCACCACTCTTTGAGGACCTCCATGGTCATGGGTCTGGCGCCTCCGAGCCGGCCAAGAATTTTACCTGCTGTTGTAAAATCGTTCCGATAAACCGAACGTAATAGCTCCGCCCGTAATACAGGCATATTTTTAGGATCACCTGTCCCAATAAAATAGTGACATTTATCAGCGCAGGCACCACACCTGACACAGATGTCCATAAAAACCTTAAAGGAACGGAATTTCTCGAGACGTTCCTTGAATCCCTCGTGAATGATCTGCTGCCAGTTATCGGGCAACTGCCAGTCCTCGTCAAAACAGCTCCAGGTCCTCGGATTAGGCAATCCTACATACTCGAGGCTTTTGGGGTTCCCCGCATAACAGGCAATGCCCTTTCTAATCTCGGTAGGCGTGTCCATCCAGTCTGTCGTGGGAGGACGGTTGTCTGTTTTGTATAGTTCTTCGGGTTTTAGAAGATCTGCCATATATTACTCCTTTTCCTCTGATTCATCGGGAGGTGTTTCAACTGGCTGTTTCACTACCGGCAAACCAGCTTCTACCATCTTCTCTCTGAATTCATCTTCGTACTCTTCATACGTATGAACATGTACCGGGTAATTCCATGGATTGACATGCCGGTTTGCGCGTGTGTCTGCGGTCATGTTTCGGGTGGGACTCAGAAAAATGCCGCCAAGATGCATGAGCTTGCTGAAAGGAAAATAAATCAAAAGGATGCTGACAAAAAACAGATGAACAAAAAAGATAGATGAAACACCATCGGGTATTGTCGGGTGAAAAGTGACCAACCCCATGGTGAACTCTTTGGCCGCAAGAACATCGATTTTTGTGACATATCGCATCAGAATCCCTGTAAACGCAATGCCGAAAATAAGAAACAGGGGGAAAAAATCGGCAGCCAGGGAAATGTAACGAACATTGGGTATGAAAACTCTTCTGAGAAACAGGTAGGTGACGGCTACCAACAAAACAATTCCGGAAAGATAGACTCCGGGTAACCCAAACTGAGCCACATCATAAAGTATTTCAATCCGAAAAAAGGAATCTACATTTTCAAGCGCCTGCACCAGCATGGGCACAGGTTCGGTAAAAAAGCGCAAGTGCCTGAGAAGAACCGTAAAAAAAGCCCAGTGAAAGGCCAAAGCACCTGCCCACAAAAATATTTCAAGGTTGTATGCTATTTTGGGTCCTGATTTCAGTTTTAACCGGGTATTTCTGAAAAGCGAACGGAAGAACACGATTTCCAAAAACATCCGCACAACCACTGCGCCCTTGGAAAAAGGATTGTCGATCCTGTTTGGTTTGATCCAAGGCAACGATTTCTGCTGGCCGCATGTTGTCGTGATACGAAATGGTACAGGAATACTGGCCCAGTTCATCATGCGGTAGATGAATCCTGCAATGAAAAGAATGGTGGCCAAATATGGAATGATGACACCAAATAGAACCTTGAATCCCGATGCTGCCTCAACCAGAAAATAGGAAATCAAAGCCAGCACAATAACCGCTAACAGGGAATACATGTACTTAGTATTCATTTAACATTACCTCGCTGATAGATATTAAACAAATTTGAGATCAGGTTCATCTGCCGCGATCTCTTTAATTAACCCGGCCCTTGCAAATGCGGTATAGATTTTACTTCTCTCTGTATTGGTTTTTAGATCGTAAATCTTCTCTCTGCATTGCATAAATACGTCAAAACCGATCAAAGCCAATGAATCAATTCTGGCGTCAATCAATTCCAGTTCTTCCGGGTTTATATTTTTTAATTCTTTTTTCAGTTCTTTGCGAAGAATTGTCTTCAAGACGAAAAGGAATCCAACTGCCTTGGAAGGAGAAAAATTTTGTACCGCTCGAATTTTAATAAGCGGCTCCAGCGTTACAGCGATGCCATCGGCATCTACCTTTTCCAGGATGGCTTCAAAAAGTTTTTCAAGAATATTTCGGGTAGTACCGCCGACGGGGTTTAAAAATCCATCTCCTTGATTTTTAAAGAATAGAGCTGCGTCCGGCGCATAGGTATCGGTCACAAACTCAAACCATTTATTAATAATGGAAGATTTTTTGTTTTCCAGTAAATTTCTTAGCCCCATACCAATGCAATGTCCCTTGCTAATTTGTCTGAAAACAATACCTTGTATGACCTCTATCCAAAGAATGTGCTATAGTCAAAATGCCATATCCTGTCAAGCATAAACGACCCTTGGCGAAGGGTTGTTTCCCACAATTGTTCAGTATTTCTTATTTTAGCGTGGCAAGGTGTTCACTGCTGAACCGCAACAGCGAACAAATCAAAATTAGACAGAATTCCTTACGGTCGCTGCGAAACACTGTGCACGCCAGAACATTCTTTCCGGCTTTCTGCGAGGTTCTTCACTACTCACGTACTCTGTATATTTTTTTCCAACCGCTGCGTTTGTTTTCCTGGAAGTTGCTGAGCGCAAGATAAAAAGCACCCACGGCAAGTTCCGCACAATGATGATTCTCTTCCGGAAGCGTCTCAAGAAATTGAATGACGTCCTCAGGTGCTATTTCCCAGGCTGCATCCGTTTCTTTCCCTTCAACCAGAGCGGCCACGGTATTGGCGCATGCATGTGTATTCCGACAGCCTTCGATCACAAAAGACACGTGTTTGATACGGTCGTTTTCAATCGAGAGAAACATTTCAACGGTATCTCCACATTCGCCTGTTTTTCTACCATGGCCATCCGATTTTTCAACAATGCCTGTGTGATCCGTGCGAAAGGCCATCTCCAAATAGTTGGATGAGTGATCCTGCCAGAAATTGAATTCAGTATTTTCCATCTTTGAGTTACCCAAGTCCTTCTAAAAGCTATATTTGAATTCGAGAAACAAGCGGTCATTGTCCCCGATATTATTAAAACCGGTGGTGTTTCCTGACTGGTATGCAACCCACCCCCCTTTGACAAGAAGACCATCGGAAATATCATAGACCAGCTCATAACGTTGAAGTGAACCCTTTTTAAAGTCAGTTCCAAACGCCGAGGCCAAAATTGTCAGGGAAAGTGTTTCGTTGAGCCAGGTTTTTGTCAACATGGCCGCTGATTGGGTTGAAATCTTTTCCAGATTGTCCGGTTCGTTTTCCAATACATCGTCATAGTCGTGGATATACCGCTGAACCACCTCAAGACCCAGAATCGTCTCACTAAAACCGGAGAATTCGATGCCGGCACCGACATCGGTCCTTGAGTAGCTGTCATTGGCCGTATTGAAATATTTCAAGCCGGTAATATGAGCGGCTTCAGCTTTCAGAAGCCAGTTTCCCAACGCAATATCAAAGGCCGCTCCATAAAGATTTAGATGCGCATGGGCCAACTCCACCTGGAAAAAACCTGGCAGGCGTTTCAGATGGGAAGTGTCGCTATATACATCTGCCCAGTAAAAAGCGATATCCCAGCCACTGAACACGCCACTGGCCGACAGAGCGTATTCCATGTTCTCCAATCCGCTTTCAGGCGTATCTTCGTGTACGGGGGGCAAATCGGCAGGATAGAAATCACTGCCGTATTCGGGATTCTTGTTAAAGCGGATTTCAGGTATCGCCAGGCCGCTAAAGGTCCAGTTGGATATATAGGCATCAATTTTCAGCATAGTGACAGGAAGACGACGATCTTCAATATCGATGGTGCCAATTTCCCTGAGATTTAAAGGGTTCAGGATATCTGTCACCCGAATATTGTCCAGGTTCCCCCATACGACGATCTGCCGTCCGGCTTTTACATCCAGATTTCTCAGAAGACGCCCCTGGATATAGGTTTCCAGGAGCTCCACCTCTTCGATATAATTATCCTGAACGTCATCGGTATACGAATCCCGGCCGTTTATGTCGTAGGCGGCATCATAGGCAGCACTACCGCTGATTCTGGCTGACCAGTTTTCTCCCAGTTTCGTGTCAATCTCAAGCATCACCTCCGAACGGAGGCTTGAAAGACCTCTCCAGTCTGTTTCATTTGCCTCGGGTTTCTCATGTGCATAGTTATAGGTTGATCGAACACTGGCATGCCCGTTGAAACTCACGGCAATCAACTCATTTTGATAGCCATCTCGTGTTGTTGCATCTTCATCATCGATAGCCTGGAGGCTGTCTTCTTCCTGCTGATCTTCAAACCCTTCAAAAAGACGATCAAACGATTCTTCAGATGTATGGTCAGGCTCATCCTCAAACCCTTCGATCAGATGATCCAGGTCCTCTTCCCCGGCTGCTGCAAGCGCCGGAAAGACAGGTTGCAATAGGATCAAGCAGAGCGATACAAAAAAAATGATCGGCAATGCTTTGACTGTTTTCATGCCTTACAGGCCTTTTTCAAGTCGTCGAATTGTAAACAACTCGTCCTCTAAATCTTGGTTGAATTGGATGTTTTTCCATCTTAGTTCCGTTCTGTGAACGAGGGTTTTACCCTTTTTCTTGAAAACATGCATTTCAGTGCCCATCCATATGCCATCGATCTGTTCCAGGTGCTTAACGTCCACATATTTTAAATAACCACTATCTTTAACCCAATGAATTGCTCGAATAACATAAAAGTTGTCCTGACGCACAAAAAGAAGCGATTTGGAATACCCGGTTTCCTTAACCACCTTTTTTGTCCGGGGAATAGATTCAATAAGCCATGCAGGATGGCCGTGAACATCTAATTCATCTTTCAAAGCAAAATCAAAATCTTCGAGGTTCCTTGAAGTCATATCTGAATAGTTTAAGTCCGAACCCATGAAAGATCCGCTCTTATCGCTCGATGCTATTCGCTTTGTTTTCTTCAGAGCGGGCAGGTAAAGCCACTGATCATCATCTTTTTCAGGGTCGTCATAGTCGTAGGTCAAAAACCCGGTGTGCTTGACGTCGGCAGGCGAAACAAAAAACATCAGTCGAAATGTGTCTGCCGTCATATCTTTGCTGAAGGTTCTGATCTCACGAAAACGTTCCTTCCCTCTTTTGTCTATCAGAACCATCTCCATGTCAGCGGTCTGATTGTCTCCGTCGTCCCGCGCATCTACTTTTTCCATAATCTCACGCGCAGCCAGGTCATCTGCGTGTGCATCTGCCAGAATATTGGGAAGAATTACCATAGAAGCGGCAATGATAATCATGGAAAGGTGTGAAAAAGTGGACATGACGATCTCCTTTTCATTCAATCTTTTGTTCGCACCAACATGGTGAACTCTCGAGAATTATCTCCTGTCCGGTATTCACCTGACAATGTCTAAAAATTGGAAGTGTCCAAAATAGTTATAAAACTGTCGATAAAATTCGATGGGTTGATCGATTGTGTTAACCGATAAACTGCTATATTTTCTTGTATATTCTGTTTTTCCATGATAAATATCCTTCAATTATTGCTCCAATAAAAATCATTAGAAATTTTTACTGGGCGATATGGGTGCAGTACATAGATGGCATCAACATAAGATTTGGTGTCTATTAACTAATGAGGTTGCAACAAGTATGAGTTATCAACTGATTAAATCAGACGCTGTCGCCTGCCCGGTCAGTACCCCTGAAACCGGCATCAATAATAAGCCAGAACAGACGATTCCTCAAAAGATAAGCAGGCAACAGCTCGTCAATAAACTGAATTACATTAACTTTCAAGATGAAACTATCCTGATAAATTTTATACATAAAAAATTCAAACATGTCTTTGCATGCCCGGCAAAACCACAACCCAGCATGGGAGAAGATCTGCTCTGTACGTGGATAGACATATCAAAACTGAAAACCAGGCTCAGGACATATGAATTTGAAAGCATCCTGTTGAAAGACAAGCAATGGGATCTGAAATTGCGTCTAGATCTGTTAGACCTTAACGAGGAGTTTATCCGTTTTCGAATCCCCGAGATATATTATCAACTGATATCAAAGAAAAGCCTGCGCGTGCCCTGCCAGGGCATCCGTGCGCAAATGTTTCAAAACAGCGTTATTTTTGATGGTACACTCATCGATTTTTGTGCAACCGAATTCAGCGTCAAAACCAGACTGGAGCCTCCCCAGACATCACAATGGCTCAACCCAAACGCAACCATCAATATTCTTTTGACCCGCGATGAAGAAACACTCTATTCCGGTGAATGCAAAATTGTTAAAGAGACATCGAACGGAAGCACGATTGATTTTCTGCTCGAGCCAACAAATCACAATACACAGCGCTTTAAGAAAAAAAGGTTCCGAAGCACCCGCGAAGATGTCATCCCTGCCCCCATCATTCGTTTCACACACCCATTAACAGGTAAAGTACATGACTTTAAAGTCGTTGATCTTTCAGGGTCAGGTTTCTCTGTCGAAGAAAATGAAAACACGCATGTTCTTCTGCCTGGCATAATTCTTCCTAAGGTTGAAATGCTCTTTGCCAACAGTTTCAAGATACATTTCAAAGCCCAGGTGATTTATCGAAAAAATTCTGCGTCGTTGGCATCAGAGAAAGTGTTTAAATGCGGGCTGGTATTTTTAGATATAACTACCGATGACCATCTTAATTTACAGTCCACTTTACTTCAACTAAATAACAAAGATGCCTATGTCTGTAATAAATTAGACGTAGATTCACTATGGAACTTTCTATTTGAAACTGGTTTTATCTATCCCGAAAAATATAACTATATCAAAAAAGACTCGGATAACATAAAAAACACGTATAAAAAAATATACATTGAAAACCCAAGTATCGCGAGACATTTTACATATCAAAACAAAGGGTTGATAGCAGGCCATTTGTCTATGATTCGGTTTTATGAGAACACTTGGTTAATTCATCACCATGCTGGAAGAAGATCTGCCGCTTTTAATGCAGGATTGGTAGTATTAAATCAAATTGGTCATTTTTCAAACAACTCTCACAGCCTCTATTCAAATCATATGAATTATTTGATATGCTATTTTCGCCCTGAAAACAAATTCCCAAATCGTGTTTTTGGAGGTGCCGCTAGAACAATAAACGATGAAAAAAAATGTGATATAGAATCATTCGCTTATTTTCATTTTAATAACAAAAAAGAACTAATACAGGATAAAAAAAATATTTCTTGGGATTGGAGTTTGAATCCTTCTGACTCTGAAGACATTGAGGAACTTGATGCCTTTTATTCACACAACTGTGGTGGTCTCATGTTAAAAGCTCTCAATATTGAATACAATAAAATCAACTTAAATAGTCTTTCAGATGAATATAGAAAAGCGGGTTTAAAACGTGAACGTTATTTTTTTTCATTAAAACATGATAATATTTTGGTAGCAGTCGTAATGGTCGATGTTTCTAATAAGGGGTTAAATTTGTCTGATCTCACCAATGGAACAAAAGTAATAATTCTTGATTCAAATAACTTGCCGATACATGTTCTTAAAACATCTCTTTATTTAATTTCAGCTCGGCTCAATGCAGAAAATTTCCCAGTATTAGTATATCCGGTTAATTATATGATCAATAATTCAGTACCTTTTGAAAAAGTATATAATTTATGGATGCTTGATACTCAGTTCGGAGACACTTATTTTAGATATGTTAATCGACTAACAAGGCTTATTTGATATCCCCTGATCTCTTACCAATCTAATGAAAAATCACCCAAAAGCGAAACAGGCTCCATTATATAACAGCCGGATATTTATTAATTATATCAAATTAATAAAAAAAAATTATCGGCATGTAAATATCCCGGAGTTGCTTGAGTCAGCAAACATGAAATCTTATGAAATTGCTGATGAAGGTCATTGGTTTACTCAAGAGCAGGTCAATCTTTTTCATAAAAAACTTTCCCAATTAACAAATAATGAAAATATAGCCAGAGAAGCTGGAAGATTTGCTGCATCACCTGAAATTATTGGCTCAATGAGAAAATATGTTCTAGGAATGGTAAGTCCGGCCAAAGCGTACGAATTGGCTGGAAATACAGCTCGAAAATATACAAAAGCAACAAAATATGAGTCTATAAAATTAAATGATAATAAAGTTGAAATCCGTATCACCCCTCGGGAAGGAGTTCAGGAAAAGCCTTTTCAATGTGAAAATAGGATTGGCTTCTTTGAAGCCATGACCATGGGATTCACAAACAAACTCCCCCAAATCGATCACCCTGAATGTGTTTTTCGGGGAGGAAACACCTGTAGGTATGTGGTCACCTGGGAAAAATCATTCTCTGATATATGGAAAAGACTTCGAAATTATGCCCTTTTATTTTTCGCTGTAATCTCAGCGGTGTCTATATTCATAGACCCCTTTTTTACACTTTCTGCAATACTACCGATCTCGGTTTTTATTCTCTTTTTGCTTACCTCCATAAGTGACCGGACAGAAAAGCATGAGATGCTGAAAAGCCTCAATCATTTGAGAGATCTCAGCGATCAGATGATTGAAAATATTGAAATCAATTATAACAACGCATTGATGACAAACGAAATTGGACTTGCCATCAGCAAGTACACAAGAAAAGAAGATATCCTGACCAATATTATTAAAATATCAAAAAACCGCCTGGATTATGACAGGGGAATTATTCTTCTAGCAAGTGCCGACAAAACCAAGCTGCAGTTCAAGGCCGGTTTTGGCTATTCCCCAGAGCAGTACAAGATGATAAAAAATACCGCTTTTCATCTGAACAAGCCTGAATCAAAAGGTATCTTTGTTGTATCGTTTCATGAAAAAAAACCCTTTTTGATCAATGATGTTGATGAAATTGAAGAAACACTCTCTCCTCGCAGCCTATCGTTTGCAAAATTGCTGGGAACCAAATCTTTTGTTTGCTGTCCAATCATCTGTGACAATGAATCTCTGGGTGTTCTGGCCGTTGATAACTTGACCTCAAAAAGGCCTTTGATTCAAAGTGATATCAGCCTGATTATCGGTGTTGCATCAATTCTGGGTATCTGTATCCGGAATGCGGAGCTCCTCGAGGCAAAAGAACGCCAGTTTAGATCGATACTGGCGACACTTGCTGCCAGCATCGACGCGCGCGACCCCCTCACGGCTGGACACTCTGAAAGGGTCACAGAATTCTCACTTGGGATATGCGATGAGTTGAACCTCGACAAAGACTATCGGGATATGATTCAAGTGGCAGCACTGCTCCACGATTATGGAAAAATCGGCGTTCCTGATTCCTTGCTGAAAAAACCCCGGAAATTAACACCGGAAGAATTTGAGGTGATAAAAACCCACTCAGAAAAAACCAGGAGTATACTGGAACAGGTTCATTTTGAGGGAATATTCAGTCAGGTGCCGGACATTGCAGGGGCACATCACGAAAAAATTGACGGTAGTGGATATCCCGACGGATTGAGGGGGGACGAAATTCCATTAGGGGCAAAAATTATTGCTGTTGCAGATTTTTTTGAAGCGATCACAGCCAAAAGGCATTACCGAAATCCAATGCCGATAGAAAAAGCTACGAGGTTACTCCAGGAAGAAAGTGGCCCACATTTTGAAGAAAGAATTGTTGCTGCGTTTTTTCGATATTTTAATAGGCCGACAAAAAAGTCAAAATCACCCCCCCTTGCATCGTCGCTATAACATAACACCTTCTATTTAGATGATATTTTTAGGATATTTACTATAATAATGGGCATTCTGCCAGCTCAGTTTGAGGGCCTGATTAAACTTGAATATCGCATAAACCCTTTTCAGGCTGCGCAGGCTGAAGAGTGATCTCAGCAACCGAATCGGATAGGTTGGAAAAGAATAGAGTCTGGTTTTGATGTAGTTGTCCGCAGTGTATATTGTTTCAAGAGCAATTTCCTTGGGTTTGTGTACCACGTAGGAAAACCTGTATTTATCCCAATCCCGGGGAAAATCTTTATAAATCAGCCCATCGCAGGTGGTAATTTCCTCCATCAGATCGGTTCCGGGCAATGGCGTGAGAATACTTATCTGGAACATGTCTATCCCGGAATGAACCAGGTAATCAGCCAGCTCCTTATAGTATTCTTTTGTTTCAAACTCGTTCCCGATAATAAAGGCACCGAACACACCGATACCATATTTATGAAATATATCCACCACGCGTCTGTAATTGTCTACACCGGTCTTGACGTTGATGCCTTTTTTCATTTCTTTCAATGATGTCAAACTGATGGCTTCGAAACCGATAAAAACAAACATGCATCCTGCCCTGGCCGCAAGCGCGACAACTTCCTCATCATCCGCGGCATTGATGGATGTTTGCATCCACCATTTTTTTTGCAGGTTTTGATCTATCATGCCTTGAAACAAATTTTTTGCCCGTTGGACACTCTCCGGGCTATAGCCGATAAGGTTGTCATCCACAAATGCGATATGTCGCTTTTCAATACTGCTGAGCTCTTTCAGAACATCTTCGGCCTTGCGACAGCGATATGTTTTGCCGAGGTATCTTGAAACAGAACAAAAATGACAATTGAAAGGGCAGCCGCGTGAGGTTTGAACCGATTGCCACATGTAGCCAGGGTTGAGAAGATCTCTTCGGGGAACAATGTTGTAGTTTTCCAGATCGACTCTTGGCCCGATGTATTTTTGGGCGAGTTTGTTCTCTTCAACATCTTTCAGGACATCCTTCCAGATGCCTTCCACCTCTCCAACGATAACCGAATCGGCAAACACCATCACCTCATCGGGAAGCATCGATGCATGGATGCCGCCCATGATCACTTTTATTCCACGATCCCGATATATTCCGGCGATTTCATACGCCCTGTTGACATTGCTGGTAAAGGCAGTTATCGCCACCAGGTCAGCTTTTTCATATTCAAACGGCTGGAAATTTTCATCCACTATTTTAACTTCCCAGTTATCAGGCGTAACTGCAGCGACATACGCTAGCCCCAAGGGTGAAAAAGTGGAAAACCTGCTCATAAGATATCCGCTTTTTCTGCCAACCGGGTTGATCAACAAAAGTTTTTTCATGTCAATTCGGTTTCCTGCCTCTGCACAGGATGATAGGCGTGTAGGTAAATCTTCTGGGATGTGAAAAAATTCTTTTAAATTCTTCAAAAAACTCTTCGTATCCGCCTTCATAGTCATCAAATGGATAGCCTGACTGTTTTCCACCCACTTCAACTTTTTTGGTCCAGTTAAACGCGTCCACTTCGTTCAACTCTCCAAAAATTAAATGATGTGCCTCTAAGGTCATATCGATATTTTTATATTCCATATCGTAAAGATATGAATAGAGCTTGCGGCCGGCATATGGATCAAAGTCCGCTTTTTTTTCTAGTGTCTGTTTGATTCCCTGTATGGCGGATTCAAGTCGTTTTGGCAGACCATAATGAGTCAGGCAGTTATAATCGAGATCGATAAGACAAAGTATCCCCCCCGGGTTAATAATCTTGCTGATATTTTGAATGATCTCATATGCCGTAGACCCGTAGTATTCCATAACAAATCGAATCCAGACAAAATCAAATTTTCCCAGGCAACTTAAATCGGAACGTATATCTGCCCGTACATAATCAATTCTTTCCGCGGAATAATGCTTTTTTGCAAATTCAATCCGCTGGCCGGAATTGTCAATTCCCACTGTTTTACCCTTTGTGCCGGCAATTTTGCTGAGATAAAAAGTTGTCTTCCCTGATCCACAACCCAGGTCAGCCACACGCATGCCCGCCTGAAGGCCTGCCCACCGGGCATGCCTGTCTACTACCTGCGGATCCGTCTTTAAATCCAGACGCTTGGCCTCTTCTTCGCTCTCCATAAAATATCCATCAGTGCCCATTCAGCTTCCCTTCAGTCAATCCGATCGATTTCAATAAATTCAATTGGCGCATTATAGTATGTTGTCGATGATGTCAATCGTTACACATCCAAACTATTGAAATTTTCAACATTGGCGTGTGCCAGATAACAAATAAGCCGCTTATCGCGGCTTATTGCTGTTACGTCTTTATGACAAGATATTTCACTGCTTATAACAATTCATGAACTTCGGACAAAGACTATGTGCCATACTTGAAGGAAAGTGTGACCCTTGCTCGAAAGGCAACGACTTTGGCGTTTTCAACTTTCATGTCAAGTTTCGTGACTTCCGCCACCCTGAGTTCCCGGAGACTTTTTGCAGCTGTTTCCACTGCATTTTTCGCAGCCTCTTCCCATGACACTTCGCTGGTACCCACAAGTTCTATAACTTTGTATACACTATCCGGCATATCTTCCTCCTTTTGCTTTAGGGTTAATAGATATTTTCAGGGAGAAACCTCCCATAAACCATTGTGCAGATACAATTTGGGGCCCTTTGTATTTGAGCACTCATAACAGCCTGAAAACAAGCACCGTCTTTGCTGTCAAAATATCGGATAGATAGATGAGTGGTAAAACCAGCTTGAGAGGGGGAATCCTAACAACTTAAAATATTTCAATGCGTTTATGAGTGTTTTCGTAATCGCAACATGATTAATCAATACAATAGAGCTCTACTTCAAGTCAATAGGGAATGGTGATCAAAGAAACCCCACTGTATCGATCTCGATACGAAGACCAAAGGGCAGTTGTTTTACTTCAACACATGTTCTGGCGGGCATTGGCACTTTAAAATAATCCTTGTACACATCATTGAAACGGGCATATTCCCGAATATCCGTAAGATAAACGTTGACCTGCAGAATGTTGTCAAGCGAAGACCCGGCTGATTCCATGATGATTTTGATATTTTCCAAAGCCAGTCTCGCTTCTTTTTCAATCGTGCCGGTTGTCAATTGGTTGGTTGAAGGGTCTACCGCACCCTGTCCGGATAAATATATCATGTCCTTATAAATTATCGCTTGTGAATACGGTCCCCCCAGTTCAGCCGCCTTATCCGTTTGAAATGAAACTTTTTCGGCCATACATACCCCCAATAAAATAAAATCCTAGGACGCTTTTATGATACGCAACATTGACGCTTTTTGGCAAAAGGTTTGCTATCTTTGGGCTGGTTTATCCGCGTATTTTGTGGCGGACCAAAAGATCATTCCCCGTTTTCTTCCGGTATGCCCGTTATTCGATAAAAGGGTTTCCAATAGGCTTTTTGTATCCATTTAGTCGCAGAAGCCATGCCCAGACTGCTTGTGTGGATTAATGCGTAGAGCGTCGGGACCACAACAAGCGTCAACACGGTGGCAAGCGCCAGGCCAAAGATAACCGCACTCGCCATGGAACTCCACCATTGTGTCGAGCTGCTTATCCACGATATTTTCATCTCATGAAAATTATATGCGACACCCGTTACCATCGGCAGAAGTCCGAGGATCGTGGTTATTGCGGTCAGCAACACCGGTCTCAAACGTGTACATCCTGCCGCAATAATTGCCTCTTTAAACGACATCCCTCTTTTATTCAGCCGATTGGTATAATCGATCAGCACGATGGCGTTGTTGACAACGACGCCTGCCAGTGAAATGACACCGACGCCGGTCATGATGATTCCAAAGGGATACTCCATCACCGCAAGCCCCAGGAAAACACCTCCAAACGAGAGAATAACCGATGTCAGGATAATCAGCGGCTGGGCAATAGAATTAAACTGCGTAACCAGAATGAGCATGATGAGAAAAAGAGCCGCGGCAAACGCTTTTGTCAAAAAAGCTTCTGTTTGTTCCTGTTCTTCCTGCTCTCCGGTAAATCGCATCTTATACCCCGGCGGCAGGCTGATACTAGACATGAATTTTTCAGCCTGGGCCCTTACCACCGGGCTTGGAATATTCTTCTCGTCAACATTGGCCGATACAGTGACAACCCGTTCATGATTTACACGGTTGATCTGCCCCAGCCCCCCTGTCACTTCAAAGCTTGCAATCGTACTCAACGGAATAAGCCCATCGTTCGTGGGAATAAGGAGCTCACGTAGAATGTCCGTCGACTTCCTGCCGGATTCTGACAGTTGGACCGTAATGTCGAAATCCTCATCCCCCTCGCGATAGGTGGATACTTTTGTTCCATTGAATGCAACTTTCAGAACGAACCCGATAACCTCGGTAGACAACCCCAACAAGGAAGCTTTCTGGCGGTCGACTCTGACACTTACCGTAGGCGAGCCGGAAACAAAATCATCCCGAATATCCTGCACAAAAGGAATTTTTTCCAAAACCTTCGTGACTTCCTGAGATATACGGCCCAGAACGGCAAAGTTATCCCCCGCAATTTCAATATTGATGGGTGCCCCGGTAGGCGGGCCCTCCTCCTGGACAGCAATCGTTATCTGGGCACCCGGGATATCTTTGATCCGCTTCCTGATCTCTTCCAACGTTATAAAGGAAGACTCCGGCCGTTCTTCCAGATCATGAAACTGGACACCGATATGATTGGGCGCGTTACTTTCAAAAAGGGAGCTGCCGCCAAGAACTGCTACCGTTCGTGAATAGATGTCCTTTACATTTACCAGATCTGTTATTCCAGTATATTGTCTGCCACCCCGAAGTGTATGATTTTTTTTCTCCACATCAGCATAGTAACAGTCAGCAGGATCTACACGGGCTGTGAGAATGGGCTCTTCAGTACCGTTGCATATGGCCGCTTCCACCTGCCTCGAGATTCGATCGGAAAAATCAATATCCGCACCTTCCGAGACATCCAGGTTAATATATATATTGTTCGGTTCTATATTTGGGAAAAACTCGACCGGTTTTTCCAGACCGATTCGATACATCCAGATCATGGCCATGGCCACAACGGTCAGAAAGGCCAGCAGGAGAACAGCCAGTCGGTGGTTAAGCGCGCCTTCCAGAAGTCTGCGATACCCCTTAAGCAGGGGCCCTCGAATCGTAATTGGCGCCTCCCCGGCCTGTTCGATATCTTCTGCCGTAATGCGTTGTTTTGCAAAGCGGTGACCAAAAGGCAACTTCAGAAATATGGCTGCAAGGGCCGGGTTGATGACCATGGCAACAAAGAGAGAGGAGGATAGCGTAATAATAACCGTTTTGGGTAAGTAAGACATGAATTCACCCATGATACCCGGCCAGAATATCAGCGGGAAAAAGGCAGCCAGCGTTGTAAGCGTGGACGCTATGACGGGTTGCGCCACCTCGCTAGTCCCTTTCATGGCGGCCTGTATTTTCGGCACCCCCTGTTCCATATACCGAAAAATGTTTTCAACAATTACGATGGCGTTGTCCACCAGCATTCCCAGAGCCAGGGTCAATGAGAACAGAACAACCATGTTCAACGTAATGCCCAGAGCGTCCAATACGACAAAGGAGATAAACATCGAAAAGGGAATGGCCATGCTCACCAAAACAGCATTCCGGACTCCCAGGAAAAAAAACAACACGACGATGACAAGAATCAAACCTGTAATGATATTGTTCTCCAGATCAGACACCATGATCCTGATGTCTTTGGCCTGATCCATGAGCTTTGAAATTTCCGTTCCGCTAGGCCAGGTAAGCCTTTTCTCTTCGACAATAACCGACACCTTTTCTGTAATATCCAGAATATTCTCACCGGCACGTTTTTTTATCTGTATGTTGACAGCCTCCTGTCCGTTCAATCTTGAACGCCCCTCTTCGTCCTTGAATCCGTCGATCACACGCGCCACATCCCTGAGGTATACAGGTTGACCATCGTGTACACCGACGATCAGGCCATATATCTCATCCGGCGTTCTGAATTCTCCCGGTACTCTCAGCTGGAAACGACCGTCTCCCATTCTGATAGCACCACCGGATACATTCTGATTTTCCTGTGCAATGACATCCTGAAGCATTAATATGGACAGACCAAAATAAGCGAGCTTGTCCGGGTAGGGCTCGACCCTTATTTCCCTTTCCAAACCACCGGTAACATCCACCTCGAGTACGCCGGGTATGGACTCGAACTCCTCTTCAAGATCCTCGGCCAGATTTTTCAGGCACTCGAGACCGCAGGTTCCGGAGAGGGAATAAACAACGATGGGAAGTTCGGACAGGTTGATTTCCATTACCTCAGGATCGTCTTCCAAATCCCGTGGCAAATCGGCTTTGGCCAGATCCACCTTGTCCTTGGTCTTAGGCAAAACATCATCGATGTCCGTCCCTGCAACAAATTCAATTACAATAGAACTCTTCCCCTCGGTGCTGGAGGATTCAATTTTTTTGACCCCCTCGAGACCCTTGAGTTTTTTTTCGATGGGTATAGTAATTGCATTTTCAATATCTTCTGGTGCAACACCGGCATAATTCGTCATGATAAAAACAAAAGGGATGGTGATGTCCGGTGCCGATTCTCTGGGCAGGGAAAAATAAGACAGCGGTCCGAAGATGAAAATCATAAGTGCCAGCACCATCACACTGGTTCTTTTTTTAACAGCCAGATCGGAAACAATCATAAAGCCAGTATCTCCCGCACATCCGAAACATTTTTTATGACCTCGACAGGCTGGCCATCATTTAGAAGCCGATGCCCTACGACAATTACTTTATCGTTTGCCGATATCCCGGAAGTGATGTGAACCTGCCAGTCAACCAAATGCCCCAGGTCAACCGGCGTTTTTTTGGCCAAGCCGTCATTTTCCAGATAGACAAACTGTTCGTCACCCTGGTTGATGACCGCATAAAGCGGTATCACCAATGCCTTTTCATGCACCGCTCTGACAAGTTCAACGCTGGCAAACATACCCGGCAGAATATGACCGTCTGTATTGGGGATTTTCAGCTCGAGTTCGAACAGACGTGCCAGGTTCCGGGGTTGACTGGACAGGAAAACCTTCTCTCCTTTTACGTGTCTCTTTTTGAGCGCATCTATGATTACTGTCGCTTCGTTCAGATCAAAAAAAGAGGCGACATCACTTTCGGGAATGCCCACGGTTACCGTTACGTCTGACACAAGTATTATTTGCGCCACCGGATCTCCTACGCTTAAAAAATTGCCCTGCTTGGCAATGATCTCATTGACCTGACCCTCTATGGGAGCCAGAATCCGGGTTCTGCTCAAAGCCAGTTCGGCTTCATCCCGTTGAGCAGAGACATCGTTCAGTCTGGCCTCGATTTCATCGAGTCTGCTCGCAGCGGTAATCTTCTTTTTCTCCAGAGAATAAATTCGATCGTATTCCACTTTGGCAAGCTTAAGATTTGCTTCTATGCGGGCAAGCCGGGATTTGTAATCACGATCATCCAGTTGTACGATCGCCTGGCCTTGCTTGATATGCGCCCCTTCTTTGGTTAAAATTTGAACAACTTGCCCCGAGACCTCTGCTTTTACCAAAAGATCTTCGCCGGGTTCAACATACCCCGGGAGCTTAATCTTATCTTCCAAGCGTATGGGTATCGCTGTCAGCGTAATGACTCTGACAGAAGGTATGTCCTTTTTGATGGCTTCCTGTTTGACTTTTTCCAGTCTCGAACGCTCCCCTTGAATGTCCTGGTAAAGGCTGAAAATGAAGACAACGACACACAGAACAACAGCCCAGGGAAACACCCCCCACATCAGTCTGAGAACCTTTGATTTTCCGCTTGGTTGATTCATTTTATCCGTCTTTATTTTATGTTATGTCGGTTGTATCATCCAGAATACGTGTCCCTATACCAGTTGTCATCCATATATTCCAAACAATATTTGCAGATAAGTGATTACCCTATTTCTTCCTGACAATCGGAACGATATTCTGACAATCACTTTAAAAAGGTAAAAAACCCATGCATGATAATACATGACGCATTTCAAATAGCAATTTTTCACCATTTGATAAAGAGAATTCGCTTGCGTGAACACAAATTTAACAGTATATATTAAAATTTTGTATCATGTATCTTCTTCGGTCGGAATATCAGCTTGGCGGATTCATACCGCCTGTAATGTTGAACGTTGGAAGTAGTATACTCATGTAAATAACCTTTTTTAGCGCTTTGGGCTCAAATGAATTTAAATGCATTAAAAAAACAGACAGAACCAGCTGTTGATGTTGAAGCGATTACAGCATTAATTGCCAGTACTCAGAGAGAAAATGGCGAAATTCCATGGAACCCCGGCGCCAAAACAGATCCCTGGGATCATGTTGAGGCGGCAATCGGGCTTTCCATCGGCGGATATTTCAAGGAATCGAGACGGGCTTATCAATGGATGGCAGACAGGCAGCTCATGGATGGCAGCTGGTACTCATCCTACATCAACAGCATTCCTGAAGATAGAACCAGGGAAAGCAATATGTCCTCCTACCTGGCTGTCGGCCTGCTTCATTACTATCTCTTGACGGGTGACACAGCCTTTTTGAAAACCATGTGGCAACCCCTGTGTGGCGGCATCGCGTTTGCACTCAGTCTCCAAACACCCAATGGTGAAATTTACTGGGCCATCAGCCCTGAAGGAAAAGTCGACAAAATGGCCCTTCTCACAGGTGCCAGTTCGATTTTCATGAGCCTTAAGTGTGCACTGCATATTGCCAAGATACTGGGTCATTCCAGGCCGGATTGGCAATCAGCGTTGCTCAAATTAGGCAATGCCATCAGAAACAAGACCTATCTGTTCAATATAACCAAGTCCCGATTTTCCATGGACTGGTTTTATCCCGTACTTTCAGGCTGTATCACCGGTGCCAATGCACAAAAACGAATTGACACCTATTGGAAAAAATTTGTCATCAGGGGCCAGGGTGTGCGGTGCGTGTCAGATGAGCCCTGGGTGACGATTGCCGAAACCTCCGAGTTGTCATTGGCACTCGCCGCCATGGGCAATGTCGATCTTTCACGGATTGTGTTCAATTGGATTTGTGACAGAAAGTTCGACGATGGCTCCTATTGGTGCGGATTCACCTACCCCGATATCGTTGTCTGGCCTGAGGAAAAAATTACCTGGAGCAATGCTGTTGTCCTTATGGCTGCCGATGCAATATACCAGATGACCCCGGCCGGCCATCTGTTCAGTCATCATTTCTGGAACACATTTCCGTTTATTCCGCTACCCAAGTGAGATGCCTGATAAAAACCGGCCAGGAACGATGGGTCGTTATGGCCAATTTAGTTATAACGTTCCAAGAGGATAAAACTACTTGAGAAAAGACCATAGACCCTATTATTTAAAAAAACTCCACACACGAATTCAGACGCTATATGTAAAGCACTTCATCAAGCCGCAATTATCCTCTCTGGGTACGGGTTTTACGTTTATGAAGCCCTGGCATATCAAGATTTTCGGCACACCCATTCATATTGGGGCATGCGCCACCCTGATAGCCTCTTCAGACAACAAGATCCGGCTTTCCGTATGGTCGAATAGCGCTGACAAGGGCGCCATCCACATCGGAAATTACTGCATGATCTGTCCCGGGGTTCGTATCGGATCTGCCGAACGCATCAAAATCGGCAATAATTGTATGATTGCAAGCAATTCCTATATTGCCGATTCGGACTGGCATGACATTTACAACCGGATTGCCATGGGAAAAACAGCCCCTGTCGACATCTCAGACAATGTTTGGGTGGGAGAGGGGGCCATTATCTGCAAAGGTGTCTCTATCGGTGAAAACAGCATCATCGGTGCCGGAGCCGTGGTGGTAAACGACATTCCACCGGGTTGTATTTCGGCAGGCAACCCCGCCAGAGTCGTCAAGCGTCTCGATCCCAATGAAAAAATGATTACAAGAGCCCATTTTTTCAAAGACCATGCGAAACTGTTTCAAGATTTTGATCGCTTTGACCGCGTTCTTCTTGAAAAAAACAGCTTCCTTCACTGGGTGCGCCACCTGGTTTTACCAGGTAAAAATGATTAATCCGAGCATTTCGTATATACTGTAAATATCAGCCCCGCAATCAATGAGAGAAAACCACTGACGAAAAACATGGTCACCGCGCTGGTGTGCTCATATAAAAAACCACTGACAAAAAACCCGGCCATTAGTCCCAACCCATAAGTCGTCGCATTGTTCACCGCCTGGCCAAACGTTTTTGTATCATCGGGTGACAGGGAATCCATATATAGGATGCTTGCCATATGGAATAACCCATAGGTCACACAATGGGTAATCTGCAGCAGTAAAATCCAATAGGGGGACATGGCGACACCTGAAAAGAACCACCGAATGGTTGCCACCACAAAGGAAAGAATCAGTACATTTTCGTAGGACAACCTACTGAAAATCCAACGTGATCTGATCATGACCACGATCTCAGCAATGGAGGCCAGCGCCCAGGCCATGCCTATAAATGCACTCTCATAGCCCAGATTTTCAAGGTGTATCGAAAAAAAACCATAGTAGGTGCCGTGGCTCATCAACATCAGAAAGGCACACAACAAAAAAACAACCACGCGTTTTTTAAAAAACCGCTTTGGGTTTAACCGGAAAGCGTCTGTCCTGGCCCTGTGGACATGCGGCACTCGCAGGGAAAAACCCGTCTGGAAAATGGATCCAATGAAAACAGCCATCAGAATGATTCGGATTGAAAACACATCAATGAGATAGCCCATAAACAGGACCATGACGATAAAGGCAATAGAACCCCAGGCTCTGATGATACCATAACTGCTTTTTTCCTTGCCCAGGACTTCAATGGTCATTGCCTCCAGAAACGATATAATCGGCGCATTAAAAACTGAATAAATTCCAGTTATTATCATTATCATTAAAAAAGTGTCGTGGAAAAAATAAAACGACCAGACAATCGTTCCGGTACAACTGCAGACGATAAAAATGGTTTTTCTGATTTGATACCTGTCTGCAATGCTACTCCACAAGATCGCAAAGATCACCAGAAGAATAGACCGCAAAGACGAAAGCGCACCGATTTGAATACCGCTAAATCCAAGATGGTGGCAGTATAAGTTGAAATAGGGTAAGAAAATGCCTAAAACGGCAAAGTAGATGAAATACTGTGATGAAATGACCCGTCTGAGGGAATCCTTTTGATAATCAGGCATCACAGCATCATAGATAACTTACCCATAAAGCGCAAATTCTATCTTTACTTTACAAAAATCCGGGTTACTGTTAATTAGAGTCAAGCTAATAATTGGGTGTGGGAAAGTCTCCTTGCAAACTGTAAACAGGAGTCGGATATGGGCTATATAAAAATACGCTTTTGTAATGATGTTGATCAGCTTCATTCAAAAATCGAGAGATCTATTGAAGATGTTTATCGTTCCATGAATCCAACGTTTTCCCTTAACGAGCGCACCTGGCATCCCCAGATTGATATTTACGAAACCGGAGAAGAGATTATTGTTCGGGCTGAAGTAGCCGGAGTTGATATAGAAAACCTGGCCGTAGAGGTCAGTCACCGGGCCATAAAACTTACGGGGAAACGCTCAGAGCTCCCGCGTATCGACAACGCCACTTACCGTCTGGCAGAAATTCAGTACGGTAATTTCGAAAGAGTGCTTTATCTCCCGGTACCCATCGATACTGAAATCGTATCAACCTCTTACACCAATGGTTTTCTAGAAATTCGACTGGTCAAATTGGACATCGATAAAGCCTATAAAATACCCGTTTCTGAAAGAAGTTGATCTTTGGGGATTAAGGGGAAACTATTTGCAAGGAAGCGATAACGTCACGCTTAATAAAATCATCCCCATGATTTTATTGCTGGAGGGTTAATAATGACTGACCAAAAACCAAGCTTTGATGTCCATATAAAAGAGATCCCTGAGAATATGCCGATTCTGCCGTTATTTGACACCGTTCTTTTCCCGAAAATGGTCCTGCCCCTGGTGGTCATGCAAGAAGAATCGGTTCAGTTAATCGACGAAGCCATGTCAAACAATCGTATCATTGGCCTTCTGGTATCAAAAACCCCTCCCGGGGAAGGCACCTCCGCCACGGAGGACTTATACCGTATCGGCACCAGCGCTCTCATTCTCAAAATGGCAAAAACAGAAGACAACAAGTCTCAGATTCTCGTACAGGGACTGGGTCGTTTCAAGATAGACACGTATCTGGAAGACAAGCCATATTTGATGGGAAAGGTAGCGCATCTCCCGGAAAAAGAGACCAACGACACACAAACCCAGGCATTGATGGCCAACATCATTCATTTATTTACCAAGGTTGTCGATCTCTCGCCCGTTCTGCCCCAGGAAATCAGTTCCATGGCAAAATCGATTCAAGAACCGGGTATTTTATCCAACATGGTTGCCTCCAGCATCAATGCCTCGGTCGAAGAAAAACAGACCGTTCTTGAAATTGACAATGTCAAAAAACGCTTAAAGGAAGTTACCAGACTGATTAACCATCAGTTGGAAATTCTTGAGCTTGGAAATAAAATCCAGTCCCAGGTTAAAGGTGACATGGATAAAAGTCAAAGACAGTATTACCTTCGCCAGCAGCTAAAAGCCATTAAAGAAGAATTGGGAGAACAAGACGATTCTAACGTTGAAATTGAAGAGTATCAAACAAAAATACTGGAAAAAGGACTTCCCGATGAAGCAAAAAATGAGGCGGAGCGAGAGCTCAAGCGATTGTCCAGAATGCACCCGTCTTCGGCTGAGTACACAGTGTCATCCACCTATCTCGACTGGATGACATCCCTGCCATGGAAGGAAAGCACCAAAGATAATCTGGATATAAAAACAGCTCGCAAAGTCCTTGATGAAGATCATTTTGGATTGGAAAAAGCCAAGAATCGTATCATCGAATATCTGGCTGTCCGAAAATTAAAGCCTGACTCCAAAGGTCCCATCCTTTGTTTTTCGGGCCCTCCCGGAACCGGAAAGACATCTTTGGGCAGCTCTATTGCCAAGGCGCTGGGGCGCAAATTTATCCGTCTCTCTTTGGGTGGGGTTCGGGATGAAGCAGAGGTCCGGGGGCACCGGCGAACCTATATCGGTGCCCTGCCGGGTCGAATTATTCAAGGCATCCGAAGAGCAGGATCCAACAATCCCGTCTTTATGCTAGATGAAATTGACAAAGTCGGCAGCGATTTTCGCGGAGATCCTTCATCGGCATTGCTGGAAGTGCTTGACCCGGAACAAAATTTTTCTTTTTCAGATCATTATCTTGATGTTCCATTTGATCTGTCCGGTGTTATGTTCATTACGACAGCCAACATCCTCGACACCATCCCGCCGGCGTTACGGGATAGAATGGAGGTTCTTCAACTTCTTGGATATACCCTGGATGAAAAAATAAAGATCGCAAACAGACACCTCATTCCCCGACAAAGAAAAGAGCACGGTCTAAAATCAGATCAAATCTCCTTTACCAGGGGTGCTGTAAGACAGATTGTCACCGGATATACAAGAGAAGCCGGGCTGAGAAATCTTGAGCGGGAAATCGCCACCATCTGCCGGGGCGTGGCCAGTAAAATTGCAGAAAAAACGGTTAAGACCGCCTCCATTAAAGTCGTCAACATCTCAAAATTCCTCGGACCTGTCCGCTTTACTTCGGAGGTAAAAACGAGGATATCGACACCCGGAATCGCCATGGGACTGGCATGGACACCTTTTGGCGGCGAACTACTTTTTATAGAAGCCACGGCCATGAAAGGTCAAAAAGGACTTACACTGACAGGACAACTCGGTGATGTCATGAAGGAATCTGCAACAACAGCCCTGAGCTTTATACGGGCCAATGCCGAATCCCTGGGAATAGAGGAAGACTTTTTTGAAAAAAGCGACGTTCACATTCATGTTCCTGCAGGCGCCATACCAAAAGATGGCCCTTCCGCCGGTGTAACCATGCTCACCGCCCTGACCTCATTGTTGACGAATAAAATCATTCATAAAAACCTTGCCATGACAGGTGAAATTACCTTGCGGGGCCAGGTGCTGCCGGTCGGCGGTATCAAGGAAAAAGTTCTGGCTGCGCACAGATCCGGAATCAAGACACTGATCATGCCGCTGTCAAATCAAAAAGATCTTGTGGATATTCCCAAAAAAATTCAAAAAGAAATCCGTTTTCATTTTGTCGAAAAAATGAAAGATGTATTAACGCTAGCCATGGAATAATCACCCATGTCGAATAAAAAGCTTTTCTTCCATCTGAAAACAGCCCTTTGTCTTTTCTGGATAGGGTGGTTGGCGGTTGGAATCATAACCGGGTGTACGTCAAGATCAACGGCCCCTTCCCAAAGCGCTGGAAAGCCAAAGCCGTATAGAGTTGCCGGCAAGTGGTACCAGCCCGTATCACATGCCAAAGGATTTCAGCAACGTGGTATCGCATCGTGGTATGGAAAAAAATTTCATGGAAGAAAAACATCCAACGGCGAGATCTACGATATGTACGCCATGACGGCGGCACACAAGACACTGCCCCTTGGAACGTATGTACATGTCAGAAATCTCGATAACGGCACCGAGGTCACGGTGAGAATCAATGACAGGGGGCCTTTTGTACATGGCCGCATTATAGACCTTTCTTATACGGCAGCAAAAAAAATTGATATCGCAACATCGGGAACGGCACCTGTTGTCATCGTTGCATTGGAACCGGACATCCACAAAACACCCAAAAAAAGCAAGGACAAACCCGAACCTGTGGATTACTACAAGGGAAATTTTACATTTCAAATCGGTGCGTTCAGTGACAAACAAAACGCTCTTCGGTTAAAAGAAAACCTGGCTCAAACCTACAAGAACGCACACGTCTCCGAATATGATAACGGACAGGAAATGCTTTACCGGGTTCGTGTGGGCAGGGCATCTTCTTTAGAGCAAGCCGTCGAATATGAAAAAGCCCTTATCCAGCACGGATTCAAGGATGTCTTTATTGTTGCAGAATAGGTGAAATAAAAAAAACGGTCTCTATCGGCAGAGGCAGCAGTATCAGGAATCTTCTGAATCCGGATCTGCCGTCATGGCAACCGGTATTTTGAAAAATTGAATGCCTTCCTTAGATAAAATTTTTTCTTCTTCCTTTGTGCTGACACCTCTGATATTTCTGGATTCTGTAACACCGTAATGCATTTTCAGCGCTTCTTTGGCAAACTCACATCCCACATTATCAAAATTTTTATTTACATAGTCACTGATATCATTACTCATTTTCTTTAAATCAATCTGCTGGTCCATCGGATTCGTCAACGATTGAGAGCCTTTGATGGCAAACGTGGAGGGAAGTTTAGAAATAGCGGTACTGTTGCATGACGGACACGTAATAAGTCCTTTCTTTTTTTGCGCATGATAGGCCTGGCTGTCTTCGAACCAACCTTCGAAAGCATGCCCTTTCTCGCATTGCAGGTCAAATACTATCATGGATAAAGAAATCCTTTTTACGATAACCGTATTGTCCGGATCATTCCCAGCAAACACTTGAAATTATCATATGTATTGAAGTAATAAAAGAATTTATTGACAGAATCGATTGTTCAACACAAAATACCATGGCCATTAACATAATGTCAAAATCAGACTTTTCAAGCTGGCAACACCCATCCCATTGCTCTGTTGTTGCCACCCATTTTGGAGACAATTTCTCATGAAACAATCAACATGCCGTCTACTTATCACAGGGGTCGTCATTTTTTTTCTTGCAACCATGGCACATGCTGAAACCCGGTATGTGATAGACAAAATGCAAATCACCTTTCGAACAGGTCCTGGAAACGATCGAAAAATTTTATCGCTCCTGAACAGCGACCAGCAGGTGACAGTCCTTCAGTCTGAGGGCGACTGGGCAAAGGTGGGTCTTCCAAGTGGCAGGGAAGGATGGGTTCTCCAACGATACCTTTCAGCGGAAGCTCCCTGCCGGATAAGAATCAAAGACGTCAGTCAATCCCTCGAAGCATTGAAAACAGAACTGGAAGCCGTGCAAAAAACCAATCAGCAACTCGAAACTGACAAGTCAAAACTTGCCATGGACCTGAAGGAAACCCAGCAGACGCTGACAAAAACAAAAAAGTCCTATGAAAAACTTAAAAAGGATGCCGTTGGTTTCCTGGAACTCAAAGCCAGGCACGACAAGACTGTTGAGCGACTCTCAACACAGACTCAGAAGGCCAATGCACTCGACAAAGAATTGAACAGGGCCCTGAAAAAGCAAAACATACGGTGGTTCCTGGGTGGTGGTGGCGTTCTTTTGATCGGTTTCCTTTTAGGCTTTAGCACTAAAAAACAAAAACGTCATTCATCCCTGTTGTGACAATTGCTTATAAATAGACAGAAAACGAGACACTGAATGAAAAATTCCTATGACTTTCTGGTCATCGGCAGCGGCATCGCGGGCCTGACCTTTGCCCTGAAAGTTGCTAAATTCGGAACCGTCGCCGTTATCACAAAAAAAAAGGTAATGGACAGCAACACCAGTCTTGCCCAGGGGGGTATTGCTTCTGTTTTTGATGAACTTGACTCCTTTGATCTCCACATCAAAGATACCCTGTCCTCGGGAGACGGGTTGTGTAACCCGCATGTTGTGGAAACCGTTGTCAAGAACGGTCCGGACCGCATCAATGAACTGATTCAACTCGGTGTCAAGTTTAATATCCGAAAAAAAAACCATGCCCATGATGCTTCCGAGCAGCTTGATTTAGGACGTGAAGGGGGTCATTCTCAGAACAGAATCGTCCATGCCCAAGACATGACGGGCCAAGAAATCGAGCGCGTTCTTGTTTCACACCTGCAGCACCATGACAACATAACCTTATTTGAAAATCACATTGCCATCGATCTCATAACCCTCTCTACCAGTATGAAAAGAGGTCTCATTACAACCGCGCATGAAGATTACTGTTGCGGTGCCTATGTTCTCGACAAAACATCGGGACGTGTGCACTCGTTCAGTGCAAACACCACGTTGATCGCCACCGGCGGTGCCGGAAAGGTGTATCTATACACCAGCAATCCTGATATAGCGACCGGGGATGGTATTGCCATGGCATATCGTGCGGGCGCTACACTGGCCAACCTGGAATTTGTTCAGTTTCATCCAACCTGTCTTTATCACCCGGACGCAAAAAACTTTCTTATTTCTGAAGCTGTTCGGGGGGAGGGGGGGATTCTGATTGACGAACGCGGGAATCCTTTTATGCAAAACTACGACCCACAAAAAGATCTTGCATGTAGAGATGTGGTCGCCCGCGCCATCGATACAGAATTGAAGAAAAGTGGTGAAGATTCCGTATTTTTGGATATTTCCCACAAAAATTCTGAGTCTGTTCGAAATCGCTTCCCCAATATCTACCAGAAATGTCTGCGTTTCGGGTATGACATGACAAAAGAACCCATTCCGGTGGTTCCCGCAGAACACTATATGTGTGGCGGAATTGCCACCGATATTTTTGCCAGAACCGACATTCAGAATCTTTACGCCATCGGAGAAGCCGCTTGTACCGGGCTTCATGGAGCCAACAGACTTGCCAGCAATTCATTGATCGAGGCGGTTGTCTACGCCAACAATGCATCGGCCCAAGCCATTAAGGACCTCAAGAAAGGTGAATTCAAGCCGTTGCCGGAAATACCTGACTGGGACGACACCGGAACAACCGACAGCGACGAAGTCATTATGGTATCTCACAACTGGGATGAAATCAGGCGACTCATGTGGAATTATGTCGGCATCGTCAGATCCAACAAACGCCTTGCCAGAGCAAAGCGGCGAATTGATATCATTCAAAACGAAATCCAGGAATACTACTGGAATTTTAAGATTGAATCCGGCCTGGTGGAACTCAGGAACATCGCAACCGTCGCAGAGCAAATTATCAAATGCGCCATTTACCGGAAAGAAAGCCGTGGGCTTCACTACAACATTGAATATCCTAAAAGAGACGATGGCAAGTGGCAAAAGGATACACGATTTAGAAGATCCTTTGTTGACTAAAGCAGCTTTTCCCGGGAGCGTCTCCCTTGGGGCCGGTTCTGTCGCTTTTATTCACCGAATCCCTTCCGATGTAGTCATCATACATTGACAACACGCCATGCTGCATTATTTTTAGGACCAATTGGTTGGGCCATATTCCATTCATTAAACAGGTTATTCATGCAGAACAAGAGAGATTACTACGAAGTGTTAGGCATCGACCGAAACGCTTCAGAATCGGAAATCAAGACAGCCTATCGCAAACAGGCCATAAAATTCCATCCGGACAAGAATCCAGGGAACAAAGAAGCCGAAGAAAGCTTCAAGGATGCCGCAGAAGCGTATGCGGTCCTCAGGGACGACCAAAAGCGAAAAATCTATGATCAGTACGGCCATCAGGGCCTGGAAGGATCTGGATTTTCAGGTTTTGGCGGGTTTGAAGATATTTTTTCGAGCTTCGGTGATATTTTTGAGGATTTCTTTGGGTTTGGCTCAGGACGGCGTTCCGGGCGCAGCAGATCTCGAAGAGGTGCTGACCTCCGCTATGATCTCGGTCTTTCTTTCATGGATGCGGCATTCGGCACGGAAACAACCGTTGATGTTGAAAAATTGGAAACCTGTTCGACTTGCGGGGGGACTGCCAGCGAACCCGGAACCTATCCTGAAACATGCAACCAGTGTAACGGACTGGGTCAGGTTTCCAGCAGCCAGGGTTTTTTCACTGTCAGAACCACTTGTTCACAATGTGGCGGGAGCGGGCAGACCATTTCGTCCCCCTGCAAAACCTGCCGGGGGTCCGGCCATCTGAAAATAAGAAAAACCGTTTCCGTCAAAATTCCGGGAGGTGTTGACACCGGCAGCCGGCTTCGCTTAACCGGTGAAGGTGAGGCAGGCAGCAGCGGAGGCCCTCCAGGTGATCTCTACATTTTTATCCATGTCGAGCCACATGAGTTCTTTGCCAGAAACAATTCAGATCTGATCTGCGAAATCCCCATTTCCTTTGTTCAGGCCGCGCTGGGAGATAACATTGAAATACCGACCCTGGTCAGTAAAAAAACCTTGAAAATACCCAAGGGTACGCAACCGGGTGATGTTTTTCGGTTTTCAGGAGAAGGTATTGCCTCCCTGAGAAACGGTCGGCGTGGTGATCAGATCATCCAGGTATCCATAAAAACCCCCACCAACCTGAGTAAAAAACAGGAAAAACTCTTAAACGAATTTGCGAAACTGGAATCCAATAAAATCTCCAATAAAATAAAAAAGTTATTCAAGGGAGAGCCGGAAAGCGCAACCCATTAGAATTGATTGGTGACACCCATGTATGAATTAAAAGTTGTTAACCACTTTGCTGCGGCCCATCAGTTGGCGATGGTCGCAAAAAAATGCGAAAACCTACACGGACACAATTGGAAAATTGAAGTCTTTATTGAAGGTGAAAAATTAAATGATGCCGGCGTGGTGATTGATTTTGGCGAAATAAAAAAGTACCTGGCAGATATCGTCAAGACACTGGACCACACATTTCTTAACGAGTTAGCATGTTTTCAAAATAAAAATTCTTCCTCTGAAAATATTGCCAGATACATTGCCGAATCGATGCAGGAAAAAATCTCTGCTCCGGGAGTTCGTGTTTCCCGGGTCCGGACATGGGAATCTGATGACGCCTGCGCCACATATATACCCTGATAGATCAATATTTACTTATCATCTGTTACCATCCTGTTTTTTCCAGTGCTGGATCAACTCATCACGTGTAATGACCGAGGACACATCCGGCACATGTTCACGTATATTATCGAGACCGCCTTCCTGCCTGTCTACCAGAATAACGGCTTTGATGACATCCAGTCCTTCTGATGCAGCCCGTTCAATCGCCTTTATGGTCGAACCGCCCGTCGTTGCAACGTCATCGATGATAACAACCCGGTCACCTGGATTCAAATCACCCTCAATCCACTGGATAACGCCATGATCTTTCTTGTTTTTTCGAATGGAGAACGCTTTCACGGGCTGGCCTTCAAGCTCGGATGTATATGCGGTAGCCACCGCTATCGGGTCGGCACCAAAGGTTAACCCGCCGATACCCTTCACATCAAGGGCCTTAATTGTCTGAAACATCAAATGCCCCACAAGAAACAAGCCCCGGGGATCAAGTGTCACGGGTCTACAGTTGATATAATACCGGCTCATCTGACCAGAAACCAGCTTAAAAACAGGCTCCTCATGATATTTGAAAGATTTTTTACACAGAAGATCAATGAGTTCCTTTTTCATCTTTGGGTTCTCCCTAACTGTTTCCAAATTGAAAACCAGGCGCTTCCAAACCACGTCTATTACAAGAAATAGTTGATTTAATATCACCTTTCGGGTAAAAAAAAACCTCCACCAAAACGGAAGAAGCGATTCAATGGGTTTCAGTGGAGGCATTGAGAAAGGAAAACTGGAGACAGCACTCCTTTGCTCAGGAATCCTTTAACAATTATTTGAGATCGGGTCAAATCAAAATCATACCACTGAACGTCAGGATGTTTATATCATGTCAGTCAATAAAATCCTCAAAACCTGTTTATATTTTTTTTTGATCCTATTCCCCTGGGCTCAAGGTGTGCTAATGGCAGAAGAAGTTAACCCATCCCCGCTGTCTCTTCAGCAGGTCGTCCAAATCGCCCTGGATGAAAATCTCGATGTCCAGACCTCAAACAGGGAAACCGAAGCTGCAGAATATGCAAGAAAAAAGAGCCAAACAAATTTTTTTCCAACCTTCAACACTAAATACCAGTACAAGCAAAACGAAAAGGAAATCCGTAGCCCTTTTGTGGGTATCATAACCCCTAAAGAAAGATACACGCTGGCCGCTTCAATAACCCAGCCCTTGTTCAGTGGATTTTCCATTACCAATCAATATAAAGTGGCGGAACTGAACCTTGACCTGACAAAGGCAAATAAAATACGGGTCCGGCAGGATGTGACACTCGAAGCTACGAAAGCGTATTTTGAAATTCTGAAGGCTGAAAAACTTCTGGGTGTATCCAAAGAAACGGTTAATCAGGTCAGTGTTCAGACAGATGTGGTGAACAATTTTTACCAGGTTGGCATGTCTCCTTTAAATGATCTGTTGGAATCCCAGGTTCTGCTGGCAGGCGCAAAGCAGGAGGAGGTCCGTACCAAAAGCAATCTGGACATCGCCAGATCCTATATGAACACCCTGCTACGACGACCCGTTCACCAGTCCATTGAAATCGTCGACATGCTTGACTACAAACCTTTTGAGTATGATCTTGATTTCTGCATCAGGGCCGCGTTGGACAAACGGATCGAACTCAAAATGGCTGACATTGAAATTGAACTGGCAGAAAAAGAAATCCTGCTTGCAAAAAAAACCTATTATCCGACAGTTAATCTGACAGGCACATACTACAGGGTTGGAACGGAATGGGATGTCAGTGGCGGCGAAGACATCGGAGATGTAGATACGTGGGATATCACCGCTGTTGCATCATGGGATTTCTGGGATTGGGGGAAGACATCCTACGGTACCAGGGAAAAGAAGAGTCGTCGCTCCCAGGCAATGTTAAACCGTTCAAGAATTAAAGACAGCATCCAGTTCAGTGTTACGCAGGCCTATCTGCAGATGCAGACATCGGAAAAAAATATCACCACCATCGAGACCGCCATTGAGCAGGCCAAAGAGAATGTCCGGATTAACGAAGAGCGTTACAAAGAACAGGTTGCGACATCCACCGATGTTCTTACAGCACAAACGCTTCTTTTCAGAACCATGAACAACTATTATCGCGCTTTATATGATTTCCAAATCGCCAAAGCCTCTTTGTATCGAGAGATGGGTCAGGAAAATTTTGAATGAAAACTGCGGACACTGCGCTGATTCGAATCTTCAATGTCAGCAAGCACTATGGCTCAAAGCCCGCTCTGAGTCAAATTACGCTGGAGATATTTAAGAACGAGTTCGTTTTTTTTACCGGGCCCAGTGGTGCAGGTAAATCCACACTGCTAAAGCTTCTTTACCTTGGGGAAAGCATAACCGAAGGCCAGGTGCTGATTGATGGTATGAATCTGGCCAGAATATCAAAAAGCCGTGCGCATGTTTTGAGAAGAAAACTGGGAATTATCTTCCAGGACTACAAGCTGATTCCAGGCAAAACGGTATTTCAAAATGTCGCTCTCGTGCTTGAATCAAGGGGCTTGGGTCCGCGCTTTATACAAAAAAAAGTTCATAGCATTTTAAGAACTGTTGGCATGGAAGACCGGTCACGCGCCTTTCCTCTTGGTTTATCGGGTGGTGAGCAACAGAAGGTTGCATTTGCCCGGGCCGTTGTCGGTGAACCCAAAATAATTCTGGCTGATGAACCTACAGGAAGCCTCGATGCAGATGCAGCGGAAACTATTTTCGATCTTCTTACAACATTTCATAAACAAGGGAGCGACGGTTCTCTTTGCAACCCATGACACGGGGTTGATTCGAAATACCAAACATCGCATCATCCATCTGAAACAGGGACATCTCCAGGTTTAAGCTGTCTTTTTTCTGAGCGAGAAAATATGATACTGCTTTTTTTCAAAAAAGCCTTGCAAGATATCTTGAGCAACCGATTTCTAAATTCCGTAACGATTGTGACCATTGGTCTTTCGATTTTGATCGTCAGTTCTTTTGCTCTTTTTTTCATTAATACCAATGCGTTACTTGGATTTTTGGCGAAAAGGAATCCGCGTTCTTGTATACCTTGAACCGCAAGCAACCGAAGCCAACCGGCTGGATCTGCGTTACCAGATTCAACAGATGGAAAATGTACAGGAAATTCACTTCATTTCCAAAGAGACTGCTCTCAACCGTCTGAAAGACCAGATGAAAAACCATTCTTCCCTGCTTGAAAATCTCAAAGAGAATCCATTGCCGGACGCTTTTGAAATTCGCATCATCGATGCATCACGCGAGTTGACAAAAGTCGCAGCGCTGGCCGAAAAAATCGAGTCTCTTCCCCAGGTCGAAGAAGTAGAATACGGTCAGCACTGGATCGCAAAATTCTCCCATATTATCAATATATTCAAGTTTATCGGATATGCCATGGGAGGACTTTTTTTATTCGCGACACTGTTTATCATCGCCAATACCATTCGGCTCGTTCTGTACTCCAGAAAAGAAGAAATCGAAATCATGCGACTGGTTGGCTCGGATGACCGCTTCATCAAGGCACCCTTTTATATCGAGGGGCTCATTCTCAGTGCCCTTGGTGGCATTGTCGGGCTGACGGCTCTGTTTACGGCATACCGATTTGTCTTGTCAAAATTTCACTCCAGCTTGTCGCTGGGATTGCTTGAAATCAAGTTTCTCTCCATCGAGCAATTTTTTCTGTTTGTTGGCGGCAGTATGCTGGTGGGATGGATCGGTTGTTATCTGTCTCTTAAACAGTTTTTAAAAAACTAATGCATCTCTTTTCCATAAATGTTTTGCACGCCTGGCATTTCACTCCACGCTCAACAGCAAAGGTTCTGCTGCTTTCTCTTCTCTTGATGGCGTGTTTATTTATCCATCCCCCTTTTTGTACAGCCTGAGGAGCTCGACGCTCAAAAAAAAGAAATCGTAACCGATTACAGAAAAAGAAACCAAGGTTATTGCGGAACTCGAAAATCTGAACTTTGACCTCAATGATGCCAGGCAGACGATTTTTCTTCTTCAAAAAGACATCGTCAAGATAGATCAATTGATTAATGAAAACCGTGATAGTTCCAGGGCACTTTCAAAAGAAATAATGAAAAATGAAACGTATGCATCCCAACGCATCGTTGCCCTTTACAAGCTGCATCAGATCGGAAAATTCAACCTGCTGGCTTCTACGGACTCGCTTTACGATTTTTTTCATCGAAAAATCGCACTGGAAAAAATTCTGCATCAGGATGAAATGGTTCTTGATGTGCTGCAGAAAAATCAGAACGCGCTTACTTTGGTTCGCCAGAAATCTGGATGCGCAAAAAGAGAAAAAAAACAGCCTCGGAAAACGATTGAACGCCCAAATCCAGGAAATGACAAAAAAACGGCAAAAAAGAACCCAGCTGTTGAAGAAAATTCGCAACAAAAAAACACTGACACTGGCAGCGATTGAATCTTTGAAGCAATCGGCAGAAGCCTTGGACACAACCTTCAGTGATTTTAAAAAAGAAAATCCTGGAAAACGCCCCTACGCTGATTCGTCAGCCACATGCCTTTACGGACTTAAAAGGGTTGCTAATCATGCCGGTAAACGGTAAGATAATCGAGTTTTTCGGGCCTTACACAAACACCGAGTTCAACCTCGTTAATTTCAGAAGCGGTATCAATATCAGCGCTGAAAGAGGGGAGCCCATACGCGCCGTATACAAGGGTAAAACGCTTTATGCCAGCTGGTTCAAGGGTTACGGCAACATGATCATTATTGATCATGGCGACCACTATTACACCCTCTATGCGCATGCCGAAGAGCTTTTTAAGAAAAAAGGAGATCCCGTTGAGGCGGGGGAGGTTATCGCCACAGTTGGCGATACCGGCTCCATGGCAAAACCAGGTCTTCATTTTGAAGTCCGCTATCATGGCAAACCCATCGATCCGGCCCCATGGATCAACCAGGGGATAAAAGGAGCTGTAATGACAGGTAACCGATACAGCCGCACAAAGTTGTGGCTTGTTCTTGTCGTAACCATTGTTTTCTCGACCGCGGGGGCAGGGTTTTACCACAAACTTTCCGCTGATAGCGATGAAACATACAAGGGCTTGAAAGTCTTTTCAGACGTTATTGAAATTATACAAAAAAACTATGTGGATCCTGTAGAGCCCAAGGATCTCATAGAAAAAGCGATTCAGGGAATGGTCAGCAGCCTAGACCCGCACTCAGCTTTGCTTCCACCGGAAGCTTATGAAGAATTACGGATAGATACCGAGGGCAAATTTACAGGTATCGGTATCCATGTCACCATGCGGGATGGTTTTGTCACGGTCGTTTCACCCATTGAGGGTACACCGGCATATGAAGCCGGCATCAAAGCAATGGATAAAATCGTAAAAGTCGACGGTGAGGTTACCTCGGAATTGAGAGATGCGGTTAAACGCATGAGAGGGCCCAAAGGAACCACGGTTGTTATTACAATCGTCAGGGAGACCGTTAAAGAACCGATTGAATTTACATTGGTCCGGGATGTTATTCCCATTGAAAGCGTTAAATCCGTCAGCCTAGAACCTGGCTACGGATACGTCCGGATTACAAATTTCCGGGAACAGACCACCGATGATGTAACAGCGGCGCTGGAAAACCTGGAAAGTAACGCCAAGCCCTTAAAAGGACTTGTGCTGGATTTAAGAGATAACCCGGGCGGCATTCTCTCCCAGGCCATCTCCGTATCAGATCTTTTCATCGAAGAGGGAATCATTCTAACCATTAAAGGACGACTCGATAAACACAACAATGTCTTTAAAGCACATGCCAGTGAATCTCCGAGAAGCTATCCCATCATCGTTCTTATCAATGGTGGCAGTGCCAGCGCTTCAGAAATTGTTGCCGGCGCATTAAAAGATCATCAGCGGGCCTTGTTGCTGGGAACCCAGACCTTTGGCAAGGGCTCTGTCCAAACGGTTGAATCGCTTGAGAGACGGTTATGGAATTAAATTTACCATTGCAAGGTATTATACACCCAGTGGTCAATCGATTCAGGCCACCGGTATCGTGCCGGATATCATTGTTCATAAAAAGGATATCGACAATAACGATGCCCCCAACCCTGTTGATGGGCTGCTAAAAGAAAAAGATCTTAAAAATCATTTAGAGTCTAAGCCATTAAAAGACACAACCAAGCAAGTTGACAAGCCAGAGAATGATCTAACACAACCGAACGCGATACTGCTGGAAAATATCCAGAACGATAACCAGGTAATGCGCGCACTGGAGCTCTTGATCAGCTATGACATTTTCAAAGATTTAACCAATGGCAAGTAAGCGACCCAAGAAAAAAACCGTAGCAAAAAAAACGAAAACCCGCCAAAAAAAAAAATCAGCTTCGGCAGTTTATAAAGATCCCGTTAGGTCTGGCCATACTGATCGTTCTTGTCGTCCTGGCTGGTTTCCTGACACACCAACTCCTCTTAAAGAGACATCCCGTCAAGACGATTGGGGGTAATTTTGAAAAAAGCCAGCATCACATGCCGGCTTTTCAGTTTGAAATATATCCTGAAAAGGATATCCCCCTGCCCAAAGAAAAAAAACCACCCAAAACAATCCCGGGGAAGAGTCACCGCGGATCGCTCTCATTGTTGATGACATCGGTTATGATCGTTCCGTCGTAAAAAAATTTCTCAGTTTAAATCTACCCATTACCCTCTCCATGCTCCCCGAAAGCCCATTTACAAAAAGCATTGTTGAGGAAGCCCAAAAGCACCATGTCGAAATCATGCTTCACCAACCCATGGAGCCTTTTGAGTATCCACGGATCAACCCGGGCCCTGGCACATTGCTGACAAGCATGACACCGGACGAACTCGTTCAGCAACTTATTCAAAACCTTGAAGCCATGCCCTTTGTGTCAGGTGTCAATAATCACATGGGCTCAAAAATGACCGCCAACGCTTCTCAAATGCGTCAGATTTTCTCTGTTCTGAAACAGCGCAATCTTTTTTTTGTCGACAGCCGCACAACAGAAAAAACGATCTGCCGGCCTTCGGCAGACTTGTTACAGATTCCTTTTGGCGAACGAGATGTTTTTATTGATCATTTTCAGGATAATGACTTCATCAAAAAACAACTTTACGAGCTTGTTCGCATAGCGACAAAACATGGTGAGGCCATTGGGATTGCACACCCCTATACCAAAACCTATCAGGTGCTTAAGACCGTCTGCCTGATCTGAAACAAAAGGTACGGTTCGTGCCGGTTTCAGAGATGGTCCAGGTTTCCGGATAAAACCCAACCAAAAATGTCAGCTTAACCCGGATTTCTCAGCGGTTAGATGCGTTTCTTTGGAAGGCATCCGATGTGAAGCCGTATTTGCATACTGTGATCCTTGGATAACGCCCCAAATGAGCGTATCAGGCCGCTGAGGAATTCGAGTTGGAGCAGGCAATTGCTACCCAGCCATCCTCATGCAGCTCTTCCAAAATCTTCAGACCCTGTTGCTGCATCTTTTTCAAAACATCTTCACAATTATCTTTATAGATACCCGAACAGATCAACACACTTTTTGGCGACATGTGCTGGCCAATGGTTTCAAGAAGTTTTAAAATGACCTCCGACAGAATATTGGCCACAATAATGTCAAATCGGCCATCAATGTCATCTGCCAAATTTCCTGCTTTCAATTCAAAACACTCTTGTCTGATGTGGTTTAATCGAAGATTCTTTTCCGCTATCCCCAGAGCAATCTCGTCATTATCAATACCGACAAGTCTTCCTGCACCCAGCTTGTGCGGCGGCAACCATTAAAATTCCCGAACCCGTCCCAACATCCAAGAAAGTGGCTCCTTCTGAGAGGTATCTTTCTATAAGTGTGATGCACAAGGCTGTTGTGGGGTGGGTTCCGGTACCAAATGCCATACCCGGATCGATTTCCAGTACAATTTCATCTGATTCGGCATGTAATCCCGCCAGGTCGGTTTAATCGTTATCCGGCGGTTATGCGTTGGGGCCAAAAAAAAGCCTTCCATGATTCAGCCCAGTCTTCCTCGTCCATCTGTTTGAATTCCTTGCGGATGTGGATACCAAGGATTTTTTCTAAAGACCGAATCTTTTTTCTCAAGTTCATTTAATTTCTCGGACGTCTGAGGTGTGTCCGGAAAAAATCCGATCACAGCATGCTGTCAACGGCACAGGACAAGCATCCTTGCCCCATGCTTCTTCCGGCTCAAGATCCGGGTCTTCTATCTCGACACCTTTCAGGCCAAGGCTGTAGAACACATCTGAAATCAAATCCGTCGCAAGCTGTGTGTTCTCATGGTCAAAAATAATTTTTGCCGCTATCCATTTCATGTTTTACTTTCGTCTGTGTTTTCGACTATCGCCACTTTTCCTTGGGCGGATTAAAGTAGCCAAAGGACAGGTCAGGAAATGTCTTTTTGATACGTTTGAGCAGGTATGAAACACCCAGGGCATGACCGCATGGCTCGCACGGCTGCATGGCCTCATGGTAACGGAGGGGATCAAAATTCAGATTTCGCCACTGAATCCGGTGAATCGGGTAGGTCTTTAAAAATAAAATCAGACTCTCGAGCTCTTCCGGTGTGTCGGTTATGCCGGGCATATTCAGATAGTTGATGGAAACATACAGACCTTTTTCCAAAGACAGTCTCAATACTGTTCATGACATCGGAAAAATCATAACCCTTTGGCCGGAAGTAAGCCTGGTACCACGTTCTCTCTTAAGCTGTTTATGCTGATTCGGACACTGTCGATACCTGCTGAAATTAATTGTTCAAGTTCTCTGGTGAGACTGCCGTTGGTGTTCACATGGATGGTACCCTGGGCTGTTTTGGAACGTATCAGACGGACGGCCGGTTCTATGACATGGGTTGCCAGCAATGGATCCCCTTCACATCCCTGACCAAAACTGACAATGCCGTTTTCAACACCCTCTATATGAGTCAGGGCAACCGCTGCAATCTCCTCCGGCTGTGGTGTGAATGATATCCGCTCCTGGCTGCAGGATATCTCCTTATGTTTTTGAAGAGACAAACACCCCAGGCACTGGGCATTACAGGTGGTTGCGGTTGGTAACGGCGCCTCGTATCGACCCAGAAAAAAATTTTTCCCCGCCGGGCATCCATAGGTCAGCGCACAGGTTTCAAGATGTCGCTCTCAGCCGGTTGCCGGGTAGTTTTTTTCGCATTCTTTCCACACCGGCAACAACATGGCGTTTCTTCATCAGACGCAGATCCTGTCGTCTTTCCCGGTCAACACAAATAACAGCGGATCGGAATCCATCCTGATGCCAACCCACGGCTCCATATGAAAAAAGGGGCAGTTGCCTGGCTGTTCGTGGCCTGGTAGGCACTGATATGCGTAACAATGTACCCGGGTGAATTAAATGCTGCCACAGGATATATTTCTCTGAAGGAAGATAGGGATTGTGCGTCATCGATTCAAACTGCCGGCTTTGCACATTATACAATATCGGTGTCCGGTCCGGCAAAAGCATCAACTCGCTGCCGAAAGGCATAGCCTGTGTTTCGCCACGGTTAACGGTTTCAAGACCGTCCCGGACATACCCACCGCGGCATATCCCTCCAGTTCAAAAATCTCCCCATCAGGATTGGCCACAACAGCAGTCAACCATTTTTGGTTCGTTTTGGAGCGTGTCGTTTTTTTCATATTTTAACGTTATGTCGCTGTCTCTATAAAACTCTATCCATGGTATATGTGTTTAACAATGTGACCCAGTTCCGGAAAAATCAATGCCTTGCAGGCAAGCTTGCAGGCCTTGAGACTGCCGGGCATACAAAAAACCGCTGCGCTGTCGACAATTCCAGCGGTAGCACGGGACATAATGGCTGCAGAATCGATCTCCTCAAAACTCAATTGTGCAAACACAGGTCCAAAAGCAGTAAGTTCCTTTTGAAACAATGGGGAGACAGCCTCAATGGTCACATCTTTACTGCTGATGCCTGTACCGCCCGTCAACAAGACTACCTGGGCGCCCGACAGATTGATAGCTTCAGACAAGGCGGTCACAATACGTCTTTTATCATCCGGGACAACCCTGTGCAGGGTAACGCTATGCCCTTCTTTTTCAGATCATCTTCTTTATCCATAAGCCACTGTCATCATCGGCAATCGTTCGGGTACTTGATACCGATATAATGGCAATCTTAAGTGCCTTGGGTGCATTTTTTTTATGTTCTTTTGTCCCCATTGTTTCTCCTTTATGGTGTCGCTTTCATCGGGAGCACTGCCATACTATTGTATTGAGCGGCATAATATAAACCACCTCTTCCTAAATTGACAAATAAAATAGTAGATTTAATTTGACCCAATGTAAAAGCTTGCGGAAAAAATCAAATTCGCCTTGATTTTAAACCCGTTGTCTTTTATTGTGGACCATGGTCGAGATGTATAACTCGTATATCCTGAAAGTCAAAGCGGCATCGCGCTGTTTTAGCGTATTGCTTTACGGATTTTCTTTGAATTTTTTCGGATGACACAACAGACGTGCACTGGCATCATACTGGCGGGAGGTGAAAGCAAAAGACTGAACAATGTCGAAAAATCGAACCTCCTTGTGGGCAATAAACGCATCATCGAGCGGATGATGACCGTTTTTGAAAAGCTTTTTAGCGAAATCATTCTGGTTTCCAATCACCCGACAACATATCTTGAATGGGATGCCATGGTCGTTAAGGATCTGTATACCACAAGAAGCTCCTTAACGGGAATTCATTCCGGTTTGTTTTATACAAAAACCGATCATGCCTTCATTGCGGCATGTGACACCCCTTTCTTGAAAATGGATCTCGTAAAAACCATTGTTCAGTATGTCGATCCAGTATTGATGTTGTTCTCCCAAGAACAGAATTTGGGATTGAACCCCTGTGTGCTGTTTATTCCCGGCGCTGTCTTCAAGCCGTTCAAAATGCCCTGGAGCGGAATAATCTTAAAATACGTAATTTTTTCAATAAGCTAAAGGTAAAAGAAATCCCAGAATCTGTTTTGCGAAAAATAGATCCCGAGCTTGTCTCGTTTTTTAACATCAACACACCTGATGATCTGGAAAAAGCAAACAGGATGATCAACGAAAATGGGTATCAATCAACTTGTTCATGAAATAAAAAATCATCCGGATTATGAAAAAGCCGGTATGATTTTATGTCACAACGGTATTGTCCGGAGCACATCACGAGATGGCAGGTCCGTAACAGGATTAACGGTACAAGTGGATCATGCCCGACTGCAGAACATCATTGAAAAACGGAAACAGGATCCCGGTATCATTGAAATTCTTGTGGAAATACAGGAAAATCAGAAACTTGCTGTGGGGGATGATGTCATGTTCCTGGTCGTGGCAGGCGACATAAGGGAGCATGTGATCCACACCCTGCAGTGCACTTTGGATGCCATCAAATCGACGGCAACCCAAAAAACAGAATATTTTGAAACCCCCTGAGACATTTTCTGAATCCGCATACACAATAAGAGTAGGTTATAACGTGTCAGATTTTACGCATATTGACGTCAAGGGCCAGGTCAGAATGGTGGATGTCACCGAAAAAAAACCATCCCATCGCAAGGCTCTGGCTCAAGCCGTTGTCCACATGCAACCGGATACCTTCGATCGTATCATCAACCAGAAGGTCCAAAAAGGGAAACGTGCTTGAAACAGCCAGAATTGCCGGTATTATGGCAGCAAAAAAAACATCGTCCCTTATCCCCATGTGTCATCCTCTCAATATCACCCATGCACAGATTGATTTTTTCCCGGACAAGCAGCCGCATGAAATTCGTATAGAGGCCCAGATGCAAATCGTCGATCAAACGGGTATTGAGATGGAGGCGCTCACAGCCGCGTGCATCTCGGCTCTGACGATTTACGACATGTGTAAATCTTTAGATAAAGATATTCAGATTTCAAATGTATGTCTTTTAAAAAAATCCGGTGGCAAGAGCGGTGATTTTGTTCGTCGGAAAACTCAGATATGAACACATGATGCCTATTAACCTGTCTGTATTTGAAATCTCTCTCGTATTGAGGGCAGGCATCCTCTTGGGTCTATTCATTGGGTGGTTTTTGGC
>CAVUUM010000016.1:0-268713 GCA_963744665.1 uncultured delta proteobacterium | reverse complement strand
GCGGGTGCTTTTCAATCGATTCGGAAAAATTGCTTGTTCAAATATAAAATGGGCGGGCCAAGTGTATTCTAAGTTAAGAGTCGATACTTTTCTCTTAAAAACTGTGAAAGTTCATTGATCATGGTAAACGCCTTTTCGACCGTTTTTTCCTTGTCCGGGTTGATCAGACAGCAGGTTGCCGGCGACAAAAGGCTTTGGTGCAGCATCATGTCCAAATCAATGCCTTTTCGGGCAAGCTGATCCCAGATGTTTTCGAGCTGCTTTCCCAGTCAATGATATATTCGCAGTTGAGAATTCTTCAAAACCGGTTGGTACAATTCCCCACACGAGAACACCACCCCGTTTCAGATAGCGCAGGATACTGTCCCCATAGGAAGCAAAAATTTCTCCATTGGTGAACACATCCAAAGAAAGGACGTCCAGATCCGTGTTCAGTAAAAAATCCCAATCAGGGTTGCCACATAAATGGATACCGCGGGGACGATCGATCATGGCGAAAAAATCATCCATGTCCTTTTTGGCTTTTCGATCATCATAACCGGACATGGCTGAAAACAGAAACTGAAGACCCGGTTCATCAACAAACATAAATGCATTTGCATTTCGCTTTTTTAGGCGTTTTAATTGTACATTAATGCGTTTGGTCATAAATTCCATCATGAACGGGCGAATATTGTCATCAAAGAGAATTGGCCGCTCATCCTGGTCGAGAATGTTGAACCCAAAACTGATGGGGCCTTCCAGTTGGCCTCGAATTGCAGGCCTGTCTGATAGATCGAGTTCTAAGAATCGATGATATACCACCGAAAATGTCGGGCTGATGTCAAAATAGGCGGGATCATCGAAATGGGCTTGGGTTTCTTCGAATTCTTCGATAAATTTATCCAGCGAAAACCTCAGGGTTCGCTTTTCTAAATCCAGCAGGATGCCCGGAAAATGTTCTGAGGCCTGAACGTACATATCTTCATAATAGTTGTAATTCGGCAGTTGCGGCCAGAAGGGTATATCCAGAGACAGGGCGGCATCGAGTGCTTGATCCACATCGGTGTGAGGCATGACCGCCATGGCGGTGGTAAGTAAATTTCCCGGTATCGGCATATTGGGATCCTTTCAGGTTTTTGGAACAAGCGGGTTAGGTTGTCTTTTCCCGGATATTTAAACGCGTAGCAAGATTGTGGAGGTTGCTTCGATGCATCCCCAATTCTCTTGCAGCCGCAGCCCAGTTACCTTTTTTTTGGACTAAAATACGTTGGATCAATTGTCGCTGAAAGTTCTTGGTTGCTTCACGGAGTGAATAGCCAGCGGGCAATGGCGATGCTGACGGTTGGAAATCATGTTGGGCAATCTCAGGGGTCGATGACAGATCGTCACCTAAATGACTTGGGCTCACAACTACTTGCTCCCCCGGAGAAAATTCGGCCGAGGCCTTGAGAATCGATCTGGATAAAATATTCTCCAACTCTCTGACATTGCCGGGCCAGGCATAAGCACTCAACACATCCATGGCACCCGTACTGAGTCTCACCGGCCCAAGCCCTAATCGTCTTTGCGTTCGTTCGCTGAAAAAGCCGGCCAGCAGTGGAATGTCCGCTTTTCGTTCTCTCAAGGCCGGCACTCTAAGGGGATAAACATTGAGACGGTGAAACAGGTCCTTTCTGAAGTTGCCTTTCTCGACTTCTCGTTCGAGGTTTCTATTCGTAGCTGTCAGCAAGCGTACGTTTACCTCGATTGTTTGTTCCGACCCTACACGTTGGATTTCTCCTTCTTGAATTGTGCGTAGGAGCTTGGCTTGAATAGAGAGGGGCAGTTCGCCGATTTCATCAAGAAACAGGGTACCATTATCGGCCACCTCGAACTTGCCGGCCCGGTCCTTATTGGCTCCGGTAAAGGCTCCTTTTGTATGCCCGAAAAGTTCGGAATCCGCCAGTGTTTCCGGTATGGCGGCACAGTTTAGATACAGCATGGGGCCGTCTTTTCGCGTTGATTCAGCATGGATCGCTCGAACAACCAGCTCTTTTCCAACACCGGTTTCGCCCGAAACCAGTACGGTAAAATCCGAACCTGACACAAGCTCGATTTCTCGACGTAATCGGACCATTGCCGGACTGCTGCCGATAATTTGTTTATCTTTTCCGATCTGAACATCTCTCATCAAATCAGCTGCAATGAGTCCATGTCGCTTGGCGCTTTGCTCTAACGCTTCGATCAGGTTGACGGTTTGTATCTGGGCGCCGGCCATGGCCCCCACAGCTTTTAAGAATCGTGGTTCAAGACTATCAAAACTATGCGGGTCTTTTGCATCGGCGGTCAATATGCCCGCCAACTGATTCTCCACCCGTAAAGGACACCCCAGACAGGCATGAATATGCTGAAAAGCATCCGTGTCTGAACGTAATAAACCGTCAAACGGATCGGGAAGTTGGGTGTCGGAAGGAAAGAGCACGGGCTCTGCTGAATTGCAAATGATATCCAACCGCGGGTGGTCGCTGCGAGGAAATCGACGGCCCATGGCATCAGCCTTCAGACCAACCGCTGCAATGGGCACCAGCGTGTCTCCTTCAAGGCGAAGTAAGGTCGAGGCGTTGTATGGTATTACGCGCCCAATGACAGTCAGCAAGCGTTGATAGCGGTCCTTGGCATTCAGTGCACCTGTCAGATCAATGGCCATTGACATTATCGTATCGAATAAATCCATAGTTATTATAAATACAACAATGTTATGATTATAGCAACACGTTTTATGTTAATAAAATGGTAACATCTTATATAACTATCTGTAATTTAATGTATATAAAATGTGGCATGCCTATTGCTAAATAAGAAAGTAGCGAACAAATATTAGAGGAGGTGCTCAATGAAACCCATCAATGATCTAAAAATGGAACACGAAGCCGTCAAGCTCACCATGAGAATTTTGGATAGCATGTGCAACGATGCTGAAAAATCAGGTCAAATTGCAAACCTGGATCATTTAGAGCAATTGTTGGAATTTTTCAAAGTCTTTGTCGATAGGTGTCATCACACCAAAGAGGAAGATCTGCTGTTCCCGGCCTTGGAAAAGGTGGGTGTCAGCAGAGAATCAGGACCCATAGGTGTGATGCTCAAAGAACACCAGCAGGGTCGCGAATATGTCGCAAAAATGAATGCGGCCCTGGTCCGATATTTGGATGATGAACGAGCAGCGGTCCGCGATTTAATCAAATCTGCACGTGCATATATTACCTTGCTGAATCAGCACATTGATAAAGAAAACAATGTCCTGTTTCCAATTGCTGAGAAAAATCTTTCCGATGAAAAACAGGCAGAGATGTGGGAGGGATTTGAAACGATTGAAACACAGAAAATTGGTGCCGGAAAACATGAAGCATTTCATAAGATGATTGAGTCTCTTGAAAAAATCTATCTGCAATAATTAATGCTGAACGGTTTTTAAAATGAAATCAGATGGGAAGGAGGAAAATAAAATGACAAATATACTTAACCTCAGAAGTCTTTTGGCTTTACCATGTACAACACAGCTTTGAAAGTCCAGGACAATGCAAATACGTACGCACAAAAAATATCACAACTGGTTAGAAATAAATATCCTTGGGAAAAGGAATTCATCCAGGCGGTTGATGAGCTTCTTTATTCATTGACACCGCTTTTTTCTCAAGAGCCCCTTTATCAGCATGAACGGATTATGGAAAGAATGGTTGAGCCTGAAAGGATAGTCAGCTTCAGGGTGCCTTGGCGAGATGACAGCGGAACCATTCAGGTAAATACCGGCTATCGTATCGGGTTCAACAGTGCCTTGGGCCCATATAAAGGCGGACTGCGTTTCCATGCCTCGGTGACACTTAGTATACTAAAGTTCCTGGGCTTTGAGCAGGTGTTTAAGAATGCTTTGACGGGTCTGCCCATGGGGGGAGGGAAAGGTGGCAGTGATTTCAGTCCCCGTGGCAAATCCGATATCGAAATTGAAAATTTCTGCCAGAGTTTTATGGTTGGATTGTATAAGCACATTGGTCCTGATACGGATGTACCTGCCGGTGATATTGGTGTGGGTGCCCGGGAAATCGGATACTTGTTTGGCCATTACAAACGCCTTAAAAATGTATTTGAAGGTGTGCTGACCGGAAAAGGGATCAACTGGGGCGGTTCCGCTATAAGGCCTGAGGCCACAGGGTTTGGCGCTGTTTATTTTGCTGAAGAAATGTTGAAAACCCGTGGCGAACATATTGATGGTAAAACGGTAGCGGTTTCGGGGTTTGGGAATGTTGCCTGGGGGGTTGTGAAAAAGGTATCGGAAATGGGGGCTAAGGTCATTACGCTTTCAGGACCTGACGGCTTTGTTCACGACCAGGACGGTATTCAAAGAGAAAAAATCGATTATATGCTGAATATGCGTTTCAGCGGCCACGACAAGGTGCAGGACTATGCAGACAAGTTTAAGGTTGATTTTCATCCGGAAAAGCGACCTTGGGGTGTAAAGTGCGATCTGGCGTTTCCGTGTGCCTGTGAGAATGAAATGGGTTTGGAAGATGCTAAAGATCTTGTAAAAAACGGCTGCATGTGTGTTACTGAGTGTGCCAATATGCCTTTAACGTCCGACGCCAGCGATATATTGCACAAAAGCGGAATCCTTTATTCACCCGGTAAAGCATCCAATGCCGGCGGTGTCGCATGCTCAGGATTTGAAATGGCTCAAAACAGTACAAAAATAAAATGGACAAGGGAAGAAGTCGATCAGAGATTACACCAAGTGATGAGGGATATCCACAGAAATTGCCTGGAAGCCGCAGAAAGGTATGGTGACCCTGGCAACTATTCATACGGTGCAAATATTGCGGGTTTTATAAAGGTGGCAAATGCCATGCTTGACCAAGGGAACACCTAAATTTTCAATATTACTTTGAGGTAGGGTTAAAAGTGTTGCGGTGGACTTGGGGGACTACGTGTCCCCCAAGAAGTTTAAGAGCATAAATTTCTTGAAATGATTTACATTCTAAACCTTCTCACTGTCACCTCAGTGTTAACTGAAGGTTACAACAAAATTGACTGTCCTTGCAGACAAAAGACTCTGTAACAATATAGCCTTTCAGTCGACCATCGAAAAAATTTCTTTACGATCAGTCACTGACTAAATAATAAAGTCCAAACCCGCCGGTAATCTCTGATTTTGATCAAGTCTTCATGCCCGCCGCCAATGGGCAAATGGTCATTCACAAATGAAGTCTTCGATACTGATCAAACCGCTGCTTTTGGCATGACCGGAAATAATTTGGAAACCGGATAGTTCAAGAGCTCCATAAAGAAACCTCCAGAAATAATAAAAAACTAAAGATATGGAAAGCTTGGTTTGCAAATCATAAGTAGATAAAGTGAATATATAGGGCCGATCGGTCAGATTAAGGTTTTACTCCATTTTCGAAATTTGTCGATGATGTCTCCTCCGCCGGTTTTGGGAACTCTTTTTTGGGCGGTGATTTTTTCAGTTTCAAAGGGATTCGCGGCGCCCATCGGAGCCACGGCCCCTTGGCTTCCTCATGCAGTTGGAAAATCCGGCCCTTATGGGCCTGCTTGCCCATGGCGTCCCCTTCCGGTGTCGCAAAGGCTACGCCTCCTGAAACCAGGGCTTCCAAAGATTCGGTTTTCAACCCGGAGAATAGCCCGAAGTCCATACCGCTGACATTAAAAAAGACGCTGTTTTCACGTACCAAAGGCACATATTTTTTGTAGATAATCACGAATATATTGACTGCATCACCGGTCGAGGACAGTTCGTAATCGGAGACTTCACCCACCTGAACCTGCCGGAAGTAGACCGGAGACTCGGCTTTAAGCGATCCTCGACTGTCTCCCTGAAGGACTATCTCAAGCTGGTCCGTGTTGGCGGTTTCCCCCGGCGCTTTTTTCAGTGCTGTAAAGTGTCGGACGGGTTTTCCTTTGAGGTCGGGCTTCACATTGATATAGCTGCCGCCCAAAAGGGTTTCGAGCCCGGATACTTCGGAGAGGCTAACCTTGGGAGATACCTGCCAGAACTGTGTGCCTTCCCTGAGAGCCTGGTTGGCGCGCGGATCCATCATGACCGTAGCGATGACGCCGGATAGATCGGGCAGCACATCTACCGCCTCCACCAATCCGATGTCTATCCCCTTAAAGCGGATTTTGGTGCTTTTAGGCGTCAAGCCTAGGCCGGTAGCGAAGCGGATAAAAATTTCAATGCCACTCTGAGCCTCTTTATAATCTTTGTAGAGCTTGAATTTCTCCATATCTTCGGCGGGCGCCGATGTTTCATCCATATTCGGATTGTCAAAGGCAATGCCGCCTCTGAGCAGGGCGGAAAACGATTCTATTCGGATATCCAGATCCGAAATACTTCCTGAAACATGAATGCCGCTGGCGTCCCAGAATCGGGATTCCTTGGTCACCAGGTTTTGATACTCTGGCTGGATATGGATGCCAATATTGAACGATTGATTATCTTCGGAAATCGCGAGGGTTTGTACCGAGCCTACTTTGTACCGGCGATAGTAAACAGGGCTGCCGTTTTGAACCGACGGCTGCTCCAGCGACATCAGAATCAGGCGTAACCCGGGGGCGCTTTCATCCACCGGCGGCAGTCCATCCAGCGCCTTGAACGTGGATGCCGGTGGTCCGTCTCCTGGCAGCATGCCAATATAGTTGCCCGAAACAATGGTTCCCAGGCCCCTAACGCCGGTCATGTTCACCGTGGGCGTCACTATCCAGAACTTGGTGTTTTGACGAATCAGGTGTTTAAGAGAAGGATCAAAATCAACTGTCACGTTAATAGCATCGCCTTTTCGGCTCAATCCGACGTTGCTGACCTTGCCGGCGGGGAGCCCCTTGTACAGCACCATTGTTTTGTCAACCTTAATTCCCTGGACGTTGTTGAATTCAATCACAACTTTTACCGGAGCAGTGATAATGCTTTTGTAAAACAGCCATCCCCCGATTGCCACCGCGATGATGGGCAGCAGCCAAATGATGGAAATACGACGTTTGGTTTCGGGAATGGCTTCCGGAAATTCCTGGGGGTTGATGTTGACTTTTTCACTCATCCAATCTCTCCATGTTTTTATTCCGGTTTTTTGGGGGGTCCCATATTAACCTTTGATCAAACGCGAGAGCGGCCAGCATGGTCAACACCACGGCCAGTCCGAAATAGACGGCCGCGACATTGCCATCGATAGAGGCAATTTTACCCATGGCCACCCGTTTGGCGGTAATGGCGATGACGAAAATATCCAGCATGGACCATTTGACGATGTACGCCACCATACGGTACATCAACGTTTGCTGGCGGCGGCTGATCCGCCAATTAAACTGAACCGACAGAAGTAGCAAGTAGAATCAGCGCGGTCAGGGTGAGTGCTCAGCTCTGGCCGATGCTGCTGTAATGACCTGGTAAATTTCGGCCCCACAGCGCGGACAGCGCTGTCTGGTATGAGGTGGGTGCACCTGCCAGTGCAGGCATTTATGGCATACCTGACATTGGATCAATCCCACTGATCTATGCGTTTAACCATTGCATATGGATTCAATTGAAAACCTTGCGATGATAAACGTCAGTCTATACTATCTTTTTTTTATCATTATTCTATGTTTAGCCCAACCTTCTTTAAGCTTTCAATCGTGCGGCTGAGAATATCGTCGAATTTGATGTAGTGCTTGATCAGCACCCGGCCGCGGGTTGGAAAATCGGGTTTGAGTTTGAGCAGTTCTTCGGCAGCCCGCTTGCCCTCCTCATATCTTCCCAATAGGCCGAGGGTAGCGGCCTTCAACAGCGGGTCCCAAAAAAGCGTGGGTGTTCTGAAGTTCAGCGTCTCCAGATATGCCTGTTGGTATTTTTCCTGCCGGACCCAATCCACCACCAGCGAATAATGGGCGATGTCGCTGTAGTAGGGATTGGCGTCTATCGCTTTTCTTATCAGGGCGGGGCCTCGCTGCCAGTCACCGAAAAGGGTCAACAGGTGGCCGATATTATCAAGAAATATCAGTGAAGTCGGATTCAAAGCCAATGCGCGATCGGTTTCAGCCAATCCAGTTGAGAGTTCGTTTTCAAAAAGCCGAGTGAATGCCATGATCAGTCTGGTGCGCTGGTCAGCCGGTTCAAGCTGCACACCTTTTTCGGCAAATGCCACCGCTTTTTCTAATGGCGTTTCCAGATCGAACAGTTCCATGCTGAAATTGACCGCGAACAGGCGTGCGAGCATGCTCCACACCAGCCCACAATCTGGTTCCTTTCGAGACGCATGCTGGAGAGCTTCAAATGCGTCGAAAAATGTTTCAGCAGTGAAGTGGGCGTTGAATTGGTAATACCGCAGCATTGCATCGTATGTTTTTAATGTCGATGGTGGATGCTGTTTCGATTCATGCGACAGGGTTTTGGCAATAATGCCATATTCACTAATAATCTTTCCGGCTATCGTATTGGCAACTTCCTCCTGAAAAACAATCAACCGTGATGGACGACAATCGGTCTTATAGAAATCCCCCCAAATCTGGTGTCCTGTCGACACGTCGACCAGGTTCGCACTGACCTTCAGTCCTGAGGCACCGCGTTGAATGCTGCCGTCCAGCACAAACCGGGCACCCGTATCCTCAGCATGTTTTTGCCCTCCCTCCCGATGCTGCATCAGCAGTACCCGGATTTCCTGGTAGCGGGTGACCTCTGTGGCCAGTTCGGTGGCCACCCCAATGGCCATATAATCCAGGTCCGGATCTCCCGTGAGATTCTGAAACGGTCGTATTACAATCGCAGGCCATGAACCCTCAAAGCGGATTTTGGAGCCTTTACTGCCGCTGAAGGTCCTCTCCGATTCGACATTGGTTTGTTCACAGAAAGTCGGCACATAGGTGCCCTTTGGAATGTCGATGCGCATCGAGTCATTGCGACCGGCTGTAAGGTAATACCGTTCCAATGCCCGGCGCAGCTTGTTGGCCTGAATGCTGACGATGGGATCTGTGGCCTGGTCAAAGTCCTCTTTCCTGCCGAACACCCGGGTGGCCACCGTGTAGCCTTTTATTCCTTGATCTCTTCCGGCGACCGTCTCTGCGACGACAAATTTCAGAAATTCCCGCTGCCTTTCCGTAGTCTGGAACTCCGGACTGGCAAGAATCCGTTGCAGTTGCTGTTGGATTTTTTCTGCTGCCGGAGCCGGATTTTGTTCGGCTTGGGGTTGCAAGGGTGATTTATCCTTTTTGACCATCTTTTATGTATTCAAAATCTACAGTTTCAAATCAAAACTATCTATAAAAACCGGTAGGTTGATAAATATAGCATATATATAACATATCCTAAATCAGTACACAAAATTTTTTTAATTCATTATAAAATCATTAAGTTGTATTATAAGCAAAATGTATATTCCGTACGGCTTCTTGTTTAATACTATCTTTTGGGTCGTACGAACTGTTCTTTAATCCATCATTGTTGGGATTTTGATAGGGAAATTTTATGCCAGTCATCCAAACAAGTGTATTTACCGTTGTAAAACGGTTTCCCGACTGTAAGGACACCGTCAAACAGCTTTTCAAAGAAAGTGAGGCCTTCCATAACATGTGTGAAGATTATCGGCGATGTGCCGAAGCACTACGGCACTGGAAAGAGTCTGCCACAGAAGAGGCGCCTGCACGCAGGGAGGAATATGCGGGGCTTCTGCGGGACCTGGAAGCGGAAATATTGCAGAGTTTAGATGAATTTAGACATACCACAATTCGGAGATCTTTCTTAGATTTAGTACTGCTGATCCGCTGTGGATTTGTGATGGCACTCTTGAAATACTAATAATACATAACATTATGAAAAGAAAGGAGAATTCAAATGTATCTAAGGTATTATGCACTCATTTCGGCTGTTGTGGTGGTAATGCTGCTAACAGTCCCTGCTTTTGCCGGGGCGCAAGGGTCATCTCAAGAGACCTGGCCTATGTTCCAAAGCAGCTTACTGGAAACGTCCGATTCGGGGACCGGTTCTTGGTCGCTCGATACCGGCCTCTCCTCGTTTGATCATCAGGAAAAGGAAACCAATATCCTGCTGGCCACAGGCGATGGTACCGCAGCGGCCGCCGGAGAGGTCGTCGCCGAGGAGAAAGGGGGGGAAATGACCGCGGCGGAGGTTGGCGAACTGATGGCCAATCCCTTTTCATATCTCTGGTTTGGAATGATTCAAAATGACACATACTGGTGGGACGGCGACCTTCTCGATTTCCTGGACGAGGACAGGAAAGTGATGAATACCACATTGATCCAGCCGGTCATGTCTCTGCAGTTGACAGAGGAGTGGAAGATGATTTTTCGGCCGGTCATCCCGATCCAAAGCTTCGATACTATTACCGGTTTCGACATCATTGCGGATGATCCCGAAGGATCAGTCTCTTCGGATTGGGACCGCGAGACCGGCCTGGGCGATATTCTCCTGTGGTCTGCGTTTACCAACCATTACAAGCCGCCTTTTGTCTGGGGATTCGGCCCTACCATCATGATGAATACGGCCTCAGATGACTGGCTGGGCACGGGCAAGTGGAGTGCCGGGCCCATGGCGCTTGCGGTCCATATAAGCGAGAAGTGGATTTTTGGCGGTGTGGCACAGCACTGGTGGTCTTTTGCCGGGGACAGCGATCGAGACGACGTCAAACTGACGGATTTTCAGCCTATCATTCGATATCGGCTCTCACAGCAGACAAATATCGGGATAGCCCCGAACATTCAATACAACTGGAATGCTGATGGCGGTGAAAAATTACGGCTTCCGATAGGCGGTGGATTCTCCACCGTGGTTATGCTTGGCCCTTTGCCTTTAGGTGTCGGCGTCGAGTATTACTACTATCTCGAAACGCCGGATACCTTCGGTCCGGAGCATCAGCTTCGTGTCTTTTTTACCCCGGTTCTTCCGGCACCGGAATGGTCCAGAAAACCGATGTTTTAGCAGGCTCTATGAAATAATTTTTCTTTGAGCCTGGCATTCATTTGGAAGCCGCTCCCACAATGTAAAATACTCTTTTAATTAATCTGGAATAAAGGTGTGGGGGCGTGGGAATGGTCTTTGGGTGAGGGAGTGATCTCTATCTTGTGGGAGAAGTTTCTTGCTGGTGTGATTGGCATCTATTTGGAGAGTTTGGCATCCTGCTTGAGGGATTGGCAACAATCTTCCCTGATGTGAAACCGGTACAGTGAGCACTTGAACCAAAGCTTGGACCATTTAAATTAAACAGAGGAAATAAAAATGAAATCAAAAATTCAGATGATGACACTTGCGCTGTCCATGATGGCTGTTCTGTCCATCATGGCTGTGCCGTCTTATGCACAGGAAGCCTTACCATTAACCGACCCTTACATGGGAGCGCCTGTCGAAATGACCACGGCGCCAAACGGAGCCATTGCCCGGAAAGACCTGGTCGATCGCATAGACGACGCAGCTTGGTTAGAGCCTACGATCGAGAAGCCCGCCAAGGGTATTTATGTTTTCGGCGGGTATGCGGTGGCGCCGATAGCCATCATTGAGACTGACGAAGGGCTCATCGCATTCGATACCGGCGATGCCAGGCACGATGGCGAGATTCTACTGAAGGCCATCCGGACAGTCAGCGACAAGCCTGTCAAGGCGCTCATCTACGGTCACACTCACACCGTGCATGGCGCCAGCGTTCTCACCGAAGGCAATGAGGATGTCATTGTCATCGCCAAGCCAGGGCTCAACGAAGTAGTCCAGCAGAACCTCAATAGTGCGGGTTTTCCGTCATTCTTTCCGGAACTCGGCCCTTACCTGATGGGACGTGCGGTTACCCAATTCAACGGGTATATGCCGGATGAGGGCCCGGATGCCTGGGTTGCGCCGATCCATATCGGCCCCCCTGATTCGGCCTTTATCCCCGCGAATAAGCTGGTTGAGGACGGAGAGGAGATGACGGTTCTGGGTGTCAAAATGCAGTTCTTCACCAAATACGGCTCCGACGACAAATTTCACACGACGGTGTGGCTGCCTGAACGCAAGATTCTGTTTACGACGATGCTTTGGGCGTCTCCGCCTCAGTTGTATTCATTGCGTGGCGATCTGTTCCGTGACCCGAGAGAATGGATTGCGGGCCTCAGGTTTAATATGGACCTGAAGCCGGATGTCTTGGTATCGGCCGCTGCGCGCCCCATCGTGGGCGCAGAGAAAATCCAGGAGACGCTGCAGGATTATATGGATGGCACCATGTTTGTGCTTGATCAATCGTTACGCGGAATTTTGCACGGCCTTGGTCCTGATGACCTGCGCCACTTTGTGAAATTTCCGAAGTACCTCGATGAGGCTCAGCCAACCTGCAGAGCTATGGCGAAATCTCCTCCTACGCCCCTGCCATCTTCTATCATGCGATTGGCTGGTACGACAACGACGCCGCGAATCTCAAACCCCTTGCGCCCGCAGATGAAGCACGTCGGATGATCCAATTGATGGGTGGGCGTGAGAAAGTCATTGAAGCCACCAAAGAGGCGCTTGAGAAAAAGGAATATACCTGGGCTGCCAAGTTGGCAAACCTGATGTATCTTATCGACAATCAGGATAAAGAAGCACGCCAACTCAAAGCTGACGCCTTGCGACAGATGGCCTATGTCTCGACGGGAGCCAACGACCGTGCCCACCTGATTTCCCAGGCGCTTGCGCTGGAAGAGAGCATCAGTATCGCGCGTCTTATTCCGCCGGCCGATGCGACCATCGCCGCAATGCCGACTACGTTTGTGGATTATTTCCGCGTTCGCATCGATCCGGAAAAGAGCGGCAAGACCAACAGCTTTGTACGTTTCGAGTTTTCCGATGGAACAAGTGCGGGGCTCCATGTCCGGCGCGCCGTTGCCGAGTTTGTGCCGGATCCTGGCAAGTATCAGCAGGCCCCCGACATTACCTTGAAGATGACCGGCGAAACCTGGAGCGATCTGTATGTGAGCAGGAAAACCCCGAAAGAACTGATAAAGAGCGGGGAGATCAAGGTGACTGGCGATGCGGAAGAAGCTGAACGGGTCCTGGATCTTTTTGACCGCTACAAACCAGAGAAAGCTGTTGTGATACCACGGGCTTTCCTGGATCACCCATATTGATAATTTGGTGATACATGGCAATTATAACAGAGCTACACCCAAATGACGATGCGATGTGGGTGTGGATCTGGGGTCGCCGGTAGCACTTTACTTCGATCGCGCGCCATTTGAGTTCAACGGTAAGATCGAGAAGATTCATATTGCTTACATAGACGTCAAATAGCCGGACTTTTAGCGGATTAATGAGTATAAAGCACAGCAAAACAAATTGTTTTGCTGTGCTTATTTTCCTCTGCTTTCTTCGATTATTATGCGGTTTTTTAGTTTGATGCAGGGGCATATTTTTCACGGCTGTAAGCCGTTCCCACAAAAGGTCTCTCTCTCAAAAAAAGGGAGTATGGCTTCCTGTGAGAGCAGCCTTTATAGTGTGGGAGTGGTATTTGTGGGAGCGGCATCCTGCCGCGAAACTGAAACACTGTTAGGCGATTAATAATAGGCTTTTCATGAATGAATTTAAACCGGCAACCGGATCAAAGGCTCTGAGAAAGGCAAGGGTATCCATTGCTGGTCAATATTATATGATCACAACAGCAGCATATAACAAGCAAAAGGTTTTTTGCTTGGCTGATGCAGCCGATATTGTACTGAACACCCTGCATTGGCTTGATACTCAAAAGCGGATTGATTTACAGGCTGTGGTTGTGATGCCGGATCATTTACATTTTGTGGCAAGGTTAATCAGCGGAAATTTATCAGGTTTAATGCACAGTTTAAAAAGTTTTACGTCTAAAAAAATAAAATCAAATCTGAATTTAGAAAATAAAATCTGGCAGTCTCAGTATCATGATCATGCCATTCGCGGGGATGATGAATTAACAAAAATGATTACCTACTGTTTGAATAATCCGGTCCGGGCAAATATGGTGGATGATTTTCATGACTATCCGTATTGGTACTGTAAATTTGAGGTTTAAGACAGAGGCATAATAATCGCGGCAGGATGCCGCTCCCACAGGAAAACCCTCCCACAAAAAAAGGAATATGGTATCCTGTGGGAGCGGCTTCCAGCCGCGAAACGGCGAACACTGTTAAAGTAGAATTATTAAGATAGGCCAGCACAGCCTTTAGAAAATTTTTACGAAAGCATCAATTGAAAAAATGGAGGAGACACAATGAAGAGAAAACATATTATTGGTTTAATCGCGACGATGGCCCTGTTGTTTTGTATTGGGCTTGCCGGCCCTGTCCAGGCGGCTGAAAAATCTCCGTATATGGGGGGAGTTGTAAAACTGATAAAAGCGCCAAATGGTGCCATCGCCAGAGAAGACGTTTTAACGATAGGTCCTCAAATCGTCTATGCGGAACCCACCGTCGAAAAAGTTACCGAAGGTGTCTGGTGTATCGGCGGATACTCTCTTGCTAATGCAACGGTCATTGAGGGGGATGACGGGTTAATCGTCTATGATACCGGGGACACCCTAGAAGAAGCAGAGCATATACGTAAAGCCATCGAGACAATCAGCGACAAGCCGATTAAAGTGATTATCTATAGTCACTCTCATTATGCCATGGGTGCCGGAGGTTTGGTCGACAATCCAGAGGATGTACTTGTTATCGGTCATCCAAAAGTCAATGAAACAGTTGATAGTGCCCTCAAGAGTGGAGGAATACCCTCTGCCATTCCAGAGGTCGGCCCTATACTAACAGCCCGTACAATGTCTCAATTTGGGTTGCTCTTGCCAGAAGAAGGACCCGATGCCGGTGTAACTCCCAAACTTGATATGGGGAAGCCTACTGCCTTTTTACCTGCGACTAAGACGGTCGAAGATGGTGAGGAGCTCGAGGTGCTCGGAGTTAAGCTGCAATTTTTCACAGAATATATGTCCGATGATTATAACCTGACGGTTTGGGTTCCTGAAAAGAAAGCTGTTTTGAATAATTTCTTATGGCCTGGCACCCCTAACCTGTACACCCTTCGTGGCGGTGTCTACCGATCACCATTGGTTTGGCGTGATGGGTTAAAGGTAATTCGAGATTTACAGCCTGAGATGCTGCTCACTACACACGCACGCGCTGTTGTGGGCAAAGAGAAAGTAATGGAAACATTAACTCTCTATATGGATATGATTACGTTTACTTACGATCAAACCTTGCGTGGGATTATGCAAGGAATGGGACCTGACGAGTTGCGCCATTTTGTAAATATCCCATCATATTTTAATGAATTACCTGAGAATTTTCAGATATACGGGGAATCAGTCCACTTTCCAGAAGCAATCTATCAGTATGTTATTGGCTGGTTTGATTGGGACAGCACCAAGCTGTTTAAAATTGCCCCTAAAGAGGCTGCTTTGCGTACCGTTGAACTGATGGGAGGCAAAAAGAAAGTTCTTAAAGCGACTAGAGCAGCATTTGATAAAAAAGAATTCGCCTGGGCGGCTGAGCTCGTTCAAAATCTTTATTTGATAGATATGAATGATAAAGAAGTCCGCCAACTTAAAGCTGATATCTTGCGGCAACTGGCCTACCGAACAACCGGCTCTATTTCAAGGGGTTTTCTCTCCAGCGAAGCCCAGGCACTTGAAGGGAAAATCAAAGCGCCGTTGTTCATTCTTCCTTCTCCTGAAATTATCGCCGGATCTCCAGCGACCTTTGTGGATTATTACCGCATTTATATCGATCCGGATAAAAGTAAAAACACCGATAAGGTTATTGAGTTTGTATTTACTGATCACAAAGAGCAGAGCGTTGCCCTGCACATCAGAAGGGGTATCGTAGAATTTGTTCCAGAGCCTTCAACCTATCTGAAAAAAGCTGATTTTGTCTTGAAATTGGATGGAAAAACATGGGCGGAACTCTATTTAAATTCCACCACTTTAGGTGAGGCAATTTCCAGTGGTAAAGTGAAAGTTGAGGGCGAACAAAAAGAGATAGCGGTGATCTTTGATATGTTCGACAAGTTCAACCCGGAAAAAAATTATATGGTGCCACCGATAGAAGGCTGATTGTTAAGATGACCGGGGAAAACTACAATGTCATACCACGGCTCTATGGCACACTGGAGCCGTGGTTCGACAAAACCTGGAAACCGGGTGATTTTGAGCTTGTGGAGTAGCCATCTTCCAAATATAAATTTTCACCAGACACAGAACTTTGAGGGAGGAAAATAATCATGAAAAGAAAAGTAAAGATCAGCTTGATAGTTATCTCTTTATCTTTGTTTTTTGCATTACCGCTGCAAGCGGAGACCATGAACACCCGAATCGGAGAGCTGCAGTTTACAAGCGGCTATCCCACAGAAGAAACGGTACAGAAACTCTATGACGAACTTGATTTTCAGCGTGCTGTGCAGGCCTATCTCTGGGCTTTGCCCATGGCGTCCTATGGAGCAATGGCCGAAGAGAAAATCCGGCTGGGCTGCGGCAGCAGCGCGGTCGTCGTCGCGGATAAATCCGCGGAGCAGCAACATCTTGTTCTTACTGCCAACCAGGATACCGTCTACATGTCGGGCGTCCTGGATCTTCGCAACGGCCCCATGGTGATGGAACTGCCGCCCGGACTTCTCGGAACGCTGAACAATATCTGGCAGCAGCCCCTGTGCGATCTGGGCGGCCCGTTTTCCCCGGAACAAAACCGCGGCGGAAAATTCCTCATCCTGCCGCCCGGCTATGACGGACCCATGCCGGACTTCCATTTTCATATTGTAGCGTCGGACTCGAACATCGTGGTGTTTTACCTGCGGGCCATTCCGCAAACCCGGGATGACTTCCCCAAGCTCGTCGAGCTCATCCATACATACAAACAGTACAAGCTTTCCGAAGCAAAAGAGCCGCCACAGACGACGTTTATTTCCTTATCCGGGAAAGAAGCCGACATGCTGACCCATGAGGGCTTTGCCTATTTCGAGAGCCTGGCCCGCTACATCAATGAAAACCCGCCCCGCTCCCAGGACATGGCCATGCTGGGCATGCTGGAAACCATCGGTATCGCCCATGGGCGACCTTTCGAGCCGGATCAGCGGTTGCGGGAGATCCTGACCCAAGCGGCTGAAGTGGGACGTGCCATGGCCAAGACCCTTGCCTGGCAATCGCGGATACCAAAGGATGTCCTGTATGCCTACCCGGGGAAAAGGTATTGGAAATATATATTTTTCGGTGATCCGGCATTCCAGACACCGGATTACATGGCTATTGATCAGCGCAGCAAATACGCCTTTGAGGCGATCGGTACCGCAAAATCCATGGTTGTGGCCGTGCCGGGACAGGGGTCCCAATATATCGGTCTCTACATGGATGCGAGCGGTGAATGGCTCAGCGGTGAGCACACCTACAAAATCCATTTACCCAAAGATGTGCCGGCCAACATGTTCTGGTCCCTCACAGGCTATGACAACGAAACCCGGTCCCTGATCCAGAATGATCTGGGACGTCCCCTCGTGGGGTCAGTTCATGGGGCAAAGGCCAACAAAGACGGATCATTCGATCTTTACTTTGGTCCCAAACTTCCTGAAAACGTACCCGAGAAAAACTGGGTACAGACCAAACCGGGCATGGGATGGTTCGCTTATATTCGCCTGTATGGCCCGGAGAAAGCTTATTTCGATAAAACCTGGATTCCGGGCGATGCTGAAAAGGTGAAATAATCAAGTTTAATTTTTTTTTATAAGGAGTTCATAATTATGTTCAGACCCATCTCAACAGCTCAGACAAAGAGGGAGGTTCAAGCCATGAAGGTCTTTCTTAAAAAATTACTTTACGCCGTGGTGGTTGTACATTTTCTAACCATGACTGCGAGCGCGGATGACACTTCTTTTGTCAGTAAATCTTTGAAAAATGAAACCGTAACCGCTCCTAACGGTGCGATCACGGTCCAGGACGCTTTGAGCGTAAACAAACTTCTGGGCGCAGACGAGAAAGTGGTGGATGAGATCGGCAAGGGCGTATACCACATTCGTGGGTGGGGGATAGCCCACACGATTGCTATCGATGCTCCCGAAGGATGGATCATTGTCGATACGGGTGATTCCACTACGACCGCAGCCGACATGCGTAAACGTCTGGAGCAAAAGGTAGGAAAGAAAATCAAGGTGGCCGCCGTTTTGTATACCCATAGCCATTACACTGATGGTACGGATGCATGGCTGGACGAGGGCGCCGAGATCTGGGGCCATGAGCACTTGGACAAACACAAACGCGCCGATACTGGGGTCAGCATCCTGAGCGGCACTTTAGGGTTAAGGGCCCTCATTCAGTTTGGCGTGCTCCACCCACCAGAAGGCCCGGATGCCTTTCCCAACAAACTGGGTTTCGGGCCGGAAAAATTTGTCGGTGAAAAGGGTTACCGTGCTCCTACCAGGACTTTTGAAGACGGGAAGATCATAAACCTGACCATTGCCGGCGAACCGGTGGAAATCACCCCCTGCCGGACCGACGTTCAGGACAGCGTGGGATTCTATTTCTCCTAAACGTTCGGCACTGGTAACGAACGCAATGGGAATATCTTTCATTTTCAATCTGTACAGCCTGCGCGGGGATATGTACCGGAATCCGCTTGACTATGTAGAGGCCCATGACTGGGCCCTTTCAAAAAATGCGGAAGTGCTGGCCGATATCCACGGGCCTGGCATAAAGGGCAAAGAAAAGGTCCGCGAAGCCCTGGAGCGGTCCAGAGACCAGATGCAGCTCGTCCATGACCAGACGCTGAGAATGATCGCCATCGGGATGGACGCCCGCCGGGCGGCTGAAAATGTTTACATGCCCATGTATATGCGAGATGGTTTTGACACCTACGGACAGGTCGAAAGTCATGTGAAACAGGTTTATAACGGTCGACTTGGCTGGATGGGAAACGATGTGTACGACATTAATCCCTTGTCCGTGGCAGAGGAAAACCGGCGGATGTTGGAGATCATGGGCGGGGCCGAAAATGTGCGCACCGCGGCCGAAAATGCTGCCAAGTCGGAAGGATTTCGAGAACTGGAGCTGGGCGCTGAAACTGACATCGATATTGCTGGAAATCGACCGAGACCGATGTGGAAGCACGAAAGATAAGGGCGACGGCTGCCCGGGCTATAGGGCAGCGAACAACCTCTGCCAATGCGAGAGGATGGTATATCACCGAAGCTCTGGCCATGGAGAATACGCTGAAACTCGGTGAACAGCCCGTTACCCTGGAGTTGGCCCGGACTTTTTTAGGAACCCCTGATGTTGAAAAGGTCTTGTCCATGCCCTTGGAAGACAGTTTTCAATATATGCGCTATATGGTTGACCCCAAAAAAGCCGAAGATACCAGATTGGCGTTTACCGTTTCAGTCGAGGGAGCCGAGATGCTCACTCGGGTCGAATTGCGTAACGGGGTCCTCATCATTTCTGAAGCAACCAAAAATGAAAAAGCGCACATCAATGTTTCCAGAAAAGAATGGGCGGAGTTTGTTGTGGGGCAGCGATCCTTTGCGGATCGGGATAAAACTGTTGCAGCATTTGAGAGAGCACTGTCACGACCCTCTTTACCTGAACATTCGGAAGCCCTGGATGATCAATTGGACGATGCGGTGGACGATGTGGGATATACGTGCGACGGCGGGGGAGACCTTAACTGATCGCAGTTTCACGGATAAAACGGTGAGAATAGCAAGATAGTTTTAAAAAAAAGGAGAGAATTCCATGAATTGCAAAAAAATCATTTATTTAGTGATGTTTACATCGATAAGCTTGTTACTCACTTTTTCAGCATGGGCAAAAGACGCTCAAACGCCGAAATATGCTGCTGATGTACCGGAATTTCTGCTTACCCCGGACAAGGTGGAGACCGATCTTCTCGGGGACCTCGAATTTTTCGATGGTATGCCCAGTGAAGCTACGGTTCAGAAAACCTATGATTTTCTTGACCTGTCACGCGGCGTCGATGCGTTTCTTAACGGAATGCCGGCAACCTCCACCTATGCCTTTCTGGAGGGACTCAAAGACGCTGGTTTAAAACCAGGCGACCTGGGGATTACTGGAAAACCTGCTGGATGCCCGAGGCCTATTATTGACTGCTCAATCAACGACTCCGTATGCCCTGGCAGAGATCGACTTAAAAAATGGTCCGGTAGTCGTAGAGATCCCCGGGCCTGTGCTGGGAATCCTTGATGATGCATTTATGCGTTACGTTAGTGACATTGGGCTGGCCGGCCCCGATCAGGGCAAGGGGGGTAAATATCTCTTTATAGGCCCGGACTACGAGGGGGATATCCCCGAAGGCTACTTTGTCGCAAAATCCACGACCTACCGTCACTGGCTAATCATGCGCGTTTTTGTGAAAGACGGCGACTTGGAGGGGTCTACAAAAGCGCTAAAAGAAGGCTTTCGCTGCTATCCGCTTGCGCAAGTAAACAAGCCGCCAAAACAAAAAGTCTACAACCTTTCCGGCAAAAAGTTCAATACGATTCATGCGAACGATGAACACTTTTATGAAGAGCTGAACGCAGTGATTCAATATGAGCCTGCGGATGCATTTAATCCTGAACTTGTTGGGCTCTTTGCCGCAATCGGCATCAAGAAAGGAGAACCATTTGCACCGGATGCACGCATGAAGAAAATCCTGAAGGATGCCGCTGCAATCGGCAACGCCACGGCACGGTCCATTGTTTTTAGACCTCGCCATAAGGCTCCCTATTTCTATCCGGATCGTCAGTGGTACACCGCCTTTGCCGGCGGCCATGACTTCATGAACAACGGGGAGATGGTTCTCGATGATCGTATTATGTTTCACTATGCAGCTACCGGCATTACGCCTGCCATGGCCACGCCGAAAGTAGGAACGGGATCGGCCTATGCGTTTACGCCTCATGACGCTGAAGGCCGGTACCTCGATGGTGGTAAAACGTACAAAGTGACGCTGCCCGCGCCGATTCCGATCAATAATTTCTGGTCATTCATGGTGTATTCAGGTCAACATCGTTCCATGCTGGAGACCGATCAAAAATTAGCCGGTCTCGACAGCAACATTCCATCCGTTAAACAAAACGAGGATAAATCTTATACGGTTTGGTTCGGACCAAAGGCGCCGGAAGGTCACGAGGGCAATTGGATTCAAACGATCCCCGGAAAAAGCTACAATGTCATCCTACGCCTTTATGGCCCACTGGAACCGTGGTTCGACAAAACATGGAAACCGGGTGATTTTGAATTAGTGGAATAAACAGCACACGATACCGTGTGAGTTATTAACGAGTCGTAAAGATTTAATTAAGGAGAAAAGAGAAATGAAAATTAAAGTTTTTGTCGCATTAGCTATAGGCATTTTTGCCGTTTCCTCTTGGAATCAAATGGCAAGTGCGGAGGCAGTTGTACAAACATTCAAACAAACCACAGACATTCCGGCAGGTATTCAAACCCCCGACAAAGTGGAAACAAGTATTGGAACATTGGAGTTTTTCGACGGTGTGCCCTCTAAAGCAACTGCCGAAAATGTGTACGACTATTTGGACAGAATGCGTGGCGTTGATGCTTTCATGAAAGGCATACCTGGCGCTTCAGTAAGAGGCTTGATAGTAGGTTTAGAAGAAGCCGGAGTAAATCAATACAATAAAGTAGGGATTACGAAATCATTGTTAGATTCAAAATCGCTACTCTTAACGGCAAATACCTCTACCATTTATGTTACTCCATATATTAATGTTAAAGAAAGCGGACCTGTTGTAATAGAAATGCCTGCTGGTATGCTTGGGGCTTTTAACGATGCATGGTTTCGTTATATTGCCGATATTGGACCATTTGGCGAAGACAAAGGTAAAGGCGGCAAATATTTGATATTACCTCCAGCGTATGAGGGCGAAATTCCAGAAGGTTATTTTGTAATAAAGTCGCCAACCAACAAAGTATTTGTTTTTACGCGCACATCCATTGCAAATGGCATAGAAAAAGCCGTAAAGATGATCGAAGACAATCTAAAAATATATCCATTGGCTGAAAAAGACAATGCTAAAAAAATGGAATTAGTAGACATTTCAGGTGTAGACTTCAATACGGTACATACCAATGACTTTTCTTTTTATGAGCATATAGCAGAATGGATTAACGAGGAGCATGTGGATATGCTAGATGATCAAACAAAAGGACTCTTTGCATCAATAGGCATTGAAAAAGGAAAGCCTTTTGCTCCTGATGAAAGAATGAAAAAAATACTTACTGAAGCTGTTGCCATAGGAAACGCTGCTGCCCGTTCAATTACATACTATCCACGTACCAACATGAATTTAGCTGGTGTTGAAATTTATCCCGATACAGAAAGTTCCTGGATAATGGCTTTTGCCGATAAAAACGTGTTCTTTACAAGCGAAACAGGAGGCATGGATATCGATGCACTGGATATGTTCCACTATAATTATACTGCCGTTACACCTGCTATGGCCGTTACTATTGAAGGGGCGGGGTCTGATTATGCCATTTCATTTCTGGATGGAGAAAAAAATCCCTTTGATGGCGCAAAAGAATATAAATTGCATATCCCGGCAAATGTTCCTGTTAATGATTTCTGGGCGGTAACCATATACGACACTCAAACTCGCTCATTGCTACAGACCGATCAGAAATTTCCAACAGTCGGTAGTCAAACGGAAGGGTTTAAGCAAAACGAAGATGGTTCTTTCGATGTCTTTTTCTCCCCAAATCCTACTGTAGGTTTTGAAAATAATTGGTTGCAAACCATTCCTGGAAAAAGTTTTATAGTGATCCTTCGTGTATATGGTCCGTTAAAACCTTGGATTGAAAAAACATGGAAACCTGGTGAAGTTACTCTGATAAAATAAATTGGTGAAGTAATTTCAATGTATTTCAGGGAGCCGCAAACCGATGAAACGGCCAGAAGATTTAAAACGGGTTTTAAATCTTCCGGGCTTGAATCCGGTATAGAAAGAAGCGACAATGTTCAGGCGATGCCGGTCCTGACGGTTCCAACCAATTAAACATAAAAGGAGGTTTATGATGACTAAAACGGTTATTTTTCCAAAAAAAATACTGATTGCACTGGTATGCATGATTGCCCTCATCGGGTGCGCAAGTGTTGACACCATTCAAATTCCTGCGGAAGTTCCGGAAATCCATCCCGGTCTTCTGGCGGGATATCTCCCGCCAGAGTCGCTTCCCAACAGTCTGGCACTGATTCCACCGCCGCCGGCTGACGGGTCTGCTGCACTTGCATTTGACATGGAGGTCAGCGAAAAAGCCCTGAAGTTGCAGGATACGCCCCGCTGGGAGCTTGCAACGGATGACGCTAATTTGATATTTCCGAAAGCGGCCGAAACTTTTTCCTGCGCTTTAGGTATTCCGATCACAGAACAGGACACGCCGCATCTTTACATGCTTTTACGCCGTACGTTGACCGATGCAGGGCTTTCCACCTACACGGCCAAAAACCATTATCAGCGAAAGCGCCCGTTTATGGTGAACGGAGCGCCGGTCTGCACACCGGAAGATGAGGAGAAGCTGAGAAAGGACGGATCCTACCCTTCCGGGCATACGGCCGCCGGATGGGCATGGGCGCTGATTTTGACGGAGATTGCGCCGGAACGGGCGGATGAAATTCTTGCCCGGGGCCGGGCTTTTGGTGTAAGCCGGAATATCTGCAACGTGCACTGGCACAGCGATGTGGCGGAGGGACGTTTCATGGGAGCGTCCACCGTTGCGCGTTTGCATGCGGATCCGGTGTTTTGTGCCGAACTGGCGGCTGCCAAGACCGAATTTGCAGCTGCTTGGGTAAAACGTGTTGCGCCGTCACGCGACTGCCAGGTTGAAAACGACGCGCTGGCGTACGATCTGTTCCAGAAGTGATTTCTACTGGAAAACAGTAGATTGAAAGTAATAAGTATTTGCATGCTAATTGTCTGTATGTGGCCAATCAGTCCTACAACTTTATTCGTACCCAGCGGGCCAAGTTGGGTGTGAGGGTGGGTGTGCATGTTGCCGACTTGGATTTAAAAGTATCCGGCAAAGCAAAGATATTCGGGGTGTCCGTTAAAGACCGAGGCGCTGTCACCATGGCCGCCATGCAGTTGATATTGCATCGACGCTTTCAAAGTATCTGAAGATCAAAGCCCCTTCCGGCGCAACCGGAAGCCCGCTAACTGAGGTGCTGGATCAATAAAAAACCTGGACCGCGGCCAAAGCGGAAATGGTGAAATGATTTGAAGATTCCTTGCCGCATGCGATGCTGCTGCCGCAGGCAGAACCTACAGGGAATGCGCTTGCTGATGCGGTTCAAAATGAACCGCATCGGTTGAAAATAGGGAAAATAACTTTCTTGCGACTTTCTGTGGAAGTAAATTTTATGGGACCGACAATTCGTGGGAGCGGCATCTTGCCGCGAATTGACGGTGGACGGTTTTGTATCGCGGCAGGATGCCGCTCCCACAGGAGGGATGATACCACACACACAGGGAGAATCAGAAGGCCGCTCCTACATGAGAAATCAGGATACCAAAACCGGATGCCGGTTCGACTTTTATAGAGGGAAAGATGTGATAAGAAAAAGAATGCATGTCATTTTATGGTTATTGTGTCTGGGAATTCTGCTGGTGTCCTGTATGAAACGGGAAACAACCGATCCCGGGCCGGCAGCAGAAGGTATTGAAGGCATCCAATGGTACCTCTTGGAGGTGGGCGGCTCACCAATATCACCCATGGTAAATGATAAACAGCCGCATATTATGCTGGATCCGACCCGGAAACAGGCCACAGGGTTTTCCGGGTGCAACAATTTCTTCGGTGGTTACGAAAGCGACGGATCTTTTTTGAAATTCGGCCCGGTGGGTTCAACCCGCATGGCCTGTCCAGATCTTGAAACGGGCCTGGAAACCGAGGTATTCAAAGCCCTGGATCTGACCCGTGCCTGGAAAATCCAGGGTGGAGAGCTGCTTTTTTTAAGTGATAATGGTGTAATGGCCCGGTTTTCCGAGGAAAAAATACAGGGACTTTCCGGCCCGGTCTGGCAGTGGATGCAAACCCTGTATAGTGATGACCGCAAGGTCGTTCCTGAAAATCCCGTAAACTATACCGTGCAGTTTGAAGAAGACAGCACATTGAATGTGAAGTCAGACTGCAACCAGAAAGGGGGGACGTATTCGGTTTCTCCCGGGAAAAAAACCCTTTCCATCGAGATCTCCCATTCCACCATGGCCTTCTGTCCGGAAGGTTCTTTAGAAGATGAATTTGTAAACGGGCTTTCCGCTGCGGTAATTTATTTCTTCAAAGACCGCGATCTCTACATTGACCTGAAATATGATTCCGGGACCATGCGGTTTTCAGAACAACAGGAATAATGAGCCGCCTGGGTTATTGCGGTGAAAACAGGATTTTTGTGAAAGTAAGTATTTTGGGGGATTAGATTTCTTGTGGGAGCGGAAATCGTTTGGAGCGGCATCTTGCCGCGAATTAACTGCGGACAGTTTAGCATCGCGGCAGGATGCCGCTCCCACACAAAAAAGGGAGTATGACATCCTGTGGAAGCGGCTTCCGGTCGAGAAAAATAATTTGTTATTTAATCTGAAATAAAGAAGTGGAAGTTTGGAAATGGTATTTTAAATGAAGTAGTGTAACTCGAACTTGTGGGAGCGGCTTCCAGTCGCGAATTGGCTGCGGAGGGTTTAGTATCGCGGCAAGATGCCGCTACCAAAGGAGCGATCTCGACGATCTCACTCCATTCAGGTTTAACGGCAAGATCAATTTATAAAAAGGAGACGAATGATGAAAAGAATAAGAAGAATAGTAAAACCGGGCAGTCTTTTTCTGGCAATTCTCATGATAACCGTTTTTACACCTTGTCAGACAGTCTTGGCAAAAATTATTTCAACTGAGACAGTCATAGAGGCTGGCAGAGCACATGAAGCCCGTATGTACGTCAATAGTGTTTTAGCGCGTGAGGATGTAATGGCTTCTCTAATATCCCAGGGAATCGATATGACAGAGGCAAAATTGCGCGTCGACAATTTAACCGACTCGGAAATAGTCAGTCTGGCTGATCAGATCGAAAAAGCCCCTGCAGGTGGGGGTGCCATAGGGGTCATCGTCGGTGCTGCAGTGGTTATAATTATTGTTTTGGTGATTACGGATATCTTAGGCTTTACAGATGTTTTCTCTTTTATTAAGAAGTGAGGATCCTCTCCCAAAGAGTTGATCCAAATTAAGGATTCAAGGATTCCAGGATTCCAGGGGCCCAGGGTTCGCGTGAGATGAAGTGAGGCATCAGCTAAATATTTTGGAATTATAAAGAGTTAAAAGTTGTGAACAATAAACGCAGACGATGATATCCTGTGATTTGGATTATATGAACAAGGAAAAGCTTCAGGAATTAAGAAAGGAGCTTGGAGATGTAGAGAGAATGCTAAAAGCGATGATCAAATCCCTGGAAAACAAACACTTGAATCCTTGAATCCTGGACTCCTTGAACCCTTTCTCCCAAATAATTGGGAGAAGATCCTAAAGTGTTTAAAGGTGGAAAAAATGTCTTTTGGCAAGATAGAGTTAAAAAAACTCCGTGGCGTTTTTCCATTTTTGGAGCGCGATGAAAGACTCGCTCTTGCCCAGAAGCTGGAGGAAAGCGCACAAGCAAACATAGACTTCATCATTATGATGCTGCTATCCACTTCACTGGCATCATTAGGATTGCTGGCGGACTCAACCGCCGTAGTTATCGGTGCTATGCTCGTAGCGCCGCTGATGGGACCACTTGTTGCCGCAGGTCATGCGCTCGTTCAAGGGAATTTGAGCCTGTTCAAAAGGAGCATGGTAGTTACCCTTATCGGTCTCGGGATAGGTTTTACAGCTTCATTGTTTTTTGGAGCGATAAACCCTGGGTTTGAACCAACGCTTGAAATCGAAGCCCGTGGCAAGCCTGATTTGCTGGACCTCGGCATAGCACTTTTTTCCGGAATGACAGCGGCTTATGCTGTGGGAAGATTCAATGTGATGACAACCCTCGCAGGTGTTGCCATCGCAGCAGCACTTGTTCCCCCACTTGCGGTTGTGGGTCTTGCGCTAACGCATGGAAAGCCCCTGATCTCCCTCAATGCCTTAATCTTGCTGATCACCAACCTTGTCGCCATCATACTCGGCGCTGCAATCGTGTTCCGAATGTTAAACGTGCATATTTCCCTTCATGGTTTTGACATGCCGGTTTGGGTGCGTAGGGTCACTATAGTACTGTTTATCGCGGTGGCCTTTTTAACTGCTCCGCTGGTGATTCATATGATCGAAGGAAGACGTACTGGCCAGAATCGGCCATTGGAATATCCGGTGGCGCCAAAAGTGCGGCAGGCCGTGCAGCAATATATCGAAAAATGGCCGGGTGTAGAGCTAATTACCCAGGGTCGAAATGGCGTGGAGCCCAAAGCCGGCATTACCATAATCCTGATGAGTGAGAAGAGTCTATCTCCCGAGTTTGAAGAGAGCCTCATAAGCATCATACACAAGGTGCGCGGCGATCAGCCGATTGTGCGTGTCTTTCCGATTCTATCAGCGCGCCAGTTCGCACCTGAGCATCAGGATAGCAACAAAAAACTATGTTATGATTTTGGATTAGCCGCAACCTTTCCAAGGTCGTACGTTCAACAACAAATAGGAACCACCTGTTTTCCCTTTTAGTGAGCAAGGTCAATGACCTGCGAAATCCCAACTTTTTTGAAGGGGCGCTGGCTGAGCCCGACCCTCATTTTGTGCGTGTGGTTGAACTGCTCACAGAGTTAAGTAAGGTGGGTGTAATTGAACTGATCGGCGACAGGCAAAAGGAAGTTGCCTTCCATGTCGTCATCTACGGTTATGCCCCCCAATATTCGCATAAGGTCATTGAATTAATGAACTTACTTGGCTTGCCGGTGCAGGAAGGTGAAGCCGAGGATATCGTCATCCCTGTCTATTTTGCGATCAAATCAGGAAATTTGCGGGGAATTGCAATCACCACGCGTTCAACATTTGACTTGATTGAGATTTTAAGAGCATCCGTCATGGTGCCGCCGGAACACGCCCACGCGGGACTGACCATCAAATATCCAACGATGGGTTTGCCGGGAAAAGGTATCCAGATCATTTCATCCAAAGAGAAACCGGAGAACATGTCATTGGCTGTGAAGTACCGCGAATACTGGTTTTATATTGATGAAACCGATCATGATACAAAGGCTTTTTTCAGAAATCTGCGTATGCTCTGGGCCATCAGCATTGCCGGCTCAATCGATTTAAAGGAGGACCCCATACTAACTATCCCAGTGAGTAGATAATCAATTATGAGATTAATTCAATTTATTTCTTAATTTCAATTAGTTGATTCGGGAATTGATTTTCTGCCTTCTGGGCTTAGCCAATCGGAATAAAGGTTTCCTGAAGTTGGCCTTCCTTTGGGCTATAGATCCGAACAATTTATTAACGACTAACCAGATGTTATCGGCAATAATTTGATTGAGTTTGATAACTGGACTTATCTCCATGAATCAAGGTCTTGGGAGGTATGGTTTTCTGCAAACAATCTCATAACACTTTGACAACTAACTCTGCGCGTGTTAAATAAGCAATATATGTAAGTTAAATTTTAGCACCTTTTAATATCTACCCTTATTTCTCATCACACGAAAGGAGAATACAATGTGCAAGCACGTCAAATTTTTTCCATCAAGTCGATTCATAATTATACTGGCCATACTATCGCTTGGATTCGCATTAATTGCGTGTGGTGGGAGTTCAACAAAAAAGGATGACAAATCTGCTGAAAGTACTGGTTCGCTAACGCGTACGTATAAAATTATTGACGAAAAAGGCCTTGAATCTGGAACACTCACGATGGATCCTGCGGGAGGAATCGTTCTCCGTGACGAAAAGGGTAAGGTCATAGGAAAGTTCACACAAGACGCACCAACTCAAACCCAACAAACTGAAACGCAACCGGCAGCACAGTCAGAGGAAGCAAAACCCAGTGCCGAAAGTGAGGAAGCAAAACCCAAGGCCGAGGGTGAGGAAGCAAAACCCAAGGCCGAGGGTGAGGAATAGAAATCTAAAGAATAAAATAATTGCTACCATAAAATTTGAGCGAACATGTGATTTACTGGTACCTTTGCTGTAGATAGATTTTGGGGAAGCGAGCGAGCCCGCAGGGTGTAGCTCGCGGAGCCTCCCCAAAGCTATCTGCAGGGGACTTCAAGTTAAAAATTCTCCAACTCATCAGTATTACACAATAATTACAGATAACTCCAACCTATGCCCAGTTCATGATGTTTACAGGTTTTTTAGCATATCACCACCATAGCCATTTTTAGGCGACGTGCATTTTTATATTATCAAGGGGAAGATCGGTTCAGCTGATTTTCCCCTTTTTGCATTTTTGTAATAAATGGGGTATCTGTAATAGAACTGTGGGGGGCTCAGATTACAGATATGCTCGAAAAACACAGTTATCCGGGCAGAGTGATATTTGCAGGATCTCTCCATATATCGGTACTGCAAAGACGACCTCACCTTGACCCTTCCTACCAAATCATGTATGTATCTAATGTTACATCTAAATCACAATTGATTTGAAGCTAAATCTCAATGGCTGTATCTGATCTGAACTGAATTACAATCTGCTATTACCTTTCAAAGACGTATAACCTTCGCTAAATATCAAGTTGCGGAAAGTTATCCATTTGCCCACTTACAAACCCTGCGAAAGGAGGACAAAATGATTGTTGCGTTCACAGCAAAAATGAAAATAAGATCTGCTTTTGAAGCACTTAGTCTGGCCGCCGGGTTACTTTGTGAGCAGCGTAGACGTCGATGAAGAAACGATAAAGAATTGCGTTGAACATCAAGGGCGCCAGGATTTAGGTCAGCTTCAACTGAAGTTGTAATATGTTTAAGACCCCGGGCATTCCCGGGGGTATCTATTGATCAGTAAGATTGTTTCGGAGTGTGAAGCCAAATATCATACGCTGATATGGCAGATAAATGGTGTTCCAACTTTTTACGAGCATATTTTCATATAATCACGCTCTAATTGCTTCTATTAACAAAACATACGGCAGAATATTGCCGGTTTGGAGGCCAGCGGAATGAAAGCAATCGGCATTGCCATGATAATTGTTCTCTGGCTGTGCTTTACGAGCGCATGGGCAGATGAGAAAGCTTCCAAAAACGTGCTGGACAAAAGCATTATTTTTTATGGTGGAATCCAAGTTTACCAGGCCGATGGTGAGTTCGGTTATGTCAAGGATGAATACCCAGATATTACGATTGGCATGGATGATCTTGGTCTTGATGAAAATGCGGTTAGCCCCGTCATAGGAGCGGTTATTAATTTTGGAAGAAGATGGACTCTGCGTTTTGATTATTTTGGGTACCATGACAATGCTAAAGCGACGGCAGATTATGAATTCTACTTCGATGATATCAAATTTTCCGCCGGTGCTAGTCTTAAATCCAATATTGACATAGATATATATGTAGCCAATCTGTCCTATAAATTTATTCGCACCGAACGAGTCAAATTGGGAGTGGGGGTAGGAGTACATGCCGCCGATCTCGACGTAGAAGTCTCCGGTCAGGCCTACGCGGGTCCCTTAAAAGCAGATCTGGGCACCGGCGAAGCAGATCTGCTGGCACCGCTTCCAAATCTTTATGTAATGGGTGCCTATTCTTTCACGGATAGGCTTATCGTAAGAGGTGAAGCCGGGGGCATGAGCTTGAATTACGGTGACTGGAGTGGATCATTGTTCTTTTATACGGCCGTAGTTGAATACTGGCCGTTTCGATACGCTGGACTCGGGGCAGGATACAGGTATATCACAGCAGATATAGAGTATGAACCCGGTCATAAGAAGGAAACGTACGACGTTGACCTTCCAGGACCGCTGTTTTATGCCATCGTCGGTTTCTAAAAGGCTGTGATAATGAATAGAATAACTGCCGAAAGGACTTCCGTTTCAAACTTCAAAACTATTGGACCTTGTGAAACAAAAGACTTCACCGATTCCGTCGTGAACATCAGACAAGAGGTTTTGTAACATAGTAAAATAATTTAATTAAAACAGCGAGTTGACATAATCCGCTTGAAGCCTTCACATAACTGAAGCGGCCATTTTGCGATGATTCGTTTTGAAAGTCCAAAGTCCCGAAAGTCAATCTAATGACCATCTATCCTTCATTGTTATCGATGCCTTAGTAAAAATTTCAAAAGAAACCTCCAATTATTGACACAGCTTTAACATCCCGCTAACTTGGCTCGAAATGCCAATGCAAATGAACACGCGTTAATGGGTAGGCAAAACTAATATTCACCTTTAACCAGAAGGAGGGGGCATGACAAAAGCGGAATTGATTGAAAAAATGGCAAAGGATGCGGGAATTACAAAAGTGGCTGCCGGCAAGGCCTATGAATCATTTTTGGATGGCTTGCAGGGAGGACTGAAGACCCGCGGTAGCAAGGTGACTTTGGTTGGCTTTGGCACATTCAAAAAAGTTTACCGGAAAACTCGTAAAGGCCGGAATCCTCAGACAGGTGAGCAGATTAAGATTAAGGGAAAAAATGCCATAACGTTCAAGGCCAGCAAGAACTTCACATAAGACAGACGGACAGAATTTTGTTGGGGCAGGGCGATTCACATTAAATTGCCCTGCCTTTTTAATTTTAGCCATAAAGATTCTCAATCCACCTCATCGCTTCGGTATCGCTGACCTTACCAAGATATCTCTGTGTGGTCGATAAGCTTGAATGGCGAAGCACTATCTTCGAAATTATCTCAATTGGCGTGCCGGCCCGGCTCGCAAAAGTCGCCGCATGACGCCTGAGATCGTGCGGACTCAAATGGATACCAACCATTTTGCCAGCCTTAACCACAATAGACCATGCAGCTGTATAGCTTATCGGGAAGATTTTAGAATCCGGAGGTAATTGAGCTGACTGAATGTATTCCTTGAGACGGTCAGATATTTTTTGTGGGATGAAGGCAACCTCCGCCTCCCTTCCGCCCTTGGTATCAGACAGAATCAATTTGCACCCTTGGCAGTTCTTGGGTCGAAGATTCAAAACCTCTCCAATTCTCAATCCGCCTCTTGCCATCAATTCCATCATCAAACGATTTCTCGGATTTTCTGTGCGAAAGATGATTTCATCAATGACATCTTTCTCGATCATCGGCCAAAGTTTGGCACCCCTGCTTCTAAATGTCTTTTTGAGAGTAGGCGAATCACATGGGTTATTCAATGATGGCAGAAATGTGGATTGAATATGGTTGAAAAAGGATTTGAGGTTGGAATAGCGGAGTCGTTTAGTTGTTTGCTTGGCATTTGCAGTAAGCTCGGTAAGAAACCCAAGGATATCGTCCGGTGTAATGGACTCTATCTCCCTTTCACCGAATTCGACCTGAAAATAGTCGAGGATGTAACTGTAATTACGCAGCGTATTTTTTTTTAGAATTGGTCCTGTGATAGTCGAGGAAATTTTGAACAGCTTGATTTGTTTTCATGGTGTACCTCCCTTGTTTGGGTTATAATGGTTTGGCCCTTACCATAGGCCAGGAATAATGTTATCATTTTTGATTAGGGCGATTCAAGGTGGAGAAGCTAAAACAAAATTCGAGGATGATGTACCTGCAATAGTTGCAGCTTTGAGAACCAACACTTGGAGTCTGCCTTTTATAAGCTATTCAGGAGTGTGTAATCATGAAATACGGGACCATGAATTTTCCAATCCGGCCTGTGGTACAGGAAATCGAAGCCATAGCTGCCCTGGGGTTTGACTATTTCGAAATGAGTATGGATCCGCCTGAAGCTCATTTCACGACGCTCCGAAAAGCCAGAGCTGAAATCCTGAAGGCACTCGACGATAACTATCTGGAGCTGGTCTGCCATCTGCCAACATTTGTATCGATCGCCGATCTGACCCAGAGTATCCGTATAGCGTCGTTAAATGAGATGTTAGGATCACTCGAAGTCGCCGCTGAATTGAGAGCTGCCAAGGTAGTGGTTCATCCCGGGGTAATAAGCGGATTGGGTGTTTTCGTAAAAGAACAGGCCATGGAATATGCCATGCAGAGTATGGATGCGATTTACGATAAAGCCAAAGAATTGGGTCTGCAACTATGCCTGGAAAACATGTTTCCACGGTATCTCACTTTTGTATCTCCCGACGATTTTTGCTGTGTTTTTGAAAAATATCCCGGAATGATGATGACCCTGGATACCGGGCATGCCAACATCGGGGGGGATGCAGAAAGGGCTCTAAAATTTATCCATTGTTTCAAAAGACGCCTGGGCCACGTGCACATCAGCGACAACAACGGTAAACGTGACGATCACCTGCCGGTGGGTGAGGGTAATTTTGACTTTAAGCGATTTATCAGCGAACTTAAAAAAAGCGGCTATGACGACACCATAACACTGGAAATTTTCACGGACAACCGGGCGGACTTGGTGCTAAGCCGGCAAAGGGTGAGTGACCTGTTGGCCAGTGCGTAGAAATGGAATTTTCTAGCACTCATTAAACCTTCAACCAAGTTGAAGGTCCAAGCGTTGTTTTATATAATTGCTCTATCGAAATTAACACCTCAAAGGACCATCGCTAAAGGCCAAAATTTGTCACGCGTTATGACAGCGTTTCCATGAAAAAGCGATACTCTGGACATTATTGTAGAATTTGCGGTGCCATCAAGCCGAACGAAAGATTTTCAGGAAAAGGGCATCGGAATCATATTTGCAAGGAGTGTTCTCGAAAACCGAAGGTTGAGATTAATGAGATAGATATGGAACATGAAATTTTCGGATATTTGAAACAATCTCATATTTCCGATAAAAATGTGAAACGCTTAAAACAATTGGTCGACTCAGAAAGCGATAAAATAGCTAAATTGGCCAATATTGTTTTAGAAGTCGCTGATGTAAAACCGTATAAGAGACGGCGGCTCAAGGTATTGGCAAGGGAAAGGCGTGACCTTTTGCAAAAATTGGAAGAAACAGGCCTTATTTTAGCACATCATAATTAATAGCCCCAAAGGTACTTCTGTCGGCAGACTATCTCCTCATATACCACATATAGTGTTCTGAAATTATGGAATAAAGCGTTGATATAATCATAAAGTCTTCAAATTAAAATAATCCAAAATTTAAATGAAATCTTTATCACCATCGATTCCGGCAATGTTGATATTTCCGTTTCTAATCTAAGAAAAAGCATAAAGGATACTTTTGTGATGTTATTATGGAGTATTCTTGAATTTTATTTTCCAATGATATTAATAAATCATTAGCCATTTTGCCATCATATCCGAAATCAAATCTTTCCGTAAACACGGCCTTGCTTCAATAAATTCCAAGAGGAGTTCAACTCTGAAAAATGTGAAATAACCATAGTTGAAAACCAATTAGCATTACAGATATACCATAGTGTGTACGTGGAAATTGAGCATTCAAAACCTGTGACATCTCCAGAGACTGTCGAAAAACCCTAAATATGTATATTTGATGTTTGTGCACCTGGAGGTGCAGATTTCTATAATTTAACCAAAGATGAGTAAAATATCAGTTGTTTGAGACAAATCATAAGGACGAGAGCGGAAACTAAGCAATTTTCCACTCTCGTCCTTATGATTTTTAAAGTTCTTCCTATTTAAATGAATCTCTAGGGCTACAAGATATCTATTGCGCTTCTCAAAAAAAACAAATTAACTGACAAATAGTGTATTTTTCACCCTCTTTCAATTCCTCGATTTCTTGTATATATGAATATATATGCTCATATTATTTTACTCATTTACTATTTCTAACAATTTGCTATTCCTTAATTGTAGTTAGAGCTGTAAAAATTGAACCCTAAGAGATCAAACAATATGTTTAAGAAATTTATAAGTTCATTTTTATGACAGTGCCCATAAATATATGAATTGAAGTATCAATTTGTTCTTTCCTGGCTCTATGTTTTCAAAAATTAGTTTATTTCAATCATCTTTCACTTTACAAACTTCTACTTTGACCTGCGTTTTTTAGAGCAATACAAGTCCGCCATCAATCACTATTGTCTGCCCCGTAATATAAGATGCACCTTCACTTGCTAAAAATGCAACTGTCTCACCTAAATCTTCTGGTTGTCCTGCTCGTCCTAAAGGTATGGAATCAATAGCATTTTGTTTAGCAACCGCATCCTGAAGTGTTTTATTAAGGACTGTATTTATAAAACCAGGGGCTATCGCATTTACATTAATGTTGTACGGTGCTAATTCTACTGCCAACTGACTTGTCAATGCCTTTACAGCTCCCTTTGAAACATTATACGCCATGTGTTTTTTGTCGAATATAAAACCACAAACGGATGCAACATTAATGATTTTACCATATTTATTTTTAGCCATTATTTCTGCAGCTTTTTTACATAAGAAAACCATAGATTTAAGGTTTACATTCATTGTCGTATCCCACTTTGACTCATTTATTTCCATTAGAGTCTGATTTTCAATTAATATTCCTGCATTATTAATTAATATATCTACTTTATTAAATTCTCCAATGGATTTGTTAAATAAATTTTCGATATCGTTGGACTTTGTAATATCTGTTTTTATTGTAACTGCCTTTCTTCCAAGTATTTCAATTTCTTTGGAAGTTTTATTTGCCGAACACATGTCAATATCTGCAATAATAATATCTGATCCTTTTCGGGCCAGTGCGAGGGAAATTGCTCTACCAATATTTCTTCCACCACCAGTCACAATGGCAACTTTGCCCTTTAACTCCATTAATACTTTCCTCCCATGCAAATTTTATTAATTATTGATATATGTGGAATTTACAACAAACTATAACCAGCATCTATAACAACAGCTGATCCATGCATAAAATCAGAATCACTACAGGCTAAATATATTGCAAGTCTAGCTATTTCCCTAGCTTTTGCTCGTCTGTTCATAAGAATGGGCAAAGGGCCAGTTTGTCCAGCTGTCATTACGCTTTCTACAGGACCCGGACAGATTGCATTAACTTTTATGCCTTTTCTGCCATAGTCAACTGCCATCATCTTTGTAAGCCCTATTAATCCATGTTTGGATGCAACATATGCGCTACCTCCACCCTTTGGAACAAGTCCGTTAATCGAAGCAGTATTAATGATACTGCCTGATCCATTCTTTAACATTTCGGGAATAATCCTTTTAGAAGCTAAATAAGGTCCTTTTAAATTGACATCTAATACTTTATTCCACAATTCCTCGGAAACATCACATACAGGCAATCCGTTATCCCATATACCTGCATTGTTGCATAAAATATCTATTTTACCAAATTTATCAATAGCTCTCGAAACCATCATGTCAACATCTTTTGATTGAGAAATGTCAGTTTCTACACTTATTGCTTCTCCGTCCTTCTCCATGATTAATTTAACGGTTTCATCAGCACCGGTTATATTCCAATCCACTGCAACGACTTTTGCGCCCTCTATAGCAAATTCAATTGCCATAGCTCTTCCTATCCCTGAACCAGCGCCTGTAATCACGGCAACCTTGTCTTTTAATTTCATCTTAATAATACCCCCTAAAATATACTTTTAAAATTATAATTTTACAACTAACTAATAGACCAATTCATTTATCTCATAACAGAAGGTAGCCACAAACTTAACTGAGGTATAAAAGTTATAAACATCAGAACTATAATCTGAACGATAAGAAACGGCCATATTTTATTTAATAATTTCTTCAAAAGGGACTTTGGAAATGCTTGCAGTAGTAAAAAGACATAACCCAAATGGCGGTGTTATCATACCAGTAACGCCATTTAGCACAAATATAACACCAAAATGAACAGGGTCCACTCCTAAACTGTAAGCGACAGGCATTAATACAGGAAGCGACATGACCATTATGGCAAATGTATCCATAATGCAACCTAAGGCTAAAATAAAACAATTAATCATTAATAAAATTGCAATTTTATTATGAAAAATACTTAAAAATAGCTCTGCTGCCAAAGCGGGTAGCCTAACATGTGCCATTATACGACTCAAGGAACCTCCTATCCCTACTAAAAATAGAATTGTACCTGTTAAAATAGCAGCATCGAGGAGAATTTTAGGCAATTCCTTTAAATTAAATGACTTAAAAATAAATATACTTACAAAAAGTGCATAGAATACTGCTACAACAGAAGCTTCTGTGGGAGTAAAATAACCCGTTAAAATACCTCCAACAATAATCAAAGGCATTATAAGTGCCAGGAATGCATCTTTTGTAATTTTTAGAATTTCTCTAAAATTATAGTCTTTTGCTTCGACCTTTTTCCAACCATTTTTCTTTGCAGCAAAAAATATATATACCATTTGGCAAAAACCCAATAAAACCCCAGGGAAAACTCCAGCAAGAAATAAGCTTCCTACGGAAACATGTGAGAGCATGCCATATAATACAAAGTCAATACTTGGCGGGATAATTGGTCCTATTGTTGCACTTCCTGCAGTGACGGCTGCAGAAAAAGGCTTATTGAGGCCCTCTTCCTCCATGGCAGGTATCAATATGCTACCAACAGCAGATACATCTGCAAGGGCAGAGCCGCTGATTCCTGCAAATATCATGCTTGACACTACAGATACTTGTGCAAGACCTCCTCTTAGATTACCCACAAGAAGTCTTGCAAAACGCACCATGCGAGATGTTAATCCTCCTCTATTCATAATAGATCCTGCAAGCATGAAAAAAGGAATGGCCAGTAAAACAAAATTATTGATTGAACTCATAAACTGGGTGATAAGAATACCCATAGAAAGGTCAGCAATGAGTATGTATATTATTGATGTTAGCCCTATAACAAAAATTATCGGCATACCAAGGACCAGAGTTACTATAAAAACTAATAGTACTATCATTGTATTAAAAAATACCCCCTCTCTTTAAAACTATAAAACATTCAAAGTGTAGAAGCCATCTCAAAATAAAGCTAAGCGCCCTGGAAAGATGTGCCCCAGCGGTATCCGCCGTACCAAACATGTCATAGGTGGTTCCAGCAATGGGTCAAACAAGGCGTATTTAAGCGTATTGCCCAGCAGCTGGCACAAGACCTAATATGAAAGAGGCCAAATAGATATCCGGGAAGCATTCATCGATGGCAGCTTCGCACCGGCAAAAAAGGGGGTCTTGCTGTCGGCAAGACAAAGCGCGGCAAAGGCACCAAGATCATGGCCATCGCAGACGCTTCTGGTATTCCTGTCGCCGCTCACATTGAAAGCGCTTCGCCCCATGAAGTGAAATTGGTTGAGGAAACCATAGATAGCGGATTTACTGAATATGCTCCGGATAAACTCATTGGTGATAAAGCCTATGACAGTGATGGCCTTGATCAGCAGTTGCACGATGAGCGTGGTGTTGAAATGATCGCCCCTCATCGAAGAGGATGAACGAAACCGAAAACCCAGGATGGTCGAAAACTGAGACCTTATCGACGCAGATGGAAAGTTGAGCGGCTCTTTGCCTGGCTTCAGAACTTCAGACGGCTTGTAGTTCGATACGAATACCATGCCGATAATTTCCTGGGTATGCTACAGCTTGGCTGCTCGATTATTCTACTTCGGTTTTTTTGAGATGGCTTCTAATATATAATCTATAAAAATCAAATATTTCATAAATTATATGGTTTTTTAATTTTTAATACTATTTCAAATATTTTTTCAACGTTATACAAGATCATTAATATAACTCCGATCATTATCATGCTTGAAAAATAACTATAATGAATCTGTAATATGGGGGTTAACTGGTTTAAATTAGATATCGTGTATTTAATTCCTACTTGTAGAAAAACTAATAAAAAAAAACCTATGGCAAGATACACAAATAGCTCTACATAATTTTTTTGCTTTATTGGAATTTTATCTACAAAGAAATTTACTCCCATATTTTCTCTTTTTCGAAAACCAATACTGGCTCCCAGTCCTACCAACCAAATGGTTAACATACGGGCAACTTCTTCGGACCAAGGTACGGTATTACTTAATATAATCCTTGTAAACACTTGTATCCCCACAACAATGGCAACGACACCCATTATAATTATTGCAAACCATGAAGTAACTTTTATACAATAATCATTAAATTTTTTAAGTGTTAAAAACAAGAATATCTACCTCCAAAATCATTAGTATATTTAGGGAGAGAAACTGATTCGGATTCAAATTCTCTCCCTAAAATTAGATTTATTTATATTTATTTCGCCAAATTTTGAATTGCTTCAATTCTTTCAGTCCAACCATTTTTTATTGCGAAATATTTTATCGCAGGCGCCGCGGCATCCATCCATTCTTTCATATCAATATCATCAATGATTTCTATCAATTTTTTATCTCTGCATTTTTGTTCATATTCTGCAATAATAGCAGCGTAATGATCCCAAGCAGCAGGTGCAACTTCATGAGCAGTTTCAACAAAAAGTGTTTGAATATCTTCCGGCAATGCGTTAAATTTATCCAAATCCATAACCAAAGGTGCCGCTTGATAGAGAGGGAGCACTTTATTCATATAATCTTGAACTTCAAAAAAATTATGGTCGACGATGGTTACAACATTGTTCATCTGCCCTTCAGCTAAACCACGTTGTAAGGCCATATAAAGCTCTGCCCATGATAGAGGAAATGCATCTGAACCCAAAACGTCTCTCCATGTGTAGAGGAGAACAGGAGATTCCATAACACGAATTCGCATACCTTTTACGTCTTCAGGGTGTCTAACAGGTTTCCCGCTTGTACTTAAATATGCAAATCCATCTTCATACCAACCCAAACCTTTAAAGCCTGCTTTCTCCATATCTTTTAAAAATTCATCACCTATTTCTCCCCATAAAACTTTGTGAGCATGTTCATAATCTTTAAATAGAAAGTTCAAATCTAGTATACCAACCTCTGGCACAAATGAAGCCATGGGACTTGCTGCGACACAAATAATATCAATGTTTCCGGCTTTCACTTCCTCATAGCTTTCGCGTTCACCTGGGCATAAAACGCCTGAATAATATTCGTTAAATTTAATACGCCCGTTTGTTTTTTTGGTAACAGCATCTGCAAAATATTTCATTCCTATCGACATTGATCTATTTTCCAATGCACATGTATGTATGCTAAAAGTTGCAGTAAATTCTTTCTCTTGTGCCAGCACCGAAGTATAAGGGAACAAATAAATAATTAACGATACAAAAAAAAATACAATTGTTCCGACAATTTTTTTATTCCTTTTCATTTTAAATCTCCTTCACTTTTTTTTTATTATAAATTACCGTATACAAGAAATTGAATTTTTATTAGATATTTTTTTATTTAATATTCAATATCTAAATAGACCCCTTTAACTAAATTGGAAACAGCTTTTTCTTCCCACTCTGCCCATTCTTTAGTATCAGGTATACTTGCTAAACATTCCTCGATTTTATCTTCGCTTTCTATTTCATATATTGTAATATATTCCTTAATGCCTTTACGCTCACATACTGACCTTCTACTTGATACTAACAAAGGTACTTGTTCCATAAACTTCGCCATTTTTCCATTATAGTATTTATTAAATTCTTCATCGTATTTTGGGTCGACATTCATTCGAATAATTAACATTGGTTTTTTTTTCATTTAATTTTTACCTCCTTTTATTATTTGTTTAAATTTCAAACACGAACGGCTAAATGTTTTCATCTCCTTTTCGCCTCTACCTGAAGAATTATAAAAATTGATTATCACTGGGGCATATTAAGAACTTCAAAATCATTTTGTAAAAGTGAGTTTTCAATATTTTTGTCGGACAGAAACAGTCAGGAACCCGATCCAGACCGAGATAAAAAGAACCCTGGTTGAAATGTATATAGCAAAGAGTGTACCAAGAGGAAAATCTATTCAACTATTTTTATAACCTCTAAAAATTAAATAAGATTTATTGATTGGCAACCATTCTTCGGTAATGCTCTAACATGAAAAAGGAACAATTTGCATCGACTCTTTTGGATATGATGAAACAATGTGAACCCTATACAATCTGTTTTTCAAACGGTGAATTTGCGATACTACTGCAAATATCGATAATATGGTGACGACGATGCTCAATCTTGAGAAACCCATACCTCGGCTGTATCAAGTCATTTTGGATTCCATTGCAGATGGCGTCTACACGGTGGATATGGACCGGCGGGTGACGTCCTTTAACAAGGCAGCGGAAACCATCACAGGCATCAAGAGAAAGGAGGCCATTGGTCAGCCCTGCTTTGAAGTGTTGCGCAGTAATATGTGCGAAAATAATTGCCTTTAAAAAAAAGTCATGGAGGCCCGGCAAACGGTTCCAAACCAGCCCCTTTATACTATCAGGGCTGACAAGAAACGTATCCCCATCAATGTGACAATGGCGATTTTGAATGATGCTGACAACCAGATGATCGGCGGCGTCATGACATTTCGGGATCTGACCCATATCAACAACCTTCAGAAAGAGCTGCAAAAGCAACACACTTTCGAAGATATTGTGAGCAAAAACAAAGAGATGTTGGATATTTTTGCCATACTTCCCCAAATTGCCCAGAGTACCAGCACTGTACTGATTGAAGGTGAGAGTGGCTCTGGCAAAGAACTTTTTGCCCGGGCGATTCATCATAACAGTATCAAGGCTTCCGGTCCGTTTGTGGCGGTCAACTGTAGCGCCCTTCCAGACACCCTGATAGAGTCCGAGCTGTTCGGATACAAAGCCGGGGCGTTTACAGATGCCAAGAAAGATAAACCCGGTCGGTTTGATCAGGCGCAAGGCGGGACCATACTGCTGGATGAAATCGGGGACATCTCACCTTCGGTACAAACAAAGCTACTGCGCGTTCTGGAGAAAAAAGAATATGAACCATTGGGTGCCGTAAAACCCGTTAAACTCAACACCCGCATTATTGCAGCGACCCACCGAAATCTCCATCAACTGGTTCTTGACGGAAATTTCCGTGAAGATCTTTACTATCGAATCAATGTGGTTCGAATACCACTGCCGCCATTGAGGGACCGCAAGGAAGATATTACGCTGTTGATCCATCATTTCATAGAGCGTTTCAACAGCCTTCTCGGCAGATCACTGACAGGCATTTCTCAGGAAGGACTGGCAATCCTCATGTTTCACGACTGGCCCGGAAATGTCAGAGAGCTTGAAAACGTTATAGAACATGCATTTGTGATGTGTCGCGGTGAATTGATAGGTCCAGAGCATTTTCCCTCTCGAGTTCGTCCTAAAGGCGAACCTGTGAATAAAACATCTGGTATGACCTTGAGAGCCTGGGAAAAACAGGCTATTCTGAATGCGTTGGAGCAAAATCAGTGGAAAAAAATGAAGACAGCCAAAGAACTAGATATCGACAAAAATATCCTGAGGCGAAAAATTATCCGGCACGGTATAATTAAAATTTGAACCAATTAAAAATGGAAAGGCTTTTAAGGTTCATTCAATGCCGCATTTTTTTCAGTTTTCGCAACAACCTTGACTTGTCTATTTTCAGCTATTCTGCCATTTTCCCACGGTGGTGGGAATGGTTTCTAAATAAAGAATACAGCCGATGGCTGTTTGCATCATTCATCTGGAAGAATAAATATTCCAGTTTCAACTATCAGAAGAAACCTATGAAAATTAGCCTCGCTGAAAAATAAAGGTTTGATCAAGCCCGGTGATCCCCCTCAGGTTGTGATTATGTAACATAGCATAATAAAACTGTAATAACAGTGAGTTAACATAAAAAGAAGAAGTCTAAAGCCGGCCATATTGTAAAAATTGTGTTGGATTGATTCGTTAATCAAAATGCCTTCAAACCATCATGTGTAAAAAAATCCCTCTGATGAAACTGATTCAGCATTGTAAATATCAAAGGAAACCTCCACTCCTTGACACAACCGAGCCATATATATAACGTGATCGATCAATGATTGTACGGTAGGGACTGTAATTCTATGTTCACCATTAATCTGAAGGAGGGGGATTCATGACAAAAGCGGAAATGATCGAAAAGATTGCAAAGGATGCGGACATTTCAAAGGCTGCAGCAGCGCAGGCGTATGATTCATTCCTTGGCTGTATTAAAGGTGGCCTGAAAACACGTGGCAGCAAGGTGACATTGGTTGGCTTTGGTACGTTTAAAAAGGTCTATAGGAAGACCCGCAAAGGTCGGAATCCTCAAACAGGTGAACAGATAAAAATAAAGGGCAGAAATGCTGTAACTTTCAAGGCCAGCAAGAATCTGGCCTAAAATTATACTTAAGACAAAATAGGGCAGGGTGACTCAATTTCTGATTCACCCCGCCTTTTTTGTATTAACCATACAGGTTCTCAATCCATCTCATCGCTTCGGTGTCGCTGACTTTCCCCAAATATCTTTGTGTGGTTGATAAATTTGAATGGCGGAGCACCACCTTTGAAATTATTTCAATAGGAGTGCCAGATCGGCTGGCATAGGTTGCTGCATGACGTCTGAGATCATGTGGACGCAGATGGATGCCTACAAGCTTTCCGGCTTTGACCACAATCGACCAGGCAGCTGTATAGCTTATCGGAAAGATTTTGGACTCTGAATCTATGCCAGTGGTCTGTATGTATTCTTTGAGACGGTCAGCTATTTTCTGAGGAATGAATGCAACCTCCATCTCTCTGCCACCTTTGGTATCGGAAAGAATCAATTTGCACCCTTGGCAATTTTTAGGCCGAAGATTCAACACCTCCCCAATTCTCAACCCCCCACGCGCCATCAATTCCAACATCAATCGATTTCTGGGGTGTTCTGTCCTAAAAATAATCTCATCGATGATATCTTTTTCGATCATGGGCCAATGTTTGGAACCTCTGCTTCTAAAAGTTTTTTTCAGAGTAGGTGAATCACACGGATTGCTCAGTGTAGGAAGAAATGTAGATTGGATATGATTGAAAAAGGATTTGATGTTTGAGTAGCGGAGTCGCTTGGTTGTTTGCTTGGCGTTTGTGGTAAGCTCGGTCAGGAATTCAAGGATATCGTCCGGGGTAATGGATTCAATGTTTCTATCTCCAAACTCGATCTGAAAATAGCCAAGGACATAGCTGTAATTACGGTACGTATTTTTTTTTAGAATTGGTCCTGTGGTAATCAAGAAAATGTTTAACGGCTTGCTTTGTTTTCATGGTACACCTCCATCGTTTGGGTTATAATGGTTTAGCCCATACCATAGGCCGGGTTAGATGTTATCATTCTTGGTTAGGGCGATTCAAGGTTGAGAAACTAAAATAAATTTCGAGGATGCTGTAATGGGTGTTAGCCTAAGGCCTTTTATTATAGATGACGATGATACCGTCCATAAAATTTCTTATGCAGCGTACAAGCGGCTTATGGCCCAGGATCCTCACGAGCTGCTGAAACACTATGCTGGAAAACGAGTGCGCTAGCCGTGCAACACAAAGCGCTAGTCAGTCGCATACGCGGGCATTTTGGGTATTTTGGAGTCAATGAAAACCACAAGAGCCTTAGTTCGCTCGTGTACTGGTCGAAAAGAGCTTGGCATAAATGGCTTAACCGCCGAAGTCAACGATCAAGGCTGAACTGGAAACGGTTCCTTGACCTTTCAAAGGATTACCCGTTTCCCAATCGAAAGGTGTATGTAAACATCTGGGACTTCCATGAGACGTATCAGCGGAGGAGCCGTATGGTCAAATCGTCCACGTACGGATCTGGCGAGGGCTCCGGTTGAGCAATCGGCCGGGGCTACTCTACAATAAAATAATTGAGTTATTATAAACAGTTAACATAACTCGGGTGAAGTCTAAGCATCACTGAAAACGTCATTTTGTGATGATTCAATTTGTAAATCAAAAGGCCTAAAATCCAATCCTATGATGGATTACGCTGTTTATTGATTCCGGTTTTATATCTAAAACTTGATTGACATGTGTCGCGTAACGGTTTACAGTAAGACATGATTAAAACCTTCAAGCACAAAGGGCTAAAAAAGCTATATGAATCCGGAAGCAAGCAAGGCGTTAAACCAGAACATACCGTTCGGTTACGCTTGATTTTAGCTCGGCTCGATGCTAGCACCACTGCCGAGGACATGAATTTACCCGGTCTCGGCCTACACCGGCTTAAAGGGTCATTAAAAAATTATTGGTCGGTTTCAGTATCGGGTAATTGGCGAGTAATTTTCCGTTTTGAAGACGGATATGTTTTAGATGTCGATTATTTAGATTATCATTAAGGAGTCAAGAAAATGGTCATGCATAATCCACCCCACCCCGGAGAAGTAATCCGGGAACTTTGTATAGAACCGTTGGGTTTGTCTGTTACTAAGGCAGCTGAAGGCTTAGGCGTTTCTCGCACGTCACTATCAGAGCTATTGAACGGCCGACGCGGTATATCGCCAGAGATGGCAATCCGACTGTCGATGGCATTTGGAGGTAGCGCTGAAAGCTGGATCACGCAGCAGGCTCAGTATGACATATGGCAGGCTATGCAGGGTGCAGAGAAAATAAAGCCACAAGTACGTAGCTTTGCCTAATGGAACAAGTGCCCACTCTCTGGTGGCAGGAGATCAACTGTTCATTTGTATATAGAGATCATAATGTTACTTTTCGACCCAATTGATGGGTTGAATATTATCATTTCCAGAAAAGACTTCCGTATCAAACTTCGACACGATCAAATTCTGTGAAACAAAAGACTTCACCGATCCCGACGAACCCCCCAGACAAAATACTTTGTAACACAACATAATTTTAATTTGATTTCAGTAAGTTGACATAATCAGCATGGAATCTATTCTTCGACCACAAGGCTGATTTGCGCCGCTTTCATTTGTTAATCAATGCACACTTGGATCGATGAAGATCAAAAACAGCAGGTATTGTAATTGAGAACTGAGCTGAGCTTATTGAGGGAAATCTTTTTGATGGATTCTCCCTTTTTGCATTTTATAAAGAAAATTGTTATCTGTACAGGAATGGAACCAATTCGTATCGTGGATACGCCTGAAGACCTATTATTGGAACTTCTGGATGATCAAAGATTTATTGCTGATGACCCTGAAGATCAAGAAATGTTGCGTGTCGTTCGTAAAAAAAATCTAAAATAATTGGGAAAGGATAATTAGTGGATTTATTTAACCAGTACCTGCAACGAAGTCAGGAGATCATTGGTGATCGAACTCGGGAAGAGATGCGGTATGATAAGGAAGTTTTGAGATGGCTACGGAAAGGGAAAAAAATTCAAAAGGCGATTGAAAGAGCCAATAAAAAATATCCTAAAGAGACCCTCGAAGTTGATAAAAAAACGATCAATGACGTTGCTGCTCATTACGATTATTTATTAGAGCATGAAAATATTATGAAAAAGATGCATTAATGAGATCCCAACACAACTTTTCAGATAACAAGAGGACATGATTCAGCAAATATTACACTTGACAAAGCGTACGTTATGACGTACTGTTGATGCATATCTAATAAACCATTCAGTCGAGGTCATCATGCCAACCTTAACAGCTACTGAAGCAAGATCGAAGCTTTATAGACTCATTGACGAAGCTGCCTCATGTCATGAGCCCATTGTCATAACTGGCAAACGGGGCAGTGCCGTTCTTATCTCTGAAGATGATTGGCGTTCAATACAGGAAACTATCTACCTATTGAATATACCAGGCATGCGGGAATCAATCCGGGGAGGTTTAGCAACTCCGATCGAAAACTGCTCTGAGGAACTTGACTGGTAATGTGGAGAATCGTCTTCACTAAACAGGCCCAAAAAGATGCCAAAAAACTATCTGCTGGCGGATTACGGTCAAAAGCTGAAAAGTTGCTGGATATTTTGCGAGAAAACCCCTATCAGACCCCTCCTCCTTTTGAAAAACTATTAGGCGACCTATCTGGAGCCTATTCTCGCCGTATTAACATACAACATCGTTTAGTGTACCAGGTATTAGCGGATGAAAAAGTAGTGAAGGTTATCCGAATGTGGACACATTATCAATAGCTCGGCATAATGAACTAATGGAGCTGACGGCGTATATATATAAACGCATAAGGGGTAAAGGGGTAGAAAAATGGGAATACTTAAAGAATGCCCTGAATGTAGACGGAAACAATCCTTAAAAAATAAGCGATGCGGGTGTGGCCTTAATCTTGATACGGCCAAGAAATCGCAGCGGGTAAAATATTGGATCTCTTACCGCCTTCCGGATGGTACTCAGCGGCGTGAAAGTGTTGACGCCATGGAGGACCTTGATGGGCATAGCATTGAGGATGCACGTGCAGCGATGGCAAAGAGGACGGTTCAAAGGAAAGAAAATCGAGTGATGGACATGTTGCCCAAAAGTAAGGTGACTTTCGGTGGATTAATAGGATGGTATTTGAGTTTAGATAAAGTCAGAAAACTTCGTTCATATATTCGGGTAGAAGTTGCGCTTAACAATTTTAATGCCGTCTTTAAGGACATGATAGTTAATGACGTTAAACACCTTGATCTTGAGAATTATCAGGAAAAACGTGAGGAGCAGGGGAGGTCACCTGCAACAATCGATATGGAAATTTCCATTGCAAAAACAATGATCACAAAAGCTTTTTATAATGATATGATTGATGGGCGTGTGTTAAAAGGCTTTAATAGCATTAATAAAAAACTCAAGAAGGGATCAAATGTCAGAAAACGTATTTTGACCATGAACGAATACAAAAAGTTGATCTACATAGCTAAATCTCATCTAAAGGCATTTTTAATAATAGCATTTAATACGGGAATGAGAAGAGGGGAGATCAGGCAACTGAAATGGTCATATATTGACCGAAAGAATGGAATGATTAGACTCCCCGCAGAAATTGTTAAGGAAGGAAAAGGAAAGATTATTCCTATTAATCACCATGCCGAAACGGCACTAAACGGATTACCAAGAGCTATTTTGAATGATTATGTCATAACGTATAAAGGTCAACCGATCAGGCAACCGGGTGGATTGAACAGGTCATTTCACACGGCATGCAGGGATGCTAACATTCCCTGTGGTCGTAAGGTGGAAAATGGGATCACCATTCATGATTTCCGGAGGACATTTAAAACAAACATGCTAAAAGCAGACGTCGATAAGATTTATCGGGATTCAATCTTAGGTCATAGTTTTCAAGGGATGGACTCACGGTATATTTCATTGGATGATGACACACTGAAACAAGCCATGGATAAATTTACCAAATGGTTGGATGATCAATTGAAATTATCAAATGTTGACCAAATTGTTGACCAAATAGGAAACAATAAAAATATAGTTGCCGTAAAGCTTTAACTATAAAGACTTATAATAAATTAATCTTTTAGAATTAGTATTAATAAGGTTCTATAAAGATAAATATTGTAAATGCCTATTTTTATTGGTGCCCCCGGCAAGAATCGAACTTGCGGCACATGGATTAGGAATCCAATGCTCTATCCACTGAGCTACGGGGGCATATTGAACCGAACCGTGCTTCTTTCTGCTGTGCGCCTGAAATCGTGAAAAGCCTTAAGCTAATTTTGGCGTCTTTGCAAGTCTTTTCCAATTCTGAACGTTCTTGACAAAAGCCTGCTTTATATCTACCTAAGTTGAACGAATGTCGAGGTTGCCTTAGATACAGTAAGATCGGCAATCCCAACGGGTTTCAAATTTTAAGAAGTCAAATGAATCAAATCATTTGTAATTATTTTTAAATCTCATATTCTTGAAATTTGAAACACTCCTCTTAGAATTTATTTGATGGCGCTATGAACCAATCAATAGGCACGACACTTCGGGTGTTTATTCCTTTTGCCCTTGGCTATTTTCTCTCTTATCTTTACCGGGTCGTCAATGTCGTAATAGCACCGGATCTTGTGAGTGATCTGGGTATCGGGCCCTCAGCGCTTGGACTGCTTACATCAACCTATTTTATTTCATTTGCATCTGTACAACTGCCTCTGGGTGTTCTGCTGGATCGATTCGGACCCCGGAAAGTGGAGGCGTTTCTTTTAATTTTTGCCGGTCTTGGTGCCTTTGCTTTCGCCAGATCGGGCACACTGGCCGGTCTTGTTGTTGGACGGGCTTTCATCGGTTTTGGGGTAGCGGCCTGCCTGATGGCGGCATTCAAAGCCTACGTGCTGTGGTTCCCCAAACAGCAGTGGCCCCTGGCCAACGGTTTCCAAATGGCTGCTGGCGGCATGGGGGCTCTGGCTGCAACAACCCCGGTAGAGGCTGCCCTGCAGATCACCGACTGGCGAGGCGTATTCACGATACTGGCGCTCCTCACCCTATTGGTTGCAGTCATTATTTTCCTGGTTGTCCCTGAAAAACCTTTGCATGAAAAGGGGGAAAGCTTCGGGGATCAAATGCGCGGGGTCCGGCAGGTATTTTCCAGCCTGGAGTTCTGGCGGACAGCACCACTGACCACGATGTCCCAGGCAAGTTTTCTTTCCATCCAGGGACTTTGGACAGGCCCCTGGCTCAGGGATGTGGCCGGAATGGATCGCGCAGCCGTGGCCCGATCGCTACTCTGGATAGCTGTTGCCATGATTGCGGGTTTCATCTCGCTGGGCACACTTGCCGAACGCCTGACACGGGTCGGTATCAGTTCCCTGGCCACGGCCGTAACCGGCACAGGCCTCTTTATGATGATTCAGACCGCTATTATCCTGGGGATTGGGGACAGACCCATGCTGCTGTGGATCTGTTTCGGATTTTTCGGTACCTCCAATATCATCACTTATGCATCGCTTTCACAACGTTTTCCGGCAGAACTTTCCGGACGGGTTACAACCGGTGTTAATCTGTTGGTGTTCATCGCTGCATTTATTGGTCAGTGGGCTATCGGGGCCATTATCGGGCTTTGGCCGGTAGGTGAGAACGGAAGCTATGCCCTGCACGGATATCAGGCGGGTTTTGCTGTCATGCTGGGCACCCAGGTATTATGCCTCATATGGTTTTTTATTGTTTCTCTCAGAAAGTGATTTATCCCACCCGTGTTCGTCTTCACAAGCTTTTTTAACCCTTGTCCAGGTCGGGCGGCGGGGCGGTTTATTCTGATCTAAAACCTCCACCTCTGGTGGAGGACCCGGAAAGGTTCTACCGATCCGGTGAAAAAAATAAAGGAAAATATCGAATGTCGAACAAGGAATGTAGAATATTGAAGTGTTGTATCGCTGCGCTCTATCTTCCTTTATTTTAAAAGCTGGGAAGCATCACTTCGAAATTCATGGTTTCGATATTCGATATTGGATATTCCAGCCCCCTTCGAGGGGGCTACTTGAGCCCGCCCGCTCCGCGGGTGGAGGCTCAGTCGACTTTCAGCACTTGACCCGGAAAGATTTTGCTTCGGGGAGTCAGGTCGTTGATACGGAGAAAATGCCCGAGGGACATATTGTGGCGTTTGGCAATCTTGTACGGGCTGTCACCACGACGCACGAAATACTGGTTGGTGGCAGTCGTGGCAGAGCTTTCATAACGGTATTCCGGCACCTTCAGACGTTGCCCTATATACAGGTTGGTTTTTCTCAGACCATTCAGCTCCTGGATCTTCTTGGTGGTGGTCCCGTACCGCCGGGCAAGGATCCAGAGGGAATCACCGCTGCGGACCTTGTGGATAGTGGTCTTGCCAGTAGGTTTTTTTGTGGCGTTGTTTGCATGGGCTATGACAGTTCCCCGCTGGGGGATTTTCAATTTTTTTCCTGCCCTGATAAGGTGTGACGAGCGTAGATTGTTGGCCTGCATAATACGCCGGACACTGGTTCTGTATTTATCGGCGATACCGGAAAGGGTTTCGCCGGACCGGACGCGATGGGTCACGTAGGCGGGTCTTGGCGGATGCGAAACAGGGATGCTGTCGATGGATGCCAGCAACTGACCGGCCTTTGCCGGGGGCACTTTCAAAAAATAGCTTTCCGGCGGCAGAATGTTGTAGCGAAGCTCGGGGTTCAACTCTTTCAGCACACTACTGGACACCCCAATTTTGCTGGCGATGTCTGTCAACTGAACCTGCCTGGACACTTCTACGACTTCGAAATCAAGGGGGGTGTCCGGTACGACCGACCCGAGACCGTATTTGTCGGGATTGTTGATAATATGAACGGCGGCCAGGAATCTGGGGACATACCGGGCGGTCTCCCTGGGAAGCCGTTCATACAGATCCCAGAAATTGTCAAGATAGTTGATATTCTGGCCGCGGATGACCCGCAGAACCCGGCCCTCCCCACAGTTATAGGCCGCAAGTGCCGTTATCCAGTCTCCAAAAATGCCATGCAGTTCCTGCAGATAGGCAATGGCGGCTTCGGTCGATTTAGTGGGATCGATACGTTCATCGATGTATTTGTTGCGTTTCAAGCCGAACTTGTAACCGGTGGATGGAATAAACTGCCAGAGACCAAGAGCCCGGGCTTTGGATAGAGCTTTCACCTTGAATCCGCTTTCGATGAGGGGCAGCCAGGACAGCTCTTCGGGCATTCCGGCTTCCTTGAGCCGGGTAAGGATAAAGGGCCGATACTTACCTGACCGGATCAGGGACTGTTTGAAAAAACTCTTTTCTCTGCCCTGGGTAAAAAGTTTTATTTCAGCCAGAACATGGCGGTTCATCTCCAATGGTATGGCATTGTGGCTGCCATTTGCCACGGTGTTGCGCGATGCGTATATTTCCAGAATGCGTTTGGATATGAGGTAGCGGAGATCCTCCTTCTGCTGCATCTGTTGCGGCTGGTCTTCGACTTCGATGTCCAGAATCAGGGAATAGGCCTGGTCCAGTGCTTCAAGAGCGTTTTCAAGTTCTCCCTTTTGCCAGAACTCCTGTGCGGCCTCGCAAAAACCAAGGGCTTCGTCAAGAACCATCTGGGTGGTTTTTTGGGGAGGCGGTGTTTTATCGATTGCCTGCCCTGGTATTTCCGTTTCCGTATCTTCCGGTTGCGTCTCGTCTACCGGGTATGATGTCGGTCTATTTTCGGGTTGGGCCTGCTGCAGGGCTGCGATACTGAGATCTGTTTCAGGGGCATCCTCTTCAGCAATGTTTGTCTCAGCAGGAGCCAGTGCATCGGGGATGTCGGGAGGACTTTCCTCCAGCATTTCATCCGTTGCCGTATCCGTTGTCAAGGCTTCCTCCACGGGCATTTCAGATGGTTGAATCACTGGATCGGGGGGCAGGGGCGGAGAGACTGCAGAATCTCGCAGCAGCCCAAAGTCATTTTCGGATGCCTGTTCAGGGGGAACGTCAGACGCTGGTGTCAGGTGCTGACAACCGGTCACCAAAATGATGAAAAGGAACAAGCACAATAGGTGTTGACATCCCTTCCATGCCGGGTGTCTGGTATGGTCTGTTTTGCAGTGCATATTAGATTTTGGTGTCGCAGGAATATACAAGAAGGTTATCTCCTGTCCCCTTTCACGGGGTGTTTTGAGTCTGCCCCCCCATGGGGTGGAGACTCGGTCTATGTTAATACCATACCAGATGTTGTATGATGCTTTCCTATAAACATACACTATATAGGAAAAACGGTCTCATATGTCAAGTCAAATGCGGCCGGAGATCCAGGGCATCGAATAATCCCTTCATAGACATAACCCATTTCGCCTTATCCAGGACAAAACCTGAAGGTCGCGTTAGACATTGATGAAGACAGAAAAACCATGCCGCAAGCGACTATTGTCAGAAAATGACAGAAGCGGCTTGATATTTGGAAATTAAAGCTTATTGTGAGCCGAAACGTTGAGCGTAGCACCCGTAGATTGCAGCGAGATAAGCTCAAATTTCAGATTGGATTGTAAAAAAAGTACCGCGATTGCTCCATGCGTTATGGACCGCTGCGGATGTCATCCTTTTGGCTGTCTTATATTAAGGACAAGAAGCTGAAAATCATGAAATGGAATTATGATAAGCGATGAAAATAGGCTTAAATGAAATATAATGATTGATTATAGCGTATATCATGTCATAATCACCCATAATTAAATTTAAACGTTTATCATGGGGGTTGAAAAAGTTGGCCCTGTAAGATACAAGTCACTGTTCTGTGCCACAATCGTGCGTGTTTTTCCTATGGATTCTACCGTGCGGCAGTGCGTTGCATCCTGCGGGAATAGTAATTGAGTTAAAATTAGACAGAATTCCTTACGGTGGAAGATGCCTTACAGCGTGGTGCGAGGTTTTTCAAGCCCTGGATTGCTTTCTGTCTGGCGGCAGTTAATATTTTGCAACAGTTTGTAAATATTAAAAATGTGCCAGCGTAGCTCAGCTGGCAGAGCTACTGATTTGTAATCAGTGGGTCGGGGGTTCGAGTCCCTCCGCTGGCTCCATTTTAAATCACGTGTTATTGCATCGTCGAAGCGGGTATGGCGACCTGTTTTTGCCGATGGGATGTTCAATCGTTCAGGTGGGGTTCCCGAGTGGTCAAAGGGAACAGACTGTAAATCTGTCGGCGAAGCCTTCGGAGGTTCAAATCCTCCCCCCACCACCAGCCAATTGGTAAGTTGTATGTAGGAGATTTCGGTTGTAAATCGGGGTCGCAAAGAACTACACGGCTTCTTTCTGAATGCATTGTCTGCAATTTGAAGAAACGTTGTTGTTTCCATGCCCTGTTTGACTGAAAGTCGACTGATATCCAAAGCGGGAGTAGCTCAGTTGGTAGAGCTTCAGCCTTCCAAGCTGAATGTCGCGAGTTCGAGCCTCGTCTCCCGCTCCAATTTAATCGGCAGAAGGCAAGGCCATTAAACAGTTGACGCTATGGATTACGATTTGCCCACGTAGCTCAGTCGGTAGAGCGCTTCCTTGGTAAGGAAGAGGTTCATCGGTTCGATTCCGATCGTGGGCTCCATAGATCTTAAGGTACAAATTAAGGGAATGGGTGTTTTTCGATAACATTTAATGGTCTTGCTGCAAAAGCGGGGCAGTCTTTCACGGTTAGAGCGACAACGGCACGATCCATAAAATCGTCGAAGATTTTATTTCAGCATCATTTCAAAACTCATGGGAGGGTGAGAAGATGGCAAAGGAAAAATTTGAGCGAACCAAGCCGCATGTAAACGTAGGAACGATAGGCCATATAGATCACGGTAAGACGACCTTGACAGCGGCGATAACCAAGCATGCCGGGCTGAAAGGTATGGCGGATTTCGTACCGTTCGATCAGATAGACAAGGCCCCCGAGGAGAAAGAGCGGGGGATCACGATCGCGACGGCACATGTGGAGTATGAGACGGCCAATCGTCACTATGCGCATGTGGACTGTCCCGGTCATGCTGACTATATCAAGAACATGATTACGGGTGCGGCTCAGATGGACGGAGCCATCCTGGTGGTAGGCGCGGACGATGGTCCCATGCCCCAGACCCGGGAACATATACTTTTGGCCCGTCAGGTGGGCGTCCCTCAGATCGTTGTATTTTTGAACAAGTGCGACATGGTGGACGATGAGGAGTTGGTGGAGCTGGTTGAGTTGGAGCTTCGTGAGTTACTCGACAAATATGAGTTTCCCGGTGACGACACCCCGATCATTCGCGGTAGTGCATTGAAAGCACTTGAGAGCGACGATCCCGACGGAGAAGATGCGAAGTGCATTTTTGAGCTTCTGGAAGCCATCGACAGTTTTATCCCGGAGCCCAAGCGTGACATCGACAAACCGTTCTTGATGCCGATAGAGGATGTCTTCAGCATATCGGGTCGTGGTACGGTGGTAACGGGTCGTGTGGAGCGGGGCATCGTGCATGTGAGTGATGAAGTTGAGATCGTAGGGATTCGTCCGACCCAGAAGACGGTGTGTACGGGTGTTGAGATGTTCCGGAAACTGCTGGACGAGGGTCGAGCCGGTGACAACATCGGTGTTCTGCTGCGTGGAACCAAACGCGACGAGGTCGAGCGAGGTCAGGTTGTAGCGATCCCGGGAACGATTACGCCGCATACGAAATTCAAGGCGGAAGTCTACATATTGAGCAAGGAAGAGGGCGGTCGTCACACGCCGTTTTTCAATGGATACCGACCGCAGTTTTATTTTCGGACAACGGATGTGACCGGGATACTGGATCTACCCGAGGGCGTGGAGATGGTGATGCCTGGGGACAACGTGACGATAACGGCCGAACTGATCACACCCATTGCCATGGAAAAAGAGCTCAGGTTTGCTATACGTGAAGGCGGTCGAACCGTCGGTGCCGGAGTGGTCAGCGAAATAATCGAATAACGGCGAAGGAGTTTACTGGTGAGAATAATAGTTACCCTTGCATGTACCGAATGCAAAAGAAGAAATTATACAACCACAAAGAACAAGAGAACGACACCGGACAAGCTGGGATTCAATAAATACTGCCGCTTCTGTCGCAAGCACACGCTGCACAAGGAAACAAAATAACGTGATAAGCGATATTTGTGATAATGTTTTTGATGACTCACCCATGCAGGCCAGTAGCTCTAACGGTAGAGCGTCGGACTCCAAATCCGGGTGTTGGGGGTTCGAATCCCTCCTGGCCTGCCACTTTTATGGGCAGAGAATAGCAAGTTAACAGGGAATATATTCGTAAACGAGCCAAAGACTGGCATATGCCTCTTTGGCGGATGTTCACGATTTCAGGAGACCAATGGGACGGTTAAAACGGAAAAAGTCTTCGGGCCAGAAAAAAACATCGGCAACGGCTGCAAAAAACGTGCTGTCGGCGAAATCGGCAGGAGCGGGGACACCGGAAGCGGGTCCGGTAAAAAAGAACGCCGGCACGGCAAGCATAGCCAAGAAGCTCGTACCGATCAGGAAACCTTCCAAGCCGGTTAAGGCCGTGAGTGTCAAGAAGGAACCCAATGTTATCGATAAGAGCCTCCAGTTTCTCAGAGAGGTCAAAGTAGAGCTTAAAAAGGTGACGTGGCCCTCAAGAAAACAAACCATCGGATCTACTGTTGTCGTGGTGATACTCGCCATGATCATATCCCTTTTCCTCGGTGTTGTTGACATGGGGTTGTCAGGACTGATCCGGGTCATCCTCAATTAAACTCAGGAGAAAAGCGAGATGGCACTTAAATGGTATATCGTCCATGTTTATTCGGGGTTTGAAAGCAAGGTCAAGGTTGCGTTGGAAGAACGGGTTGCTTCATCTCCTCATCCCGAGAAATTTGGTGAAGTACTCGTGCCCACAGAGGAGATCGTCGAATTGGTCAAGGGAAAACGAAAGACATCGTCTCGAAAATTTTATCCCGGGTATATTCTGGTGCGGATGGAACTTGATGACGAGACTTGGCACATTGTCAACGATACTGCCAAGGTCAGTGGTTTTTTAGGCGGCAGAGAAAGACCGACACCCATATCGGATGAAGAGGCGGAACAGATCATCAACCGTATGGAAGCAGGCAAGGAGAAACCCCAGCCCAAGTACTATTTCGAATCGGGCGATGAAATCAGGGTTATTGACGGTCCCTTCTCAAATTTCAATGGAACCGTAGAAGATGTAAACCCAGAAAAGGGAAAAATCAAGGTTCTCGTAAGTATTTTCGGCAGGTCTACACCGGTCGAGCTGGAGTTTGTACAAGTTCAAAAAATTTAGAAACAGGAATCAGGAGTATACTAAATGGCAAAAAAAGTTATGGCTCTAATTAAACTTCAGGTCGAGGCTGGGAAAGCCAATCCTTCCCCTCCGATCGGACCCGCATTGGGGCAGCACGGCGTCAATATCATGGATTTCTGCAAGGCTTTTAACGCCAGGACAGCCAATGATGAAGGGATGATCATACCTGTCGTGATAACGGTTTTCCAGGACAGAACATTCAAGTTTATCACCAAGACACCACCGGCAGCTGTCCTTCTTAAAAAAGCGGCAGCAGTCGCAAAAGGTGCCGGCGATCCAAAACGTGAACGCGTCGGGTCTGTTACGCGCGCGCAGGTAGAAGAGATCGCTAATCTCAAGATGGTCGATCTGAATGCAAATGACCTGGACGCAGCATGCAAGATCATCAGCGGAACCGCCAGAAGTATGGGAATAGAGGTGGAATAGTCTGTTTCGGATATGGTACGGCAGCCCGTATCTATGGAGGGGTTGTTATATTTTAATGGCAAAAGGGAGTAAGTGAGCAAAATGCCAAAACGGGGTAAAAATTATTTAGGTGCTACAAAAAACCTGACCGGCGAGAGACCGAGCATGTTCGATGCCTTGAAAACAGCCATCGATGCTTCGTTCGCCAAATTTGATGAAACGATAGACGTTGCTGTACGTCTGGGTGTCGATCCCAGGCATGCGGACCAGATGATACGGGGTTCCGTCATTCTTCCCAATGGTCTTGGGAAAAAGGTGACCGTTCTTGTTTTTGCCAAGGGGGAAAAGGAAACCGAGGCACAGGAAGCGGGGGCCGATTTTGTAGGCAACGATGAATTGATCGAAAAGATTAAAGGCGGCTGGTTTGGTTTTGACAAAGCAGTGGCTACGCCGGACATCATGGGTTCTGTCGGAAAAATTGGAAAATTGCTCGGCCCGCGTGGTCTGATGCCGAATGCCAAAACAGGCACCGTGACCTTCGATTTGGCCCGGGCTATCCAGGAACTCAAGGCTGGAAAAATTGACTTTCGCGTCGAAAAGGCGGGAATCATTCACGCGCCCATGGGAAAAGTGTCATTTGGTGTAGACAAGATTTTTCAAAATGTAACCGCATTTTTGGAAACCATCGTTCGGCTGAAACCGGCGTCAAGCAAAGGGACCTATCTTAAGGGAATTGCTGTCTCTACGACAATGGGCCCCGGAATCAAGATCGACATTTCCTCTATCAAAGACCTGATCAAGTAGACTGTTCCTAAAAAAGGATATCACAGGTTTGAATCTGCCAAGACTACCCAATTCACAGCACAGGTGTCGTTTTGATGCCCCAGCTTGGATGGATAGTCTTATGTGCAGCTATTATCAATGAAAAAAGCCTGTCAAAGACAGTAGGTGCACCTATGCGTGCCTAAGTGGCCATGCCATCCTACCGAGGCGGCTTATTGAAGCAAACGCTGCAAAAGTTTGTCTCCTCCGGTTTTTTTCAGAAAAAAGGAAGGAGGTGTGAGTTAACATTGAAAAAAGAAGAAAAGAAACAGATCGCAGAGAATCTCAAGGAAAGATTTTCGAAATCCAAGGTCGTCATCGTCACGGACTACAAGGGTCTGGATGTCATGGCCATCAATGCTTTACGGCGGAAACTCCGGGAAGCGGACATCGATTATCAGGTTGCCAAGAACACGCTTCTCATCAGGGCATCCGAAGGTACGGACGTTGCCGTGATCAAGGATTATTTTGTCGGCCCCAGCGCCATAGCCATCAGTTATGAAGATCCGGTTGCGCCGGCAAAGGTTCTCACAGAATTCGCCAAGGAGAATCAAAAACTTGAGATCAAGGCAGGTGTCATGGGGGACAAGATGCTGGACATCGAAGCCATCAAGTCTCTGGCAGCGCTTCCATCCCGGGAAGTTCTCCTGGGACAGGTGCTTTCTGCCATGAATGGCGTACCGACCGCATTTGTGAGAGTACTCAATGGTGTTACGGGGAATTTCCTCAATGTCCTGAATGCGATAAAGGATCAAAAGGAAGCCGGATAATTAAAAGAAAAAAAATTAATTGGAGGATACATTAAAATGGCTGATATCACAAAAGAAGATGTAATTGAATTTATAGCGAACATGTCTGTTCTGGATCTTTCGGAACTCGTCAAGGAAATGGAAGAAAAATTTGGTGTCTCGGCAGCAGCTCCTGTAGCCATGATGGCAATGGGTGCCGGTGATGCAGGTGCAGGCGCACAGGAAGAGGAACAGACCGAATTTGATGTTGTCCTGGTAGCTGCGGGTGATAAGAAAATAGCGGTTATCAAGGAAGTCCGGGCAATTACGGGGCTTGGCCTGAAAGACGCCAAGGCGCTTGTGGATGAAGCACCCAAACCCGTCAAAGAGGGCATTGCCAAGGAGGAAGCAGCCAAGCTCGTTGCTCAGCTCGAAGAAGCCGGTGCCCAGGTAGAAATGAAATAGCAGTTTGTCTGTTGGGTCCATTTGCCGGTTCATTCGGTCCGTTCCAATAATTGACCGAACCGACTGAACCGGCCGGCAAGCCGGATCGGCTTGTTTTAAAAACTTGTGAAGTAAAAGATAGGAACTGTAAGTTAAACCGATACAGAACCTTTTAAAAAATTGGAGATGCCATGTCGAATAGACCTTCGGCCACAAAGCGCATTCGAAAGAATTTTGGTAAAATACGTAAGATAGTGGACATTCCGGACCTGATCGGTATGCAGAGGGAATCCTTTGCACGTTTTCTGCAAATGGACATTCCTCCGGATCAAAGAGAGGAGATCGGGCTGCAGGCCGTATTCAAGTCCGTATACCCGATCAAAGATTTTACGGGAAGCGCTTCTCTCGAATTCGTCTCTTATCGATTTGGAGAAATCAAGCACAGTGAAGAGGAGTGTGTGCAGAGGGGCATGACCTATGAGCTGCCTGTACGTATTACGGTTCGCCTCGTCGTTTACGAGGTAGATAAAGAATCCGGTGTGTCCAATATCCGTGATATCAAAGAGCAGGAGATCTATTTTGGAACGATTCCCCTTATGACGGAAAAGGGGACTTTCATTATTAACGGAACCGAGCGTGTCGTCGTCAGCCAGCTGCACCGATCATCCGGTGTGTTTTTTGACCATGACAAGGGAAAATCACATTCAAGCGGTAAGATTATCTACAGTTCGCGGATCATACCGGTGCGGGGTTCCTGGATCGACATGGAAATCGATCCCAAAGATATTTTGCACATCCGAATTGACCGGCGGCGTAAATTTCCCATAACGATTCTGTTCAAAGCCTTTGGCTATTCCACCGAGGATATCCTTTCCTATTTCTACAGCTTTGACCGGATAATTTTGAAAGGGAAGAAACTTTTCAAGGCCTTCAATCCGGAACTGCTCAAAGGCCAGCGGGCTGCCGAGAGCGTCAAGGATCCCAAATCGGGAGAGATCATCGTTAAAAAAGGACGCATGTTCACCAAGCGTTCTCTCAAACAGATGGCCGACGGTGGGATCGAAGCGATTCCCATCAGCAGGGAATCGTTGGAAAATCGCATCTCGGCTTATGCCATTACCGATCCAGAAACCGGTGAGGATATTGCCGGACCCAATACGGTTATCGATGTGGAGATTCTGGACCGGATTCTCGATTCCGGTATCACTGAATTTGATGTCCTGCACATTGACGGTGTCACCAGCAGTGAATCGATTCATAAAACCCTCAATCTGGACAAAGTCGAGAAAAAGGAAGACGCCCTCATAGAAATTTACAGACGCTTGAGACCCGGGAATCCTGCAACACCTGAAGTGGCCCAGGATTTCATGGATCACCTGTTCTTCAAGTCGTCTTATTATGATCTATCAAGTGTCGGCCGGCTCAAATTGAACCTGCGCTTGGGTATTGATACGCCGATCCAGCTCAGAACACTCAGGAAAGAAGATATTTTTCTTACCGCCAAGACACTTCTGTCACTCAAGGATACGCAGGGTGTTGTCGATGACATCGATCACCTGGGAAACCGTCGTGTGCGAGCCGTTGGCGAGCTTCTGGAAAACCAATACCGTATTGGGCTGGTGAGGATGGAACGCGCCATTAAGGAAAGGATGAGTCTTCAGGAAGTCGATGCACTGATGCCGCATGACCTCGTGAATCCCAAACCGGTTTCAGCTGTCGTCAAAGAATTTTTTGGCACGAGCCAGCTCAGCCAATTCATGGACCAGACCAATCCGCTGTCCGAGACGACACATAAGCGGCGACTGAGCGCCCTGGGGCCGGGCGGGCTGACGCGTGAACGTGCCGGATTTGAAGTTCGGGATGTTCACCCTTCTCACTATGGTAGAATATGCCCGATTGAAACCCCCGAGGGACCCAACATCGGTCTGATCGTTTCCCTGAGCACCTATGCGCGGGTGAACAATTTTGGGTTTATTGAAACACCTTATCAGGTCGTCGAAAATTCCAAGGTAACGGACAAGGTCAAGTTTCTGAGTGCCTTCGAAGAAAAAAAGCATCCCATTGCCCAGGCCAACGCCAGCATCAACGAGAATAGGGAGTTTGTCAATCAGCTGGTAACGTCCCGGGTTGAGGGTGAGTTTATGATGGTCAACAGGGAGGATCTCGAGTTTATGGACATTTCACCCAATCAGCTTGTGAGTGTGTCCGCCTCTTTGATCCCGTTCCTGGAAAATGACGATGCCAACAGGGCCTTGATGGGATCCAACATGCAGCGACAGGCTGTTCCGTTGATCATGAACGAAGCACCGCTTGTGGGTACGGGCATAGAGGGCGTTGTTGCCAAAGATTCCGGTGTCACCATCGTGGCAGACCGGGATGGGGTAGTGGAAGATGTCGATGCTTCCCGTATCGTACTTTCCCATGGTCGGACAGAGGATGGATTTGAAAAGCCAGTGACCATCTACAATCTTTCCAAGTTCAGCCGCTCAAATCAGAACACCTGCTTTAACCACCGGCCCATCGTTACAAAAGGTGACATCGTTTCTGCCGGTGATATCATCGCTGACGGACCTGCGACGGATCAGGGAGAGCTGGCGCTTGGGAAAAACGTCACCGTGGCGTTTATGCCCTGGGGTGGCTACAACTTCGAGGATTCCATTCTGGTGAGCGAAAGACTGGTTCGGGACGGTATTTATACTTCCGTGCATATCGAGGAGTTCGAGGTGGTTGCCAGAGACACCAAACTGGGCAAGGAAGAAATCACGCGGGATATTCCGAACGTCGGTGAAGAGGCGCTCAAAGACCTGGATGAAAGCGGGATTATACGACTCGGGGCCGAGGTGACCCAGGGTGATATTCTTGTGGGGAAAATTACGCCCAAGGGTGATACACAACTCTCCCCCGAAGAAAAATTACTGCGGGCGATATTCGGTGAAAAGGCCGGAGACGTCAAGGATACGTCTCTGCGCGTGCCGCCGGGTGTTGAAGGCATTGTCATCGATGCGAAGGTCTTTGCCAGAAGAGGCACTGAAAAGGATGAGCGGGCACAGCGTATCGAGAATGAGGAAATTGGCATCCTAGAAAACAACAGGGATGCCAAGCTATCTGTCATGAGCGAGATGATGCGAACACGGCTCGAAAAGATCCTGGTGGGTCAAAAATGTGCATCCCCCTTGAAAAAAGGCCAGAAGACACTGCTCAAAAAGGATAAACAGATCGACATGGAAATGTTGAAAGACATCCCCGTTGCCCATTTTGAAGGTATTGTACTGGAGGATGCCCAAATCACCGAGAAAATTCATGACTTACTGGAACGCTATCGCAATGAACAGGAACGGGTGCGGGATGAGTTTGAGCACAAGCTCCTTCGATACGAAAGAGGCGATGAAATGCCACCGGGCGTCATCAAGATGGTCAAGGTATACGTGGCCATGAAACGCAAGCTTTCTGTGGGGGATAAGATGGCCGGTCGGCACGGTAATAAGGGTGTCGTGTCGCGGATACTGCCTGTGGAGGACATGCCGTATTTCGAGAACGGTGAACCCGTGGACATGGTTCTCAATCCATTGGGTGTTCCTTCGCGTATGAATGTGGGCCAGATTCTGGAAATTCATCTAGGATGTGTCGCAAAGGGTCTTGGTGATCAGCTCAACCAGTTCATGAAAGACAACGAAATGAATCTGATCCGGGAAAAAATGAAACGGATCTTTGACGACGATTCCATCAATCAAATGGTCCAGGAGATGAATGATGGAGAATTGAGGGATTTTGCCCAGAGGTATGCGAACGGTGTTCACATGGCCACGCCGGTATTTGACGGTGCAAAAGAAGATGAGGTGAAAGCGCTCTTAAAAGAAGCGGGGCTATCCACCACTGCTCAGACGACACTCTACGACGGCCATACAGGAGAGGCCTTCAAGGGAAGCATTACCGTGGGTACCATGTACATGCTAAAACTGCATCACCTTGTAGACGATAAAATCCATGCCCGTTCCATCGGGCCGTATTCTCTTGTGACACAACAGCCGCTGGGCGGCAAAGCACAGTTCGGTGGTCAGCGTCTCGGGGAAATGGAGGTCTGGGCCATGGAAGCATATGGCGCGGCCCATGCTCTCCAGGAATTTATTACCGTCAAGTCGGACGACATGGCCGGTAGAACCCGTATGTACGAAAAGATTGTGAAAGGCCAGAATGTGCTGGAACCCGGCATACCCGAATCCTTCAAAGTTCTGACAAAGGAACTGCAGAGTTTAGGTTTGGACGTGACGCTCCTGGAAGACGACGTAAACAACTAAACGCATAAAAAGGTAATTATCTATGGATACACTATACGATTTTTTTGCCAAGCCCAAAGACCCGAAACTTTACAGCGGTGTTCGAATATCCCTTGCATCATCCGAACAGATCCTGCAGTGGTCCAGCGGCGAGATCAAGAAACCGGAAACGATCAATTACAGGACGTTTAAACCGGAGCGCGATGGTCTTTTTTGTGCAAAAATATTCGGCCCCACCAAGGACTATGAATGCAACTGCGGCAAGTACAAGCGCATGAAGCATCGTGGTGTCATTTGTGAGAAATGCGGGGTCGAAGTCATCCAGTCCAAAGTACGGCGGGAACGGATGGCCCATATTGCACTGGCAACACCCGTATCCCACATCTGGTTTCTAAAAAGCCTGCCGAGCAAGATCGGGAACCTGCTGGACCTGACATTGAAAAACATGGAGAAGGTTCTCTATTTTGACAGTTATATCGTCATTGACCCGAAGGATACGGGGCTGGCAAAGTGCCAGTTGTTGACCGACGAAAAATACCGCGAAGCACAGGAGCTTTATGGGTCGAAATTTGAGGCGGGTATTGGTGCCGAGGCCGTCAAGAAACTCCTGGAGGAGATCGATCTGGAGGCTCTCTATGTCCAGCTCCGTGAAGATATCCGGGCCACAAACTCCATTGCCAAACGGCAGAAGCTTTCCAAACGACTTAAAATCGTCGATTCATTTCGGCGGTCCGGCGTCAATCCGGTGTGGATGATCATGGATGTCATTCCGGTGCTGCCCCCGGATTTGCGACCCCTTGTCCCGCTGGAAGGTGGGCGTTTTGCAACATCCGATCTCAACGATCTATACCGACGGGTCATTAACAGGAACAACCGCCTGAAACGACTTGTGGATCTAAAAGCACCGGATATTATCGTGCGTAATGAAAAACGGATGCTCCAGGAATCCGTCGATGTGCTCTTTGACAACGGACGTCACGGCAGGGTCATAACAGGTTCCAACAAGCGACCCCTGAAATCCCTGAGCGACACCCTGAAAGGAAAACAGGGGCGTTTCAGGCAGAATCTTCTGGGTAAGCGCGTGGACTACTCCGGGCGAACCGTTATTTCCGTGGGACCGGAATTGCGACTTCACCAATGTGGTTTGCCCAAAAAAATGGCGCTGGAACTTTTCAAACCGTTTGTTTACTATAGACTCGAACAGAAAGGCCTGGTTTCCACCGTTAAAAGTGCCAAGAAGATGGTCGAAAAGGAAGTCCCGGAAGTTTGGGACACCCTTGATGAGGTTGTAAAAGAATATCCAGTGCTTCTGAACCGTGCGCCGACACTCCACCGTCTGGGTATTCAGGCGTTTGAGCCGATACTCATCGAGGGCAAGGCGATTCAGCTGCACCCACTGGTTTGTACGGCATTCAATGCAGACTTCGATGGTGATCAGATGGCGGTTCATGTGCCTCTGTCCGTTGAATCCCAGATCGAAGCACGCGCATTGATGCTCTCCAGTAACAACATTCTGTCGCCTGCAAACGGCAGCCCAATCATCGTCCCCAGTCAGGATATCGTTCTTGGTATCTATTATATGACCAGGTCCATCGAGGGCGCCAAGGGGGAAGGACGGCTTTTTTCAAACCCCGAAGAGGTGCGCTCTGCATACGATGCCCGTTCCGTTGATCTGCATGCCCGGATAACCGTTCGAATAGCGGGGTCGCGTGTGGAAACTACCGTCGGACGGATTCTGCTCTGGGAGATCATGCCCAGGGAAGAAATCGTGCGTTTAAGGCATATCATGGTAACCGACGAGAAATCCGCGCGAGCTGTCCTGAAAAAGATCAACAACGGTGATGCCTTTATCAGCCTGGTTGATTCCTATTCTGAAAGTGCCGACAAACGTTTTGACGGTGACATCGGGCTGGTCAAAAATCACGATCTTACCGAGATCATGCATATCGACGCAAGCGATGCCGAGAGCCTGTTTGCCTTGAAAGCAGGTGAAACCAGCAACATTGTCATGTCCAACGATCTGATGTTTCATCTGTTCGAACTTGTGGAAAAAAGACCGGAAATACCATTTGAGATCGTCAACAAGGTCATGGACAAGAGCGAGCTCAGAAAAATCGTTGACTATGCCTACAGGAACCTGGGACCCAAGGCGACCGTTATCTTGGCAGACCGCCTGAAGAACATCGGTTACAAGTATTCAACCAAAGGGGGCCTGTCCATTTCCATCGATGCCATGATCATTCCGGATGCCAAGTGGGATATCCTCAAGGCGGCGGAAACCCGGGTCACGGAAATCGCCAGACAGTATACCGAAGGCCTGATTACCCAGGGTGAAAAGTACAACAAGGTTGTCGATATATGGGCCAAGGCAACGGATGATGTTGCCAACGAGATGATGGATTCCATGAAGATCGCCCATGGCGTGGATAAAGACGGAAACCCGGTTGTCATGGAAAGTATGAATCCAATTTATATGATGGCGGATTCCGGCGCCAGGGGCAGTAAGGATCAGATGCGGCAGCTGGCCGGTATGCGGGGACTCATGGCCAAGCCGTCCGGTGAGATCATTGAAACACCGATTACGGCAAATTTTCGTGAAGGGCTGTCGGTTCTGCAGTACTTTATTTCCACCCACGGTGCCCGGAAAGGGCTGGCGGACACTGCCCTTAAAACAGCGAATTCAGGTTATTTGACCCGAAGACTGGCCGATGTCGCTCAGGATTGTATTATCCTGCAAGAAGACTGCGGCACCATGATGGGTGTGGAGGTGGAGCCTCTCATGGAAGGCGGCGAGGTGATACAACGTCTGTCCGAACGTGTCCTGGGAAGGACGGCCCTTGAAGACATTCTGGATCCGTTTACAGACAAGGTACTGGTGAAAGCCGGAGAAGAAATCGACGAGGCCGCTGTAGATCTCATTGAAAACGCGGGTATTACCAGCGCGAAAATCCGTTCGGTTTTGACATGTAAAGCCGAGCACGGGGTGTGTGCGGGTTGTTATGGCCGTGATCTAGCCTATGGAAAGAAAGTGGAGATGGGGCAAGCCATCGGTATCCTGGCAGCCCAGTCCATCGGTGAGCCCGGTACACAGCTGACCATGAGAACATTTCATATCGGTGGTACCGCGAGTCGACGGGTGGAGCAGGCTGACATCCGCGCACGTGTTGAAGGCACAATCAAGTTTATCGACCTGGATGTCGTGAAGAATGCAGGCAACAAATATGTGGTCATGAACAGAAGAGGTGGTGAATTTGCCATCGTCAGTGATTCCGGGCGTGAGCGGGAACGGTTTCCGGTAATTTATGGCGCTCATCTGGATATCAATGACGGTGATAAGGTCGAGCCCGGTGACCTGCTTGCTAACTGGGATCCTTTTACCACACCGATTCTTTCGGAGGTGAATGGAACCGTCAAGTTCGGCGATCTCGCTCTCGGAAAAACGCTTCAGGAAAAAGTGGATCCAGTCACGGGCAAATCGAGCCGGACCGTTATCGAATCAAAAACCGCAGAGGAAAGACCCCGGATATCCATCAAGGACGAGGAGGGCAAAACCGCTTCCCTGCCGAAAAAAACAGGCCAGGCCAGATACATACTGCCTGTCAATGCCATTCTTCTCGTTGAAGAGGGCGATACCATCCAGGCCGGCGATGTCCTTGCCAAACTGCCGAGAGCCACGACGAAAACCAAGGATATCACCGGTGGTCTGCCAAGGGTTGCAGAGCTTTTCGAAGTCAGGAAACCCAAAGAGATATCGGTTCTCAGCGAAATCGATGGTTATGTGTCGATTGCCAAGGGCACCAAGAAAGGCAAACAGAAAATCACGGTTTCCCCGGTGGATGTGGGCGAGAAAAAGGAATACCTGATTCCGCGTGGAAAACACATCAATGTCTATGAGGGTGACTATGTGCGTGCCGGCGAGCCGTTGATCGGGGGCTCGGCTATTCCCCAGGACATTCTGAATATCAAGGGTGAAGTAGCTCTCGCAAGATACCTCGTGGATGAAGTGCAGGAGGTTTATCGGCTGCAGGGTGTCCGCATTAACGACAAGCACATCGAGGTTATCGTACGACAGATGATGCGTCGGGTAAAAGTTCGTGAAATTGGTGACACCGATTTCATCGTCGAAGAACAGGTTGACAAAAACATTTTCGAGACAGCCAACCGGGCGGTCATAGAAAAAGGCGGCAGACCTGCTGTGGCAGAACCCCTGATTCTGGGTATCACCAAGGCTTCGCTGAGTACGGAAAGCTTTATTTCAGCAGCCTCTTTCCAGGAGACCACCAAGGTTCTGACCGAGGCAAGCATTTCCGGAGCGGTCGACTGCTTGCGGGGTCTCAAGGAAAACGTGATTATGGGAAGGATTATACCGGCCGGAACAGGTTTGAAGGTCCACCGGGATGTCATGATTGAACAGGCCGAATAATTTTGTAGTGGTCAACCAGCGGCCATTGATAAAAAGCGGTGATTTTCAAGAAATAAATGGATAAAGCGCTTGACAGCTCCATGTAAAATGTATACATATTCGCTTTTGTGCGATGACGCGATTTTTACCGATGTAACCATCAAATCTGATTCTTCCCCGTGCCTGCAACGCGGGTCAAAATCAAATTATATAAAATCATTTTAATGAGTTTATTAACACACTAAATGAGGAGCGTATGCCAACCATCAACCAGTTAGTCAGAAAGGGTCGCAAAAGGGTAATCAAAAAAACCAATACACCGGCCCTAAAGCGGGCACCCCAAAAGAGAGGTGTCTGCACGCGTGTTTATACGTCAACGCCAAAGAAACCGAACTCGGCGCTACGTAAGGTTGCAAGAGTCAGGTTGACGACCGGAATAGAGGTGACGGCCTATATCCCGGGTATCGGTCACAACTTGCAAGAGCATTCGGTTGTTCTGGTACGTGGTGGACGTGTAAAGGATCTTCCCGGTGTCCGTTATCACATTGTAAGGGGCACTCTCGACACACTGGGGGTGGCGGAAAGAAAGCAGGGCAGGTCCAAATACGGCGCAAAAAAACCAAAATAGGTAAAGATTCAGGATCAAGGTTCAACCAAAAGGATTTAAAGGATGCCAAGAAGAAGAGAAGTACCGGAACGCGTTATCATTCCCGATGTAAGGTTTAACAGCCAGCTGGTATCGAAGTTTATTGCCTGCATCATGCGGGATGGCAAAAAAAGTACTGCAGAGTCTATCCTCTATGGTGCGTTTGGCATCATAGAAGAGAAAACGGGTAAACCACCGCTGAAGGTATTTGAGCAGGCGGTAGACAACACCCGGCCCATGATCGAGGTCAAGTCACGGCGGGTAGGTGGATCGACCTACCAAGTTCCCACGGAGATCAGGCCCTCGCGCAGAACAGCCCTGGCGCTCCGTTGGTTGATCAATTATGCCCGGAGCCGTTCGGAAAAGGGAATGGCGGGAAAACTCGCTGGAGAATTTCTGGATGCAGCCAACAACCGGGGAGCGACTGTCAAGAAAAAAGAAGATACGCACAAAATGGCCGATGCCAACAAAGCGTTTGCACATTATCGGTGGTAGCGACGTTATTGAACCAATCAAAGAAAAAAAGCATCACGGTCAGGTGTGTTGAACCGATCTAAAAATCAAAGGGGAGGGTGAGAAGATGGCAAAGGAAAAATTTGAGCGAACCAAGCCGCATGTAAACGTAGGAACGATAGGCCATATAGATCACGGTAAGACGACCTTGACAGCGGCGATAACCAAGCATGCCGGGCTGAAAGGTATGGCGGATTTCGTACCGTTCGATCAGATAGACAAGGCCCCCGAGGAGAAAGAGCGGGGGATCACGATCGCGACGGCACATGTGGAGTATGAGACGGCCAATCGTCACTATGCGCATGTGGACTGTCCCGGTCATGCTGACTATATCAAGAACATGATTACGGGTGCGGCTCAGATGGACGGAGCCATCCTGGTGGTAGGCGCGGACGATGGTCCCATGCCCCAGACCCGGGAACATATACTTTTGGCCCGTCAGGTGGGCGTCCCTCAGATCGTTGTATTTTTGAACAAGTGCGACATGGTGGACGATGAGGAGTTGGTGGAGCTGGTTGAGTTGGAGCTTCGTGAGTTACTCGACAAATATGAGTTTCCCGGTGACGACACCCCGATCATTCGCGGTAGTGCATTGAAGGCACTTGAGAGCGACGATCCCGACGGAGAAGATGCGAAGTGCATTTTTGAGCTTCTGGAAGCCATCGACAGTTTTATCCCGGAGCCCAAGCGTGACATCGACAAACCGTTCTTGATGCCGATAGAGGATGTCTTCAGCATATCGGGTCGTGGTACGGTGGTAACGGGTCGTGTGGAGCGGGGCATCGTGCATGTGAGTGATGAAGTTGAGATCGTAGGGATTCGTCCGACCCAGAAGACGGTGTGTACGGGTGTTGAGATGTTCCGGAAACTGCTGGACGAGGGTCGAGCCGGTGACAACATCGGTGTTCTGCTGCGTGGAACCAAACGCGACGAGGTCGAGCGAGGTCAGGTTGTAGCGATCCCGGGAACGATTACGCCGCATACGAAATTCAAGGCGGAAGTCTACATATTGAGCAAGGAAGAGGGCGGTCGTCACACGCCGTTTTTCAATGGATACCGACCGCAGTTTTATTTTCGGACAACGGATGTGACCGGGATACTGGATCTACCCGAGGGCGTGGAGATGGTGATGCCTGGGGACAACGTGACGATAACGGCCGAACTGATCACACCCATTGCCATGGAAAAAGAGCTCAGGTTTGCTATACGTGAAGGCGGTCGAACCGTCGGTGCCGGAGTGGTCAGCGAAATAATCGAATAAAGAGAGAGACCGAATCATGATAATGAATTCAAAGATAAGAATCAGGCTCAAAGCCTATGACCACAAGCTGCTCGATCAATCAGCCGCAGATATTCTGGACACTGCCAGGAAAACGGGCGCGAAGGTCGTCGGGCCGATACCACTTCCCACTGCGATCAATAAATACTGTGTTCTTCGCTCTCCCCACATCGACAAAAAGTCACGTGAGCAGTTTGAAATGAGAACACACAAGAGACTGCTCGATATTTTAGAGCCGACACAACAGACGGTTGATGCATTGATGAAACTGGATCTATCTCCAGGTGTCGATGTGGAGATCAAGTTATAGCATAGGAATGGTTGTGAATTATGAGTAAAGGATTGATCGGAAAAAAATTGGGTATGACCAGACAGTTTACATCGGAAGGCCGCTCTGTTCCCGTAACGGTTATCGAGGCGGGGCCGTGTGTCGTGACACAGGTCAAAACCGTCGACAGTGATGGCTACAATGCCTTACAGCTCGGTTTTGGTGAAAAAAAAGAAAAGAGAACCAGCAAACCGCTGAAGGGACACCTCAGCAAAAGCGGGATCGGGACTGTCCGAGTCCTAAAAGAGGTGTCGGTTGAAAACCCACAGGAATTCAGCCCGGGTCAGAAGGTGACCGTAGAGATTTTCGCTGTTGGTGAGCGTGTTGAGGTGAGCGGAACAACCAAAGGTCGGGGTTTCTCAGGGGTTATCAAAAGACACGGGTTTCATGGCGGGAAAAAGACACATGGAAGCCATAGCCATAGGATACCCGGCTCAATCGGGTGCAGTGCGTGGCCAGCCAAGGTCATCAAAGGCAAGAAAATGCCCGGGCATTACGGGCATGAAAGAAAGACGGTCCGGAACCTCGAAATATTTGATATCAGGCCCAAGGAGAACCTCATCCTTTTGAAGGGAGCGGTACCCGGACATACTTCAGGATTTGTCACCATTAGAAAACCGAAATTCGCAAAATAAGAACCGAGGGAATCCATGGCTGTCGTAGATGTTATAAATAGTACAGGAAAAAAAGTTTCACAGGTGGATTTGAATGATGAGATATTCAATGTGCCGGTGAAGAAAAGCGTCCTGCATGAGGTCGTTACCATGCAGCTGGCAAGCAGACGCGCCGGGACTGCTTCCACCAAACACAGATCCGATATTACGGGGAGCGGCAGGAAACTGTTTCGGCAAAAGGGCACCGGTAGAGCCAGAAGGGGTAATATCAAATCAAATCTTCTCAGGGGTGGCGGTGTTGCTTTCGGTCCAAAACCGAAATCATGGGCTTACAAGGTGCCCAAGAAAGTTAGAAAACTGGCGCTTAAAATGGCCTTGAGCAGCAAATTCAAGAATGATGATATTTTGATTCTGGATCAATTTGAGCTTGAGCAGATTAAAACCAAGGCCTTTTCAGAAGTAGCGGAAAATCTGAACATGGAGAATGCGCTGATCGTTATCGACCAGGAGAACGAAAACCTTGAGCTTTCCTCCAGAAATCTGCCGGAATTCAAAGTGATGAAATTCGAGGGCCTCAATGTGTATGATATTCTGAAGCACAGGACCCTTGTCCTGCTCGAAGCGTCTGTAAAGGCGATCGAAGGGAGGTTGATCTAATGATTCAGTACGATATCATCATCCGACCTCTGATTACTGAAAAAACCAGTATTCAGAAAGAAGATCATAACCAGGTAACCTTTGAAGTCGATCGCCGGGCAAACCGTGTCGAAATCAGAAGGGCTATCGAAAAAATATTCAATGTCAGAGTGGCCAATGTCCGCACGATGCAGGTTAAAGGCAAGGTTAAGCAGCGGGGCCGTGTTGTGGGTAAGCGCAGGGACTGGAAAAAAGCGATTGTACACCTTATGCCAGGGGAAAGAATCGATTTTTTTGAAGGGGTATAGAAAGTTGGTTTTACGTTTTAGGTGTTAGGTTTTAGGTTGGTATTTTGCTGTCAGCCTGAACTTAAAACTTAAAACTTAAAACCTAAAACCAGAGGGTTCTTTAAGAACCCGGTTATGGAGATAGGTATGGTTACAAGAAGAGTCAAACCGACATCACCGGGGCGTCGATTTCAATCATATGCTTCGTTTGAAGAGATTACCAAGAAAAAGCCCGAAAAAAGTTTGCTGCGTATCATCAAGAAAAGTGGTGGGCGTAACGCAAACGGACGGATTACCAGTCGTCACCGCGGGGGTGGTCACAAACGATATTACAGGATAGTCGATTTCAAAAGAGATAAAATCGGTATCCCTGCCAAGGTTGCCTCCATCGAATACGACCCGAATAGAAGTGCCAGAATTGCACTTCTTCAGTATGCGGACGGTGAAAAACGATATATTCTGTCCCCGTTACACCTCTCCGTGGGTGACGTGGTGATGTCAGGACCCGAGGCTGATATCAAACCGGGCAATACGCTTCCCCTGAAAAACATTCCGCTGGGTACGCACATTCATAACATCGAACTACGGATTGGCAAGGGCGGGCAGATCGTACGAAGTGCAGGAACCTATGCGCAGCTCATGGCCAAGGAAGATCGTTATGCACTGGTCAAACTTCCCTCGAGTGAAGTCCGAATGGTGCTGCTCAACTGTATGGCAACTGTCGGGCAGATCGGAAACGTAACTCACGAAAATATCGATCTTGGCAAAGCCGGTCGTAAGCGGTGGCTAGGCAAGCGACCCAAGGTGAGGGGTGTGGCCATGAACCCGGTGGATCACCCCATGGGCGGCGGCGAAGGCCGTTCATCCGGCGGGCGTCACCCATGTACACCCTGGGGTGTGCCTACCAAGGGTTACAGAACCCGTAAAAACAAACGGACCAACAAGTTTATCGTCAAGAGACGTACAAAAAGATAGGGTGTCCGCGATACTGCTTTCCAGCAGAATTTGAGCGGGAGCAACCGGAAAAATTAACACAGTTCAGGAGAATTTATGCCACGGTCTTTAAAAAAAGGTCCATTCATCGACCAGAAGTTAATGAACAAAGTGGAGACAGCCCAGGCATCCAGGAGCAATCAGGTTATCAAAACCTGGTCCCGGCGATCGACAATCATACCCGAAATGGTAGGGATTACGCTGGCGGTTCATAATGGGAAAAAATTTATTCCGGTTTTCGTTACAGAAAACATGGTAGGGCACAAACTGGGTGAGTTTTCACCGACGCGAACGTTTTACGGTCACGCCGGGGATAAGAAATCGAAGTTAAGAAGATAACACTTTTTAAAAGGGAGTTTCGGTAATGGAGGTCAAGGCGGTAACCAAATATGTTCGTATTTCACCCCAGAAAGTCAGGAAACTGGCGGACGCTATCAAAGGACAACCGGTAGAAGCCGGATTGAACATGTTGAAGTACATGCCGCAAAAAGCTGCCGGTTTAGTGGAAAAGACAGTTCGCTCCGCTGCTGCAAATGCCGACAGCAATCACGGTATCGATGTTGATTCCCTGGTGATTCAAAACCTCATCGTGGACCAGGGCCCTACATTGAAGAGATTTCGAGCCAGAGCACGGGGGCGCGGTGCCAGGATATTGAAAAAATCCAGCCATATAACAGTCGTATTAGCTGAGAAAGCTTTATAAAAAGGAGGTACGAGCTTGGGTCAGAAAGTAAATCCGATTGGATTAAGATTAGGGATCATCAAAACATGGGATTCCAGATGGTACGCCGGGAAGAATTATGCGGACTATATCCTCGAAGATCATAAAGTCCGAAAATTCATAAAAAAGAAACTGTATCATGCAGGTATCTCCCGGATAGAAATCGAAAGATCTGCCAAGCGTGTACGCCTGCGCATATTTACCGCCAGACCCGGGATTGTTATCGGAAAAAAAGGTTCTGAAATAGAGCAGCTCAAGCGGGACCTGGAATCGCTGGTTTCACAGGAAGTTCTCATCGATATCCAGGAAGTGCGAAAACCCGAGGTTGATGCCCAGCTCATGGCTGAAAATGTTGCGTTGCAGATAGAGCGCCGGGTGGCTTTCAGGCGAGCCATGAAAAGAGGTGTGTCTTCTGCCATGCGATTCGGTGCACAGGGTGTCAAGATTATCTGTTCCGGAAGATTGGGTGGTGCCGAGATGGCCAGGACGGAATGGTACAAAGAGGGCAGGGTTCCCCTGCATACCTTGCGGGCGGATATCGACTACGGCTTTACCGAAGCCAAAACCACTTATGGCCTCATCGGTATAAAAGTGTTCATTTTCAAGGGTGAGATACTGAGCAAGCAAGATACAGAAATAGGTCGTGCTTAGTCAGTCGAAACAAAACACAACATCAAGGGTGCAAGTCGTCGGAACCAACAATGTATAGATCCCGTCTAGGCCCTTTAACAGGAGATAAGCAATGCTGAGCCCTAAAAAGGTAAAGTATCGAAAAAAACAAAAAGGAAAAATGAGGGGACTGGCCCGACGCGGCGGTCAGCTCAATTTCGGGGAATTTGGTTTGCAGGCTGTTGAGTGCGGTACCATCAGCAACAAACAGATTGAAGCAGCGCGTATTGCCATGACGCGGCATGTCAAGAGGGGTGGAAAACTCTGGATACGCATTTTCCCTGACAAATCCTTCACGAAAAAACCGGCTGAAGTTCGTATGGGGAAAGGTAAGGGCGCCCCTGAGGGATGGGTAGCGGTTATCCGTCCAGGAAGGGTCTTGTATGAGATGGCGGGTGTCCCCAGGGATCTTGCCAAGGAAGCGCTCCGGCTCGCATCGCACAAACTTTCCGTTAAAACAAAATTTGTGGAAAGGAGCGTGAGCTAATGAAGGCAAAAGAAATCAGGGATCTCAGCTCCAATGAGAGGCAGCAGAAGCTGATAGATTTGAAAGAGGAATTGTTTAACCTTCGTTTTCAGCATGGCATTGGACAGATTGAGAACCCAACAAAGCTAAAGCAGACCAAATCCGATATCGCGCGTGTCATGACCATTATTCGCGAAACAGAAAACCAAAACCAGGAATAGGCGATAAAAGCTGTTATGAAAACAATAGGAATGAAAAGACAACAGGTTGGAACGGTCGTAAGCGATAAAATGGATAAGACGGTAACAGTCCAGGTTGAAAGACTTGTGAAACACCGTCTTTACGGAAAATATGTTCGCAGACGCAATAAGTTTTCTGCTCATGACGAGACCAATGAATGCCGGGTCGGAGACGAGGTGCTGATGACGGAATCGAGACCCCTGAGCAAGAACAAAAGATGGCGTATAGCTAAAATTGTTAAAAAAGCTGTTTGATATAAAGGAATAGGAAGATGATTCAGGCGGAAACAAAACTGACCGCAGCGGACAATTCAGGCGCCAGGGTACTTTACTGTATTAAAGTTCTTGGCGGATCCAGAAGGCGGTATGCAAGTATTGGCGATATTATTGTCGTTTCGGTCAAGGAAGCCATTCCCAATGCGAAGGTCAAAAAGGGGGATGTTCTCAAGGCAGTTGTTGTCCGTACGAAAAAGGAAATCAGAAGACCGGACGGGTCTTTTATTCGATTTGATGATAACTCAGCGGTTTTGATTAACGCACAGAAAGAACCGATTGGCACCCGTATATTTGGTCCGGTTGCAAGGGAATTACGCGCCAAGAGATTTATGAAAATCGTGTCATTGGCACCTGAGGTTCTATAATCCGATCGGCCTGTGGAGATGAGGATATGTTAAGAGACAAGTGTCACATAAAGAAAGATGACAAAGTAAAGGTCATTGCCGGTAAAGACAAAGGCAAAATTGGTAAAGTGCTGAAGGTCGATAGGAAGAAGGATCGAATCCTCGTCGAGAATATTAACGTTGTCAAGCGGCATACCCGTCCAACCGCCAAAAATCGCCAGGGTGGTATCGTTGAAAGTGAAGCAGCTGTTCCGTGGTCGAATGTGATGCTGATGTGCAGCAAATGCCTGAGTCCGGTTCGTATCCAGATGCGGCGGCTGGATGATGGGAAAAAAGTGCGTTCATGCAGAAAGTGCAATGAGATTATAGATGCATAACCACGTATCCTGTTCAGCTTCTGATGAAATTGGCATTTAGAAAATATCAGACGATTGAATCAAACAGGGAGATCTAAGATCGAGGAAAACAGAATGTCACAGATGAAAGAATATTATGAAAAAGAAATCGTGCCGGCCCTGATCGACACTTTTAAATACAGCAATATTATGCAGGTTCCCAAGCTGGAAAAAATAGTGCTGAACATAGGCATGGGCGAGGCGATTCAGAACATCAAGGTCCTTGATTCCGCTGTGGAAGAACTGACGGCCGTTGCCGGTCAGCGACCGGTGATAACCCGGGCAAAAAAATCGATCGCGGCTTTTAAGCTCAGGACCGGGATGCCGATTGGCTGTATGGTGACCCTTCGAAAACAACGCATGTATGATTTCCTGAACAAGCTTGTCAATATCGCATTGCCGCGTGTCCGCGACTTCAGGGGTGTTTCAGGGAGTGCTATGGATGGCAGGGGCAATTACTCCCTGGGTATCAAGGAACAGATTATATTCCCGGAAATCGATTACGATAAGATCGATAAAATCAAGGGGATGAACATCACGATCGTTACAACCGCAAAAACAGATGAAGAGGGGAAAGAGCTTCTCAAAAAGCTCGGCATGCCGTTTAAAAATTGACGGTTCTCGTAAAAAGCCCAACGTCTACGTTGTGCTGTATTTTGCAATCATTCAACGTACGACGCGTACGCCTCATGATTACAAAACTTGCACGCCTTGAATTTGAACTTTTTACGATAACCGACTATATCGGACTTTTCGCTTTAGAGCGACAACGTCGCGTCCGATAAAATCGTGTAACGATTTTATCGACGAGGGAGGATGATTTGGCAAAAACAGCGCTAAGAAATAAAGCGGCCGCAAAACCGAAATTCAAGGTAAGGGCGTATAACAGATGCCCTATTTGTGGCAGGCCCCGAGGTTTTATTCGAAAATTTGGTGTCTGCAGAATCTGTTTTCGTGACTTTGCATCGCAGGGAAAACTACCAGGCGTCGTAAAGTCAAGCTGGTAAATAGAAGGGTTTCGATGGTGGACATCGAAATTTTCGTTTTCAACAAGCACACAGCTTGATGGTTAAGAGAGATAGGAGAAGACAATGGCGATGAGCGATCCAATTGCCGATATGCTGACCAGGGTCCGGAATGCCGGCAGGGCAAAGTTTAACAGTGTCGACATACCCGGTTCCAAGATGAAATTCGAATTGGCAAAACTACTGAAAGACGAAGGTTATATCCGCAACTATAAATTCATTAAAGACAACAAACAGGGTATACTGCGGGTCTATCTGAAATATAACGAAAAACAGGAACACTCGATTCTTCGCATAGACCGTGTGAGCAAACCAAGCAAACGGGTCTACATGAAGGGTAAGGACATCAAGCCGGTTTACAATGGATTGGGTATTGCTGTTTTATCGACGTCCAAGGGGATCATGACGGACAAGCATGCCAGGGAAAACAATATTGGTGGAGAGATTATCTGCAATGTCTGGTAATCGTTGTGGTGATAAAAGAATTTCATCGAAGGACGTTAACGAAGTCTCATAACATGTTAGGTGACAGTGGAGGTTAACCCATGTCTCGAGTTGGGAAAAAACCGATTCCGGTTCCAGATAAAGCAACAATTGATTACAAGGATAAAGTGCTGACCGTCAAGGGTGACAAGGGCAGTCTTACGAGGAAAATTCATCAGGCCATTGATCTGAAGATAGAAGAAAATGTCATTCATGTTACAATGCGCAAAGAAAATAAAGAAAACCGCGCATTGCAGGGTTTGATGAGAAGTCTGGTGGCGAATATGGTGACGGGTGTCAGTACTGGTTTCGAGAGGGTTCTTGAAATCAATGGCATTGGCTACCGTGCCGAACTGAGAGGTAAAAGCATTGTTTTCAATCTCGGCTTTTCCAATCCGATAACGTTTGATCTTCCGGAAGGTGTGTCAGCTACATCGGAAAAAAACAACATCGTGAAGCTGTTTGCCATCGACAAAGAACTGCTCGGACGCACTGCTGCCTCAATCCGACAGTTGAGACCCCCCGAACCCTATAAGGGAAAAGGCATCAAGTACGCAGAAGAGTACGTTCAGCGAAAAGCAGGAAAAACCGGAACCAAATAACAAGAAACAACTTAGGACGATAAAATGGGCGCAACAAATCCAAGCAAAGTGTCACGATTGAAAAGAAAGAAACGGATCCGAAAGCAACTCAGCGGTACGGATCAGATGCCGCGTATGAGCGTGTTCCGAAGTTCAAAACATATCTATGCGCAACTGATCGATGATGTCAGCGGGCGTACACTGGCGGCTGCGAGCAGTATGGAAAAAGTGGTCCGGGATCAGCCAAAATTTGAAAGCAAGGTGGCGGCAGCAGAACATATCGGTAAGATTCTGGGAGAGAGGGCGATCGAAAAAGGTGTTAAAAAGGTAGTCTTTGACCGGAACGGATTTCAATATCACGGTCGGGTAAAGGCTGTTTCAAAAGGAGCCAGAGACGCGGGACTGGTGTTCTAAAAGCCATTTCAAAGTAAGGAGGCATGCGCTTGTTCAGACAAGATAAGGAAGAAAACGAATTAATTGACAAGGTTGTTCATATCAGCCGGGTAGCCAAGGTTGTCAAGGGCGGCCGCAGATTCAGCTTCAGTGCCATTGTCGTTGTTGGTGATGGTGATGGAAATGTCGGGTATGGTCTTGGAAAAGCCGGGGAAGTTCCGGAAGCCATTCGAAAAGGTGTTGAAAAGGCGAAAAAGAATATGTCTCAGGTGGCACTGATTGAAGGAACCATTCCTTTTCGGGTTGTGGGAAGATATGGCGCCGGCCGGGTGTTGCTTGCTCCTGCTTCCAAAGGAACCGGTGTGATCGCGGGTGGTGCTGTCCGGGCCGTTCTGGAGGCAGCCGGCGTACAGAATATTCTTACCAAGTGTCTGGGCTCTCACAATCCCCATAACATTGTCAAAGCGACAATCGAGGGACTTCAGCAGCTTCAAACCCGTGAGCAGGTTGCCGCCAGGCGGGGGATTTCTGTTGAAGATTTATAAATCGAGGAAGAATTCATGGCCGAGAAATTGAATATAACGCTGGTTAAAAGTATGATAGGCAGACCTGAAAAACACCGCAGGGTGTTGTACGGGATGGGGCTCAGAAAAATGAACAAAACGGTTCAGCTTGAGGACACACCCTCCACTCGAGGTATGATCAATGCGGTTTCACATTTAGTAAAGGTTGAGGAGAACAGCGATGAGATTAAATGAACTCTCTCCGGCAGCCGGATCGAAAAAAACCAAGAATAGGAAGGGCCGGGGTGTCGGATCTGGAAAAGGGAAAACCGCCGGACGCGGCACCAAGGGATATAACAGCCGTTCAGGCGGTGGTGTCAGGCCCGGGTATGAAGGTGGTCAGATGCCGATCCACAGAAGGCTTCCTAAACGTGGATTTACCAATATTTTCAGCAAAAAAATTGTGACCATAAACATTCGGGATCTGAAACGATTTGAAAGCGGCAGCGTGGTTGATGAAACCGTCCTGGTGGGCTGCGGTCTCGTAAAGGGTGCGCGAGATGGTATAAAGCTTCTAGGGTACGGCGACATTGATTATCCGTTGACCATCAAGGTGAACACCGTCAGTAAAAATGCAAAACAGAAAATCGAAGCTGCGGGCGGAAATGTAGAGGTCGTATAATGATAGGTAGCGGATTCCAGAACATATTCAAGATTCCAGAGCTCAAAAAGCGCATTTTCTACACCCTGGCACTTCTAACGGTATACCGGATTGGTGTGCATGTGCCCACACCCGGGATCGATACCGTTGCGCTGGCTTCCTTTTTCGCCAAAGCTCAAGGGACCCTCCTGGGTTTGTTCGACATGTTCTCCGGCGGCGCCCTGGAAAGATTGTCTGTTTTTGCCCTGGGCATCATGCCGTACATCAGCGCTTCCATTATTCTGCAGTTGCTGACCGTTGTGGTTCCCCATCTCGAGCGTCTTTCCAAGGAAGGTGAGCAAGGGCGTAAAAAGATCACGCAGTACACCCGTTACGGGACGGTTGTCTTGAGTATCATTCAGGGTTTCGGTATCAGTGTAGGTCTCGAGAGCATGGCTTCTCCGGGTGGGGCGCAGGTGGTCATCGATCCGGGATGGAGCTTTCGGCTCATGACAGTGATTACCCTGACATCTGGAACCGCCTTTATCATGTGGCTGGGAGAGCAGATTACGGAACGCGGTATTGGAAACGGTATTTCCCTTATTATATTTGCCGGCATCGTTGCCAGAATGCCCACCGCCATTGCCAATACCTTCCGGTTGGTAACAACCGGCGAGATGGGTATTTTTGCGGTGCTGGTGATCGTTGTTTTGATGATAGCGGTTGTCGGTTTCATCATATTCGTGGAGCAGGGTCAACGGCGGATACCGGTGCAGTACGCGAAGCGGGTTGTGGGTCGCAAAATGTATGGCGGACAGAGCACGCATTTGCCGCTCAAGATCAATACTGCCGGTGTTATACCGGCCATATTTGCTTCATCCATCATCATGTTTCCGGCTACCATTGCCAGCTTTATCGCCATTCCATGGGTAAAAAGCATTGCCGACTCCATGCGACCCGGGAACTGGTTATACCAACTGCTTTTTGTGGGGTTCATTTTCTTCTTTTGCTATTTTTATACCGCGGTTACTTTCAACCCGGTGGATGTCGCGGACAACATGAAAAAGCAGGGAGGGTATATTCCCGGCATCCGCCCTGGAAAACGGACCGCCGATTATATCGACAGGGTTCTTACCCGTATCACGCTGGGGGGGGCTATTTACGTGTCAGCGGTGTGTGTGTTGCCTTCCATCTTGATCACCAAATTCAATGTGCCTTTTTATTTTGGTGGTACGGCGCTTCTGATTGTTGTTGGCGTGGCTATCGATACGATATCGCAAATCGAGTCACACATGCTCACGCGTCATTATGAAGGATTCTTGAAAAAGGGCGGTATCAAGGGTAGACGATAGAAAAGACCGGAAAAGCAAACAATCAAAAAAGGATAAAGCAAGATGCCGAAGGAAGAGGCAATCAAGGTTGAGGGCGTTGTGCTTGAGACATTGCCCAATGCGATGTTCAAGGTTGAACTTGAAAACAAACACCAGGTCCTGGCGCATATTTCAGGAAAGATGCGCATGCATTTCATCAAGATTCTACCCGGTGACACGGTGACCGTGGAGCTTTCACCTTATGACCTGACACGGGGCAGGATTACGTATCGGTCCAAATAATGTGAGCTATCCCGGGGACGGGGAGTTTAACGACACAGTACTGTAACGCAACGATTATAACCGAATGGGTTGTATCGAAAGAAAATAAGGAGATGCACACATGAAAGTCAGGGCATCGGTAAAAAAAATGTGTAATAATTGTAAAATCATTCGTCGGAAAGGTGTCGTGCGCGTTATTTGTACGAACAAACGGCATAAACAGAGGCAAGGATAGAGGAGGATAGGCTTTGGCACGAATTGCTGGCGTAGATTTACCAAGAGGTAAACGTATAGAAATTGGCCTTACATATATTTATGGCATCGGCAGAACCACGTCGAGCAGGATTTTATCCCAGCTCAATATCAGTCCGGATACCAAAACAGATAATCTGTCAGAGTCTGAAATAAACAGTATTCGAAAGGTCATAGACAATGAATGCAAGGTAGAGGGGACACTGCGAACCGAAGTTTCCATGAATATTAAACGACTCATGGATCTGGGGTGTTACCGTGGTCTCCGTCATCGTAAGTCATTGCCTGTTCACGGACAGCGTACCAGTACGAATGCAAGGACACGCAAGGGGCCGAAACGTTCCGCCGTCAAGAAAAAGGGCGGCATCAAGAAAAAATAATAACACGCAACAAGACGATTAAACAGGGATATACTATATGCCGAGAAAAACCCGAACGAAAAAGAAAGAGAAGAAAAACATCTCCAGCGGTGTTGTTCATATTCAATCCACATTCAATAACACCATCGTAACAATCACGGATCAGGGTGGCAACGTGGTTGCCTGGTCAAGCGCCGGCGTTCATGGTTTCAAGGGATCTCGGAAGAGTACGCCTTTTGCCGCACAACTTACAGCTGAGGATGCCGCTAAAAAAGCCATGGAGCATGGCATGCGAAATGTCGAAGTTTATGTAAAAGGTCCCGGTGCGGGGCGGGAATCCGCATTGCGATCACTTCAGGCTGCAGGATTTAATATCCTTTTGATTAAAGATGTGACGCCGATTCCCCATAATGGGTGTCGTCCACCCAAAAGACGCCGGGTATAAAAGAAGGTATCTGTGCATTCAGATATCCGAACACGGTCTAACACTTCAAACCGTTTTGAAAAAAACTAAATGTGTTTGATTTGGCCAAATAATAAAGGAGGCTAATTTGGCACGATATTGCGGAGCAGTCTGCAGGATATGCAGACGCGAAAATTTAAAATTGTTTCTCAAGGGTGACCGCTGTTACTCAGATAAATGCGCCTTTGACCGACGGGGGTATGCCCCCGGCGAGCACGGTCAGCGACGGCGAGGGAAAACATCAGACTATGGTATCCAGCTTCGTGAAAAGCAGAAGGTGAAACGTATGTACGGTCTATCTGAGAAACAGTTTCACTTGTTTTTCGGCAGAGCAGACCATCAGAAGGGTATCACGGGTACCAATCTGCTTGTTTCACTCGAGCGCCGATTCGATAATGTTGTTTATCGTCTGGGCCTGGTAAATTCAAGAACACAGGGACGCCATTTTGTTCGTCACAACCATTTCCTCGTGAATGGGAAGAAGGTCAATATACCTTCTTATCTGCTGAATGTCGGAGATGTTATAGAAGTCAGGGAAAAAAGCAAAAACATTCAAGCGATAAATGATTCCATGGATGCGGTTGTCCGGAGAGGTATTCCCCAGTGGCTCGATCTGGAAAAAGAAAATCTTAAAGGAACGGTAAAAGGGTTTCCTGCACGGGAAGACATTACCATGCCGATACAGGAACAGCTTATCGTAGAGCTTTATTCCAAATAAAAATCGCAGGAACGATTTCAAGATAATCTGGAGAAAAACAATGACTTCAAGTGACATTATGTTCATGAACTGGCAAGCGATGATTAAGCCTAAAAAGGTTGAGGTAGATAGTACACCTTCATATGGTAAGTTTGTCTGCGAGCCTCTGGAGAGGGGATTCGGCATAACGATCGGTAATTCATTAAGACGAATCATCCTTTCATCCCTACATGGCGCTGCCATTGTAACAGTTAAATTCGAGTCCGTCATGCACGAGTTTACGACCATTCCAGGCGTTATCGAAGATATTACTGAAATCATTCTGAATTTAAAGGAAGTTCGCTTGAAAATGGCCGGAACCAAACCCAGAACCATCTCCATTGATGCCAAGGGCAAGGGAACGGTAACAGCCGGTGATATCATCAGCGAAGACGGTAAGGTCGAAGTCCTAAATGTGGATCATCATATCGCGACGTTGTCTGAAAAGGGCGAGTTGAAGATGACCATGACCGTCAATATCGGCAAAGGTTACTCCCTGGCTGAATCCAATAAGGACGAGGACGCACCTGTTGGAACCATCCCCATTGATGCGGTGTTTTCACCTGTCAAACGTGTCAATTATGTCGTAGGTAACGCACGCGTGGGCCAGCGAACTGATTACGACAAATTAACCCTGGAGGTATGGACAGACGGCAGTGTTATCCCGGAGGATGCTGTGGCGTATGCCGCAAAGATATTCAAAGAGCAGATGGCCATTTTTATCAATTTCGATGAAGATCTTGAACCGGATCCGGACGAGTCGTCAGAAGAGCAGCAGAAACCGAAGTTCAATGAAAATCTCTACCGTAGCGTGGAAGAACTTGAACTATCCGTACGCAGTGCCAATTGCCTGAAAAATGCGGAAATATTGAAACTTTACCAGCTTGTGCAGAAATCTGAAGCTGAAATGCTGAAAACAAAAAACTTTGGCAGAAAATCCTTGAACGAGATAAAAGAAGTATTGACCGAGATGGGACTTTCCCTGGGGACGAAGCTGGAAGGGTTTGTTCCTCCTGAGGCAGATGAAGAGGAAGGAGATTAAACAGTAAAATGAGACATCGAAAATCAGGCGTAAAGCTAAACAGGACGAGCAGTCACAAGAATGCCATGTTTCGAAACATGGTGACCTCCTTGCTCAAACATGATCGTATTCAGACGACAGATGCCAAAGCAAAAGAACTGCGCCGCTGGGCTGATCATATCATCACATTGGCCAAGAGGGGTGATCTGCATGCCCGCAGACAGGCCATGTCCATCGTACGGGAAAAAGCTGTTGTTCACAAGGTTTTTGAAGAGGCGCCCAAGCGCTTTGCAACTGTTTCCGGCGGATATACACGGATCATCAAGATCGGGAGACGCCCCGGTGATGCTGCCCCGGTTTCTCTGATTGAGCTGATTACACCGGAGCCCGCGAAAAAGAAAGCCACGAAAAAGACCAAAACAGCGACACCTAAAAAGACAGCCCCGAAAAAGAAGGCTGAAAAGAAAACAGTCGATGCAAAAACTGAAACAGATACGCCGAAAGCCGCCAAGATAACGGCTGATCCTGTTGAGGAAGTCCAAGCACCCTCTGAAGCGACTGAGGATGCCAAGAAAAAAGAATAAGCCAAACGAACAAAATAGGATATAAAAAGGCCCTGATGTCATGTCAGGGCCTTTTTTAGTTCAGATATAAGCCATCCACCTCTGGTGAAGGCCTCGGAAAGGTTCTACCGATCCGGTGAAAAATAAAAAGGAAAATATCGAATGTCGAACAAGGAATGGTGAATAATGAAATGTTGTATCGCTGTGCTCTATCTTCCTTTGGCCTATAATCTGGGACGCATCACTTCGAAATTCGATATTCCTTGTTCAAGATTCTGCGGTTCTAATAATCTATATACAGCACCCCATTGAGATGATCCATTTCATGTTCGATCAGACCGGCAGAGCGCTTTGTTGCCATGAGAACTTCCTCTTTATTCTGTAGATTTTGATAGCGTACCTTCACGTAAGCTGAGCGCCGGACCATCCGGGTCGGATATTCCGGGAGGGACAGGCAGTATTCACTGTTTTCATAGCGTCCCTTTCTCACCAGGATTTCCGGATTTACGAAGACCTTCAGCGCGCCATGCAACCCACAGACCATCAATCGTTTTTGAATGCCGATCTGGGGTGCGGAAATACCCTTGCAAAGAGAGCCTTTTAGAAAAAAATCAATGGGGGCCCGGCTTTTCAAGATGTTGATCATCTTGTGTGCCAGGGAGAGGACCTCGTCATTAACGATATTTACGGGCCCGGCAACACTTCTGAGTATGGGGTCCGGGTATGTCACGACAGGAAGTGTCGTGGCTTTTGTGTGGAAGAATTTCAGCAGGGCCAGGATCCCGGTGATACCGGCGAACCCATAGACACCCGTTTTTATGAATTGTCTTTTATGCACGTAGCCATGCCAACGCTTCTGTTTTATCTCTGAACACATTGGTTTCAGTCAGGTCGGTATTACGGAAGACTTCATAAATACGTGACACACCAAAAGATAAATCTTCCTTGACCAGCATGGCAACCTTGGCCGGTCGAATGTCCCCTGTGGATGCATACGCGGCAATATCGAGAACTTCATTCTGGGAAAAACTAAAGCTGGATTCTTGAAAATCCCACAGGCGGGCACTGTGCGAATATCCGGATTCATTTCGAATCCGATCCAGAATATGCTTTATATCGTCGACACCAGGGTTACCCTTAATGGACACCACCAGGATATCCTGCACCTCAGTGAGTTCATATGTCATGCGCATTGAACGCTACCGTTTCCAAGTTGCGGATCAGGGATGGTATTTAACTGCCGAAGTATTCATTACACAATACTGTCGTTTTATGCCTAATATCAGATACCCAAAATTATGGTTCTTTCGGTTCAGAATGTCAATATTCATGTAAACATGGAATGATTTTATTCTTGACTATTCGGCTGTGTAGCTGTAATTTAGCTTCAAATCAGCTTTGGTAAATGAATGGAGTTTAGTTTGCAAGATGACCCGTATTGGAAAAGGAGGCACAGATGATTAAAAAACTATCCATAATATTAACGGTCTCTCTGGTCGGTCTAAGTTTCTTTTTTGGGATTGCGTTTGCACAACCCTCATTGGATGCATGGAAGCCGGCTTTCGATCCGTCCGGAGCCAAGTATCGCTGTATTGTTTCCAATGTGTCGCACCCTGTTATCAAAGGCGTCTACACCGGATTTGCCATCCGGGATGAACTGTGGAAGCGAACCAACGGGCAGATCTATCTTGACTACAAACCCTTCTCCATGCTGGGCGGCGAAGTGGAAGTTCTCAATCAACTTCAAATGGGAGCCATCCAGGGTATGGGTGTCAGCTCTGTTGCTGCGACCAATCTGGGCCCGCGTTTCGGACTCGTCAATTTGCCTTTTCTGATCAACTCTTTTGACAAGCTGGATAAATTTGTTGCCAACAAGAAACTGTTTGATCACTTCATGATGGCCATGGATCACCAGGGAATTACCGGGCTCGATATTACCGGTTATGGTAATTATGGCTGGGCAACCACAACACCGGTCCGAACCCTGGCGGATGCCAAAAAAATCAAGTTTCGAACCGCTGAAGCCATCGTCAACCAGATCCTTTACAGGGAATGGGGATTCAACCCCGTGGCCATGCCCTGGCCGGATGTGCCGGTAGCCCTGAAACAGGGCGTTATCGAAGGTCTCGATCATACCCCCATGGTATGTAACATCACCAAAAAATTTGAGGTATGTAAATACTACACATACATCAACTATGCCCAGGGGCTCTTTATCTGGATTTTCAATAAAGCCTGGCTCGAGAAATTGCCGGCTGACCTCCAACAGACCTTTGTCGAGGTGGTGCACGATGTTTGTGCCGATATTCGAAAACAAACGGCCCAGCAGGAAATAGATCAGATTGCCAAGGCAAAAGAAGCCGGCATCGAGTTTATCACCTTGTCTGATGCAGCCATGAATGTCCTTAAGAGAAAAGGCAATGTCGCTCACGAAAAAATGGCTGGCGAAATCAACAAGCTCTATCCCAGTGATATGCACCGACCGGTCAGTTACTTGAAAGAAGTACAGGATTTCATGGGCTACAAACCATAATACCTGCAATTGTAAATACAAAAGGGGCTTGGGATATACCGGGCCCCTTTTGTCTTGCGTTTATGCCATGAGGTTGTCAATGATTGGAAAAATACTTGGGTTTTTAGACAAAATTTTAAGTTTTTTTGAAGACTGGACCTTGTTCGTAGCTGTGATTATCGCCTTGACAGCTCTTTTCGTTAATGTGGTGCTGCGGTATGGGTTCAATTATACGTTGGCATGGTCGGAAGAACTGGTGCGAGAGGTGATCATCTATACGACCCTCATCGGATGCAGTGCAGCGATAAAACAGCGTAAAATGATCAAGATCGATGCCTCGGTCCAGTTACTCCCGAAACTGAAAGTGCCGCTGAACTTTTTCAGTAATCTGGTTACCCTGATATTTGCTTATATGATGATACACTACGGCTGGCTCATGTCGGCTATGCAGTACCGGACCCATCAAAAGACCATTATCATGCAGATTCCCCTGGCATATCTCTATGGCGTGCTGCCCTTGATGGGTACCCTGATGTTTATCCGGACACTGCAGGTCGTTTACCAGGATGTAATGGAGTTGAAACATAAAGATATTGAGGAGAAGCCCTGAATGGAAACCAGCGACATTATCATTCTTTCCATACTGTTGGGTTGCATGGCAACCTATATTCCCGTGTTCATGTGTCTCTTTTTCACGGCTGCACTCGGATTTGTTATTTTCACGGACCTGCCGCTATTGTTGCTGGCGCAAACCCTTTTCCGATCCATGGATAATTTTGCGCTGGTGGTGGTTCTGTTTTTTATTCTCTGCGGGAATATTATGACGGCCGGGAGTATTGTTGAAAAACTTATCAAGGTTGCCAATGCACTGGTGAGCTGGCTGCCGGGTGGTCTGGGTATGGCCGGTGTCCTGGCCTGCGGGCTGTTCGGGGCGATTTCCGGCTCCACAGTGGCCACCGTTGTAGCACTGGGGGGATTCATGATTCCCGCCTTGATTAAAAACGGCTATCCGGAAAAGTACACCATAGGGTTGATGACCACCTCGCCCAACCTGGGTGTCATCATACCCCCCAGTATCGGGATGATTCTCTTCAGCATGATCAGCAACGTATCCCTGGAAGGTCTTTTTCTCACCGGTTTTTTACCGGGTGTTTTGATTATGCTGGGTGTGTGTGTCTATACCTATCTCTTGTTCCGCAAAAGGACCGAAATTACACGCATGCCGATTCCGAACGTCAAAGAGACCCTGGCTGTCTTGAAGGAGGGCTTCTGGTCTCTGATGCTGCCGGTCATCATTTTCGGCGGTATTTTTTCCGGTGCTTTCACGGCCAATGAAGCGGCTGTCGTGGCCTGCGTCTATGCCTTCATTGTCGAGATTTTTATCCACAAGTCCATGAAATTGAGCCAGGTCAAGGAGATCACGGTTTCATCAGCCGTAACATCGGCCACCCTGTTGATCATTGTCGCGGGAGCTACCTGTTTCGGCCGATTGCTCACGCTGGAAAGTATCCCGGGACGAATTACCGAAACCGTTCTATCTGCCATTCAATCACCCATGGTATTTTTGTTTGCCATGAACGTCTTACTTTTGTTCGTGGGTATGTTCATGGATATTATTTCGGCCACCATGATTCTGGGACCGGTTTTTCTGCCCATGCTTCAGGCTTTCGATATCAGCTGGATGCATTTCGGGCTCATCATGACCGTCAACCTGGCCATCGGGTATTGTACGCCTCCCATGGGTGTCAGCCTGTATATTACCGGCGCCATGGCCAATCGAAACCTTATCTATGTGTCCAAGGCTGTGATACCTTTCATCATCATTCAAATGATTGTATTGGGTATTATTACCTATATGCCGGACATGGTGCTCTGGCTGCCTAAATTTTTCGGCTATCTAGAATAAAATCGTCAACGATTTTATAAGACGTGACTGCGTCACTGTTCAAAAAACAAAAAGCCTGATCAGACATGCAACGGTCTGATCGGGCTTTTAACTACAATGTAACTACAAAATAGCTTGACAATCTTTTAAAGTTGCTGCTATATATTTCCAATTAAATCCGCGATTGTATTAAATAAAACTGTGTTATAACAATAAGATAACAACGACAACCACGGTTTTGCGCTGGATCGTCCTCCTTTAGTGACCGAATTAGCGTCTGCCGATAGAGATCGATATAAATCAAAGAATGGGAATCAGGAGGATATTGAATGGATTTTGAACTTTCAAAAGAATTGGAAATGCTCAGAAAAGCCGTGCGGGAGTTTGCGACGAAAAAAATTGCACCCTATGCCGACCAATGGGATGCCGAGCATTACTTTCCTTATGAGGAAGTCATCAAGCCCATGGGTGAGCTTGGTTTTTTCGGTACAGTAATTCCGGATGAATATGAGGGAGTCGACATGGGCTGGGTGGCTGCTGCGGTGGTCACAGAGGAAATTGCCAGGGCATCGAGTTCGCTGCGGGTCCAGATCAATATGCAGACCCTGGGGTGTGCGTATACCATCCTGACGTATGGCTCGGATGAAATCAAAGCCAAATACATTCCAAAACTTGTGAATGCAGATTATATCGGTGGTTTCGGTATTACCGAATCGGATGCAGGGTCCGATGTCATGGCCATGGCATCGACGGCCGAAGACAAAGGGGATCATTGGCTGTTGAACGGCTCAAAAACCTGGATATCCAACGCCAATATAGCGGATGTCATTATTTACTATGCCTATACGGACGTGTCCAAAGGGTCCAAAGGCTTGTCGGCCTTTGTTTTGGAGATGAAGAATTTTAACGGTGTCAAAACATCGGCATTGGATAAAATGGGTTCTCATTCATCCCCCACAGGAGAAGTTTTTCTGGACAACACACGGATCCCCAAAGAGAACATCCTGGGAAAACCAGGGGATGGCGCCAAGATTGTTTTTGGTTCATTGAATCAGACCCGCATGTCGGCGGCAGCAGGCGCTGTGGGCGTTTCCCAGGCTTTTTTGGATATCGCCACAAAATACTGCAACGAAAGAAAACAGTTTGGAAAACCCATTGGACAGTTCCAGATGAACCAGGACATGATCGCGCAAATGGCGACTGAAGTCGATGCTGCACGGCTTTTGGTGTACAGGGCAGCCTGGCGGAAAGATCAGGGTCAGTTGAACAATGGCCTCGATGTTGCCAAGGCCAAGTATTTTGCCGGCGAGGTGGTAACCAAATGTGCCAACTATGCCATGAAAATCCTGGGAGCCTATGGATATTCCACAGAATATCCGGTTGCCCGTTTTTACAAGGACACCCCTACATATTTTATCGTGGAAGGCTCGGCCAATATCTGCAAATGGATTATCGCCCTGGACCAACTCGGGTACCGAAAAGCGAACCGCTAATAGAATCGCTCCGCGATTCTATTAGAAGCGGCTGCGCCGCTTATTTAAAGTTGGATATTAAGGACCCAGTGTCATTAACTCAAGGCGGAATGAGTTTAAAATGCAAGTACAGTGCAAGGCTTTAGCCCTGCCAAGACAGGTTTTAGGCAGAGCTGAAGCTCTGGGCTAAGAATTGCCGTCTAGTCGCTTTCGTGCTTTCGATATTTCGTGTTTTCGTGATTAAAATATGTATGTTATTGCGGGGGTATTGTTTTGGATAAAAATTTAATAGAGAAAACAAAGCAAACGGCAGAACTGTATTTCAAAGGGGTCAAGGGTGAACGGCCCTTCGAACTATGGCGAGCTTTTGATAAAGATCTGGCAAAGGATCTCTCTCTGTTCATTACCGGCAGTATGTATGCGAGAGAGAAGATCCCCCACCAAACAAGACAATTGGTGACGGTTGCTGCGCTGACGGTACTGTCCCGTCCTGAGGAATTGAAGCTGCATATCGAAGCGGCATTGAATGTGGGGTGTCCACCCGGCGATATCGCTGAAACCATATTTCAAACCCTGGTATACGGTGGTGTTCCCGCCACCAATACAGCCTTGAAGGCTTTGCGCGATGTTCTTCAGGAAAAGGGGCAGTGGCCGATAGAAGAATCATAATGGTGTTAGGTTTTAAGTTTTAGGTTTTAGGTAGCTGTTTGCCAAAAAGCCGATGACGCCTAACCCGAGACTTTCCTAAAACCTAAAACTTAAAACTTAAAACCTATTGCGATATCAATTAAAAGAATAGAGAAAATTCAAATTAATCCTATTGAAAAGACAAACCACCTAATGGAGTAAAATCATGCGACCTTATTTTGAAAAAATGCCTGAATTCGGGAAGGCGATCAGTCAGGGACAGGTACTGAGTACCGAAGAGAATGTTGAAAAGATCAAACGTGTGGAAGAGGGGATCGAAGCGGAGGTCGAAAAAGTCAAAAATGTGGGTTTCCCGGAGGAAAAAATCAATGCCAGGGGACAGATGACTGTCTGGCAGAGGCTTCAATATCTCGTGGATCCCGGTACATGGTGTCCCCTGCATACACTGTACAATCCTGATGACAATGCCGAAGGGTCGACAAATGTTTTTGATGGTCTTGGAAAAATCTCCGGCAAGTGGGCCGTCATCATCGGTTTTGACAACAAGCTTTTGGCCGGTGCCTGGGTGCCAGGGCAGTACGAAAACATTTTGCGGGTTACCAACCTGTCCAAACGCTTGAACATTCCCCTGGTGTGGCTCGTCAACTGCAGCGGTGTCAAACTGACCGAGCAGGAAAAATTCTACGCAGATCGCCGGGGTGGTGGCACGACTTTTTTCAGACATGCCGAGCTCGAACAGATGGGAATCCCGATTCTTGCCGCGATTTACGGCACGAACCCTGCGGGCGGCGGGTATCAGGGCATCAGCCCGACCATTCTTTTTGCCCACAAGAACTGTAATATTGCCGTGGGTGGTGGCGGCATCTTGAGCGGTATGTCACCCAAGGGTTATTTTGATTTGGATGGCGCTGAGCAGCTGATCAACACCGCCAAACAGTATAAAGTGACACCGCCCGGTTCGGTGAAGATTCACTATGATGAAACAGGTTTTTTCCGGTATGTTTACGAAGAGGAAACCGGTGTTCTGGACGGCTTGAAGGATTACATGAAGGACATGCCGGCCTATAACCCCAAATTCTTCCGGGTGGCAGAGCCCAGTGATCCCCGTTTCCCAGCGGAAGATCTCTATCGCCTGGTCCCTTTCAATCAGAAACAGATGTACAATTTTGACGAAGTCCTGGCACGTCTGGTGGACAACAGCGAGCATATGGAGTTCAAACCAGACTACGGCCCCGAGATTTATACCGGGATTGTCAAGATTGACGGACTTCCCGTGGGATGCATCGGCAACCGTCAGGGTTTTCTGGGAATGGAATACCCGGAATATGCCGACTACCCAGGCATCGGTGGAAAACTCTACCGTCAGGGCCTTATCAAGATGAACGAGTTTGTCACCCTCTGTGGGAGGGACCGACTTCCGATTATCTGGTTCCAGGACACATCGGGTATCGATGTGGGGGATATTGCCGAAAAAGCTGAATTGCTGGGTCTGGGACAAAGTCTCATTTATTCGATCCAACAGACAGATGTTCCCCAGATTCTGATTCTGTTACGAAAAGGAACAGCCGCGGCTCATTACGTGATGGGAGGCCCCACGGGCAACCGCCACAATGCTTTTACACTGGGTATCGCCACCTCTGAAATCTATGTCATGCATGGTGAAACCGCTGCGGCAGCAAGTTTTTCCCGGCGTCTGGTCAAGGAGAAGGACGCAGGCAGGGATCTTCAGCCCGTTATCGACAAAATGAATCAGATGGCTCAGGAATATCATGATTACTCCAGACCCCTGTATTGTGCCCAGAAAGGATTTGTCGACGAAGTTGCCAGGATGACGGATATTCGTAAATACATGGTAGCGTTTGCCGGTGCTGTCTATCAAAATCCAAAGTCCATCTGTCCACAGCACCAGATGCTGTTACCCAGGAGCATAAAAGGATAGCGTTCAAACATTACCCCTTTGACAAAACCCCCATCAAAATATTTTTTGATGGGGGTTTTCTATTCCCATTTATGGTTTTGAAAAAAATGAATGCTATAAGCAAAAAGAAGAGGTCTATGGCGACTGCTGGCTCACCGATGGTTTCAGATGGCAAGAATAGGGAAAATGGTTGAATTTATTCCATGAAGCAGGTAGATTTCACTCATGTCCATTCATATGACCATGACGCTGAAACCGGAGCCCGGCAGCAAACTGTTGCGGTATCGGGGAGACACAGTGACGTTTACACTCACATCGACCCGTCCGATCAAAGGGACCGCGTGTCTCAGGACCAACCTCGGCCAGGGCGGCGTCTGCCGCCGGCAGATCATCGATTCTGTTGAAAAGAACCTGCCGGGTTTGGGACGTGACTGGTTCGACATTCCCATGACGGAAGTGACGCCGCAACAGTTCAGCTTACGGCTTCCTTTGACCGATATCGGTCATTTTAAAGCCAAGGCAATGTTCATTCCAAAAGATCGGCAAGACCCCATCTGGGTTCCGGGTTCCAATATTACCATCAATGTCGAGCCGGCCGATACCTGCTGCGGGAATGTTATTTATAATGCCTTTGTTAGACAGTTCGGGCCCAACAAAGGGGGCGGGTTTTTCAGGCGGAACCATATCGATGCGGTTCAGTTGCTGGACAAAGCCGGTTATACCGCCATCCCACCTTCCGGTACGTTCAGGAATTTGATTCAAGAGCTGGATTTCATCGTCGGTCACCTGGGCTGCCGGTTTGTGCAACTGCTCCCGATCCATCCGACACCTACCACCTACGGCAGGATGGGGCGCTTTGGAAGCCCATACGCAGCTCTCAGCTTCACCAATGTGGATCCTTCGCTGGCGGAATTCGACGCAAAGGCCACGCCTCTGGAACAGTTTATCGAGCTGGTGGAGGCAATCCATGCCCGCAACGCCAAGCTTCTGATGGATATCGCCATCAATCACACCGGCTGGGCCGCCTCTTTGCACGAAACCCATCCGGAATGGCTGGTGCGTGGTTCAGAAGGGGATATCGAGGTGCCTGGTGCGTGGGGGGTCCGCTGGGAAGATCTCACCAAACTCAACTATCAGCACCAGGATCTGTGGCAATACATGGGCAATGTATTCCTGACCTGGTGTAAGCGGGGGGTCGATGGTTTCCGGTGTGATGCAGGGTACATGATACCCATCCCAGCCTGGCAGTACATTATTGCCCTGGTCCGGGAACAGTTCCCGGACACGATTTTCTTCCTCGAGGGCCTGGGGGGAAAAATTATTGTAACCCGCGAGCTTCTGGATGCTGCCAATTTCAACTGGGCATATTCTGAACTTTTCCAGAATTATCATCGCCGGGACATCGCCTATCAATTGTTGCAGGGGATGGATGTTTCAGAAGGTGAGGGTCTCATGGCCCACTATGCTGAAACCCACGACAACCCGCGCCTGGCATCCAGGTCTCATGCCTGGGCCAAGATGCGTACCGCACTGTGTGCACTCAGTTCTTTTCAGGGGACTTTCGGATTTGCCAACGGTGTCGAATGGTTTGCCACCGAAAAAATCGATGTGCATGAATCCCCGTCTTTGAACTGGAATGCCGAAGAGAATCAAGTGGATCACATCCATCGATTGAGCAAACTGCTCAAGAACCATCCGGCTTTTCATGATCAGACCCGGATCCGTGTGGTGGACCACGCATCAGAAGATATATTCATCTTTCTGCGGTGCCACCAGCCTTCCGGGAAAAAACTGATGATCGTTGTCAATCTTGATGACAGCAGACCCAGGAGTGCGTCTTGGCAGAAGGATAAGAATTTTGGGCCGCCTGATTCATGGCTGGATCTCCTGACCGGGAAAAAAATCACCCCACGGATGGAAGAGGGGGCCATCGTGATGGATCTGTTCCCGGGCCAGGTTCTCTGTATTACGGACGATCCGGATGACTGGCCAAAAGTCTGCAAAGAGACAAAAGAACGTTTTCAGGTTCCCGAACGGATCGTCCGGCAGCGTCTGCGCGCAAAGGTGTTGGAGGTACTCCAGGTGGTTAATGGGTTTGGAGACCTTGGAGACCGTAACCTTGAAACATCTGTTCTCACATTACAGAACGATCCTGTTGCCTTTTGCCGGGAGGCCAATTCCCATAGCCCTGAATCCCGTGTTATCCGATGGGTGTGGCCTCGGGACAGCCGTCGGGAAGTCATGCTGCCACCGGGACATTTTTTGCTGGTGGAATCCCCGGAGGCATTTCACGTGAAGATTTCTCATCAGCGGACAACCCTGAGCACTGAAAAATCCATGTGGTCTCCAAAAGGCTTTCACTGGGCACTGCTGAGCCCTTTTCCAACAGCGGCTGAACACCTGGAACTGACACTTCAGTTATCTGTCTACGCTACGGATGGGCATCACCGGGTAGAAACGTGCCTGCTGCTGTTGAGTGGTGAAACACAGGCCGTGGATCTGACGTATCCGAGAAAAATGTTGGATAGGTCTTCCCTGCGAACACTCGTGACGAATGACCTGGGCGCTGCAAGCTTCCTGCCGGTTGCGTGGGGAAAGTTGTACAGCCGCTACGATGCGGTGCTTTCCGCCAACGTGGATGCCGAACTTCCGGTGGACAGATGGATCATGTTTACGCGCTTGAGGGGCTGGGTGGTGTATCAGGATTATTCTCAATCCCTGAACGGGGATTGTCTGGAAACGTTTGCCCTCGATGGTTCCCTGCAGGGGGAGTGGACCTTTCATGTTCCCACGGGCCGCGGCACCCACGTGGTTATTAAGATAAAATCGCTTCTGAAAAGAGACAGGGACACCGTTCAGCTCGTGTTTGAGCGCTGCCCGGCAACCCGGGGGCCGGGTCGCCTCCCGGATGCGGAGTTGATTGATATCATTTTGCGACCCGATATCGAAAACCGCTCATTCCATGCCAACACCAAGGCCTACAAAGGGCTTGAACAAACATGGCCGTCGGCTGTTACAGCAGGTGAAGAGGGTTTTACTTTCCGTCCGGATGATCAGCATATTCTGGATATGCGCCAGGAAAAGAGTGCGTTTGTTTACGAACCGGAATGGCATTACATGGTACACCGCTCAGAGGATGCCTCACGGGGTTTTGATGCCCAGGGAGATCTCTTCAGTCCCGGTTATTTCAAGATAAAGGTCGGTGGTGGTGGGATGACGCGTCTGGATGCCAGTGTGACTGTTCCAGATAAGGCGCAAGCTGTTGTCGAGCGCCAATCCATGACATCATCTGCATCCATGGGACGGTCAGATCAGGATGGTATGGATTCGGTAATATCTGTCCAGAAAGTACTGGAAGCTGCGCTCAGCAGGTTTATCGTACGGAGGGGATCCCTGCATACGGTTATTGCGGGATACCCCTGGTTCCTTGACTGGGGTCGGGATGCCATCATTGTTACACGGGCCCTGATTGAACTGGGTGAAACAAACCTTGCTCGGCGTATATTAAAACTGTTTGGAAGATTCGAGGAAAATGGTACCCTGCCGAATATGCTTCAAGGCACGCGGACGTCCAATCGGGAAACATCAGACGCCCCTTTATGGTTTATCATCGCCTGCAAGGAATTGGTCGCAAAGGAGAATAACCGCTCATGGCTTGGGGAGGCCTGTGGTCAACGAACGATCCAGGACATTATCCATGCCATAACCAATGCCTATATGAAAGGCACTTCCAACGGCATCCGGATGGACGCTGAAACCGGTTTGATCTACAGTCCTTCGCATTATACTTGGATGGATACCAATCATCCGGCTGGGTCGCCACGGGAAGGATACCCCATTGAAATCCAGGCCTTATGGTACGGAGCGCTGCAATTTTTAAGTACCATTGACAGCAATGGTGGCCGATGGTCGGATTTGGCGGAGACGGTTCAGGCGTCCATTGGTGAATATTTCCGGCTCGAATCCGGAGCATACCTGTCCGACTGCCTGCACGCAGGGCAGGGGACCCCGGTTCGCGAAGCAAAAGCAGATGATGCTTTGCGGCCAAACCAGCTTTTGGCCATAACCATGGGAGCCGTTGTTCATCCCGGAACGTGCCGAAACCTCTTGGAAGCATGCCAGGAACTGCTGGTTCCCGGTGCTATCCGCAGCCTGGCAGACCGCCCCGTGCATCACCCCCTGGAAATTATTTATCAGGGGCAACACCTTAGTGACCCGTATCAGCCGTATCGAGGCCGGTATGAAGGAGATGAGGACACGGCCAGAAAGCCGGCCTATCATAATGGAACCGCCTGGACATGGCTTTTCCCATCCTTTTGTGAAGCCTGGGAGATGAGCTTTGGTCCCGAGGCGCGCCCAACGGCCAAAGCCTGGATGAGCAGTGTGGCGCGTCTGCTGCAACAGGGTTGTGTGGGTCATGTACCCGAAATTCTGGATGGTGACTTGCCGCATCATCATCGAGGATGCCCGGCCCAGGCATGGGGTGCCAGCGAGGCATTGCGGGTGTGGTTAAAGCTAACTTAAGGGTCCAAGGGTCTAGGGTGATACAAGGGTTCGAGGGTGGCTGACAGTTATCAGCGGGCAGCAGCATCCCAGCTTTCGAGTATCCCCGCTTCACAGCAAACAAGGGGTTGAGGAATCAGAGTCCAGGTGTTGGGTTTCCGATGACGTGTCATCCTCCATGATTCCAATTCACAGACTGAAACATAAACAATATGGAGTGATCTTTAAACCTCCAAACATAGCTCATTTGATTTATTTTAAACTTTAACTGCTTGTAACCTTTAAACATCTCACTCGACCCCTTGAACCCTCGAAACCTTGAACCCTTCATTTGGATCAACTCTTTTGGAGATGATCCAAATGATTTTATTGTAGCCTCTTCCATAATGTATTATAGAATAAATCAACATCAATAACACACATAAGGATAATCCATGAAACGCTTTCAAATGTATCAGGTCTTTCCATCGGTTCCCGAACCACTGAAATTTCTGGAAGATCTGTCCAGAAATATGTGGTGGTGCTGGCATATGGATGCCATCGAATTATTCAGGCGTATCAACCCCCACCTCTGGCGACAGTCCGGTCGTAACCCGATTTTTTTCTCGACTCTGATCCCGCCGGAACGTCTCGAGGAACTGGCAACAGATGGCGGGTATCTCGCCCATATGGAGCGTGTGAAAAAGAAATTTGAAACCGAAACAGCCATGCTTCAGTCGGACGGTGAATCAATGACCGGCGAGGCTGGCACCATTGCCTATTTCTCCATGGAGTTCGGTATTCATGAGAGCCTGCCCCTGTTTGCCGGAGGACTGGGTGTGCTGGCGGGGGATCACCTGAAGGCTGCCTCCGATCTCTCCCTGCCGCTGGTGGGCGTGGGCCTGCTTTTCAGCAAGGGCTATTTTCGCCAGTTTTTAAATGACGAGGGGTGGCAGCAGGAGGAATACCCGGATAACGATATTTTTCATATGCCCTTGCGCCGCGTCAAGGATTCAGACGGAAATCAGGTGTCCATCACCCTTGACGGCCCCCATGCACCGATTCATGCCACTATCTGGAAGGTACAGGTCGGCTGTGTGCCGCTCTATCTGCTGGACACCAATTTACCGGAAAATTCAGTCGAGATAAGGGCGATTACAGATCGGCTTTATGCGGGTGAACCCAAACAGCGCCTGGAGCAGGAGGTCCTGCTGGGTATCGGTGGTATGCGGGCTTTGGAAGTCTTGGGTATTCAACCGAAGATCTGCCACATGAACGAAGGTCATTCGGCATTTTGCAGCATCGAGCGATTGTGCCAGCTTAAAAAGCAGTATGGCATCGACCTGGAGACAGCTCTCGAAATCATACCCAGAACAACTATTTTTACAACCCATACACCGGTTGCCGCCGGACACGATGAATTTCCAAAGGAGATGGTTACCCCCTATGTCGCACCCATGCAGGAGTGCCTCGGCATCGACACGGACCAGATCATATCGTGGGGACAGCCCGGTGGGAAGTCAAACGCACCCCTCTCCATGTTTGTGCTGGGGCTCAGGATGTCTCAGCACCATAACGGCGTGAGCCAGCTGCATGGTCGGGTTGCCCGGCGCATGTGGTCGCATGTGTGGCCAGGATGGCCTGAGGACGAGATTCCAATCGGCCATGTAACCAACGGTATCCACATCCCCTCCTGGATATCCAATGAAAACGCAACCCTTTTTGAACGCTATCTGGCCCCTGACTGGCATCTGCACGTGGGAATCAAGGACCTTTCAAAACGGATCGATCAGATTTATGATGATGAACTTTGGCAGACAAGGCGCATGTGTCGTGCCAGGTTGATACGGACGTGCCGGGAATTGATGGTGAAACAGTATGGCCGACGAAATGCATCCCAGTCCACCATGCGGCAGGCTGAGGGTATTTTGGACCCGGAAATCCTCACCATCGGTTTTGCCCGGCGCTTTGCCACATACAAACGGGCAACCCTGCTATTGAAGGATCCTGAGAGACTGAAAAAGATCATCAACGATCCTGACAGGCCCGTTCAGATTATTTTTGCCGGAAAGGCACATCCCAAAGACAGGGAAGGAAAGGATATCATCCGTCAGTTGATCGCGTTTGCAAAAGACCCGGAGCTGCGGCAACGGATCGTGTTTCTGGAAGATTACGATATCAACGTGACCCGAAACCTTATTCAGGGTGCCGATGTCTGGCTCAACACACCCAGACGGCCCATGGAGGCTTGCGGTACTTCCGGGATGAAAGCTGCCATCAACGGTGTTCTCAACGTCAGTGTGCTGGATGGCTGGTGGTGCGAGGGCTATCGGGAAGACCGCGGCTGGGCTATCGGCAATGGTGAGGAATATGACGATCACGAATACCAGGACATGGTGGACAGCTATGCCCTTTACAACCTGTTGGAAAATGATGTCATACCCTCTTTTTATGACCGCAAAAACGGGGAGTCGCCTGAAAAGTGGACCAGGATGATGAAAGCGTCCATGAAAATGGCGCTGGATGACTACTGCACACACCGGATGGTTCTCGAGTATAATCAAAAATTTTACAAACCCGCGATTGAAAGCTATCAGACCTTTACCCGGAACAATGCTGAAAACGCCAAACAGATGCTGGCACAGAAAAAGCGTCTCATGGATCTATGGAAAAACATTCAGGTCAAAGAGCCCGCCAGAGAATTTAACGGTCCTTTTAGAATAGGCGAGTCCTTTGAAATATCAGCTGAGGTATCTCTGGGGGAGATTCGTCCCGACGAGGTTCTGGTGGAACTCTACTATGGAAAGCTACGCGCCATCGACACCCTGCTGACCGGGATGACCCAGACCATGGGCGTGGAAAAGGACTTGGGCTCGGGAACGTATCTTTATTCCTGTTTGCTTCCCTGCACATCATCCGGACGATTTGGATTTACGGTCCGGGTAAGTCCCAAAGGGGATGACTTTTTACGGTTTACGCCGGGGTTGATCACGTGGGCGTGAAGTAGGGTTGGAGGGTTGGAGGGGGATACAAGGGTTGGAGGGTGGCTGACTGCTGCCGGCGGGAGGCCAAACACCAAAAACCAACACGAAACAGCTAGGAACACGAAACAGCGAAACACCAAACACCAAACGAGCCAAACACCAAAGCGAAAAGCACCAAACACGAAACACGAAACACGAAACACAAAACACAAAACACCAAACACCAAACACCAAACACCAAACACCAAACACAAAACACAAAACACCAAACACCAAACACCAAACACCAAACACAAATAATTAGATGGCAACACATCCAACATCACCGCGTGTTCTGATTGTAACACCTGAGGTCACCTATCTGCCGGACCGTATGGGGAGTTTGTCCCATTATCTCACTGCAAAAGCCGGTGGTCTCGCCGATGTCTCCGCAGCGTTGATCAGTGCGCTTTTCGAACAGGGTGTGGATGTACACGTGGCACTGCCGGACTATCGTTCTATTTTTTCAGACCACCTGGCCCCCTTTCTCAAGGAAGAGCAGCGTATTATCCGCAAAACCATGCCGGACGATCGCATTCATCTGGCCCAGGACAGGGCTTTTTACTATCTGAACCGCGTCTATTCCGATTATGGCGGCGAGAATACCAAGCTTTCACTGGCCTTTCAGCGTGAAGTTATCAATCATGTTATTCCCCGTGTGGAGCCTGATCTGATCCACTGTAATGACTGGATGACCGGTCTGATACCGGCCATGTCCCGCCAGATGGGGATACCCTGTCTTTTTACGATACACAACATTCACACCGTTAAAAGTACCCTGTCCCACATTGAGGATCGTGGGATCGATGCGGCATATTTCTGGCATCACCTGTATTACGAAAAGCCTCCCTACGACTATGAACAATCGTGGGCAAGCAATCCCGTTGATTTTCTGATCAGTGGTGTTTTTTCGGCACATTTTGTCAATACTGTCAGCCCGACATTTTTAAAGGAGATCGTGGAAGGGCGGCATGAATTTGTATCGGAAAATCTGGAGCGGGAGTTGGCCAACAAGATGGCGGCAAACTGTTCCGTGGGTATTCTGAACGCACCGGATCCGGTCTTCAATCCCGAAACCGACCGTCACCTCCTGCACACGTACACCCATAAGAATTTCATGCGTGCCAAACAGAAAAACAAACAGGCGCTTCAGGCCAAGCTCGGGCTGATCCAAGATCAACGAGCACCACTCTTTTTCTGGCCATCCCGTCTGGATCCCAACCAGAAAGGCTGTCAGTTGCTGGCGGAAATTCTCTATCATGTCATTTCGACTTATTGGGGTGATAACCTGCAGATCATGTTTGTGGCAAATGGTGAATACCAGCGGATCTTTCGTGACATCGTCTCGTTTCACAATCTGCATCAGCGCGTGGCTGTCTGCGATTTCAGTGAAAACCTGGAACACCAGGCGTATGGTGCTTCGGATTTTATCCTGATGCCATCCCGATTTGAGCCTTGTGGTCTGCCCCAGATGATCGCCCCTATTTACGGGTCTCTGCCGGTGGTTCACGATACCGGGGGTATTCACGACACGATATTCCATATCGATGTCGAAAACAGCATCGGCAATGGCTTTGTTTTTGAAACGTATGATGCCAATGGTTTGTGGTGGGCCATCAACGAAGCCATGGGTTTTTACAGACGGCCCGTCGATGAAAGAAATACCCAGATTGAACGGATCATGCAGGACAGTGCCGTGACTTTCACCCATGCGGTCACCGCCCGTCGTTACATCGAACTGTATGAGCGGATGTTGAAGAGGCCGTTGATATCGGCGTCACCTTATTGAGCTTACAGCTTACCGCTTAAGGTAAATTGCACATGGCAAAGACGACCATTGATCTACAGATCGATCACCTGCTGAAACAGGACCCTTTCCTGGAGCCCTACCGGGACGTCATTCGAAAAAGACGTATCAAAGTAGAAGAGACCAAGACCCGCCTGACCAAAAACAAAATGACATTGGCTGATTTTGCTTCGGGGCACACCTACTATGGTTTGCATGTCAGCCATGGGGAATGGGTTTTTCGGGAGTGGGCCCCCAATGCAGAGGCAATTTTTTTTATCGGTGACATGACCAACTGGGAGGAGCGGCCTTCCTTTGCACTGAGATGCATCAATAAAAACGGGGATTGGGAACTTCGCCTGCCCCTGAAAGAACTGACTCATGGCGATCATTACCGTCTCCGCATCCATTGGAAAGGGGGAGGCGGAGACAGAATTCCGGCTTATACCCGAAGAGTGGTTCAGGATGAACAGACGCTGATCTTCAACGCTCAGGTGTGGCATCCTGAAATGCCATTTCACTGGCAACACCGGGTACCGGAGAGATTCTCAAACCCGCCACTCATTTACGAGGCGCACATCGGCATGGCCCAGGAAAAAGCCCGTGTCGGTACTTACCGTGAATTTGCTGAGAATATCATTCCCCGGATCGTCAAGGCGGGGTACAATACACTCCAGTTGATGGGACTTCAGGAACATCCCTACTACGGCTCATTCGGTTACCAGGTGTCGAGCTTTTTTGCAGCCTCTTCCCGTTTTGGTTCTCCGGAAGATCTTAAACTGCTCATCGATACGGCCCATGGTGCTGGATTACGGGTGATTATGGACCTGATTCATTCCCACGGTGTATCGAACGAGGTAGAAGGTCTCAGTCGTTTTGATGGAACAGACTGTCAGTATTTTCACGAGGGCCCACGTGGTCGCCATTCAGCCTGGGATTCGCGATGTTTTGACTACGCCAAACCCCAGGTGCTTCACTTTCTTTTATCCAACTGCCGGTTCTGGCTGGATGTGTATCATCTGGATGGATTTCGATTTGACGGCATTACCAGCATGCTCTATCTGCACCATGGTCTGGGTCATGCCTTTACGAGCTATGATGACTACTTTGATGACGTTATGGATGATGACGCCCTCACATATCTCACGTTGGCAAATACTCTGATTCACGAATTGACTCCCGAAGCCATGACCATTGCCGAGGATGTGAGCGGTATACCCGGGCTTGCTGTTCCGGAGGAAGAAGGCGGTGTGGGGTTCGACTTTCGTTTTGCCATGGGCGTACCGGATTATTGGATCCGGCTGACAAAGGACACCCGGGATGAAGACTGGCCCATGGCCCACCTCTGGTATGAATTGACCAACCGAAGATCCGACGAAAAGACCGTCAGTTATGCCGAATCTCATGATCAGGCGCTGGTGGGTGACCAGACCCTGATTTTTCGCCTCATGGGTGATGCCATATACCACCATATGAACGTGTCAGACAACCACCTCATCATCGACCGGGGCGTGGCACTCCACAAGATGATTCGCCTGCTGACGCTTGCCACGGCCGGGCATGGATATCTGAATTTCATGGGCAACGAGTTCGGTCATCCCGAGTGGATCGATTTTCCCCGCAGGGAAAACAACTGGTCGTATCTCTATGCGCGCCGACAGTGGCACCTCATGGACGATCCAGGTTTGAAATACTCACAACTGGCTTGTTTTGATCGTGATATGATCCAGCTTGCCAAAACCCACGCCTTGTTCCAAGGCCCCCTACGTCTGATCCACACACATGATGAGGATAAAATCATCGCATTTGAAAGAAATCGGCTCTTTTTTGCATTCAACTTCCACCCGGAGGTATCCTTCACCGATTATTTCTTTTACCTTCCGCCCGGACGATATGAGTGGGTTCTTGACAGCGACAATCGCAGTTATGGTGGTCATGGCAGGTTGGATGATGCCCGGACAGGTCTTTACGAGTCCATACCCAGAAAAGATCATTCGGAAGGTGGACTGGATTTGTATCTACCTTGCCGGACGGTGCTTGTTTTGTATCGTCCGGACACAACTAAATAAAAACCATTCCACAGGAGGGCTGATATGGCAAAAGGCAAAGACAAGCGAAAATCACAGGAAAAGAAAAAACCGCAAAGCAGCAAGAAGGAAAAACGAAAACTAAAAAAGGATAAATCCTCAAAGAACGTTTAATTCTAATTTCTATTTTTACTTCACCGAAAGTAAGGATTGGATTCAGGGATCGATTGTCATAGCAAAGAGATCGTCCGTCCTCACTGGCTCATCTTTGCCACATGAAAGGATCACAATCTACACAGGGCGGGCCGCCGCAAAGACTGATGAGATAGCGTATTGCCCTGGCGACTTTATCAGCCGAATCTTTATCCGGCGTATATAACTCTACCTTACTTTTCATTTCCACGTCCCCGTTTTCTTCGACGCGTTTGATCTCCTTTTCATACCCCTCCACCGTGAGGATAACCTTGTTTAAGTGAGGCTTTACATAGTCAGGGCCTGGATTGATTTTCTTTAACGGAATGATGTATTCAAAGGTTCTGCTATTCTTTTCCATTGTGGTGGTCACGGTACATTGTCCCGGATCGACACTGACGGTGTCCCTGGTCATTTTATTGATAAAGTCAATCGCCTGGTCCATGGTCGGCGCTTTGTACTTGACGGTTTCCTCGATGTCTTCCGCCGAGGCTTGAAACACCATAAACAGGCATGCAAGCCAAATGATCCCCGATGTAACGATCTTTTGTTTTAGCATATTCATGTTGTGCTCCTTTTCCTTATGCGACTGTTCACCCAAGGGCGTCATTCTCTCATTTTTTGTCCATGTATAATATGATCAAACGGTTGTAAACCCAGGGGATAGGGTACCAAATATCTAAACAATCAACCCTTGTCAATTAAAGAAATGTTATAGCATCACCTGAAGGTCAAAATAGGCCACCCCTTTTTAACTGCAATCTTTTTCAGGGGCACCGTCGGTTCGACGGCTGCTGGCTTGCCCACTGCTTCGAGCATGGGGATGTCCGAGTGATGGTTTCCGTAGGCATAGGACTGGTCGAGACGGATGCCTTTTTCATGGGCCAGGTGTTTAACAGCCACGCGTTTATGTTGATCGATACAGATGGGGCCGTCTGTCTTACCGGTCAGAGCGCCATTGTCTGTGATTTCAAGATCGGTACAAAGAAGATGATGGAATCCCAGGTCTTTGATGACAGGGTTCAACATGTATCGAAGTGAAGCAGATACCAGAACAAGCGTGTGCCCGGCCGCCTGGTGCTCTCGAGCCCGTTTCAGGATCTTGGGGGCAAGGTGGGGCTTCAGGTAGATCTGGTAGAATTCTTCTGCGCCGTCTGCCAGTGGTTTGATGTCCCTGTTCCTGTAAAACGTGAGCATGACACGAGCCATCTGCGTGTCGGATATCCAGTCGCGTTCGTAAAAAAAATTGGTGACGGCAACTTTCAGCAGGAAAGGCAAGCGGATTTCTTTGATCTTGTAGAGGTATTTGAATCCGACCCTGCCGCTTTCCACGTCTATGAGGGTTTTGTCAAAATCGAAAAAAGCGCCTGTCTGTCTGCTGGCGTTTGTTGGGTTTACTGGGATCATTGGGTTTAACGGGTTTATTTCTTTCTTAGCTATAAACGATAAGCTGTAAGCGGCTTATGGCTTATCGCTCAACTTTTGGGATTCAGGAAACGCGAAATGAATAATCCCCTGGCGCTTTGCGAACTCGCCGCAAGGGCTCCTAACATCAGCGCTGGCCATATGGTTAAACAGGCGTAGCAATTAACTGACCGTGTTTTCATACTGGATTGTTCATTGTCATGCGCTGATGGTAGGTGCCCTAATTGGCTCAAACAGCGCAAATCGCCATTGGATCACCCATTTCGCTCTATCTGTGGTGAAACCCGAAAGTTGAGTTATAGTATAAAGCTTGTTTTGTTTGTACACCCCGTATGTCTTGACTGCCTCGAACATGTAGAGCAGAAAGAGGAGACCAAAAACATAGATGGCATTCTTAGATGTTTTCATGGCATGATTTACATATCTATGCTATTTAGCGCAAAAAGACAAGCTGTTCGATCGCGTATTGTGTCCCATATGGTATTTATTCCAAGCTGGATTGATCCTGATGTTTCCAAATAGTTGCTGCTTGCCGGCGAGTAAAGGAAGACAGTTGTACATAGTAACCTTTCTGGTATCTATTCTGATGATCATTCAGATTCCCGTGATATCGGCAGCACCGGCTATACAGCCAACACCCTCATCCATCAAAAACCAGGCAAAAGACAAAGGACCGAAAGGGATTGCGGTTGAAGTGGGTTACGGATATCGACGAGACAGTTTCGATTGGAATATTGCCGGAGACATCCAGGGGGATAATCCCAATGTTCTGTCCGAGTTGAAATGGAAAGATCTGCTCATCCACGAAGTTCACCTGGGGTTGCGGACAAACCTGAAGAAATCTTTTGTTTTGAAAGGATCCATAAGCTACGGTGAGATTGTCTCTGGAGATAACCGGGATTCTGACTATGCTGCAGACAACCGTGAATTGGAATACTCCCGGTCAATCAACGATGCAGACAAAGGGCACACCCTGGACAGCCAGCTCGGAGCCGGCTACAGATTCTGGCTCATTTCGGAAACCATCAGTATCGTACCGCTTGCCGGGTACTCATATCACCGGCAGCACCTCAGCATGACAGACGGGTATCAGGAGGTAACCTGGCCGGGAGGGCCGCCGCTTGGGCCGTTTGAAGACCTGGACAGCTCCTACGACGCCACCTGGCAGGGCCCATGGTTAGGACTTGAGATGACCCTGGAGGCGGAAAGGTTTACAAAGACCCAGTTGCCCATCTCGTTTTACGCCGCCTACGAGTATCACTGGGCAGACTACCATGCAGAGGCGGACTGGAATCTTCGTGATGACTTCATGCATCCCAAGAGCTTTGAACACGAAGCCGATGGAACCGGCGTGGTTGCCAGCCTGGGTGTTTGTATACGTCTGAGCGACAGATGGTTGGTAACGCTTGGATATGAAACAGAAGAATGGTCAACCGAACGGGGTGTCGATCGTGTTTTCCTGAAAAACAATACCACCATTAAAACCCGCTTGAACGAGGTTAACTGGCAATCGGATGTTATTCATTTAGGCTGCTCAGTCAGTTTTTAGCGTCGCGCCCCACCGTTATTGCTACAATATTCGCATGGCGACTAAACAGGCTGCGCTGTTTTATTCAGGTTGCATTCTGGTGTATTCTGCCATATTCTTAAATCTAATTTCAAAGGATTTGATTCATTATAATTCCTAAAATTTGAAACCCGTTTAGATTGCCGATCTTAACGCATCTACGGCGTCCGGTGCCGTCCCGCATCGTTCACGCTTGCGGAACAGCATCTTCCTTGCAGCTACGGCAATCTCGACAATCACAACTTAGGTTAAAGCCTATGCATGCTCGTATTCGACAGCTTACGACACTGGCGTGGTTGTTCGTTTGTATTTTTCCGACGGCTGCTCTGGCAAAGGTGCCTGTATTTGTCAGTATTCTTCCCCAGCGGTATTTTGTGGAACAGATCGGGGGGGAGCATGTGGATGTTCAGGTTATGGTGCTTCCGGGTGCCAGCCCGACCACATATGAGCCCAAGTCACGCCAAATGGTGGCTATTGCAAAAGCCAGAATCTATTTCTCCATAGGGGTACCCTTTGAGGCGGTGTGGCTGGAAAAAATTGTTGCATCCAATAAAAATCTGCGGGTCGTTCCCATGGATCGGGGCATTCAAAAACTGCCCATGGCTTCCTTTCACTCCCATGACAAAACAGAGCAACGCACCAGCGGGCAAACGTTTTCACATGGCAATGAAGAGGCCATACCGCATGGTATTCCTGACCCCCATGTATGGTTGTCGCCGCCCCTGGTGATACTGCAGGCGCGTAATATTTTGGCTGCTTTACAGGATATCGATCCTGAAAATGTTTCGGCCTATGAAGAGAATTATCAGGCCTTTGTTTTACAAGTCCTGGAACTGGATAAAGAACTGAGATATTTGTTTGAACCGTATCAGGGACAGCGCTTCATGGTATTTCACCCGGCCTGGGGTTATTTTGCCGACACCTATCAACTGGAACAGATACCTGTGGAAATGGAGGGCAAAACGCCCAAATCTGCACAACTCAAGATGCTGATAACACAGGCACGCAGGTATCGAATAAAAGTTCTGTTTTTACAGCCACAGACATCGGCAAAGATTGCTGAGCAGGTGGCCGGAGAAATCGGTGCTCAGGTGGCATGGGCCGATCCACTTGCCATGAATTGGGCGGAAAATCTTCGGGACGTCGCTGGTAAATTTCGGCGTGCGATGGAGCGGTGAAGAGGGTTGGAGGGTTCAAGGGGGATACAAGGGTTCGAGGGTGGCTAAGGGCTAGTAGCGAAAGGCACCTAACAGCCTACAGTCTAAACTGCTAAAGGGCTAATAAGCAACAAAATGAACCCAAAGAACACAACCAACAAAGCAACTCATTCTGTAGGGTCCGAGGGTGGTTCGTATGACATCGTTGATTGCAGATATTGAACAGGTGGCATTTTCTTACAATGATCAGATGGTTCTGGAAAATGTGAACCTGAAGATATTCGAGGGGGATTTTGTCGCCATGATAGGTCCCAACGGTGGTGGAAAGACCACCCTGTTGAAACTGATCCTGGGTCTTCTTCCGCCATCCAAAGGGAAGATACACATATTTGATCGGCCGCCACAAAGAGCCTCTTATCTCATCGGTTATGTGCCACAGGATGTTCACATCAATCAGAATTTTCCTATAACAGCCATGGATGTGGTCTTGATGGGCAAGCTGTTGCCGGGGAAACGATGGCAGCGAAAACCTTTAAAGGACCGGCAAGAAGCTATGACAGCCCTGCGCCACATGGAGATGGAAGCATTTGCAGAAACCAAGATCGGGGAACTGTCGGGTGGACAACGGCAGCGGGTATTTATTGCGCGCGCTCTGGTTACTAGACCCCGGTTGTTGCTTCTGGATGAACCCACCGCTAGTATCGACTCCAAAGGCCAGGCTGATTTTTTCAGACTTCTGGAGACACTTAACAAAGAGATGACAATCCTGATGGTCAGCCATGACCTGCTGGCAATTTCAAGGCATGTTAAAAGTGTGGCATGTGTTAACAGACACCTGCACTATCACCATCATGCTGAAATTACCGGTGATATGCTGGAAATCATGTATCCGTGCACGGTAGAGGAAGTCTGCCCGGTGGAACTGGTGGCCCATGGACTGCCGCATCGGGTGCTGCAGGATCACGATTAAGACGATAGGCTGTTAGGCTACAGGCTGACCGGATAAACAGGAAAAGGAAAAGATCTTTTATCACGAAATCACGAAAGGTCGAAACCACGAAAAAGACAATGAAAATTTTCGTTTTTTTCAGATTTCGTGTTTTCGTGATTGCTTTTATTTTTTTTCTCAAAATACACAAAATTTACAGGTAAAATACTAAACAGACTGAACAGTTACTATTCCAAAGAAAGGCAATTGGTTAACTCATTAAAATAGTGAGAAAAAGAAAACATGATCGAAGCCTTGCAGTTTGAATTCATGCGTCATGCACTCATGGCCGGTCTGCTGGCCAGCATTATCTGCGGTGTCATGGGCACCCTGGTGGTGGTCAATCGGATCGCCTTTTTATCCGGGGGTATTGCCCATGCTGCATACGGCGGTATTGGACTGGCTCTATTTCTGGGATGGAACTACCTGATCTGTACCATTGGTTTTTCACTTGGAGCCGCTATGTTGATGGCCCTGGTCAGCATCAAACTCAAGCATCGTTCCGACACCATTATCGGTGTTATCTGGGCTTTGGGAATGGCTTTTGGCATCATTTTGGTGGATCTGACGCCGGGGTACAATGTCGATTTGATGAGTTATCTGTTTGGCAGCATCCTTACGGTACCCGCCTTTGATTTGGCGATCATGGTGGTGATCTGTTTCCTGACCATCGGTTTTGTGAGCTTTTATTACCAGGGTCTGATTGCCTTTTCATATGATGAAGAATTCGCACAGATCCGCGGGGTTCCTGTCAAAGCACTCTATTTTACCTTGATCGGCCTACTGGCTGTTGCGATTGTCATGCTGATACAGATCGTAGGACTTATCCTGGTGATTGCCCTTTTGACGATTCCCCCTTTTATCGTGGAAAAGTATACCCGTTCCCTGGTTCATATGATGCTGCTATCGAGTCTGTTAGGAGCAGTATTTACGGTCAGTGGTCTATGGCTGGCCTATTTTTTTGACCTGACCTCCGGTGCCTCCATCATCCTGGTTGCGGGGGGTGTCTTTTTTTTGGATTTCTTGTATAATCTCAGGAAGAAACGTTCTGATCGGTTGGCCGCGGCGAAGAATTGACGGTTTCGTAAAAAGCCCAACTTCAGCGTTGTGCTGCATTTAGCCATCATTCAACGTACCGTAAGTACGCCTCATGATAGCAAAATTTGCACGCCTCGCACCGAAATAGCGAGCGCATTCCCCGTAGCTTGCTGCGAGGTTCTTCAATTTGAACTTTTTACAAAACCGTCTAAATTGGACTTTTTACGAGTTCATCAAGAATTAGCCTGGAAATTTCATGAACAAAAAGATTGAGGAATTCAAACGCTTTCCCAGGATACCGGGATCAACCCTGATTGTGATCAGCGTATTTTTCTTGAGTGCCTGTGCACATCATTCCGTAACGCAACCCGATCCGTCTCCGTATGAGGATTTTCTCGGTATTTATAGCGAACCTTTGAACCACATGGCCGCTGTCAGGCGCGGCGTCTGCCCCATGTACCCTTCCTGTTCCCAATACAGTCGCCAGGCTGTTGGAAAGCATGGCTTTGTCGTAGGATGGGCCATGGCCATGGACCGGCTGTTGCGTTGCGGCCGTGATGAATTGAAGCGCGCGCCCAAAATCCTTGTTCATGGCGAATGGAAGTTCTACGATCCGCTATCGGCAAACGACAACTGGTGGTATTCTGCAGGTGAAAATACCGGTCCCTGATTGTTCTACAAACCGCGTGCTCGACACGCGGTTCCGAACCTGAATTTGCGGAGACGTGCCGTCTCCTTTGTCTTTGCCCCATTTTGGGGGAAATCCAAGCCACCCGTTTCACGGGTGGTAGTTGACTCGAAATGTCCAATTTCCTGCAAATAGCTTGACAAATGTCTGTCTATCTCATAAGATCCTTATAACATCCTCCTCGGTTTCAGCGTCAATGTAAGCACTCAGAAAGTCCTTGCCTACCTTTGAAAATAGACGCTTAGCTCGCCAGACATGAATTTTAAATCGATGTAAAATCATCCAGTTATGGTTACATCAAAGGAGTGGTCATATGCGACACAAATTTCTAATCAAGAGAAATGAAAGCACAAAGGAGCTTCGCATCAGGGAGTACGCCAATTTGGAGAGAGAGCCAAAGAACGAATGGCAACGATCCGATGCGGCGGCATTTTCACTCATTGGTGAAGAAACTTACGGCAAAGGAGCCGTCACGATGGCTATTGAAAAGGGGAAGAGGCATCTTATTTCGGTGCTGCGTACCCACAACATGTATCCTATCGGGACATATGCTGAAGAAATAGCCGTGTCTGTTATAGGATTGTATGCATCGGAGGACAAGCGAATGGTGGAATTGTCTTTTGATGACAAGGCTTTTTTTGAAAGTGAAGAGCCCCTTTCGAAACCCTCAACAACTGCGTAAGAGAACTGTTGAACACAGGCACTTGATCCTTTTCAAGCATCCTTGAACCCTTTTATGCTGGGACGCTAGGATGCTGCTGTCCGCTTATAGCTATCAGCTATTCTCCAACCCTTGTATCCCCCTCAGACCCTGCAAACTTACTTATCTTGTTTATTGGGTTCGTTGGGTTTATTGTGTCGCTTGTGGCCGTCGGTACAGCCTTCAACACGTTTCCGCTTCATCAACCCAATAAACCCTATTCCCCCCGACCCTTTGACCCCCCTCTATTTGGATCAACTTAGGTTATGCTTGACACTATCGTTGATGCCAAATAAGTTGCACGCTGTATGCTTATCTTATTCATTTCGCGTTTCCTGAACCGAAATAGCGAGCGCATTCCCCGCAGCTTGCTGCGAGGTTCTTCAATTCTGAAAGTTGCGTTGTTAAATTAAAACTAGTTTTAGCAAGGAGCGATATATGGGTTGGTTAGGTAAGATGGTGGGAGGTACCATTGGATTTGCCCTGGGAGGCCCATTGGGTGCCATTGCGGGTGCTGTTTTCGGGCATGCCTTCGACCGCAGTGAAGAAAGAACATTTTCAGAAGGACGGCAGCGTCTGTCATCAGGAGAGGAATCCCAGCTTGCCTTTTTTATCGGTGCCTTTTCCATGCTCGCCAAATTGTCACAAGCCGATGGACGCGTTTCCCGGGAAGAGGTGACATCCATTGAGAAATTCATGGCACACGATCTTAACTTGAACCGGGAAAGCCAGGTCGTGGCCATGAATATATTTCAGGCTGCCATGGCTTCCCCTGGAACCTTTCAGGACTTTGCCACCCAGTTCTACGGACGGTTCAGGTTTCAGCCTCAGCTTCTCGATGTCATGCTCGACATTCTATTACGTGTGTCCATTGCCGATGGGACGCTCAGCAAGGTTGAAGAGCGACTGATTCTCGCGGCTAAATCCACCTTCAACATCAGCGACTCTCAATACACTGCCATCAAATCAAGGTACATCAAGGATGACGGCAAGTATTATGCCATCCTGGGGGTTGACCGGAACGATACCAATGAGGTTATCCGGACGCGGTATCGCAAGCTGGTCAAGGAATATCATCCCGACATGATTGCCTCCAAAGGACTACCCGAGGAGTTTACGAAACTGGCAGAAGACAAGTTTCGTGAAATTCAGGAAGCGTATGATATCATCCGCAAGGAGCGCAATACTGAAGGCTGAAATACTGTAGGCAGAAAACAGAGTATCTATTTACGGCAAAATACGGCCGACAAGTGACTGTATGTCGCGGACCCCTTCGATTCGAACCCTCTGGAAGGTGTTTTCGATGCCTTCATGTTTATCCAGGAGCACTTTGATGTAGTTGGATGTCACACCTTTGGGTCGACCTGTTTTCACATCAGGGGTGGTCTCAACCAGCACTTCTATCTCGGTATGAATATGTTTTTCTAAAAAGGTCGTCCTTTTTTTGTTCCCAAGGGCCCTTATTTCACCGCATCTCTCCTTGACCAGATCTGAGGGAACCCGATCAGGAAAGGTGTATGCCGGCGTCCCCTTTCTGGGTGAGAACGGAAATACGTGCAGGTAGGAGAGGGGGAGGCTTTTGATGAAGGAGCGGGTGTTTTGGTATGCCTGGTCGGTTTCACCGGGAAATCCAATCATTACATCCGCACCGATGGCAGCTTCCGGAAGGGCCCGGTGTATTGCTTCGATCCGGTTACGAAAGTCTTTTTGCCCATAAGGCCGGTTCATCCGCTTCAAAATCGTGTCATCCCCGTTCTGCATGGGTATATGAAAATGGCGGCACATATGCCCCGGTCGTGTGGATGATGCAGACACGAGGGCAATGAGTTCGTCTGTGACCTCAAGGGGTTCAATGGAACTGAGGCGGATCCTGTCGATGGCTTTCCGATCCCGCAGCACAGCCAGGAGTTCGGTTAAATGGCTTGGCGGAGAAAGATCCGTGCCATAGCATCCGAGGTGGATACCGGTCAGGACAACCTCGTGAAAACCCGCTTCCTGGATGACTCGAACAGATGCCAGCACATCCTCAAAAGGCATGCTGCGGTGACGCCCTCTTGCATGGGGAACGATGCAATAGGAACAATAGGTATTGCATCCGTCCTGAATTTTAAGGAAAGGACGGGTTTTGTTTCCAAACGGAGAAAATGCTGCTTTATCAGGCGGATTGGGCTGGAAACGCTTTTCAGCCGGCGCAGATGTCATTGTAGGCAGGTCAATGGATTGCATTATTTCAGGGATCCGGTATTTTTCATCATGTCCCACGATCCGATGAACGCCCTTGATTTTTCGGATATCGTCGGGGTCGGTTTGTGCAAGACATCCTGTGACGATGATGGTGGCATCCGGGTTGGACCGAATGGCTTGTCGGATGGCTTGTCGCGACTGCATGGCAGCCTTGTGGGTAACCGTGCATGTATTGATGATACAGGTATCGGCTTTTTCATCACCGGGCGTCTTGTTTTTACCAATCCTCAGAATCCCCGATTGCTTCAATTTCTGGGCGATGGTCTCTGATTCAAACTGGTTGACCTTGCAGCCCAGGGTGATGATGGAAAATGAGGTGTTGTTTCTTTGCTTGACCATAATCAATATTTATCTAACACCGGGTATGCTTTATATAAAGTTATCGATGAACTACTATATGACAACAAACTGTTATTATATGATGATACATAATCACCCTTTATCTACTTAAAACTTAAAACCTAAAACCTAAAACCTAAACCTAAACCTAAAACCTAAAACTTAACACCTAACACCGATTGGTTTACATTCTAATCCATCCCCCGCCCAGCACCTCGTTTCCATCGTAAAAAACGGCTGCCTGACCGGGTGTAATGGCGGCTTGGGGCGTTTCAAAGCGTACGTGCGCTGTGTGTTCGTCCAGGGGTGTGAGTTGCGACGGCGCGGCTTTGTGCCGATAACGTATGCGTGTCATCACCCTGATGGCTTGCGGCGGTGGTTCATGAATCCACTGAATATCTTCCACATGGCTGGTATCTGAAAACACATCTTGCTTGAACCCCACCACCAGCCGATTTTGATCGGCATCGATGCGGATAACATAGTAGGGATCGGATGCCGGGATGTTGATGCCCCGCCGCTGGCCAATGGTGTAGTGATGAAGCCCCTGGTGCTCACCGATGATATTGCCGCCAATATCTTCCACAAGCCCCTCCTGACTGTCAAACCCGGGTTGCTGTTCCAGAAATTCACCGTAGGTGCAGCCGTTGATGAAGCAGATGTCCTGACTTTCCTTGGGTATGACAGGGGTTAACCCCAGTTTTCGGGACAGTCCGATGGTTTCCGCCTTGGTAAATCCTCCCAGGGGGAATACGGCTTTTGACAGTATCTGCTGGTTCAATCTGGCCAGAAAATAGGACTGGTCTTTTTTGTGATCGTTGCCGCGCAAAAGGTGGAAGGTGCCATTGCTGTCCTTTGTGACGCGGGCATAATGGCCTGTTGCCAGGTGGGTGGCACCCTGTTTTGCCGCAAGGGACAGACAGACATTGAATTTAATGAGTGGATTGCATACCATACAAGGATTCGGCGTGTGACCTTCCTGGTACGTACGAACAAAATAATCGATGACAAGCGTCTGAAACGCCTTGCGGGCATCAAATATAACAATGGGGATATCTAATTGATCGCGCAGACGGGAGGCGGTATCGGCAGCGGCTTCCCGGGATTCGATACCGAGTTGCGGTTCATACCCCGTAAAAAAATGGATTCCGAAAATGGTATGGCCCTGATCCTTGAGGAGGCGAGCGGTGACCAGGGAATCGACTCCGCCGCTGAGCAGAACGGCAATTTTTCTCATTCGAAAAAGATTGTGTTGGTTGGACGGATTTGCATCGCCCGTGTGGGACAGGCTGGAACGCATAGTTCGCAGATACTGCATTTCTTCTGATCGAATTCAACCTTCATTTCCGGCCGTATCACCGCTAGCGCACCCGTAGGGCATACGGCTGTACATGCCCCGCAGTGGGTGCATTGTTTTGTTATGCGTTTGACTTCCTGGGAAGCATTCTGGACCTGGACCCCCATGTCTTTCAGATATTGAATGCCTTCAGAAAAATTCTTTTTAGGTCCGGTCAACTCCATGACCATGACACCTTCTCTTTGGGGTAAAATGGCGGCATTGAGGATATTGAATGTCAGATCATGGTTTTTGACCAGATAGCAGACGATGGGTTTTTCAGCCACGGTTTTGGAAAATTTCAGAATGAGAATCTTGGAATGCACGGATACCTCCGAAAATAGCTTTACCCTAAATTGATTTAACTTATACCTGAACTGAGCGATTTTTTTCTCGATCTGCACCAATCTCTTGCGGATCAAGGGTTTGCAAAAAGCCTCGACAGATCCACTGGTATGCCTACGTTTTTTGCAAACCTTCCTCCATCAAGATCTCGGCACATCTCTTCGGGAAAAATCGTTCAGTTCAGGTTTTAGAAATATTGATTTTATTTAAAAAATACTGTAAATTATTCGTTAGTCAAAAATTTTCAACTTTACAATATGCTTGGATAAATCCTGTTTCATCTATCGGTTGCTTGGCGCTCACATCATACAACCGACGCGTACACTCTAAGGGTTGTTGGGAGTAATGTCAATACAATGAACCGCTTTGCATACCGCACAACCGGTTTGTTTGTGAAGGTCCTCGAAAACCTTTCCCGAACCCGTGTAAATCTGCATGGGTCGGAAAATATCCCCGACGGCAACAACATTTTTGTTGTCAACCATTTTACCAGGATTGAGACATTTGTCCTGCCCACCCATCTTTTTCGTTTGACGCAGACCCCCATCTGGTCGCTTGCGGCCGCTGAATTTTTTAAGGGTGCCTTTGGCAGCTATATGGACAACATCGGAGCGGTCTCCATAAAGGATCCGGATCGGGATCACTTGATCGTGAAGACCCTTCTCACCGGTGAGGCCATGTGGATCATATTTCCGGAAGGCCGCATGGTCAAAAACAAAAAAATCATTGAAAAAGGACGTTTCATGATTTCTTCCGCCGGTGGAAAGCACCCACCACACACCGGTGCGGCCACCCTGGCAATGCGTACCGAGTTTTATCGTCAGCGGCTCTTTGCCATGAACAAATCAAACCCGGAAGAAGCCGGTCGCCTCCTGAGTCTTTTCGGGATAGAATCCATGGCAGACGTTTCCAAGACAGGGACCCGGCTGGTGCCAGTCAACATCACCTATTATCCGGTGCGAGCCAGAGAAAACGCCTTGAGTAATATCGCCAAAAGCCTGGTTGAAAATATATCCGAGCGCTTGATTGAAGAGCTCATGACCGAAGGACACATGCTGCTATCCGGAGTCGACATGGATATTCGTTTCGGTCAACCCATAGAAGTCGATGCATATCTGAGCCAACCAGCCATCCAGCAGGACATCCAGTCCAAGAGACCGTTTCAGTTCGATGACCCCTTGCCCTCAAAGACAAAAATGCGCAAATCCGCTTTGAAAGTCATGCAGCGGTATATGACCGACATCTACAGTTTGACGACCTTGAACCATGATCATATTTTTGCATCCATGCTGAAACTATTTCCATTCAGCAGCATCAAGACACAGGATCTGAAAAGACGCGTTTTTCTGGCTGCATCTTCATCGCTCCGGAAGATGAAAGTCCATATTCACAGCAGCCTCAACGAAGATCAGATCCATATGCTGGTGGATGATCGTTTCGGCAAGTGCCGGGATTTCATCTCTCTAGCAAAGGAGCAGGGTTTTGTGAAGGAACAGGGCCACCGTCTGGTGAAACTTAACCCTATCGGTGTGGTGTTGAATTTTCATCTTGCGCGAATTCAGAATCTCGTTTCGGTCATTGCCAATGAGGTCGAGCCTTTGACCAAATTCCAACGATATGTTCGAAGAATTGCCTGGCAGCCGTCCTTTATTGTTCGCAGAAACGTTGTGCGCCGCCTTTTTAAAAAGGCCACGAATGAGTTCGTCACCGACTACAAGGCATTTTTTATCGAGGGGGAGACCAAGGATCAGACGGTGGGAATGCCGGTCTTGTTCAAAGGCAGGTCAAAGCGTGTCGGCATCGTTCTTTCCCATGGGTACATGGCAGCGCCCCTCGAGGTTCAGGGCTTGGCCAAGTATCTTCAGGGTAAGGGGTTCTGGGTATATACACCACGTTTGAAGGGGCATGGAACATCCCCGGAAGACTTGGCGCAGCGAACATACCAGGACTGGCTTGCTTCTGTTGAAGAGGGGTATGCTCTGATCAGCAGCATCTGTGAGCGGGTCGTTGTGGGCGGTTTTTCCACGGGCGCGGGTCTGGCACTCCATATTGCAGCCCGGGTAAGGAATCTGTCCGGTGTGTTCGCCATTGCAGCACCGCTTCGGCTTCAGGATCTTGGGGCACGCTTTGCATCGACACTGGATGCATGGAATCATCTGATGGACAAAATCGGGAAGGGGGTTGGCAAAAAAGAATTTGTCAATAATACACCTGAAAATCCTCACATCAATTATTTTCGAAACCCCATTTCAGGTGTTAGTGAAATAGAAAAATTGATGGAATCGCTTTATCCTCTTCTGGAGAACATCACCGTGCCCGCCTTAATTGTCCAGTCGGAGAACGACCCGGTGGTAAACCCGAAAGGATCGCGAAAAATATTCAAGCGTTTGGGATCGGTGGATAAACGATATACCCTTTTCAATTTCGATCGGCACGGAATCCTGCTGGGTCAAGGTTCAGACAGGGTTTATCGGACCATCGCAGAGTTTATCGATCATCTGAAAGGGTAACCGCCAACGAATTTTACCTGCCAAATGGATTGCCGCAACATTTCCCAACCGAGGAACAAGTTAAACCCGGATATCCCCCATTTTTACATTTTTTTTGGGGGTTGCAGCACCCTATAACAATGTATATCTTTGACCCAGGCAGATGGTGGCGGATCCAAAAGGGTATCCGTTACCTTAGCCTGAACATTTCATGAAACTCGACAAAGGGGATCTCCATTAAAAAATGGAGAGATCTCCGCCTAGTTAAACGATCAAAACAACAAAAAATTATAAGGAGCTAAAAATATGCGAAAAATTGTGATGTTGTTTCTATTGGTAAGCGCATTGGCGGTGTGGGGTGTCGGCACGGCAGGTGCTGTGGAGATTATTACCGCAGAGATGATCCAGAAGGAAATCCTGACCGAGGTCGATTTTATTAAGAATGCCGACAATTTTATTATCCTGTTCGATTCTTCCAAAACCATGCAGGAAACACTTCCGGGCACCAACAGATCAAAGCTTGCAGTGGCCAAGGATATATTAAAATTAAGAAATGAGCTGCTGCCGGATCTGGGCTTCAATGCCGGTCTGTATTTGTATACGAATCCATTTAAAGCCATTTACAGTGTGCAGCGTTATGACCGGGCACGTTTTCGCGAGGCCATCGATCAACTGCCCGACGAAGCCCAAGGGGGGACCGACCTGAGAAAAGGATTGAGCGAGATGCGAACGATTATTGCAGGGCTCTCCGGGAAAACAGTGGTGTTTCTTTTCAGTGACGGCAAACTTGTCGTGAGCGATGTCGGCAAAAAGCCAAAAGAGATTGCCAGGGAAATTGCCGCAAAAAATGATGTTTCCTTTTATGTGATCAGCAGTGCTGCAGGCGAGGCTGAAAAACGACTTCTTGAGGCAGTCTCTTCCATCAATGCCAGTTCACGGGTCATTCCCCTTGAAGCGTTTGTATACAACCCCGGATACGTATCTGGGGCATTGTTTGATGTCGTGGAAACCGCCGTCGTCAAGCTCACTCCGGTTGAAAAAATAGTGGGATTTGTCATGGATGACATCCTGTTTGATTTTAACAGCGCGGAAATCAAACCCGAATATGTCGATCAGCTCGACAGGCTGGGTCGATTCCTGAAGGCCAATCCGTCTACCTTTGTCGTGATGGACGGCTACGCAGACAGCGTCGGGTCCGAGGAAGCCAATCTTTGGGTGTCGCGTTACCGGGTCTTGAGCGTGGCGGAGTACCTGGTTAAAAACTTCGGCATTGACCCCTTAAGGGTTGCGCCCATGTGGTACGGAGAGCTCAACCCCACTGCCGACAACAGCAGTGCAGAGGGCCGTGCGCTGAACCGGCGTGTTGAAAGCGCCGTGGGCGGACTGTAAGAAGGCCCCCGGCAACCTATGGCAGAACCAGGTATCAGCCTTTCCCTGGTTCTGTCGTTCACTTTAAAATTTTTTTAATCATGGTCATGCGGTACAGCATAACAGTCACCAAATACCTTAACCCGGACATTTCATGAACCTGATGGGTTTTTATGAAATGTCCGGGTTAAACAGCTTCGCGATCACCCAAACATCACCCATGAGCCTCAGAATCCTGCCTCTCCACCTCTCTGTAGGATAGAAATGACATTATTTGAAAAGAAACGTTTCAATATTTAATTAATTTCGGTATAAGTTTAGGGTGGTTCCGGTTGAGACAAAAATCGCTCAGTTCAGGTTAAATACGAGACGGATTTACAGGATCTCAAAATATGGCTTTAAAGGGCAAACCCTATAACATTGTCATGTATTCACATGACACTTACGGTCTTGGGCACATTCGCCGAACCATGGCCATCGCGTCTCAATTGCGGAATCCAAGTACCAATATTCTCATCCTGACGGGCTCACCCATTGCAGGTAGATTTTCCTTCCCGGAACGGGTCGATTTTGTACGTATCCCGGGAATGATAAAAAAAACCAACGAAGAATATCTTCCCTTGTCCATCAAAATAAATGCCGGTCATGCCCTGGATATCCGGAAAAAAATCATTATCGCAACAGTCAAAGCCTTTCAGCCCCACCTGTTTATTGTGGACAAAGAACCACTGGGCTTGAAAAAAGAAATATTGCCCACACTCAAATGGCTGCGGAAATGCTGTCCCAACACACGTACTGTTTTAGGACTTCGGGATATCATGGATGATGCTGAAACCGTAAAGGATAACTGGAATATAAAGGGGATTTATCAAGCCTTGGACACCTATTACGGCGAGATATGGACCTATGGCATCCAGGATTTTTATGATCCCATCAAAGCGTATGACATTCCTGAGAGCATTAGTCGGAAAATTCGATTTACCGGCTATATTCCCCGGGAGGTTAAATCGAAAAAAGATGCTATCCGGGAGAGAAAAAGACACAAAATCCGAAAGGCAGACAAGTTGGTGGTTGTTACCACCGGTGGCGGGGGGGATGGTTATCCGGTGATGGATGCATATTTATCCATGCTGGAACACCAGGGTTCTCTCGTGCCCTATCGAAGTATTCTGATAACGGGACCTTTCATGCCAAAAGCCCAGCGGAAAGACATTTTTAAGCGATCCAAAAAATTGAAAATCAAGGTATTTCATTTTTATCGACAAATGGAAAAAATCCTTGCAGCGGCAGACCTGGTGATCAGCATGGGAGGGTACAATACGGTTTGCGAGTTGATGAGTCAGAAAACGGTTTCGCTCCTTATCCCCCGCGACACACCCCGCCTGGAACAAACACTGCGCGCGCAATGCTTTGCCCAGAGGAATCTGTTGGACTATATTCCCTGGAAGAGGATTTCTCCTGAACGGCTTCATGAAAAAGTCGACCATCTCCTGCAAAAGCCGGAGGTGTTCCAGGATGCCATGTCAAAATTCAAAATGACAGGCTTTGACATCATGCGTCAACGCATCCAGGAATTCAGAAAATTGAATTGGGACAACAGCTGTTACAATCCGGACCACAACAACGAGTGCATCTCCCGTTGAAAAACGCATAAACAGCCATCCGGCGTGAACGTTTTATTTGCTCTCGGTCACCATCAGCATGGTCGAAGGATCGAGAATCAAACCGGAAGTCGACCCGTCTGCCCGCCCGCCCTTGGTGGCCTTGACATGGATATTCTTTCCCTCCGGCTGCAGCTGAATCGTGACTTCGAACAAATCGTCGATCTGTGCAAGTTGGGGCGGAATGCCGTCAGACTGGGGCTCTTGGTGACGGTGTGTCCGGACCGAAAACCAGATACGGAGATCGTGGGTCTCTGCAAAGGCCTTTAGCTGCTTCAGAGACGCCTCGACATCATCATCAAAGGGGAATCCGTCGATTACGATCATGTCCGGTGAAAAAATGTTCTGTTCCGTAAGATCGGTCAGGCGCTCTTCAAGCTTGGGCACGCTGAAGCCCTCTACCTTGAAAGTCATGATGAATCGGTGATGGAGTATGGATTCCCAGAGCTGCGTGATCTGCTGTGCATTATATTGATCTGCCAGATTGTGAAAAACTTCCTTGTACCACAAACTCACCTTGTTCACGGGATCACTCAGACTGACATGCAGAACATTTTTACCGCGCAACAGGGTTTCCAGGGACAACTGGACCATAATGGCGGTTTTTCCGACACCGGCCCTTGCCAAGACCGCGCCAAAGCCACCCTTGGTAAGAATATCCTGATTTTCTTTTCCCAGGAGTCTCAGGGGGTTCCGTAGTGTGAGATCTTTTTTCAACATCATAAAGCTCCTCTCCTTGAGGTTGATAATATTATCATAGGGTGGAAGCCCATGACCTTTCAAGCTGGAATTTGCACCAGGCCTGATGGTTTTTATTTGATCTGTTTTCAGCATATCGCCTATCAAGCAACGTTCTTTTTGTCTTCCTGGGCTTTTTTGATCAATTCTTCGGCAATGGATTGCGGCACTTGTTTATAGTCCGAGAATTCCATGGTAAACTGGGCTTTTCCCTGGGTGGAACTTCGCAGTACCGTGGAATAGCCAAACATGTCAGCCAAAGGTACCCGTGCTTCGATAACGCACATGGCCCCCTCGTCCTGAGATCCCAGAATCATCCCTCTGCGCTGGTTCAGTGAGCCCATGACAGCACCCTGAAATTCTGTCGGTGTTTCTACCACCACCGTCATGATCGGTTCCTGTATGACAGCCTTTGCCCGGGCGTAGCCTTCAAGAAAAGCGCCTCGGGCGGCGGCCTGAAATGCCATTTCAGATGAATCCACTGCATGGGACGCACCATCGTTGATCAAAACCCGGATGCCGGTTACAGGCAGTTCCATTTTGGGCCCTTTATCGAGACAGGCTCTGAATCCTTTTTCGCAGGCAGAGATGAACTGAGTGGGTATGGCACCGCCGGTTATTTTATTTTCGAATTCGAAATCGTTTTCGGCCGTGGGTTCCAGGTAACCTGCAATTCGGCCATACTGGCCTGAGCCACCGGTCTGTTTCTTGTGCGTGTAATTAAACTCACCGCGTTGCGTGATGGTTTCCCGGTATGCAACCCGGGGCATGCCTGTCTCCACATTCGCATTGTACTCTCTTCGCATTCGTTCGATATAGACATCGAGGTGAAGCTCCCCCATGCCCGATACAATGGTATCACCGGTTTCCTGATTGACATAGGTTTTAAACGTTGGATCTTCCTTGGTAAAACGATTGAGTGCTTTGGACATATTGTTTTGAGACACCTTGTCCTTGGGAACAATGGCCAGTGAGATAACCGGCTCCGGAACATACATGGAGGTCATGCTCAGATGCATGTCCTGAGCAGTAAAGGTATCCCCGGAGGCACATTCGATTCCAAAGAGAGCCCCGATATATCCGGCGGAGATGCTGTCGATGTCTTCCATCTGGTCGGCGTGCATACGAACCAGTCTGCCGACCTTTACCTTCTTGCCCGATCGGACATTTACAATGGTGCTCCCCTTGGATACCGCTCCCTGGTAGACACGAATATAGGTAAGCTGGCCGTATTTCCCATCCTCCAGTTTGAAGGCAAGCGCCACCACGGGTTTGCTTGCATCGGAAACGAGTGTTACCGGGGTTTCCATGTTATTCATGTCGAGGGCCTGGTTTTCGATGTCGGAAGGGCAGGGCAGCAGTTCGGTGACAGCATCCAGGAGGGGCTGCACGCCTTTGTTTTTATAAGCTGAGCCCATGAGGACCGGTGTCAGTTCACGGGTAAGCGTTCCTTTGCGGATAGCCGCTATGAGCAAGTCTTCGGTCACGTCGCCTTCCAGGGCGGCTTCCATGAGGTCGTCTGAAAACATGGAGGCTGAATCGATGAGTTCTTCCCTTTTTTCTTCGGCTTCCGCCAGGAGAGCGTCCGGTATGCGTTCCTCGCGAATCAGTTCACCGTTCTCACCGTCAAAATAGATGGCCTTCATGGACACCAGGTCCACGACACCTTCCATGTCAGCTTCGAGACCAATGGGGATCTGCAAGGCAACGGCATTGTGATCCAGTTTTCTCTTGAGCTGTTCCATGACCCGGAACGGATTTGCACCACTGCGATCACATTTGTTGATAAAGGCGATACAGGGTACTTTGTAACGTTTCATCTGACGATCAACCGTAATGGACTGGGACTGGACACCGCCGACCGAACACAGAACCAGAACGGCACCATCCAGGACCCGCAGAGATCGTTCCACCTCTATGGTAAAATCGACATGCCCGGGCGTGTCGATAATATTGATCTTGTGATCGCGCCACTGACAATAGGTGGCAGCAGAGGCAATGGTAATACCACGCTCTTTTTCGAGTTCCATGGAATCCATGGTGGCTCCGACACCGTCTTTGCCCTTGACATCGTGAATGGTATGGATTCTGTTGGTGTAGAACAGGATTCTTTCCGTCAATGTTGTTTTACCCGAATCGATATGGGCGCTGATACCGATATTGCGGACGTTTTTCAGGTCGTCATTCATTTTTGTTTTTCCTTCTAAGTGTTTCCTCGACGATACTATTTAAGATTACATAACGTTGAAACACGAAAATACGAAAAAGTGACCGAGGTCTTTTCGTACGTGCCTTAACGGGTATCTATTTTTTGGGATAATTCAGTGCAGGAAAACCCGGTCTGAAAGTCATAAAATAACGCCATCCCTTTTAGAGATGGCGTTGTAATACCGCAAAAAAGTGCACAAATATAGGGATGCGAATCTGTGTTGTCAACATAAATTTGGATCTTCTCCAAATTAGTTGGGAGAAAGGGTTCAAGGGGTCCAGGGTTCAAGGATTCAAGTGTTTGTTTCCCAGTAATTTCATGGAAAAGGCGGATCTTCTGATTTTTGAGGTCAAACCGTACCTTTCATCTTTAGGAAACCGTTTCGCTAAGATATATATGCAAACAAAGCTCATACGATTTTTCCAAACGCTTAACTCTTTATAATTATGAAGCATTGCACTCGAATCCTGGACCCCTGGAATCCTGGAATCCTCAATTTGAATCAACCTTTGGGAGATGATTCAATAAAAAATCTGTTGAAGCGAGAATCCGTATTTACTATGTAGGCAAGGCAATCTTGATAGTCTCGCAATAAGTCAGATAAGCTATTTTTTTAACGAGGGCAAACAAACAATGATCCAAAATCCAATTCTGCCGGGCGTCAAGGCTGCCTGGCCCATCTGCCTGGGGTATATCCCCATCGGTCTGGCGTTTGGTGTTCTGGCCCAGAAGGCCGGTATGACATGGTTTCAGATATCGTTGATGTCCTCTATTGTTTTTGCAGGGAGCTCACAATTTATTGCTGTTTCCATGCTGGCGAGTGGTTCTGGGGCCCTGGCCGTGATAATGACGACGTTCTTTGTAAATCTCAGGCATTTGCTTATGAGTTCTTCTTTGGCGACGCTGTTGCATAACGAGCATCGGGGCAAACTCTCTGTTTTTGCATACGGGGTGACCGATGAAAGTTTTGCCATCAATTATACACGCCTCCTGGCCGGGGATTGGGACCTGAACAGGTCCCTGGTGCTCAATCATACGGCCAATGCATGCTGGATCCTGAGTACCGTTGCCGGTGGATTTTTTGGTCATCTAGTTCCCGCCCACAGCCTGGGTATCGATTATGCCCTGATTGCCATGTTTATCTGTCTCCTGGTCTTTCAGTTCACCAGCCGTCTGATCGTTCTGACGGCGATGATAGCCGGCATGCTGTCGGTGGCGCTGGCTCTCTGGATTCCCGGAAATTCCTATATAGTCCTGGCATCTGTGATCGCCGCGAGCATCGGGATGGGCATCGGGAGGCTTTCCCCCACATTTCATGCAGGAAAAGGGGATTGAGCATGCCGGATATGGTTGTTTTCATAATTATCGCCATGGGAATCGTGACCTATATTCCCCGGTGGCTGCCGTTGTTTATCTTGACGAAATATACATTGCCGGGGTGGTTCAAAGAGTGGCTGGCCTTGATACCGGCATCTGTTCTGAGTGCCTTGCTGCTGCCGGCGCTCGTGACTGGAGGTGATGCCCGCCATCTCGATATCATGCGGTCTGAACTGTGGGTGGCGGTTCCCACCTTTGTATTTGCGCTGGCAACCAAATCCCTGGGTGGTACGGTGGTGGTGGGGATGGCATTGTTCTGGCTCAGCGGGAAACTATTTTAGAAACCCTCTCAAATTTTTGAGAGGGCTTCTATAAGGGTAGGCGATTAAACTGTAGATTGTCTGAGGTCATACAGAATTCAGGCTGTTGTAATAGCTGATGAATTCGCAGTGGCGGAGAAGGACCGGTGCACATCACGATATTTACCCGAAGCACCTAACAGCCTAAAGTCTAAACAACCTAAACAGCTGCCTTTATAATTCCGGTGGTCCGGAAGGTATCATACAGGCAAACTGCAAGGTTTCGTTTCCACTGTTGCGTATCTGGTGCTCTTCGTTGCCGGGGATGAATGCGGTGGTTCCTTTGGATACCGGCATCCATTTTCCTTCCGAGAAAACATCTCCATTTCCTGAGAAAAAAAGAATTTCATGCTCCCAATCGTGCGTATGCCGCGGTGTATAGCCTTCCGGTTCGACTTCGAATATCCTCATGCAGAAGTTATTGGCACCGTCGCTCTTCCCAATGGCGACGCGTCCTTTGACACCTTTAACGGCATCACCGTCAAAAGCTGTGGGCTCGATATCTGAATAGTGCGATATTTTCATTTGCTGTTCTCCAGTCTTAATGGGTTGTCATTATAAAAAATTTAGATCAACTCTTTTGGAGATGATCTAAATAAATTAAGTCGAATCAGGTGGTGTGTCAACCACCATCATATGATAGGTGGACAGGCTATTAGACTGTGGACCGGCTTAACCGCCTAACAGTCTAATAGCCTAAAAGGCTAATGGTCTGTCTGGAGAAATCATTGCAAGACTTTATTTCTGCTTGTCTGGCTATTGTTGATAGTTTATGATTACAGGTAATGTCCAAACCGTATGTACTGGAGCGTCGAGAAAATGGATCTGAAAACGTATTGTCCTAGCAAACTGATGTCGGCCAAGGACGCCGTTGAATTAATCAAGCGGGGAAGCCGCGTGTTCATAGGGACCGGATGTGGAGAGCCACAACACTTGATCCGATCGCTGGTTGAGAATGATCAGCTTCAGGATATCATGATATATCAGATGCTATCTCACACCCTGGCGGAATATGTGGACAAGCCTTCTTTTTTACGACGATTTTCCTTGAAGCTCTTTTTTATCAGTCAGGACATGCGAAAAGCGGCCTTCGAAGGCAAGATCGATTATCTTCCCATGTATTTGTCACAAATCCCGCGATATTTTTCAAGCCAGCGGATTGGCCTTGACGTGGCGCTTATACAGGTTGCACCCCCCGACAAGTTTGGATACTGCAGTCTTGGCGTGTCTGTGGATATTACACGCTCCGGTATGGAAAACGCAAAGATCGTGATTGCCCAGGTAAATCCCCGGATGCCCAGGACATGGGGAGACAGTTTCGTGCATGTGGATGAATTGGATTTTTTGGTATGGCACGAAGAAGCCCTGGTTGAATCGGTGCCAAATGTCAAAGACAACGAGGTGGCCCAGCGGATCGGATTTTATGTCAATCAGCTGGTGGATGACGGCGCCACGCTCCAGATCGGTTTCGGCCAGCTACCCTTTGCCATTCTTGGCCATCTTCACGATAAAAAGGATCTCGGCATCCACACGCAGATGATCACGGACGGTTTTATTCCGCTACTGGAAAAACGGGTTATCAGTAACAAGAAAAAAACATTGTTGCCGGGACGGGTGGTGGCTTCTCTTTGTATGGGTTCGGAGAAGTTGTACCAATATGTGGACAACAACCCTGTATTTTATTTTCGCTCCTCGGAATTTGTCAATGATCCAACGGTGATTGCCAGGAACGATAACCTTATTTCCATCAGTTCGGCGCTTGAAGTCGACTTGACCGGTCAGGTGTGTTCGGATTCCACCGGCTACCTGTTCTACAGTGGTATCGGTGACCAGGTTGATTTTCTCAGGGGCAGTGCCATGTCCAAAGGCGGGTTCTCCATCATTGCGCTGCCGTCCACGGCCCAAAACGGAAAGGTATCCCGTATTGTGCCGCACCTCAGCGAGGGGGCCGGTGTTGCCACAACCCGGGGGGACGTTAACTTTATCATAACCGAATACGGGATCGCCGAGCTTCAGGGAAAAGGCATCTATCAGCGTGTCATGGAGCTGGCGCAGATTGCCCATCCCAGGTTCCGGGACGATCTCATCGATGTCGCCAAGAAGCGACATTATATTTTTTCAGACCAGCTGCCGCCTTCCAGTGAAGACCTTCACTTTCTGGAAGCCTATAAAAGCATGTTTCTGCTGCCCAATGGCAAAACCATGGAAATTCGCCCCCTGCAACCATCCGATGAGTTTGCCTACCGGAATTTTTTCTATTCCCTTCGCGAGGAGACCATCTATTTCAGATTCTTTTACAAGATGAAGCTCTTTTCCCATGAGGTTGTCCAGAAACAGTGGGCCAGTGTCGACTACCGTAAGAACATGTCCTTGATCGGCATGGTGCAAAAAGGGGGGCACAAGGAGATCATGGCCATTGGCTCCTATGCCGATGACGGGGAAAGGGCTGAGGTGGCATTTGTGGTGCGGGAGGATTTTCAGGGCATGGGCGTAGCATCTCATTTTCTTGTAAAGCTGGAAGCCATCGCGAGAGAAAACGATTATAAAGGATTCACCGCCACCGTATTGAAAGAAAATGCCGCCATGCTGCGGGTGTTTAAACGGCAATACCCTGATGCCAACGTTTCCATGAGCGGTGGTAGTGATATATCTGTGGTCATGGATTTTACCTAATCGAACGATTGCCGATCTTACCGCATCTACTATGTCAGATGCGGTTCCGCATAGTCAACTATAGCGAAACAGCATCTTCCTTGTACCTGCGGCAACCTTGGCAATCGTTCAACTTAGGTTCTCAACTTTCGAATTTCACCATAGATAAAGCAAAATGAGTGATTCAATGGCGATTTGCACTGTTTGAGCCCCTTAGGGCCCCTTACATAAGCGCATGTTAATGAAAATTCAATTGTTGTACTGGAAAATATGGATATTGGTTCAATTGAATGGAAGAAATTGATTGTTGACGGGGCTCGGCAGATGGGGATCACAGTCCATGCCGACCAGGTGGATCAATTTGGCGCCCATGCGCTCATCCTCAATGAATGGAATCAGAAAATAAATTTGACGGCTATTGCCTCGCCCATGGACATGGCTGTCAAGCATTTCCTGGATTCCATTCTTTCTTCCCGCTTTATCGAGCCTGACTGCCGATTGCTGGATATTGGCTCTGGTGCCGGCTTTCCGGGGATTCCCCTCAAAATTATGATACCGTCCCTGAACGTTGTTCTCCTGGATTCTACCCGCAAAAAGGTCAGCTTTTTGAATCATGTTATCCGGCAACTCCATCTCGGTCGCATTACCGCGATTCATTCCCGCATAGAGGATCTGCAGCAGGAATGGAAAAGCGGGTTTGACGTTATTGTATGCAGGGCGTTTTCGAGCCTGGGCGATTTTGCGGAAAAGAGCATGCCGCTGCTGGCGCCAGACGGCCTGTTGGTAGCTTTCAAAGGCAGGGAGCTTACGACCGATCTGGATACGGTATCAACACAGAGTGGCCGTGATGGTTTCCCTGTTGCTGGAAAGAGCTTCCATACAGAGCTTCAGATGGAATGTGTGAGATTTAAACTGCCGTTTCTGAATTTGTCGAGAATGCTGATTTTACTTCGTCGTTGAAAGCGTTCTCTATTGTAGCGGTTTAGGTTGTATAGACTGTCCCGATTGATTGGATGAAATGTTCTATGCTTTGAGCATTCCCTTTTCAACTATGTTAACCGAATTTGTTCGAAGGTGTGTTCCTTGAGATCGACGATCAGAAGCCGATTTCTCAGATCGGAATTTTTTTTAAGCAGAATTTTAACGATTTCAGCACACTCCAGGGAGGCCATCAGGGACACAGTAAAGGCAAGGTTACCCAGGGCTGTCTCAGCGCCTCTGTCGGCTGATCGGCTTTCTTCGGGGCCGTATATCAGTTCGAGACCCTTGTCTTCGGGAAAAATAGCTGTTATCTGACCGGAAAAGCCGGCAACCGCCGCCGATACCATGGGAATGCCGGCGCTTTTTGCTGCTTTTTCAAGGACAAAACGGGTGTGGATGTTATCCAGACAATCGATAGCGATATCGGCATGTTCCAGCAAGCGAGCAGCATTTTCGTCATCCATTTTTTCGGTATGGTCCTGGATTAGAATCGAGGAATTGATTGTAAGAACCTTTTCCAGAGCAGCCGCTGTTTTGGTTTGGGAGAGATTCTGCTCGGAACTGAGCGCCTGTCTGTTGAGATTGCTTTCATCGAACATGTCGCCGTCCACCACTGTCATGGCGCCAACGCCGATCCTGGCCAGTGTTTCCACCACGGCGCCACCCAGACCACCCAGACCGACGATGCAGACCCGGGATTGAAGCAGCGTGATCTGGTCCTTGATGGAAAAGGCATCCATGTTGCGGATGTAGCGCTCTGGAACGATGTCGTGCTCAAGAGCCAGAATATCGATTTCTTTTCGGGTTCTTCCTGAACGCTGGGCAATATCGGCGGTGTCCAAAAGGGAGATGATGCTGCGCTTAGACCCGTCCGGTAGGGTCATAAGATGGGAGGCTTCCGATAGCGTTTCCGGGAGGCGCTGTTTCAAACTATCCACCCCCCACTGGTGGAAAGATCCCCAGACGGTCACCGTCTTTCAAGACGGAGTCCAGACCACCTTGACACTGTTGATAAAGATGAGCTTGGCTTTCGTTTCTGGAATTCCAAGCTCCCGGACAAGGGTGCATACACGTGTTCCTGTTTCAACCACGTGGGCGCCCGATGCCTGTGGTGCAAATTTCTGGAGTGTTGCAAAGAGTTTTAAATCAATCGAGATTGTCATGGTTTTTTTTACTTTAAGCCTTGGGTGTCAAAAGGATTTATAACAGAATAATAATATGGTATGTATGCCACGACAATTTCTTTTGATCAAGTATTTTAACCACCGAATGAACAGGCGGGCAATCTTGTATCTGTCAATCGACAATTTCACACAACTAAAATAATAAACCTTTGGAATTCAGGAAACGCGAAATGAATGAAACTATGAAGCGTGTGCTTGTAACGGGAGGGGCTGGTTTCATCGGATCTCATCTGGTGGATGCGTTGTTAGAGAGCGGGTATGACGTTGGTGTCATTGACAATCTATCCACCGGTAAACGGGCCAATTTGGAACATGTCAAGGACCGGGTAACGTTTTGTGAGGGGGATATTCGCGATCTGGATACCATGCAAGAAATGGCCCAAGGGTGCGGAGCCATTTTTCATCAGGCAGCGGTGGTTTCCGTTCCCCAGACTGTGGAAGACCCCGTTGGATCATCGGCCGTCAATGACATGGGGACTTTGATGGTCCTGGAGGCGGCGCGTTTACAGGGTGTTAAACGGGTTGTTCTTGCCAGTTCATGTGCAGTATACGGGGATGATCCTGAAATCCCCAAGCATGAAAAAATGGTCCTAAAGCCTCAGAGCCCCTATGCCGTGCAAAAGCTGACCAAGGAACTGCACGCCCGGCTATATACCGATCTGTATGGTGTAGAAACGGTCTGTCTGAGGTATTTTAACGTTTTCGGGCCCAGGCAGGACCCTTCATCGCCTTATTCAGGTGTGATTTCAATCTTCATGACTCGGGCGGCTGAAAATATCCCCCCCATCATTCATGGCGATGGTCTCCAGTATCGGGATTTTGTCTTTGTCAAGGATGTGGTGCGGGCCAATTTATTGGCGGCAACCGTTGACCACGCAGGCGGAGAGGTTGTCAATATTGGAACGGGTCGATTTGTGCGGGTGAGTCAGCTCTGGGAGGCCATATCGGGTCTGGCCGGTGTAGATTTACCGCCGGTATATGAAAAGAGGCGGGCCGGAGATATTATCGAGTCCGTGGCAGATATTCAGAAGGCAGGCTCGCTGCTAGGGTTTGAGCCGGTCTATGAATTCGAAGAGGGTTTGAAAAAAACATTTGAGTGGTATCACAGAGGGGAGAAAAAATGACCTATCAATATGAACACGTCCTGGTGACCGGTGTGGCCGGATTTATCGGATTTAATCTGGCAAAGCGTCTGCTCGTGGACGGTTGTCATGTGACGGGAATCGACAATCTCAATGCTTACTATGATGTCAATTTAAAGAAAGACCGTCTTAAACAACTGGAATCCCATGACAACTTTACTTTTTCCAGGATAGATATTGCTGATAAGGATGCCATGCAGGACGTTTTTCAAACCACCGCCTTCGATGTCGTGGTGAACCTGGCCGCCCAGGCAGGCGTCCGATATTCATTGGAAAATCCCCATGCTTATGTGGATGCCAACATTGTTGGATTTACCAACATTCTGGAAAACTGCCGGCATACAGCGGTGCAGCATCTGGTCTATGCATCATCCAGTTCGGTCTATGGTGCCAACACCAAAATGCCGTTTTCGATTCACGACAACATCGATCATCCGGTTTCCCTTTACGCCGCCTCTAAAAAGGCCAACGAACTCATGGCACACACTTACAGCCACCTGTTTGGTCTGCGGTGTACCGGTCTTCGTTTCTTTACTGTATACGGCCCCTGGGGCAGACCGGACATGGCTCTGTTTCTATTCACCCGGGCGATTCTGGAAGACAAACCCATCAAGGTGTTCAACCACGGGAAAATGCAGCGGGATTTCACTTATATCGACGATATCATTGAAGGGGTCGTGCGGGTCATGGGTCATCTGCCGGTTCCGAATCAAGAATGGCACGGGGATACGCCCGACCCTGGAACGTCCTATGCACCCTATAGGATTTACAATATCGGGAACAACCAACCTGTTGAGCTGATGCAATTCATTACCGAAATCGAAAAAGCCCTGGGAAAAGAAGCCAAAAAAAACTACATGGATTTACAGCCGGGTGATGTGGTGGCAACCTATGCAGATGTAGAGGATCTCATGAAAGATGTGGGATTCAAACCTGAAACACCTATCGACGTCGGCATTCGGCGCTTTGTTGCATGGTATCGGGAATATTACGGGGCGTAAACCATAAGCCATCACAAGAATGTCTTTTGGCCCAATCTCTGTGTAGGGTTTTCGTTTCAACTCCTCGAAATACTCCAGTATTCATCCCAAGGGCACTTCCTGCGGGCGCCTCCGGATTGAAACTTAAATCCGAAGCACGAAATTCGAAATCCTAAACAAAACCTAATGATCCAAATTCGAATGATCAAAACAAGATCTTGAAAATACAAGTTCAAGCACTATGTTTGAACCGCAAAAGCGAGCGCATTCCCCGTGGCTTGCCGCGGGGTTGGCGAGCGAATCTAAATTAGACAGAATTCCTTACGGTCGATGCGAAGCACTGCCGCACGGCAGAACATTCCTCGTAGCTTGCTGCGAGGTTCTTCAATCATTTGAGTATTTGATATTTGGGTTTGTTTCGTATTTCGATATTCCGATTTAGAATTTATCGCACGCCGAATGTGCATAATATTAATCCCTTATAGGGTTTCATTCTGTCATTTTGTGATTATGTTGATATGGCAATGTCGTAGCTATCATCACTGGAGAAGAATGCCATGAAAAAGTTTAGCGTATTAATCATATTCGGTTTATTTGTTTTAGCCGGTCTTTCAGGGGCTGCAGCGGATACCGGCGTCGAAAATGAGCTTGCCTCCGGTAAGCTTGTACAGGGTTATCGGATTCTACCGATTGAACATACCGTTGAAGACGTCAACCTGGTTGTTTACCGGGGGGATTACATCAAGTTCAATTTCAAAGCAACGATTGGGGATCCGGTCCTGAAAATACCCGAATTGTCTGTGGAGCAGAAACTCACCATGGGGCTGGATAAGGCGCCATATTTCAAGATGAAAACCATGGGGCGTTTTCCTTTTTCACTGGGCAGTGTCACCGGTACTATCCAGGTTATTGAATACAAACAACCGCATTATAGAGAGGTCGATGCCAGGGAAGCCGCTGAACTTCTGCAAAATCTGAGCCCGCTGTTGTTGGACGTTCGTACCCGTGCGGAGTTTGCCAATGGTCATATAAAAAATGCGATACTGATTCCTGTTCAGGAATTGCAAAAACGTGTGGGCGAGCTTTCAGAGTATAAACACAGCGATATCCTGATTTATTGCGCCACAGGCAACCGTAGCACAGTTGCATCGAAAATCCTTGTGGATAATGGCTTTAAGCGGATCGTCAATCTGCGTTATGGTATCTATCAATGGGCACAGAGCCAGTATCCGATAGTGAAATAACGTTGCGTAACATGACCCTATCTGAAAAATGTCTTTTGTACCACTCAGGGACCATTTATCGCTTTTATTTCTTTGAAGGCCGTTTGGGCCTCTTTCTCTAAACGGTGTGCATGATCCGAATACCGGGGAGAAAAATGTAAAGGAACGATTTTTTTTACCCCGGCCCTGCCGGCGATTTCACCAGCCTGTTTTGCTGTGAGATGATACGTTTTGGCAGCGATGTGGGCGTCTGCTTCAAGAAAAGCCGCTTCGATATAAAACCGGTCCGAACCCTTTGCAAAGGCAATAATTTTAGCTATATTCTCGGGTGAGTAAAGAACATCCGTTACGTAGGTAATCTTCTGACCCGGGGTAATGACGGCAATCCGGTTTCTCAGGGTGCCCAGAGAATACCGCCGGGTAGTGTCCAGACAGCAGGTTTCGATAGGGGTATCCAACGGTAGGGTTTCGTATAACGCCTGTTTGAACGTCTGAATCCATGGCCCGGTATCCAGACCCATTCCTGCCAGGGCATCTTTTTTGATGTTGACATGAAATTTTTCTTGAATGCTCAATCCGAGGCAGGGGATGCGATGATCCAGAAGTACAGTGGAGACACTGAAGGCTGGTTCCTGGAGCAGGACCGGCAAAAACGGCAGGACTGCAGGTGTCTCGGAATCCGGTTTGAAACGATTCTGACAACGGTATGTCATGGTAAGGTGCCTGTCCATTCGGATTTCCGTCACTTTGATGCTGAAGCGATTGGTAAAATTATCCACCAGATTCCATTGGTAGCCACCCAGTTTTCCTTCTATGTTCCGGATAAATCCCCGGGGTCCATACAATTGCAGTTGTTTTTCCCTGCCAAGAAAGATTCGAAGCAAGCGGTCAAATCCGGTAAAATGATCCATGTGTGTGTGGGAAACAAAAACATGCGATAGTTTGAGGATATCCCGGGTCGAAAGGGCATGAATGTCGCCGAGATCGAACAGAATGGCCTTGTTCTGGAATTGGAAACGGATAAACAGTACGGGATCCTCAAAAGGTCCGTTAACAAGCCGGGGAAGTAGGGAGGGGCGCATGGTCGCGTTGTGAAAAGAAGCGGTTATGGTAAATATTTTTTAACTTGCTGATGAATGCACAGATAAATTTCCTCGTCGGATCCAAAAATGTCGACGGTATCTTTGTGGTTGATCACGCTTTCTATGACAAAAGACGTCACATAAATGCTCACGACATGGGGCTGATGGATGAGTTCCCTTAGCGGCGCCACCTGATAATCAATGTCGAAATCATCGGCGTACTGCAGTTTGTTTAGACAATTGTTGATCTGTTCTTCGAGTGAGTTCTTGCTGTTGGTTTCAACGAGGTTGGTTTCAACAAGTTTTGTGGCAATTGCGTTGCTCAATGGATCAATGCAGTCGGCAATGCCTTTCAAGGCCATTCGGCGGGCATGCTCTTTGGAGGATTCGATTTTAGACAGAATACTCGATTCACGGTTGCTTGTTCGAAAAACTTTGGCCATCTTTCATACCCTTATTTAAGTAAATTTGTTACCGAATATTAATGACTGCGGCACCATATTGCAAGGAAAATATTTACAGGAATGGTATTTACAATAAATATGCTATCGATTATACTTCATAGTTTAGACATAAAATTTCTATTGCGAAGCGATGAGTTGAAATGCCGGTATATGAGTATACAGCACTAGACATCAAAGGGAAGAACGCCACAGGCATTGTGGATGCGGAAAGTGCGTCCATGGCTCGCCAGAAGCTGCGTGCAATGCAGAAATTTCCCGTTTCTATCAATGAAGTGGCTGATATTTCTAAACAGGAAACAAAAAAGACCCCGTCTGTAGCCTCTGTTTTCTATCGTGTCAAGCAGACCGACATTGCCGCCATGACACGTCAACTTGCGACCTTGATCTCTGCCGGATTCCCCCTTGTATCGGCCATCGATGCCTTGATTCCCCAAACAGCCTCAAAGGCCTTCAAACCGATTCTGGCGCAGATCAAAGATGCCATCGTCGAGGGGAACAGCTTTGCCGGCGCATTGGCCAATTATCCGGGTGCATTTTCTTCCCTCTACACCAATATGGTCCGGGCAGGGGAGTCCTCTGGAACACTTGATATTGTGCTGGAACAACTGGCTGATATTACGGAAAAACAGGAGGCGCTTAAAACAAGGATTCGATCGGCCCTGGCATATCCCATCCTGATGGCATGTGTCGGTATTCTGGTACTTTTTCTGCTTATTACGTTCATCGTTCCGAACATCACCTCTATATTCGAAGATATGGAACAGATTTTGCCGCTACCCACCATTATTTTAATCGATGTCAGTGATTTTTTTAAAACCTTTTGGTGGGGGATGCTCCTGGTTTTAATTGTACTCTGGTTTGGTTTCCGAAGTTTCATCAAAACAGCCACCGGGCGTCAAATGGGGGACAAGGCAAAATTGAAACTGCCCCTTTTTGGACCGATATTTCAAAAACTGGCGGTGGCGCGTTTTGCCAGGACATTGGGATCACTTCTTGAAAACAGTGTTACCCTGCTGACCTCTCTCGAAATTGTCAGGAATATTGCCGGTAACACCCAGATTGCCATGGCCATCGAACACGCGGCCGATGAAGTTAGCAAAGGGCAGGGTCTTGGAACTTCTCTGGCGGCTTCAACAGCCTTTCCCCAGTTGGCTCTGCAGATGATTCAGGTGGGGGAGCAGAGTGGAGAGTTGGAGAATCTGTTACTGAAAATAGCGACAATGTATGAAAACGAGGTTGAATCAAGAGTCATGAGCGTAACCTCACTCCTGGAACCGGTGATGATTCTGGTCATGGGTATCGTGCTCGGATTTGTTGTGTTGTCCATCTGTCTGCCTATTTTTGAAATGAATCAGTTGATCATGTGATCTGAGCGAACCAAGGATACAGCTCACTTGCAATACCAAGGAGGAATCATGTGTTTATCAACCAGGAAAATTATTAAAAATACCCGTGGTTTTACCCTGATTGAGTTGATGGTCGTCATTGTTATTCTCGGAATTCTGGCTGGTTTGATCGTGCCCAGGATAATGGGGCGTCCGGAAGAGGCCAAACAGCTCAAGGCGAAGTTGACCATCGAAAGCCTTGAAACGAGTCTTCGATTATATAAACTGGACAATGGCACCTATCCTACAACAGAACAGGGGCTGAATGCGCTCATTGCCGCCTCGGATACCGGCAACGTATCAAACAGCTTTCGCGAAGGCGGTTATATCGAAAAAGGAAAAATGCCGAAAGATCCCTGGGGCAACGAGTTTATCTATTTGAGTCCCGGTGTACACGGGGAATACGATATTATTTCGTATGGATCGGATGGTGTTCCAGGGGGAGAGGGAAAAGACAAGGATATCAACTCCTGGGAAATAGAATAACCGCATTTAAGACGTCAGATACTATCCCGCCTAGTCCACGATAGTGGCAGTGCCTCTTCTCTGCCGCAAGGGCAAATTCGAGAATCGCTCAATCTGAGTTCCGCATGGACCGATGATGTTACGATTAAAACAGAAACGCTCGCAAAATCAAACTGCCACAGTGTCTATGGGCACAGTGTCGTGCCGCGTGGGGTTCACACTTATCGAGCTCACGGTGGTCATGGCATTGATCAGCCTCATGTTTTTTGTAACCTTGCCCAGAATCAAGAACGATATATTCGTAGACCAGACCAAAAAGACATCGCGATGGCTTTTGACCAGCGTTCGATATCTGAAGGAAGCCTCCCTTCGGGACCAAGCAGATCATACGCTTCATGTGGACATGGACAATGGGAAACTTTGGATAAGCCATACCTTGATGACAGAAGCGTTGTATGAAAAATCAGAAATCGGCGGTTTAACCCTTGCCGACGGCATTCGCATCCTCGATGTCGCGTTCGCCGGCAATAGAAAAATGTCGAATGGCGTGGTCCAGATTCAATTTTATGCCAAGGGATATTCGGACAATGCCATGATTCACGTGGTAAATGAAAACGATAGGGAGTTGTCGTATCATATACCCCCGTTTTTGCCACACATGAACATTATTGAAGACTATGTGGACCTGGAAGACTAGAAGGTATCTCAAATTATGAAAGTTTTTTGGCCCAATTCGTGATAAAAAATCTATTTCTTTTCAGATGTTAGGTGTTGGGAAGACGCAATTGAACCATATAAGAATATTTGACAAGCAGCAAAACACCCGGAGGGGGGCACCCGGGTTCACCCTCCTGGAAATACTGGTGGCCATGTCGATTATCACCTTTTCCCTTATCGCCATATTCCGCTTGTATACGCAAACGATTTCCATGAGTCATCTGTTGTCCTTCAATACGACCGCTCCCTTTTTGGCACAGAAGAAGATGGCTGAGCAGACATCCATGCCGGGAAAGGAACTGGGCGATGATGCCGGGGATTTTGGTGAAGAATTTCAAGGATACACATGGACGGTTTCTGTTGAAGACGTGATTACTGGAACACTGGAAACAGAGGATTTGAAAAGAATCGATGTTCGTGTATCGATAAATGCCGATGAATATATATATTTTCTTAGACGATACCGCTTTTTGAGAGACTGACATGCGTGTGCCTTGTTTAAAGCATAGCCATAAGACCGGGTTTACCCTGCTGGAGATCATGATTTCTATCTTCATTTTCAGCATCATTATCACAACCGTCTTCGCCTCTTATCGATCCGTGTTTTTCAGCGCAGACAAAATCGACGCAGGCCTTGATTTATATGGTATGACCGGCAGTTGTCTGAACCGCATATCTCTCGACCTGAGCGGGATAGCCATTGCCCAGGTACCCGAGTATGCAAAACCCGAATTAGATTCAACACCGGATCCTTACCGGGTGGTTGGAGACCGGTCAGACCTGTCAGGTGCGGATTTTCCGCGTCTCAGGCTGGCGTCTCGATCCCATGTGCCTCTGGATGGATCTGCCCATGAAAGTGTTGCAGAAATTATTTACTATGTTTCGGAAGATGAGGAGAGCGGTTATCGTCTTCGACGCTCGGACCGTTTGTACCCATATAAAACGCCCGAAGAACAGGCCAATGATCCGGTTTTATGTGAAAAACTGAAATCATTGGTATTTACCTATTACGATAATGAGGGTGAGACCCACGATACCTGGGATTCTGAGTCCAAAGACGTCGCCTATGCGACGCCGAAATCCATCAATATTCGCCTGGAAGTGGGTGAGGAGGACGCGGTGTCCAAAGTATTTGAAACCATGGTGATGCTTCCGGTGTGAGGGAAGCGCTGGAATAGAATGATAAAATTAGTGGTATGTACAATAACCGTGGCGTCGCCCTGATCATCACCCTTTCCATTATTGCCGTACTGGTGGTCACGACGCTGGAACTGAATCGGAAAGCCCGGTCATCCATCTATGTTTCAGGCGCTTTTCGGGAAAGAATCCAGTTGAAGCAGATGGCCATGTCAGGCATGCATGCCGCCCTAGCACTTCTGATCAAAGATAAGGAAAATTCCGACATCGACTCTATTCAGGAGGATTGGGCCAACCCGGAGAAAATCGAAGAACTTCTCATGGAAATGCCCTTCGATTACGGAAGGGTGCGGGTGTCGATTGCGGATGAACTGGGAAAAATCCAAGTGAATTCACTGGTGAAATTTCCGGACGGACGTGATTTCAACGAAACACAACGCCGGATGTGGGAGCACTTTCTGAACCTTGCCATTCCTGTTCTTGACCGAACCGATGACACGTCCCCCATACCCATCATCAACTCACTCAAAGACTGGCTCGATCTTGGGGATGACGATCTGATTACAGGATTGAGCGGGGCTGAATCAGAATATTACCGTGACCTGGATCCACCCTATGAAAGTCAAAATGGACCTTTCCATCACCTGGGAGAACTCATGCTGGTCAAGGGGATCACCCCTGAGTTATTTGAGGGTGTGGGCGGTGTTCCCGGTATCGCGAACTATATGACGGTATGGGGTATGACGGCAACCACAAACAACCAATTTACCTTCGACGGGGCCATTAATATCAACACCGCGGATCTACCTGTTATCGCAGCGATTCTACCGACGGATAGCGAGCACCTGGCGCAGTCGCTATTCGAGTACAGAGCGGAATTGTCAGACGGTAAATATGTCCATGACCTTTCCAGCCCCACATGGTATAAGGAGGCGCCTGGCTGTAGCGACCTCGAAATAGACCCCAAGCTTATCCGAACAACAAGCGACTTTTTTTTCGTGCGTGCCGAGGCCGAGGCAAAAGGTATGACCCTGGCGGTTGAGGTGCTTGTAAAACGGCTCATAGAAAAGAAAACAGGCAAGTGGCATGGTAAAATCTTGAGTTATCAGGAAAAATAAGATATAAATATCATTTGTACTGTGCGTTCTGTAATCTTATCGGGTAAGCGTTTTTAACTTATGAGCAGAAAAATACTGGGTCTGGATATTCGTTACGATGCCGTTTCCGCCGTTATTGTGAAGAGCGGTATGAGCGGAAGCTGGATAGAGAGCTATGCCCGCGTTCCCATTTCGGTGAAGGAGACCTCCTTTGAAGAAGAATTGAAACGGTCTCTCGAACGTGTCTGCGAACGGATCGATATCAGTGATGCGGTCTGCATTGTGGCGCTGCCGGCGGTTGATGTAACCTACCGGAACCTGAATGCCCCCTTTAAAGAAGTCAAGAAAGTACGGCAGATACTTCCGTTCGAACTGGAAACAGATCTTCCTTACCAGGCTGAAGATATTGTTTTTGACTTCAATATGCTTGAAGTTTCTTTGGAAACAGACACACCACAGCTTTTTGCTGCAGCAATAGAGAAACAACGCATTGCCGTCCTGATCGATGTTCTGAATCCATTCAAAATTGAGCCGGACATACTGACCATTGGTGGGTATGCCATGGGGCAATACCTGTCCCGGTTGTCTGAGGAAAAGCATTGCCAGGTGTTTCTGGATATCGGGGACATCTACACAACCATGGTCCTGTCCTTATCTGGTGATGTCTGTCTGGTTCGTACCTTTTCGATCGTGGCCTCAGACAAGTCAAAGCTCCGCGCCATCTGCTCCCAGATAAACAGGACCCTGCTGGCATTTGAGCAAAAATCCAGGTTGGCTTGTGACATCGACGAAATTCGAATCACCGGCACATATTCAGATAGGGCAGATGTTGATCAGGATCTTGAAGCCTTTTTTGGTGCACCGGTTACCCGTGCCGATCTCATGAAGAGTTCCGGAAAGATTGTGCTGTCTTCAAAAGAGGCCATCTGGGAACCGCATCTGATGGATGGCGCGTTATCTCTGGTGTTGAACGAATTGTCAGGGTTTGGTGCCTTGAATTTCAGGCAAGGCCGAATGGCGATGGAAAAGGTCTGGCTTGAAAACAAAAAGGATATACTGAAGACGTGTTGCCTGGCAGGCGTTGTCGCGCTGCTGTTTCTGGGTAGCAGTATCATCAATTACTATACCCTGAAACAGCGTGTTGAAACCAAGCAGACCCAAGTTTTGGAAATATTTCAGACGACCTTTCCGGAGGTAACCCAGATTGTGGACCCTGTTCACCAGATGCGGGTGAAATTGGAAGATACAGCAAAGCGCAGCTCGCAACCAGGTGAATTTGGCGTATCGGTAAAGACGATCGATATTTTGAACGACATCAGTCGTCTCATACCGGAAAAGCAGGATGTGGAACTGGTGAGTATCGTTGTGGGTTCGGGCACTGTCGTCATTGCAGGCAACACCGATACATTCAACGCTGTTGACGATATGAAAAGCCGGTTGGAAAGGGCGGACATATTTAAGAACGTGTCCATCAGCTCGGCAAACATGGATCAAGCCGGCACGCGTGTGCGGTTTAAATTGAAGGTCGTCCTATGATAAAAAGGCTTCGCCCATTTTTAGCCAAACTGAGCAATCGAGAGAAGACAGCCATCAGCATCGGTATCGGATTTGTCGGCATCTTCCTTCTCGTTCAAGTTGTTGTCTTTCCTTTCATCGATGCCCGGGAAAGACTTCAGCGAAGACTGGTGTCTCATACAAGAAGTTATGATGAGATCAAGCAGCTACGAATAAAATATCTAGCGTTACAGATTCGTGCAGACAATTCAAGAACACAGATAGACCGGCGACAAAGGGGATTTACCTTATTCTCTTTTCTCGACAAGCTTGCTGGGGAGGTAGGCATAAAAGAACGCATCACCTATATGAAACCATCGTCAACGAAACAGAAGGACACACCCTACAGTCTGTCTCTGGTGGAGATGAAACTGAATGGTATTACCATGGAACAGATCACCCGGTTTCTATATCAAATCGAAACATCACAAAATATGATTCATGTCCAGCGATTGTCTCTCAACAAGAAGGAAGAAAAAGAAGGGCTGTTGAACGTGATTCTGCAGGTGGAAACATTTAAAATTTAGTTTATGAAAAAACTTAAACTATCGCTATACTACATCGCCTTTACCTTGGTTGCGAGCGGGTGTTTCCTTTATCTTCTGTTTCCATCGGAAACATTCAAGGGTGTGGTGTCCACCTATCTTCTGAAAATGTTACCGGACTATCAGATCCAGTTCGACCGGGTGCAGCCGGTTTTGCCCCTGGGAATCGGACTCGAGACGGTAAACGTTTTACAAGACGACCGTAAGTTGGCCAAAATTGACAGAATAAATATAACGCCCCGGATTATTTCCTTATTTTCTTCCCGGAAGACAATCAATTACCAAGGCAATGCCTATCAGGGATTTCTGAAGGGGCACATGGATGTAAACGCATCTGGTAAAAATACGCAGACAGATGTATTTCTCAAACTGGCTGATATACAGTTATCCGATATCACTTACCTCCAGGAGCGGTTGGGGAGAAAGGTGTCCGGATTTCTGAATGCAGATGTGGACCTCATTGACAACAATGGGCCAAAAAGAAGCTTAAAGGGCAAACTGGATCTTGCGGATGTGCGCATTGCGTTGTCGAATCCCATTATCAATATTCAGGAAGTGGCGCTCAACCTTGTCGAGGCTGAATTTAATGTGAACAAAAAGGTGTTTTCACTGAAACGTCTGGAAGCGATGGGTGGGCAGGTAGAGGGCAATCTGACCGGTACGGTTATGATTCGGAAGCCCATGGGCATGAGCCGCATTAATCTGCGGGGCTCGATTTTTCCGCAGGCGGTGTTGCTGGCGGGCATTAAGGATCTTTTACCTGGAAACCTTTTCAAGCAGCAGATGGGAGATAAAGGGATCCCAATCCGCATATACGGGACCATCGAAAAACCGAAATTTTCATTCAGGTAATGGGTCGTTAGCCGTTAAGGTATTTATGAGAACCTATTTGATACTCATCAATCTACTTCTTCTGACCGGGGCATCGTACCTCGGCGTCAACTCATTTTATCAAGTGGTCGGCGCAAAATTCGAGGTCATCAGCCCTGCCATAGAAGGCAGTGAAAAAAAAGCGGCCCCCACCAGGGAATCGGTAAAACCGCTGTCCGAGTACAAAGCCATTGAAGAGCGTAACCTGTTCAAACTTGCAGAAAAGCAGGCGGGAACGCCCGCGTCGGCCAAGGTCGATCTCGAAGCGCTGGAAGAGACCAAGCTGCAGTTGAAACTCTGGGGCACGGTAACCGGAAATGGTCAAAATGCCTATGCTGTTATAGAAGATGTCAAACAGCGTGTGCAACAGCTTTACCACAGGGAGGATGCCATACAGAATGCCGTCGTCAAAGAGATTCACAGGGAGAAAGTTGTCCTGGAAGTGAATGGCAGTTTTGAAGTGCTGCAGATGGAGAAGCTCAAGGGAGCCACCGGTGGAAGTAGGATTGCCGGACGGAGCAGCAACAAAACGCCGGAAAGATCCGGGACCCCAGCATCCAAAAACTTTTCATTGAAGCGGGAGCGGATCGATGAGGCCGTAAATGATCTGGGCAGCTTGATGAAGCAAGTGCGCATACGACCGCATTTTAAGAATGGTCAATCCGACGGGCTGACGCTTTCCGGTATTCGATCCAATTCCATATTCGGTGAAATGGGTTTCAGGAACGGCGATGTCATTGTCGGGGTGGATGGCAAAAATATCGAATCCGTGGATGATGCCCTGAGTCTCTATAAAAACTTACAGTCGGCAGAGAACGTGCAGGTTGAGATTCGGAGAAGGGGACGGTTGCAGACGCTAAATTATACGGTGGAATAATGTGATCAAGGGTCCAAGGGACCGGGTGAACCACAACAGTGAGCAGGTCTGACTTGACGGAATTCCTTCCGGTCAGAGATCTTCGCAGCTTGCTATGCGGGGTTCATTAAATGCGCAACAAGTTATACGGGAATAAATGGTAAGCTTATGAAATCACATCAATTAATAGTAAGAGTTGTTGTGGCTGTTTCCATGGTGTTTTTACTGTTGCAGCCTGCAGTTGGTGCTGAAGAAAAGGCCGGCCAGACAGATAGAATGGTATCGATCGATTTCAACAATGTCGATCTCAATGTCCTGATCAAATTCATCAGCGAACTCACCGGCAAAAACTTTGTTATCGACCAACGCGTGAAGGGTAAGGCCACCATCATTTCACCTTCCAAGATATCGGTTGCCGAGGCGTACAAGGTATTTGAGTCGGTTCTCGAAGTTCATGGATTTACCACCATACAGGCAGGCAAGATCATCAAGATTGTTCCATCTCCGGACGCCCGGTCGAAAAATATCGAAACACGACTCAGGGAGGAGTCCGGTGCCGCCGCAGACAAGGTCGTAACCCAGCTCATCCCCCTGAAATATGCCGCCGCATCAGAAATTAAAAAACTGTTTGCCCCGCTGGTATCCAAAAGCAGTATCATCCTCGATTATTCGCCTACCAACACCTTGATCGTGACGGATGTCTATTCCAATATCCAGCGTCTGACCAAGATTCTGGAAGCCATTGATATTTTAAAATCCGGCCAGGAATTAAGTATTGTAACCCTGGTTTACGCGGATGCCCTGGATATGGCAAAGACACTTGATTCCATATTCGGTGCCGCGGTGTCGAAAGCCCAAAAAAATGTCGGCCCGACCAGACTTGTCAAGTTTGTTGCCGATGATCGCACGAACACGCTTATCATTTTGGCCGGTGAAGGGGATACCATAAAAATCAAGGACCTTATCTCGGTTCTTGATTCGGAAACCCCCAAGGGTAAAGAAACCATTCATGTCTATTACCTTGAAAATGCCATCGCAGAAGATCTCGCAAGTGTTCTGGAGGCCCTGCCCAGCAAGAAAGCGGACAGCAAGACAACCAAGGTAGCGCCTGTGGTATCGTCAAAGGTTCGCATCATGGCAGACAAGGTCACCAACAGTCTGATCATAACGGCCGAAAAAGATGATTACCAGACATTGGAAGCGGTGATTAAAAAACTCGATATCCCCCGGTCCATGGTTTATATCGAATGTCTCATCATGGAGGTCGATGTCGAAAAAGATTTTCTTCTGGGAACCGAATGGATTGTCGGCGACAAGTTTCGTGTTAACGGAGACTCCTACGGCGCCACAGGCGGTTTCAGCGGGAGCGATCCCGGATATTCCAACCTGCGCGGGCTTTCCGGAGGGCTCACGGGAATCGCGTCTTATCCCCCAGGGTATTCCATGGGGGTGTTTGGAGAGTCCATCAGTGTGGGGGGTGTAACCTTTCCGAGTCTGGGGGCCATTGTTCAGGCCTACAAAAGAGACAAGGACGTCAATATCCTCTCGACGCCTCAAATTTTGACCACGGATAATCAAGAAGCCACCATCAATGTGGGAAAAAATGTGCCCTACCAGACACGATCTGCAGCTGAAACCGGCGTCGAGACCTATAGTTCCTATGAATACAAAGATGTAGGGGTCATACTGAAAATTACACCCCACAACAGCCAAGACAGATTTGTACGTCTCGTCATCAATCTGGAAGTGACACAGCTCGATGAATTGTCTACAACCTCGTCGGATCGACCCACGACATTTAAACGGACCATCGATACCACGGTGATTGTCAAGGACAAAGAAACGGTGGTCATCGGCGGCCTCATCGATGACAGGACGACAGCGACGAGCTACGGAGTGCCTTGCCTGGGGGACATTCCCATCATCGGGTGGGCGTTCAAGACCGATAATGATGCCTTAGAAAAAACGAATCTTTTTATTTTTCTGACACCCCGGGTGGTGGCCAACCCGGCCGAAGTCCAGGCATTATACGAAATGAAGAAAAAACAGATCGAGGAAGCCGACAAGAATCAAAAAGGAAAAACGATTGAGGAGGAACGCCAGGAAAGTGTCGACGCAATTGAGGCACTTAAAGAGTAATCAAAACCCAAGATGAGCGTTTCAAATTTTAAGAATATGGGATTTAAAAATAATTTCAACCCAGACAATCGCTTGATTTAGGCAGAAGAGTCCTATGACAACATCACTCGCCCAAATTCTGAAACAACACTGCCATGTCACCGATAGTGACATTCAGGACGCCCTCAGGGTCCAGGAGGAAAAAGGCGGCGACATCGGCAGCATCCTCAAAATGAAAAAGGTGATCTCTGAAACTCAGCTTTTTGAGGCCCTCAGCATCCAGTATGAAATCCCTTTCTGGGCGAAGCTGCCCCTGGAGGCCATTGGCAAGGATTTTGCCGAGCAGGTCCCGAGCCCTTTCTTGAAAAAGCATCACCTCGTGCCCCTGGAGAAAAGGCACCAAAATCTTGCGGACACCGTGTCAGGGGAGTTTTCAGATGTCTTGGACGTCGATATGGATTCAGGCGGTGACGGCATCATCATCGCCACCAGCAATCCCGACAATTTTCAGCCCATGGATGATCTCGCCCGCCTTCTGGGTATCGACACCTATGACATTGTACTGGCGCCAGAAGACGAAATCATTTCCGCCATCAACCTGTCCTACGATTTCAGCAGGGATTCTGCTGAGCAGCTCGTCCAGAACATGGAAGAGAGCGGCAGTATGATTCTCAGCGAAATTGAAGATACCGCCGATCTTCTGGACGACACCAGTGACGCACCCATCATCAAGCTCGTCAACCACATTATCTCGCAATCCATCAAGGCCAGAGCCAGCGACATTCACATTGAACCGTATCAGGAAAGTTTTAAAGTGCGATACCGGGTCGACGGTATTCTGTATGACCTGCTCACGCCCCCCAAGTGGATTCAGGCTTCCCTTATTTCCAGAATCAAGGTGATGGCAAAGATGAATATTGCCGAGAAGCGGCTTCCCCAGGATGGACGCATAAACCTGAAGATCGGGAATCAGGAAATCGATGTGCGCGTATCCACAATTCCCACGTCCTTCGGCGAAAGAGTTGTCATGCGTTTGCTGAACAAGACGAGTTCGTTGATGAGACTCAGCGAACTGGGACTGGATGCGGAAATGCTCGAAATGTTGAAAAAACTTGTTGCATCACCCAACGGAATGATTCTGATGACCGGTCCCACAGGGAGCGGCAAGACCACAACCTTGTACGCGGTACTTTCCTCCATTAATTCACCGGACATCAACATCATTACCATCGAGGATCCCATTGAGTATCAGATCAATGGTATCAGCCAGATCCAGGTCAATCCCAAAATTGATCTGACGTTCGCCAGGGGGCTGCGTTCCATTGTCAGGCAGGATCCGGACGTGGTACTGGTGGGTGAAATCCGTGATCATGAAACAGCTGAAATTGCCGTCCAGTCTGCCCTGACAGGACACCTTGTGTTTTCGACACTCCACACCAACGATTCTGCCGGTGCCATTACACGTCTGGTGGACATCGGTATCGAGCCGTTTTTGATTTCATCATCCGTCATTGCCGTTGCCGCCCAACGGCTGGTAAGGGTGCTCTGCGAAGACTGCAAGGAGTCCCACCATCCGGATGAAACCATGCTCATGACCATCGGCATTCCAGGTGAAGCGATTCATGGCTCTGATATATACAAGGCCGTGGGGTGTGAGAAGTGCTTTCACACGGGCTACCGGGGACGTATCGGTATCTACGAGTTGATGCTGATGGGCCAGGAGTTGAAGAGCCTTATTCTCAAATCGTATGATGCGAACCGTATTATGGAAGAAGCCAGAAAACTGAACATGATCAGTCTGCGGCAGGCCGGTATCCAAAAGGTGCTCATGGGTGTCACCACCATTGAAGAAGTTCTCAGGGTGACACAAACGTGATGAATTCCTAAAAATACGAATTCATCATGTGTTTGGTATTTTTGTGTTTGGTGTTTTGTATGAATAACATATTGATATACCAAGCGCTTAAACAGCCAAACGCCAAACACCAAACACCAAATACCAAACACCAAATACCAAACACCAAACACTAAACACTAAACACTAAACACTAAACACCACAACACCAAACACTAAACACCAAATACAAAACACGCTCTAAAAACGAATTCATTATGCCATGTCTGGGTGTTAATAAATTTTGGTCAGTACCCTTGATCGTTCTTCTACTGATCATGTTCTTGTTTCCCATACTTGTCAATTCGGCCTATGCAGAGACAGCCATTACCATCGATGCGGATAAGCAGTTTCAGTATGCGGAACAACTGTATTCACAGAAAAAATACACGCTCGCCATCGCAGAGTATGAGCGCTTTGTCTACCTGTTTCCCGGGGATGAGCGCGTGCCTGCGTCCAGGTATCATGTGGGTATGGCCTACTACGCAGAAAGGCGTTACACAGAGGCTATCCAGTCTTTCAGTGACTTGATCGAGACAGACGATGGGGGGTCGGCCTATCATGTCCGGGCTTTCTTCATGGCCGCGGAGAGTCAGTTGCGTCTGGGGCGGCGGTCATCGGCCTTGACAACCCTTCAGAACCTCGTGAACATTTCGGCTGATACGGATGTGAAGGACGAGGCCAATTATCGTACTGGCTGGATTTACCTCGAATCGGCTGACTGGGAAAAAGCACAAGGTTATTTTCAAAAGATTAGCCGTCAGAATCATGTTAAATACCGTCTGGTCGATCTGACCAGAGAAATTGAAGCTGCCGGCGACATCCGCCACAAGAGCCCGGGGGTGGCTGGTGCACTGGCCATCCTGCCCGGGGGGGGCTATCTCTACTGCAACCGGCCCCGGGATGCCCTGATTTCCTTTCTGTTGAACGGCGGTCTCATCTATGCTGCATACGAAGCTTTCGACAATGAAATGTACGCCCTCGGCGGTGTTATCACTTTTGTAGAGATTGGGTTTTATACCGGCAGTATCTACGGTTCCATCTCCAGTGCCCACAAATACAACCGGGATCAGGACAAGGAATTTGTGGACCGCCTCAAAGAAAACCTGAAGGTCAACCTGTCTTCACGGCCCGAAAACAAGGGTCTCGAACTGTCGCTTCGGTATCAATTTTAAAAATCTTAGTCCGAACATCGATTTCTATCAATACGCTGAAAACGTTGAACCGCAATAGCGAGCGCATTCCCCGTAGCTTGCTGCGAGGTTCTTGAATTTGATAAAATCCTCATACCTGCCATCAATTGTCCGAACACCATTTGAACCTGCAATCTTCTGCGCTTATAGGGGTTGTCAGAAAAACGTTCCGATTGAGGACCGTTTTTCTGCTACAAACCCTTATACCGCCATCATATTTTCGGAACATTATTATGACAAGCGGTATAAACAACAATATTCAATATCGCATCGACACGACAAATAGAGAAATGAGCTAACAAGTCGCTACCCCTACGGGTTACGACTAAATTGGGAGCTGGTTCACCGGAAAATATTCATATTTTATGAACATACGACAAATATTCCCAAGATTTAAAATAACGCTTGACATTATCAATGTACCAACATACCAATGTACCGAAATAATAGGTTGCAGGGAAAATTTACGATGAAATTCATTTTAAATCATAACATGGGGATTTTGCTCAGCGGCCAGCTTGTTTCACAGATTGGTGATAAATTCTACTTGCTCGCCCTTTCATTCTGGGTACTGGATACGACAAACTCACCTGCAATGATGGGTGTTGTAATGGCTTGTTCGTTGATCCCATCGCTTGTTCTTGGGTTTGTTTCTGGCGCTTTCATAGACAGGTATAACAGGAAAGCCATTATAATAGGCACCGATACTTTAAGAGGTATAATAATCTCGATTGTGTCGGCCTGTTATTATTTCGATTCATTAAACATAGCTGTCATTCTTGGCGCTCAGATACTCCTTTCAGTGAATGCTGCATTTTATGATCCAACAATTCCAGCTGTCATCCCACAGATTGTTGGCGAAAGGGATTTAGCCAGGGCGAATTCAATGACCCAGTTTATCCGGGGAGCTTCTTCCATTGCAGGCCCGATGCTGGGTGGGATAGCAGTCGCAGGATTCGGATACGCTTTTGTTTTCATTTTTAACGCAGTATCATTTTTTGTGTCTGCATTTTTCGAACTTTTTTTAAGGATACCTACACTGGAAAACAGATCAGAAGATCGCAATAGTGTAAAACAGGATATTATAGAAGGTTATAGATATATGAGTTCCACACAAGCGTTAATGCTTATTCTTCTCATGGTGGGTGTCATACATTTTTTTGTCGGTTCAATCGAGGTTATCATACCTGTCATGGCAAAGAGACTTGGCGGGAACGGTGCCCAGAACCTTGGATATCTTCAGGCATTGTTTGGGAGCGGTATTGTGCTGATGGCTTTAATAATCAGTTTCAAAAGTATCGATGGAAAAGAGGAGAACTTTTTATTTGGGGGTGTATTCTTAATAGGCACGGTTCTTATTTTAATTTCTCTTTTGAGCACAGCCGGAATAATGAACGTGCTGACCTATCTGCCGCTGTTTCTTTTGCTTGGTATGTTTATAATTATGGCAGGTACAAGTTTTCAGACAATATTGCAGAAAAATATTCCAAATCATATGGCTGGTCGAGCTTTCAGTCTGGTTTCCTCTATTGGTAACGGCTCGATTCCGATGGCAATGCTGATATACGGTTTTTTATTAACATATATTTCATATTATAATTTGCTTATAATATCAGGCCTAGTATTATTGCCTTTGAGCTATTTATGTTACAGAAAATATAAAGGAGTCGGTAATGTCTGGCAAACGGAAAATTGAACGGGTTCAAACCGGAGTGCGTATTGAAAAGAGACTATTAAAGGTAATGAAAGGTCTATCAGAATATCTGGAAATGTCCTTAGGCGATGTAATCGAAGGTATTGTGCTCCATTCCTTTGATGGCAAAGCACCTTTTAGTGAGCGGACGATAAAAAAGATACATGAATTGAAAAGGGTATATGACCTTGATCTTAACTGGAAGGATTCCCACAAACTTATTGAAAAATAATAGTTCATTGTTGATTTAGGGTATTGATATCTTGAACCGAAATAGCGAGCGCATTCCCCGTAGCTTGCTGCGGGGTTAGCGAGCGAATCTAAATTAGACAGAATTCCTTACGGTCGATGCGAAGCACTGCCGCACGGCAGAACATTCCTCGCAGCTTGCTGCGAGGTTCTTCAATTTATCCGGCGTTGGTCTCGAAACAGCCAATCATGTCACGTCTTTTCATTTGTTGTTTTATTTCAGAAGGTTGCAATTTTTATCCTTCCTATCAAGTAAGGCTTAACGCCATCCTTCGCATTTGCGACCGCTTTGGATGGTAAGTTATAGAAACATATCTTTTTGAGGGAGGAAACACCATGGTGGCGTTGTTGGATACCAGTAATATAGAGGCTGTTCTTAAAGATGGCGTCCTATCCTTGACGTTGCTCAAGGCGCCTGAAGCAAAACCGAGGGTGATTTCTGTCAAATAAAACACCTCAATAGGAATGTATCGTGATTGTTCCGGCGTAACCTTCCATTCTCATGAAATCCACTGTGCTCTATTGACTCTATGTAATTCGTGCATACCTTCTGTTATATAATTGTCACCCAACTATGATAAACCCCAATAAACCATGCGCTGGCCTAAGGCCGCCAAAGGTTATCTTTTAAAAAGGAATGTTTGGGCGGCATTAAGCGGCTTCTTGGGTGTGCGTGCATCTTATCTTTGAGTAACGGCATCTTTTGAGGAAGTGACTTAGGCAGGGCCAGAAATGGCACTGCCTTTTATTTATACCGCTTGTCATAATAATGTTCCGAAAATATGATGGCGGTATAAGGGTTTGTAGCAGAAAAACGGTCCTCAATCGGAACGTTTTTCTGACAACCCCTATAGGTATTGTGCAGGCAACAGTTGAGAGCAGGAAATCAACCCTTTTGAGTTTTTTTTAATACGGCAGGCGAGTGCGCCTGATGAAAGGAGACGAACATGGAAATGAGAAAAGTGCTGGCGGGATGGAGCAATATCTGCCCTGGCTGCAACATTGGGCGAAAATATCCAGATTCCTTTATGGGCAAGAAAGTGAGGAGTCACTGGGAAAAAGGTTGCGCCTCGCATAATGCCTATGTTGAGGTGTACGGCAGTGACGAGCCTTCACCGAACAAAAGCAAGGGAACCTCAGAAATCGATGTTCCTTGAGCCATGAGTGCTGATCGAATAAAATAGGGTAAAAGCTCATAACAACTGGCTATACAGGGATTTGAGCCACTTTTTGACCATCGCCTGTGAGCCAGGGCGTATGTGATTTTAAAAAATGTAATAAATAATCCACTGAGTTTAAACATGAAGGAGTTAAAAATGGCAGAAGCAAAAGGATTGATGAAACCGGTAAAGCTGAAAAAAGAGCTGGCAGAGCTTTTGGGTGCAACAGAACTTCCCAGGACAGAGATAACCAAAAAACTATGGGACTATATTAAAGCGAATAAACTTCAGACAAAGACTGAAAATGGAAAGCCTGAGAACGCAGGCAAGTTCATTGTGGCTGATGATCGTTTGCTCTCGATCTTCAAAAACACAAAATCAAAAAGCAAATCAGGCAAGGTCACCGACTTTACAAACCTGAAGGTGGGCCAGACGATCAACATGATGCAAATGGCCGCTGTTGTCGGCGCAAACATAGAATAATCTTAAAGTGTTGGGCCTCCATATGAATAATGCAGGCCCGACACACCTTAGAAAATAGTACTAAGCTAACAAATTAATCAACCGACACCTGACAGCACCGGTTATTAAAAACGTTGAAGCCAGCACAGATGTCTGGCATATTCTGACAGTATGTTTTGAGTTATGAATCAGATTTGAACCAAACCTGATTTTCAAACACACCTCGGCTTTTCCTGATTCATTCTCTTCTACGTTTCACAATAGCTTCACTGACCTTGAGTTCAACAAGATTTAACAATAATGCAAGTATCATTGAATTGAGGGTTCGGTGATATGGCAATTCCTGGCCATATTTGAACCGAAATAGCGAGCGCCCCGTAGCTTGCTGCGGGGTTAGCGAGCGAATCTAAATTAGACAGAGTTCCTTACGGTCGATGCGAAGCACTGCCGCACGGCAGAACATTCCTCGCAGCTTGCTGCGAGGTTCTTCAATATTTGCAAAATTTTCAAATTTTAGTTTTTGGGCACACCATAATATCTGATATTTTCAAAATTATCTAAAACTCAACACCATCTATTGTAAACCACGCTGGTTATTTGGATTTGATAACAGAGCAATATGGCAAGAAGTCCTCGGCCTTGGTTAATAGTATGAGGGATAAAATTAATGGATAAATGGGAGATACTGTTATGGGTATTTTTATAAAGTGGTTTATTTTAACGATTGCTATCATAATCGCATCTTATCTGCTTAATGGAATACGTGTGACTGGGTTTTTGTCTGGACTCTCTGCAGCTGCGATATTGGGAATCCTTAATGCCTTTTTTAGACCGATATTAATCATGCTGACCCTGCCGCTAAATATCATGACATTAGGGATCTTTACCTTTGTCGATCCAGAACAAACTTCAAAATAAGATATCTGCAATGAATGTAGATCAGACGCTGATCAACCTTTGCTAATTTGAGAAACTAAAATTTAAATAAATCAGGGGAGATTAGAAATGGATAATACAATAAAAATGCTATTATTTATTGTACTATATGTTCCTGTAATATTTCTTGGAGGAATCGTTGCTCATAGAAAAGGTGACTTTTTTTCCAGAGGCGCAGCAATTTGTGTGCTTACTTGGGTCTTTGGATTGTTCTTCATGATTAAAGCTCCCGATAGCAAAGCAAGGACGGGTGATAAAGAAGATCTTTTTAGTTGGCACAGTCATGGTGCGGACGGTGGTATATTATTTCTTGTATGTATCGTTTTGTTTTTACTGTATCGAATATTTTAAGATGTCATGATATGTTTATGATCTCTGGATAGATCCACAAAGAAATGATGATGTCACCTCCAGAGAATAACACCAGCGATAATTTATGGAATTACTCAACAAAGAAACCATCGAAACCATTTATGAAAAGGCCACAGACATTCTGGCAACCGTTGGCGTAGAATTTGAAACAGAGAGCGCTGTCGAGCTGTTTAAAAAAAACGGTGCAAAAGTAGAGGGGAAAAAGGTCTTCATCTCTTCGCCTTTGTTGAAAACGGCTTTGGATTCACTGCCAGGGGTCACCTATACCCCGACACGTAATAAAAGATTGGTTGCGGCATCCCCATTTTCCAACACCCCCATGATTATAGATGATATCACCGGAAAAATCCGACGAGGCAATATTCAGGATGCCGTCAAAATGTATCAGCTTGCCGAAACCTGTGATCTATATGAGTCTATAAATCCTGGAGTGGTTGATCCTGAGGACAACAACAGCGAAGACCAGTATATCAGCCAAATCGCGATGATGTTGAAATATTCAGATAAATTCCCGAATTTAAGTTTGCGTGCCACAAAATCAAATACAAAAAACAGTGATGTTTACACCAGTGCCAAAAAAGCGATCCAGCTGATCAAAGAAATCAAAGGCGATGACACTACCCCGGTTATGGGGCAGGGGATCTGCCCCATGGCCCCTTTGTCTTATGATGAGGAAAGCCTGTTAAATTTAACCGTTTTGGTTGAGGAAGAACAAGATATTACGATTTTCCCTTGTACCTTGTCCTTTATGACCGGACCAGAAAGTCTGTTGGGCATCGTTGTTCACGACATTGCCATTTGTTTGGCAGGGATGGTTTATGTTCAGCTGCTAAAACCCGGTATCGGGGTGTCCTTCAGTAATTTTTCGACCATGACAGACATGCGGACTTTACAACCGGTATACGGCAGTCCAGAATTTCTTCATGTTCAGATCATGTTTTATGAAGTTTGCCTTCACTTTGAAATGAACTGTGTTCTTTGCGGGTGCTTAGCTGATGGTACCCGAAATGATTATCAGGGCGGGTTTGAATCCTGTTTCACATCGATTGCACCATACTATATGACCCGTGTCGAGGAAATCTGGTGTTATCCTGGTCTTATGGCAGCCTTTGCCGGGGGAAGTTTCAAAAAAATGATTCTTGATGAGGAATTAATGATCAACTGCAATCGGACACTTCAGGGACTGGACCTTACTTTTGATCCCATGCTCAAAGAAAAATTGGCAGAATCTTTGGAAACAAAAAGCTTTCTGACGATTGGCTCCCCAGCCATCTACAGAAAAGAACAGAGAGTAACCAATATTTTTGATAAAAAAGGAATAGACCCAAACAATGATTCTTCGGAAATAACTGTGGATGTCAATGTTTCCAAAGAAATAGAAAAAAGATGTGAGGCATACCTTATTCCAGATCGGAGCAAAGCACAAATTACCCAGTTGCAAAAATACCTGCCGACCCAATGTAAATATTAACACCAACCACGACAACCCACGGCAAGGATGCCAGTGGGGAGTTCATTTAAAGCGGGTATCTTTATCCCGCATAGATTATAGGCGGATTGCATCGGTGTTTGGATAGAGCTGGCAGCTTTCACTTTTTGAGGCTAATCGTCGAGGACACGCAGACAGTCCTGGGGCAAACGGTGGGTTCCCTTGTTCTGCAGGCTGACTTCCACCAGGGCTTCCGGGTCGTTGATAGCCGTGTCCGGATCGGTAATGATGCCGTGACAGCCGACATAATCGTCCATATAGCTTTCCCAGCCTTCATCGTCGGATTTACGGAAAACCTCTACGCGCTGTCCCCTTCGTAAGATCATTTGCAGTCTCCTTGCTATACGCTTCAGATGTTTGAAACGGGCAGACCGGTTTGGCTTCCCTTTCTTCGGGCGCACACCTTACACAGGGTCTGCTCAGAGGCCACCTGCCCATCGGTTTTGAATCTTTCATCGATATATGCCAGATATCTGGCTGGGCCGATCACGGCGCCACACGAACGGCAGAGAACCAGTTTCTGGCGATTCAGGACAGTACCACAGAGCGAAAGCAGTCTTTCGTCATCTCTGTCCTCTATCTGCATGGCATTGTTGGGGCAATTTTCCGCACAGGCACCGCAGGCGATACAGCGTTCCTGGGTCAGCCTGAAATCTGTTTTCACGGGATGGTCAAAATCGTAATAACCCATCTGCAGCGCATCGATTTTCATCTTGTCCCGGCAGACGCTTACACAATCCCCACACCTGCGACAGATATCACACCGCAGGCATCTGCGGGCTTCCTCCCTGGCCACGTTTTCGGAATAGCCCAACTCGACCTGCTGATAGGTGGTACGCCGCCTTTCGATATTCAATAAAGGCATTACAGGCCGTTTCAGAGTCATTTTTGTGCCGGCGGGAACTTCGATAAAATCGGTAGTGGCACGGCGAACCGGTACCGGCGGCATTTTGGGTTGTGGCAGTCCGGAAAGGTAGCGGTCGATGGCATTGGCGGCCCGTTTCCCGCCACCGATGGCTTCAATAACCGTGGCCGGTCCGGTTACAGCATCACCTACGGCAAATACGTCCGGCTGAGACGTGGTCATATTGGCCATATTGACATCAATGGTACCACGCCGTGTCCATTCAATTTCATCGAGTTTTTCCATACAGGACTGGTCCACATACTGCCCGATGGCAGGAATGATCACATCGGCATCGATATCGTGGTCGCTCCCTTCAACGGGTGTGGGATACATCCTGTCGCTGCCCTTCCTTTTAACCAGCTTGGCCCGAAGACAATGAAGGGAGTGAATCCTGTCGCCGTCACCCTTGATTTCCACCGGGATAGTCAACAATGCCAGATGAACACCTTCCTCCTCTGCCTGTTCCACTTCCTCTTCATCTGCAGGCATTTCCCTGCGCGTGCGTCTGTAGGCGATGGTCACTTCCTGACACCCGAGTCTCAGACAGGTTCGGGCCGCATCGATGGCAACATTACCGCCACCGATGATCACGACTTTTTTGCCGGGTGCGTGTCGATGGCCCAGGGCGACGTTTTTAAGCAGATCAATGGCGTCTATGACCCGTGGGAAGTCATCTTCTCCGGGGATGTTCAGTTTATAAGCCTTGTGCGCGCCGATGGCAAAAAGGAAGGCCGTAAATCCCTCCTTTTTCAGAGCCGTCAATGACACATCGTGCCCAAAGCGGGTATTGTAAACAAATTCCACTCCCAGGTCTTCGATCATGGCCACTTCTCTGTCAATCACTTCTCTGGGGAGTCTGTAGCGCGGGATTCCCACCATGGTCATGCCACCCGCCATGGGTAAAGCCTCGATCACCTTCACGGTGTAGCCTTTGAGGGCCAGGTAATAGGCGGCACTCATGCCGCCGGGACCGGCACCGACGATACAGACCTTTTGATGTTTGTCCGGTGCTTTTTCAGGGTTTTGATACTGTCCGTCAGACAGGGCTTTTTCTGCCGCGAATGCCTTGAGGAATTTAATGGAGACCGGTGTGTCGATGCGTCCCCTTACACACATGAATTCGCAGGGGCGCGTACACACCAGGCCACACACCCAGGGGAAGGGGTTATCCTTGCGAATGATCTCGATCGCTTCCGCGTCCCTGCCCATGCCGATCAGCGTCACATAGGTGGGGACATCGATCCCCGCGGGGCAGGCCATCTGGCAGGGTGCCGGAGTAAGCTTGATGCAATCCCCGGTGGCGCAGTTTCGGGTCTTGATATGGCTTTGGAATACCTCGCTGTGATCGTCCAAGGCAGTGCCGATCATTTGTCTGATCTCGATGCCGACAGGATCCGCCCTGTTTTCATCCAGTTCATTCAGCAGGCCGTCGATGGCTGCCAAGTGATCGTTGCCTGCCATTCCCCAGGCGATGTCCCGAAGCAGATTCAAAATATCATCCATAATACGACGGGTTTTAGGGTGATTGACCTTACCCGATTCCAGGGATGTTTTTATTTCTATGATGGTGCCGTGCACTGGGCAGGCATTTGTGTTCATTGTTTCACCTATTTACGCCACCGGTTTATTGCCATACACTGTTGCAAGCTTGGGGGCAGTCATTTTCAGGTTTTTTCGGTAATACAGTTTGCTGCAGGTCGGGCAGTGGCGATGGTTTTCTTTTTCCTCGGGATGGTCCGCATCAACATGTTTGACATGCTCCAGGAATTTTGTCGTGGTATACAATTTGCCACAGATCTGACAACGTTCCAGTGTATGTCTACCTACGATTTCATCTCGGACCATCACCGTTCTTATGTTGCCGTCATCTTCAAATCGAATGGCCTTGGTTGGGCAGACATTGGTGCAGGTCAGACAACCGATGCATTTACCATTCTCTGACGGGCTGACATAATTTCGTCCTTCGGTTTTGACCATTTTCAGTGCTTTTGCCCCAATGATTTCAGAGCAGACCCGGATGCAGAGCCTGCAGCGGATACATCCGTCGGGTATGATTCCCGTTATCAAACCAAATTCACGTCCGATTTTATGAATGGCCTCAGAACGGGGTGCCAGTTTCAAGAGGTTTCCAATCGCCGTATTTCTCAACTGGTCCACCATGGCACTTTCCGTGGTGATTTCCATACCTTTCGCGATCTTGATGGCACATGAGAGCCGGGTTCGGATGGCCTTGTCTTTTTCCTTGACCTCCACGACGCAAAGTTTACATGCCGCTGCCGGTGTGAGGGCATGATGGAAGCAGAGATGCGGCACCCGGATGCCTTTTTCAATGAGCACAAGCAGGAGCCGTTTCCCTTCTTCAGCGTTGTGTTCCACACCGTTGATTATTATTTTAACCATATTATCCCAGCGTTGCCGCTCCCTTGGTGGAAGCCATGGCATGGGCATAGCGCGTCCGTTTTATACCCGGCATTTTTTCCGTGACGTTGAACGTAAGGCAGTGTGTGGTGCAGACGGTCACACAGGCGGGCTTCAGACCCTGGTCAATCCGGTCCATACAGTAATCGCACTTGACAACCTTTCCCATTTCCGGGTTCCATTGCGGGGCGCCCCAGGGACAGGCAGAGATGCAGGTTTTGCATCCCACGCACAGGTTGTGGTCCACGAAAACAATACCGTCTTTTTCGCGGCGCTGCATGGCACCGGTGGGGCATGCAGAGACACACCACGCATTTTCACAATGAAAACAAGGCATGAAAATAAAGGACGCCCTGGGTTTGTCGTTAAAAAATTCGGGTCCCACCTGGATTATCTGGCAGGGCCGGGTTTCAGGCGGAAGTGACTTGTTTATTTTGCACTGAATTTCACATGAATGGCAGCCGATACACTTTTGTTGATCTTGCAACAGAAAATACTTGCTCATTATTATCCTCCCTGATCTGAATCGCTTTTCGGGGCGATTAAATTTATATGATGGTTTCCTCCCGGGTTGCAGTTATACCGGTGTTACTTTGACAAATGTGTCATGTAATGCCGGACTGCCCCCGATTTTATCGGTCAGGTTTTCCTGAAGCAGGGCGTCGTTGACACCTTTGCGGCAACTGCGAGAAGCGCTGTCGGCTTCATGCCCGAAGCCATGCAGCATAAATACGGTTTCCGGATGGATCAGATCGGTCGCTTTAACGGCAATTTGACCCTTGCCAACACTGGAAGCCACTTCCACATTATCTCCGTTGTTGATACCGAGCTCAGCGGCACGCTTCCGGTTCATCCAGAGGACATTTTCAGCACACAGTTCATTCAGATAGGGGTTGTTCTGCGTGGAAACATGGGTATGCAGGGCAATACGGCCGACCACGAGTCGGAAACTATCTCCCGGCGGTTTGGGTACAGGTTCATAGGCAGGGAACGACTCAAAACCGGCTTCCTCGAGCAGGGAAGATTTGAATTCGATCTTACCGGAGGGTGTTTTAAATTTGATACCCTCTTCACGATCCCAGAATATCTGCTTTTTCCCGTAGGCCACAAACCCTTTGGCGTTGAAATCGTCTATTGTAAATCCAGTGCTTTCGAGTTGCCAGTCCACCAACGCATCAATGCTTTCATATGGGAAGAACTTTCCGGTTCCGATCCGTTCTGCGATCTGTTTTAAAATCATGGCGCCGTCCCTGGTATCATAACGGGGTGCGACCGCCTGTTTCCGTAAAAACATCTGCGGTTTTAAGCCATTGGCCTGCTGGATACAATCGGTTCTTTCGAGATAGGTGGATTCGGGCAGAATGACATCTGCATACCAGGCGATATCACTGTAATTGATGTCGATGGATACAATCAGATCCAGTTTGTCCAGGGCTTTTTTGGTCAGGGTGGAATCCGGAATGGACATGATCGGGTCGAAGCGATAGGCGATAAAAGCCTTGATGGGGTAGGGATCCTGGTTCAGTATGGCGTGAGGAAGCATTTGGCCGACACCATGATTGGGATCTGGCAGGGGGAAATCTTTGGTTCCCACCTTGTCAAAACGAGGCACATCAATTTTTGGGAATTTTTGCTCCGTGAGTTTTCTGGCCGGTTTTCCACCTTCTGCGCCGGGACCTTTCTTGAAGAAAAATCCGCCCTTGGATTCAATGCTGCCCATCAATGCATTCAGGATGAGAATGGATCGGCGAAAGTATATTTCATTCTGGTGGCTGGCGCCACGGTAGCCAAAGTGAAAAATAACCGATGGCTTGTCTTTACTGACGTCACGGGCCAGGTCGACCATTGCTTCGGCAGGGATGCCCGTTTCCTTTTCGGCCCACTCGGGCGTATAAGGGTTGACGAAATCCTGCAGTTCGCGCAGCCCGGTCACCCATTGCTCAACATATTTGGCGTCATAGAGGCGTTCTTTTAAAATAATATTGATCAAGGCATAGTTAAGTGCCAGATCGGTTCCCGGGCGTATCATCCAATAACGGTGTGCTTTGGTTGCGGTCACGGTAACCCGGGGATCGATATAGGTCATCTTGGCGCCATTCTCCATGGCAGTCATCAGATTATTGACTTCCTTAACAGAAATGGATTCAAAAATATTGCGGCCGTAAAGAACGATGTGTTTTGTATTTTTGTAGTCCACCCCCATCTGGCCATCCGTATATCCGAACAGCGACCGGCAGGCCGTGTTGACAGAGCCCTTGCAGAGTGCATCATGGGTAAAGTGGTTTGGTGATCCAATGGCTTTCAGAAATGTCTTGCTGACGTGCGTGGCCAGTTGGGTCCGTTCACCAAGCACAACACTGTGCCCGCCATGTTTCTCAACGATCGCTGAAAGCTTTTCGCCTACCATGTCCAGTGCTTCATCCCAGGATGCTTTTCGCCATTTGCCTTCCCCGCGTTCTCCCACCCGGATCAGCGGCGTTTGTAGTCGCTGGTCATCGTACAGCAGACTGGTGCCGGCTGCTCCCCTGGGGCAGAGACTGCCTTCCATTCCGGCCACATGTGGGTTACCCTCGATCCAGGTGACCTGTCCATCTTTGACCTTGACCTTGATGGGACAACGAACTGAGCACATAAAGCAGAGACTGTATACCTCTTTTTCCATGATATTCCTCCGATAATTTAAATTTTCCAATTCATATGGAACAATCACAATTGGATTTTTTGACAACAATCCAGAGTACAACAGCAAGTTTCATACCAGTGACATTAAATCAGGCCATCAATTTCGTGTTTTTTTATCCAGCAAAATAGCTTGTATTTTCAGCCTTATAGCCTATTGAAGGAATATGATTCAAGAAATACTTTGGCTAAAGGAATCTGAAAAGGTCATTTTAGTGTAATAGAAATGTTGCATTGAAATGTTTTTATTGCGGTAACGGATTCAGGCACGATTCCGTTGCCGGCCAATGCTTTTTAAAAAAGGTGCAATGTTATTGTTGCATCCTTTATCATTTTTCATCGGGAAAGGCGATGATTCTTTTAGAGGCTCAAGTGCGCTGGATATTATTATATCTATCTGGAATAAAACGATAAAAATATATCAAACAACAGGCCATGAAACCGTTTGGCTTGCTATGTAAAGAGTGGCATACAGCTTGCTTTGACGTATACGGCACTATGTGTCTTATGACGGAAAATTGCGGTTCAGCAATTAAAGAAGATGAAAACGGTTTCAGGCTGCTGACTGTCTTGCAGTACTACAAATTCGCCATGGGAGGCAATATGTTTCACATTCATTACTATACCCATCATCTTATGAAAATAGGTGACACCCGACCCGGCAAGGTTTTTTACAGTATCTTGGCTGGTTCCATCGGCGCCATTATTCTGGTGCTTTTTTTAACCGGAATGACATATACGGCCACAATCGCTGATGTCCTGCCGGTGATTATTGGATTCAACACGGCCCTTACCGGTTACATGGCGATAGAGAAAACAAGAGATGGATTCAAGCACAAGCGGACTGTCGCTATCGGGTCTGGAGCGGTCATGGTTCTTGTCACGTCAGCGCTGCTGAACCTCATGTTTTTTCGCGGAGCCGGTATTTTTCTCATCGATGTTGAGCAATTGATGACACTGCTTTTCATTGGGGTCGTAGCCAGCGGACTTGGTGGCATGCTGGCCATTAAGTATTTAAGTTTAAAAAGATAAAGCATACATTCAACGCAAAAGGAAAGGAGGAAAGAAGCAATCCACATGCATTGTTATAGGTTGACGGATGCTTAAAGACCAAGAAATGTCTAAGGAAGAGGAATTTTTTAGACCATCAAATAAATAGGAGGATGTTAATGAGAAAGTTATTTTTTCCAATCACACTATGTTTAATGATTATTGCGTTTGCAGCGCCCGGCTTCAGTGCGTCTTCGGCCACAATATCCGGCAGCGAGTTTAAAGCCGGCGATACGGTCACCATCGAGGGCATGATCGAACCGGGCAAGGATCTGTATCTGGTGGTTGCCATGCAGGATATGTTTGCACCCCAAGACACAAACGGTGTCCATGAGGTCAAACGGCTGAAAAAAGATGCGGAGAAGGCCAAATTCAACGCCGATACAAAAATTCCACCCCTGTACTACCTGATTACCACCAACCCGGACGCTTATGGCGCCGAAGGTAAAAAGAAATTTGGTGGCCCGTCGGTTCTCCTGGGCAAGGGCAATGGGATCTACTCCACAACCATGTACTATCTGAAAAAGAAATTCAATGATGTGGATCCCGAAGCCAGGAGCATGATGGGACCCATCGCGTCTGAAGAGCAGTGGAACTTCCTCAGGTATGCCAATGAATCGGCCTATGGCATCAACACCATTGTAAAAGAGGGTGCCCTGAGAGGGAAAATCGTCATTTTTTCACGTACGGTCATCACCGACCAGAAAAGCGGCAAGTACTGGGACAAGAATACATCCATCGACCTTGACAAAGCCACGGGCAAGTTCACAGCATCTTTCAAGACTTATCGTCACACTCCCCCGGAAACCGGTTTTGATGTTTATGTCAACGGTGCCAAAAACGGATCTTTCAAGGTTCTGAAAAAGGGCTTCTGGCTTTCCAAAGGGTTTCGGTATATGAACCCCCTCTGGATCATTCTCGGTGCGATTCTGGTGGGCACCTACTTTTCCATGATCGGTGCTGCCGGTGGTATGCTCATGGCTGCATTTCAGGTTTTGATCGTCCAAACGGCCGGCCCCATCGGCATCAATGCCGCCAATGTGCTGAAACCCTCCAACATGGCCCTGACCCTGTTTTCACCCCTGGGTTCTTTCTATCGCTATGCCGTGGTGGAAAGACGTGTGGCCTGGCCGGTGGGTATCTCCTTTGGCGTGGGTATTTTTATCGGCTCCATCTGGTTGGGCAAATATGTCTCGGCCTACCTGCCCATGCAGGCCTACAAGGAGTGGCTGGCCGTTCTGGTGGTGATCATGGGTATTCAGACCCTTCGGGAATTGAGGCCCAAGGCCATGGAAAAACGGAAAAACATCAAGGCCATGGTAAAAAAGTTCAACGATGCGGTGGCCAAAGCCAAAACCGAAGGAACCTCCGTAGAAATGGGTCGCATCGAACCCGTAAAAAATGGTCTTACAGACTACCGATTCAAGTTCTGGGGTGAAGAGTTCACCATCAACCCACTGCTTTTCGCCATTCTGGGTCTGGCTATCGGTGTGGTGTCCAGATCATTCGGCATCGGCGGCGGTTTCCTGCTGGTACCGGCCATGACCACCATCGGGGCACTTCCCATGTACGTGGCCGTGCCGATTTCACTGATCGGGACTTCTTTCTCGAGCATCGGCGCCTTTATCGGTTACCTGATGACCGGCTATCTTCCGGACATGTGGTTGATGATCTCCATTATTATCGGTGGTTTTGTGGGCGGTATGCTGGGCAGCCGGGCGCAGAAACTCTTTAGTGAAAAAACACTCAAGATCGTTCTGGCCATCACCCTGTTCTTCCTGTTCTTCAGATTCTTCAAGATTGAAATCTGGATATAAGCCATAACATGTGATAAAAAAGGGGAAAGCATCGTGCTTTCCCCTTTTTTATTGGGCGGCGGAGCCGCGTACTATAAAAGTGCATAGTCATATTATTGATGGATGAATTCTTAGATATCGTGTGGTTAAAAATTGTAGCCGTTACACAGGCTGTTGTGAATGTGATGGATATGATTGTCTCACCACTCAATGTCTTGGGTCCTGGCATGGTGATATTCATGCTGGTTTTGGTTACTGTGGTTTTCACAAAGCTTTTCAAACGATTTTATACCACCAAAAGGTATGAAGCCCTGAAAAAAGAGTTCAACCACTGGGCTGAAATCCGCAAGCAGGCCATGGAAATAGAGAACCGCGAAAAAGGCAAGACACTTGCAAAAAATATTGACCAGGCCAAGCTGAACAAGGTCTATTATGATTATTTTTTTGAAGGTTTTCTGAAGAGTATCCTCACCACTATTCTACCGGTTCTTCTCATGGCGGCCTATGTCAATGAGGCCTACAACCCGGACAGGTTGTCAGACCTGTTCGGCAGATCCTATGTCTTCAAGATACCTGGTTTCGGCGGCGAACCGACCCCTGCCGGCGCCTTGGTCTGGTTTGTGCTGTCCCTGATTCTGGTTCACACACTGTGGGCGGTCACAAAAAAGATACTCAAAAAGAAAAACAGCTCCAGAGTGAATGGAAATTCCAATTTCGAAAAACCCGGATCCTGACAATCTTATTTGATCTAAAAACAGGAAAGTTTATCTGTCATGTCCTTGACACTCCTTTTAGCCGTCATATTCTGCTCATCTTTTATCCTGACCATGGTGGGACTGGGGGGCGGCTTGATTTTTTCACCTCTTTTCGTCTTACTGGGATTTCCGTTGACCACCGCTGTTTCGGCATCTCTATTTTTGAATGGGATTGCCGCTCTTTCTGCAGCTATCACCTATTACCGCAAAAAAATGATCGATGTAAAAACAGCGGTTCCCCTTCTTGTATCGTCTTCACTGGCAGCCCCGTTTGGGGCGATGCTGACCAGCTTAATCGATGTAAGGGTATTCTCAGGCGTTTTGGCTGGCGTGATATTTTTCGCAGCCATACGTATGATTTTTTCCGGAAACGCTGAGAGAGAGGCAACGGCGTTAAATAAAAAACACCGGATACTCGGTGGCACCGGCATTGGTATTGCCGTCGGGGTTATGGCGGGTCTGCTGGGTATCGGCGGCGGTGTTTTTATCGTGCCCCTGCTCATTTACGTGTTGAAGATGCCGGCAAAGCCGGCAGCGGCAACGTCTATTTTCATCGTCGTCTTCTCCTCTTTTTCCGGCTTTGTCGCCCACATCTCTCTGGCAGACACCGACTGGCGGTTTATCCTGTTGGCGGCGGTTTTTTCATTTGCCGGGGGGCAGTTCGGATCACGGATCATGTCTGAAAACCTGAAAGGAAAGACTGTTCGCCGTATCTTTGGCGTCGTTTTACTGGTCTTTTTTATGAAACTCCTGCAGAAGGTTTGGCTATGAATTCAAATAACTTGAGGCTTTCTTTTTTTACCGTATCACTTACCGGCCTGCTTTTATCTGCCGACCCGGTTCTGGCCACCCAGACCCATGGGCAACCGGAAGGTCTTTACGTGCACCAGATGGCGCATATCTTTTTTATCATCTCCATGGGGAGTCTGGATTTCTGGCTGCGACAACGAAACCTCATCAAAGAAAAAGGCTGGAAGTACATTCAGTTGTCTGCTGTTTTGTTCATTCTCTGGAATATCAATGCCGCTGCAGTCCATTTCCTGGATGAGCATCTGGATATTCTGGGGATAAGCATAATTGATTTGTGGCATATTCGCGTCGAAAGTATAGAGGGGCAGGACAGCATATCCATTGTGTATTATCTGCTCAAACTGGATCATCTGCTGTGCGTACCCGCCATGTTTTTTCTTTATTACGGGTTGAAAACCATTTTGAAAAACACCACGTCTGACAATGGGAACAGGGTTCATCCATGATCATATCCTCCCTCCCCATATTATTCGTTGATCTGATCGGTTCGTTCCTGATGATCATTCTTTCCTTTCTCTCTTTAGGGATTGTGTTTAAACTTCGTAAGCAGGATCACAACAATCTCATCTGGACCTATCTCTGGTGGATTTGTCTGTCCCTTTCCTGCTTTGCAGTGTCAAGATCAGCCGGCCACATTCTTAAAAATTTTCTTTTTATGGCCGGCCACGAACCCTTCTGGGCCAAGATCCGTCCTTTCAGCGGAGCCATCAACACCTTTATGTTCATTGTCGTCGGTGCCGTCACTCTTTTTTTTGAACGGATTTGGAAGATTTACCAGCTCGTCCGCAAGGACAGGCAGGCGCTTCAATCGGCCCACAAGGAGCTCCTGTTTCTCAATCAAAACCTGGAAAGACTTGTTGAACAACGCACCAATGCCCTTTCCGTTTCCGAGTACAAATACCGCAAGATTTTCGAAGTGTCCAAAGATATGATCCTGGTGACGGAAAAAGACGGGACCATTGTCAACCTAAATCCGTCCGGGTACAGCCTCCTGGGTCTGGACAGGGAAACGGATAAAATCGAGCATAGAAATGCGCGTGAGTTCATGGTGGAACCCGAGAAATGGTTCGACACAATGGCTTCCATACAAAAAGAACGGTCCATATCGAATGTTGAACTTGAAATCATTGCAAGCGATGGTGTTGTCAAGCGTGTACTTCTAAGTGGGAGCATGGCTGAAAAGTCCGAAAACGAAGTGCAAACCTTTCATTTTCTGCTGAAGGATATCGAACAGCGAAAACGCATGGAAGAACAGCTTACCCAGGCTGACAAGCTCGCTTCGATCGGTGAGTTGTCATCCGGTGTCGCGCATGAAATCAACAACCCCCTGGGTGTCATACTGGGATATACCCAGCTTTTGTTGAGGGGCGAAAAAGACAGCTCTGCGCGCTATGCGGATCTGAAAACCATTGAGAAGCACGTCAGAAGTTGTAAGACCATCGTCGAAGACCTGTTGAGTTTTTCCAGAAAATCGGAGACCGAAAAAAAGAGGCTGGATATTCATCACATCATCGACGATGTGCTTACATTCGTTCAGCACCACTCCAACATCGAACATATCGCGATAGAGAAAGAATATGACCCGGAGGTACAGCCGATTCTGGTCGATGAGAAGAAAATCAAACAGGTTCTCATCAACCTTGTGGTGAATGCCATCCATGCTGTGGGGAAAAAAGGTCGCATACAGATTGCCACGGGTTTGAGCAAACCGGCTGGTGACCTGATGATCAAGGTGAAAGACGATGGCCACGGGATTGTTAAAAAACATCTCAAAAATATTTTCGACCCCTTCTTCACGACCAAACCCACGGGGGAGGGAACAGGACTGGGGTTGTCTGTCAGTTACGGAATTATAAAAAACCATGGCGGCCACATTTTTGTTGAAAGCAAACCCGGAGCGGGAGCGGTGTTTACCATCACACTTCCCGCTGCCACGGTTTCACAGGAGAACTGATGTATGCCAGTCAAAATATTAATCGTCGACGATGAACCGGATATGCTCCATCTTCTGAAGAGAAGCCTGGAGCCTGAGTTGAAATGCCGGGTTGATGTCACCCCGTCAGCCCGGACAGCCATTCAGATGTTGTCTCAAACGCCCTATGACCTGCTCCTGGCGGACATCAAAATGCCGGTGATGAGTGGACTGGAGCTTTTGGCAATCATTAAGAAAGAAATCCCTGACCTGACGGTGGTGATGATGACGGCCTACGGCCACGTGGAGATGGCCGTGGAAGCCATGAAGCAAGGCGCCTATGATTTCATAACCAAACCGTTTGAGCACGAGGCGCTCATTATCAGACTCAAAAAGGCCCTGGAAAGAAGCCAGCTGATCAGAGAAAACAGTCGCCTCCAGAAAGAGTGCAGAGGAGAGACTGCCTTTGAAAATCTGGTGGGAAGAAGCCTTAAAATGCAGCGGGTGTATGAAACCATCCAGATGGTGGCTGCCACTGACCTCACGGTGCTGATCACGGGTCCTTCGGGGACCGGAAAAGATCTGACGGCCAGGGCTGTACACGCACTGAGCAATCGCCGGAACCAGCCGTTTATTGCGGTGAACTGTCCTACCATACCTGAAAATATCTTAGAGAGCGAGCTTTTCGGCTACAAAAAGGGTGCATTCACCGATGCAAAACATGACAAAACCGGTCTGTTCCAGGAAGCTCACACCGGTACGATATTCCTCGACGAAATCGGAGATGTGAGCCCCGCCATACAGACCAAGCTGCTGCGGGTACTCCAGGAAAAGGAAGTGAAACCCCTGGGGGATGCAAAGCCGGTGAAAATTGACGCCCGCATCATCGCATCGACGAACCAAGGTTTGAAAGAGAAAATCAAAAAGGGTGAATTCAGGGAGGATTTTTATTACCGCCTGAACGTCCTGCCCATTGAACTGCCCGCCCTCAAAGAGCGTGCCGAAGATATCCCACTGATTGCCAGCCACCTCCTGGAGAAGCACTGTGCAAAAATGAACAAGCCCTTGAAACGGCTCTCCAGCGAGCTTGTTAAAATTTTTATGAATATGTCTTGGGAAGGAAATGTCAGGGAGTTGGAGAACCTGATCATGCGGGGTATACTCTTTTCGACATCGGATGAAATTATTCCCTATGATGTCGGTTTGAGCGAAAAAGACCGGATTCCCGTGTCATACGGGGAAAAGTACAAGGACGCTCCATACCGGCAGGCCAAGGAGCAAACCCTTAACGCGTTCAATCACACCTATATCGGAGATCTTCTGTCCTTGAACAAGGGTAATGTTACCCAGGCGGCCAAACAATGCGGGCTGGAGCGTCAGGCGCTTCAGCAGATCATTAAACGATACGGAATCAAAGCGGATCTTTACCGACCTTGATCCCTTTGTTTAAGTTTCTTTTTGTAAGACCGTAGAAACTTCCATTGGCAATAGTGGGTGGGGTCTGCCCGGGTGTGCTTGAGTGCCTTGGCGGCTGCCGTCATGTCCAGGCCGTTTTTCATGAGATAGGCGGTGACGAAGGTACCGGTTCTGCCGATTCCAAATCTGCAGTGGACAAGAATCTTTCGATTCTCAGCGACGGCACTGTCTAACCATGCAAAGGCCTGCTCCATGGCTTCCATATTCGGTGCGCATTCATCCTGAATTGGAAAGTAGTAGACTTCAAAACCGGATTCCATCTGAATTTCGTGCAGATCACAGAACTCTCCACAGAGATTCACGATGGCATCTATCCCGTGTTCTCTTACCGACTCAAGATCAGTCTGTACCATGGGGGCATACCCCACAGCCAGGTTGTCTGTTATCCATTTTAGTGTGTATGTCATAACCAGGGTTTCTATTCTTCATCCGCTGATGCAAAATGATAGCGCCCCTGCATGAAATCGTCAACAAAGCTTTCGATCATGGATACATCCTTCAGGTACATGTCCATTAAGCGGGTGGCGCCCAGTAAACGTCCGATCATGTCCAGACGTTGAAGGCTCGTATTCAGATCCGCCCCCTTGAACTGTCCATTCACAAGGTCGCTTTTGACGGTCACTTCAAAGCCCAGGCGAATCAGGATTTTGTTTAGAAAATCCGCCCTCAGCATTCTTTGGGAAAGATCCGCGCCCCCACCGGAAAAACGAAACAACATGCTGTTTTCCGATGTGTTATCGCTGCACAACGCATCTACGATAACAAAGTGGTAGCCGAATCTGAAGTTCAGGTTCATATAATCATTGGAGATTACCGCATGGCTGGAGAACATGGTTGATTTCGGGCTTGCGATGCCGCCGCTCATGACGATCCTGTCGTGTGCCTCCCAGTCAAAGTGGCTAAATGCGCCCCACTGTATGTCCGGGTGGGTCAGTCCTGCCCACAACGCACGCATGGCCCTGTTGCGGACATCATCGATGTGAATTTCTTTTTGAGGTTTCGACTGATCCTTAAGACCCCCTCCGACATCGAGGATGTAGAATTGCATGGGTATGACGGAGATCATTTTCTTTGCGAAACTCAGTTTTCTCAAGCGGTTGTCGGAGATGTGAAACATCTCCTGAACGGTCTTTTCATGGGCAAAGCGGATGATGTCATGCAATGATCGGCAGCGTTGAGGAATAAACGACGTGTCATCAGGGTCAACCAGTTCGAGGGGTGAAACAAATTTCATGAGGTAGTCCAATTTCCGCATAAAAGGGCTGTCAATGAGCAAGTCGGTTTTGGCGCAAGGGCTTTCCAGCATTTGGGTGACGGTTCCGGCATACACGGTCCGCCCGTCCGCGTGAACGGTAACTGCCTGGTTTTGATTGAGACGGGTGCTGGCATCGCCGGTGTTTACGATAGCCGGGACACCGAATTCCCGGGCTACCGAGGCAAAATGCCCGGCCGAACTGCCGGCATCGGTGACCACGGCACTGAGGCGGTTGATCACTTTGACGTATTGCGGTGAAGCGTTTCTGGCAACCAGGACAGCCTTTTCCGGAACAGTCTCCAGGTTCGATCCCTGTTCAATATTAAAAATTGTCCCTGCGGCAATTCCGGAAGCGGCACGTTCCCCGGCCCTCAATAAGACGTCGTGCTGAACATCCTCAAAATCACAACTCAGGTTGTCTTCGCTGAGGGTACCGGTATTCAAGGGTCTGGATTGAAGAATATAACAGTTACCCAAGGGGTCGATGGACCATTCGATGTCCTGGGGTTCCTGAAAATAATTTTCGATTTCCATTCCCCATTTGGATAGTTTGATGGCCCAACGGTTTTTCAGGGAAAACGCTTCACCTTGGGTTTTGCCCAGAGGTATGGATTCTGTCTGGCCTTTATCGCTGTAAATCATCTGAAGGGATTTTGATGACCGACAGTTTATTTATAACCTTTAATGAGGGCTTTTTTGATATGGTCAGGATGTCCGCGGGCACCTGTCCGCTCACCAGGAGTTCTCCAAGTCCCCAGATAGCGTGAATTTTCATGTTCCCAGTTTCTGGATCCTCGATATCAACCGTGTACAAAACGCCGCTGCTTACGGCATCGACCATATTCAGGACGAGTACGGCCATGGGGGTGTCAACATCTGAAAGGCCGTAGCTGATACGATAATAAATGGCTTCGGGTGAATACTTGCCGGCGATAATTTTTTTGTATGTCTCGCACAGGGATTCTTTTTTCACATTCAGAACGGTCGTGTACTGGCCGGCAAAAGATGCCCGGGAATCTTCCCCAACCGCACTGCTGCGCATGGCAACCCTCGCAACGCCGTTGTCGTTTGCCGCAATTGACCGGTGTAATTCACGCATGGCTGTCTTGATTTCCGATGGCATCGTTGCGGCCATGATCAAATTTTCTATTTCTTTTGACAGAAGATCGAGGGATCTGGTGTCGTTGATATCGATCTTCGACAGCCGCTGGTCGATTTCCTGCCGCAGACCGTTGTGCTCAATGAATCGGTAATAGGCGTTGGTTGTAATGGAGAATCCATCAGGAACCGGGAGCTTCAGTGCATTTTTGACCATAGCGAGATTCAGTGCTTTACCACCCACCAGGTGAAGGTCTTCGGCACTGGTTTCTTCCAGTCTGAGTACATAAGGCGGCGTATCCGCGGCTTTATCCGGTATCGTCATAAAACGGATATAGGTATCGATTTTTTTATAGAAAAACAAAAGATCCGGGTAGCGTGCCGGGCAGACCCTGGACAGGTCATGGACAATCCCGGATACATGCCGGGAAAGGTCGGTACACAATTTGGCAATGGCAGTGAAATCTCTCTTTTCCCGATTGTAATAGATGTCTTCCAGCTCCGCCAAGAGTTCATGGGAGCGTTTGTCATGGGTCAAAAGAGATTTGAAGGCGGCGTATTTTTCTTTTAACACCGTTCCCGGGGAAAACAACTGGTAGGTCCAGTATTTAAAAAGATTTCCAATCATGATTCGCGATGCTCCTTTTACGATCCTCATAAATATAACCAGGCGTCGTCGATTTATCAAGTTTGGGTATCCCTGACCAACAGTTGAATAGATTTCTTACCGTTCCAGCGATTCCACTGGAGATGGTAGGCGATTCTCGTGAATTGGTCCACAAGGATGGAATCTGGGTCTGCATTGAATTGGATGGCCCACAAACCCTTGCTCTTTTTGTCGGCGGAGGATGACAAGCGCATGCGCCTGTGGCCTTTTCCCACGATGGAAGAGGTGAGTGAACAAGCACATTGTTGGCCATGAAAACAGGTTCGGGATTCTGAACCCCAAAAGGACCCAGGGAGGTGATTTCATCGAGCAGTTTTGGTGTAATATCAGACAGCTCCAATACATAATCCATGGTCATTTTGGGCGTGAAGTCCTCAGCTGAAGCTGTCTGGCCGATCACCTGGTGCAGGCGGTCCCAAAAGGGCTCTATCTGATCAGCCGGGAGCTGTAATCCTGCTGCCATGGGATGCCCGCCAAAGCCCTGCAGCAAGTGAGCACAAGCTGTCAGCGCAGACCGGATATCGATGCCGGGGATACTCCGGGCAGACCCTTTTCCCAGGCCTTTTTTCACGGAGATGAGAATGGCCGGTTTGAAATAAAGACGGGTCAAGCGGGCAGCCACAATACCCACCACACCCTCGTGCCAGTCCGGGCTCGAAAAAACCATGCAGTTCCTTTGCACAAGACCTGGGTCCCTGTCTATACGTGCTAAAATATCTGCCAGAACGCTTTCTTCTTCCTTTTGCCGTCGCGAATTGAATTTGCTGAGCAGCGCTGCATCCTGTCCGGCCTTTTCAGGAAGAGGGGTTCTCAGGAGTCGTGCCGCGATTCCGGCATGGTCCATTCTGCCGGCCGCATTGATGCGAGGGCCAAATCGAAAGGAAATGTCCTGTGCGTCGATATGACGGTGATCGACGCCGCAGGTCTCTGCCAGGGCTTTGATGCCGGGTCTGTGTGCGGATCTGAGAATTTCGATGCCTGTGCAGGTCAAGATACGATTTTCGTGCACCAGGGGCACCATATCGGAAACCGTTCCCAGGGCCACGAGATCACAACTTTTTTTTAAATTCGGTTCTTTTCGATTCTGGAAGAAGCCTTGGTCTCGAAGGTACTTTCGCAGCGCCAGGGCCAGATAGAATGCGAGCCCCACACCGGACAGGTTTTCCAGACCCGAATGACAGTCGTCCCTTTTGGGGTTGATGACGGCCAGTGCATCAGGCAATTTCGGAGGGATATCGTGATGGTCTGTAATAATCACATCGATATCATGCTCATTTGCCAGGGACACGGCCTCGTGGCTTGACACGCCGCAATCCACGGTCAATAGAACCTTTATTTCCCGTGGGATGGCGATATCGGTGATATGAGATGCTTTCAGACCATATCCTTCGGTGACACGGTGCGGAATATGAAAGGAAACCTCTGCATTGATTTCTTTCAGGAATTGATATAGCAGGGTTGTGGCCGTCACGCCATCTACGTCATAGTCCCCAAAGATGAGCATCTTCTCTCTATTTAGGAGGGCATCACCGATACGGGCAACAGCCCTGGTCATGTCCGCAATTTCAAAAGGCGGTTTCAGGTGGTGCAGGGATGGGTTTAGAAACGCCTGAATGTCCTTTTTGGAATTCAGCCCCTCTTTGAACCAAAATGGACGCCGTTGCAGGGTGGCAGCCCAGAAAGCGGCTTACCCGTGCTGCAGTGTCGGTATCTGTTGTTTGAATCTCCCAGGTCTTCTGCATGCAGCAGGCTATATCACAAGAAGCGTTGAGACGCCATTTATAAGGAAATCTTTTATTGCAAAACAAAGGATGATGATGATAATCTAACTCAGCTTTGGGGGTTCAGGAAACGCGAAATGAATAATCTAAAAAAAAGCGACAAGGTCGCGTCATATAAAATCGTGAAACGATTTTATTATGGAATCAACCGTTCTATATTTCAGGGTAGACCGTAGAAAAATTGGCTTTCTGAAATTCATTTTCGAGGCCTGTGACGGAATTGTGACCATGTCCACGGTGGATGCAGGGCTTGGTCTGGTTTCCCTTCAGATCCCACCCGGATGCGAAGGAGAAGTGACGGGTATTTTGAAAGATTTGCAGAAGGACGTATTTATGGAACCATTTGATTATCCCTCATGCCGCCCCAATATTTAGGACGGCATGAGGGATAATCAAATCAGATTAAGACAATAGAGTTTTAAAAGAATGAAACCACGAAAAAGCCCATGAAAAATTTCGTGTTTTTTTAGATTCCGTGTTTTCGTGATTGTGTTTACTTTTTTTGCCACAAAATGCACGAAACATACTGTTAAGGGACGATGAAGGATAAGAAACTCCATATCAACACCATCGGGTGCCAGATGAATGTCTACGACTCCGAACAGATCGAGGCGCGCTTGCAGCGAATTGGATTTGTTATGGAAACGCGGGTTGAAGACGCGGATCTGGTTATCGTAAACACCTGTTCCATAAGGGAAAAGGCAGAGCAGAAAGCGTTCAGCTTTCTGGGCCGTCTTGCCAAAATGAAACGTGTAAAACCGCATTTGATGGTGGGTGTCTGTGGGTGTGTCGCCCAGCAGGAGGGGCAGAAGATTATCGAACGGATGCCGCATGTCGATTTTGTCCTGGGCACCCAGGCCATTGAACGCCTGCCCGCTGTTTTAGAAAGAATTGAAAGACAACGGTGCCGAATCGTCGATGTGGATATGACCCAGGGGATCCAGGAAACGGCAGATATCCCAACCCCCGGCAAACCCCATGAAGTCTCGCGCTTTGTCACCATCATGCGCGGGTGTGATAACTATTGTACCTATTGTGTGGTACCTTATGTACGGGGAAGAGAAACGAGCCGGGAACCTGAAGATATTGTTAATGAAATCAAATCACTCGTCGCAAGCGGTGTCCGGGAGATAACGCTTCTGGGACAAAACGTCAACAGTTATGGACAAAAACAGGATCTTTGTGATTTCCCGACACTCTTAAGACGGATCAATGAGGTTGAAGGTCTGTTTCGTCTTCGATTTACCACCTCACATCCCAAAGATCTATCGGATGGTCTGGTTGACGCATTCCAATCCATGGAAAAACTCTGTCATCATATCCATCTGCCTGTACAATCGGGTTCCAATGACGTGCTGGCAAGGATGAATCGGCGCTATACCCGTGAAAAGTATCTGGACATGGTTGCAAAGCTGAGAGAGACATGTCCGGAAATCGCCATTACATCCGATATCATCGTAGGATTTCCGGGTGAAACCAGGGAGGACTTCGAACAAACCAAAGCACTACTCAGGCAGGTTGAATTCGACAGCCTGTTTGCCTTTATTTATTCAGATCGACCCAATGCACCTTCCGGTCGTTTCAGGGGCAAAGTCATGGAGAAAGAAAAAAAACAGCGTCTTCAGGAAGTGTTTGATCTTCAGGCAGGCATCACTCAGAAAATTCATGCGCGTATGAAGGGGACCATACAGGAAGTCCTTGTGGAAGGCACCAGTAAAAAACAGGCCGGTGATCACCGGGACAGGGCGCCCGAGGCTGTTCAGTGGACCGGCAGAACCAGCGGTAATAAAATTGTTAATTTTATTCAGGACAGTGTTTCACGCCTTGACACAGAAATCAAGGTGGGAGAGATGGTCCGGGTAAGGATTGAAAGGGCATTTCCCCATTCATTGTGGGGCAGCGTGGTGACTTGTGACCCGGGGCATTCCCTTGCCAAAGGAGAAGAAAGTTATGCTGCATAAAGTGACCATCGCAGGATTAACCATGGATCCAGCGTCCAATACACCGATTATCATTTTGAAATCAGAAAAAGATGATCACGCGATTCCCATTTGGATTGGTCTGCTCGAAGCGACCTCCATTGCATCGGCCCTCCAGAAGCTTGATTTTGACCGCCCCATGACCCATGACTTGTTCAAAAATGTTGCCGACAGGTTCAATGCGGCGGTGACACGCATCGAGGTCTGCGATCTCAAGGAGAATACCTTTTTCGCAAGGATCTACTTTGAATCCGGGGAGATGTCATTTGATATCGATGCCAGACCCAGTGATGCCATTGCCATCGCGCTCAGATTTGGAGCACCCATCTATGTGGACGACAAGGTCGTACAACGCTCCAATAGCGGTGAAGCCCAGCCGGAGGTGTTAGATGAGAGTGAAGAGGGCAAAAAATGGGCTGAGTATCTCAAGAACCTGTCCCCGGAGGATTTTGGGAAGTATAAGGTATAATTTTTTCTCCAAATGGGTTGGGAGAAAAAATTCGTTTTAGGTTTTAGGTGTTATGTTTTAGGTTCGAGCAGACGGCCAAATGCCAACTTAAAAAACTCCTAACACTTAAAACCTAACACATTGAAATAAATTGCTTTAAAATTTATTTCAATAACGTAAACTTCCCATTCTCATAGATAACCATTTTCTTCCCATTTTTCAGATGTGCTGTCACCTGTTTTTTCTCCGTATTCACGAGATCCCAGTGCAGGGCGGAATCGTTGAAACCGAGTTTTGATTTGATTTTCCGGGTGAGTGTGGCGGTGTCGCCGTCGTAGGTGTCTGAATAGGAGGCACCAAGGGCGATGTGACAGTTGCCGTTGGCCCCACCGTAATTTTCGTCAAAAAGGGTGTTGGCCATGAACTGGTTGATCTTGGAGAACCGTTTGTCCGTTAAAGAAAATTCGCCGACCTTGTTGGCTCCCTGATCCATGGAGAGCTGTTTTTTGATAAATGCAAGCCCCTTTTTTGCTTTAATTTCAACGGCTTTCCCTTTCTTGAATTTGATTGTAATGTCCTTTACGAGATTCCCACTTCTAAAAGACGGCTGATCGGCATGGTATACGCCCCGGGTGCCTCGCCAATCAGGCGAGAGAAAGAGTTCGAAACTGGGAATGTTGTGACCGGAGATACCGATCCATTTTCTACGTTCGCCTGGGGTAATCTCAAGATCCATATGTCGGGATTCGATATGATAATGCAGGACCTGCATGCTGTTGAGCCACGCCTTTATTTCAGATGCGTTATGAAAGATACGCTCCCATTCATCAATGGGCGATCGCCTGTTCAGAAAACAGCTTTTTATTATTTGGGATGTGTAGGCTTTCTGAGAAAGCCCGGCGTGTTTGGCAAGCGCTTTTGTGGGAAACATGCAAAGCGTCCAGCTGAACAGGGCCTGCTCTTCTCTTTTCTCCAGTATGTCACGGATGTACTTTCTGGCAATGGCCGCCTGAGCAATTTTATTGGAGTCTATATGACTTAAATGGGTAATGGCCTCCGGCGCATGCAGGAAGATACTGCCGTTTAAATGCTGGTAGAAGGTTTTTTCACCGGGCGGTTGAAACACCAGTTGCTGCGGTCCGGCGATATCAAAAAATTGCTGCTCCATCACGGGTGTGGCATCGGTTCGAATGACCGGGTTCATGCCCATATCGAGAAGCCGGGCTTGAAGAATTTCGGCGAGTTTGATTGCCGGCAGGTTGTAACGAACCAGAAAAATTTCTCCTTTATTCAGACGGCCTTTGCGTGCCGTTTTGAGTCCCCAAAGCAGTACGTCCGCGTATCGATCAAGCTGTGTGTCTGTAAACATATCATACCTCATATAAAACATTAATAATAGTTAATTAAATTATTGTAAATAAATATAATAAACAAAATTTTAATAGGATTAAAGGATTCCAGGATTCCAGGGTTCAAGTGTCTGTTGTAACGTATTGAACCGCAATAGCGAGCGCATTCCCCGTAGCTTGCTGCGGGGTTAGCGAGCGAATCTAAATTAGACAGAGTTCCTTACGGTCGAAGATTCCTCGCAGCTTGCTGCGAGGTTCTTCAATCCTTGATTGAACCGCAATAAAGCGACGCAGTCGCGCCAGATACATTCGCAAAGCGAATGTATTATTCTTTCAAAAAAAGATGATGATACTCCTCTTCTGCGAGATGGGTTTTCAACAGCCGGGTCAGCAGATCAAAAATGTCTGTCAGGTCCTGGTCGGACAATCGCTTGACAAGGGTTTGCATCAACGAATCATCTGAAAATTTCTGAAGGTAATAAATGATCGTATGTTCGTCGGTTTCTCGATTGAATCCAAATCCGACAAAACCATCATATTCATCCGTAAATCTGTGAGAGTGCTTTGACATGTCATATACCTGCCTGTAACGATTACCAAAGACGAGCAATTGCCGATCTTACCGCATCGACGGCAACCTCAGCAATTGTTCATCTTGGGTATTATTAACATATTGATTGTTCTACGAACCGCGTGCTAAGCAAGGGGTTCCGAATGATCGAAGATTCCTCTCAGCTTGTTGTGAGAAATCTTCGATTAACGTATTGAAAATTTAAACCTAATGGATAATGCTTCAACAATCAATATTCAAAGTGTATCTTCGCATAATTATCATCCACTTCCGCCTTTTCGGGTCGGTTTTTCTGGAGCGGCTATTCGATGAAAACATTTGACACACATGACGGTCTGAAAATCCGTTTTGAAACCTATGCCTGTGGGACAAAGACCTGTCGGGGTGTGGTCGTCCTGTTGGGGGGGCGATCCGAATTTATTGAGAAATACCGGAAAACCGTGGATCAGCTTCTTGCGAGAAAACTGGGTGTTGTCACATTTGACTGGCGGGGTCAGGGATTATCCGATCGTCTTCTGCCAAATCGTTATAAGGGTTATGTGGGGTCGTACGAAGATTATCTGAAAGATCTTGCTTGTTTCATGGACAGATATGTTCTGCAGAAAGCTGACAGGCCGGTGATAATGCTGGCGCACTCCATGGGGGCGCATGTCGCCCTTCGGTATCTGCATGATCATCCGGGCAGGGTGGGGAAGGCTGTATTGACATCCCCTCTGATCGATATTGCCGGACCGAGAATATTGACAAGGACGGTGAAAATGATCGTAGAAATCGCCGCCCGAATCGGGTTTAAAAAATATTATGCCACCCGGGCGAGCGATTTCGACCCTTCCAGAAAATGCTTTGCCGGAAATCGTCTTACCAGGGACCCGCATCGTTTTCAACAAACCATTCAGATGATAATCGACAACCCGGATGTTGCCATAGGAGGCGTTACCGTCGGGTGGCTGGATGCCACCTTTCATTCCATCCAGCATATGATGGCCGACGGATATCCTGAGAGCATCACAACACCCGTGAAAATGATTTCAGCAGGTGGGGATGAAATTGTGTCCATAGCAGCTCAGAAGACAATCTGCAAAAGGTTACCCAATTGTGATTTTGTTATGATTCCGGATGCATTGCACGAATTGCTCATTGAAACAGATTCGGTTCTGGAGGAATTTTGGGCAATTTTTGACGAATTTGTACTTTTATAATTTGAAAGGCTCAACTTGGGTTTGTGATAATGACCGAAAATCTGTATGTTAAAAATGCTGCTTGCAGTTGAAAGATTTTTCGAATAAAATTGTTACACAATTTTATAACAGGAGGAAAGAGGGATGAAATGGAAAGATTCTAATGAGGGTGTTGAGACGGTGGCTGAAGAAGAAGGAACCTTTGAAGAAGATTATTCCCCTTTAAGAACGCAGAAGCTCGATTCCGGCTCCAGGCTGGCTTCGTTCTTTGCCCGACCAGGTTCCTGGCTGGTGATCATTCCAGTGTTGTTGCTAGTGATCTTTCTTTTCGCTATTCGCCCCGGTGGCAGTGATAAAGCCCTGCTAACCGCAATGGACCATCGCCTCCAACAAATCGAGATAAGGATGGCAGCCCTGGAAGGGATCAGCGAACTGGTGGCGGATCTCGATAACAACCGGCAGGCCACCCAGCCGTTGAAGGTAAGGCTGGATCGCCTGGAATCCTCTTTTTCTAAAAGAATCGGTGCGATAGATAAACAGCTAAAGAAACTGCAGGTCGAATTTGTCAATAAAAAGGCTGAGCAGGCTCAGAAGCCTGTTGTCAAAAGCAGCCCACCAAAAAAGACTGTCAAAACCCATATCGTGAAAAAAGGGGATACCCTGTACGGCATCAGCAAGCAATACGGGTTATCGCTCAACCAGTTGATGACATACAATAAACTTTCCAAAAGTGCCGTCATTAACCCAGGGCAGTCATTGAAGCTTGCTCCCTAATTCGAATGTTCAAATCGAAATTCATGTAATCGATAATCGATATTGGGATTTAGGATTTATTAGGGTTGATTAAGTAAAACGATACTACGATAGTTTATGGAAAAAGATATATTATATCGGGTAGGTAAAATCAAAGCGGTCATCTTTGACCTGGACGGTACCTTGCTGGATACCCTGGAGGATATCGGGAATGCAGTGAACCGGGTCTTGTCAAATAGGGGGTATCCTGTACATCCTGTGAACAGATATCGGTCTTTTGTTGGTGACGGCTGGGAAATGTTGATCAAGCGGGCACTTCCTGAATCGGAATCCACCCGTGAGAAAGTAAGGGCATGTGTCGAAGACTCCATGGTGGCGTACGCTAAGACCTGGGATGTCACAACAGCCCCCTATGCCGGTATTCCTGAACTGTTGGACGATTTGACTCAAAAGGGTATTCAGTTGGCCGTGCTCTCCAATAAACCCCATGTTTTTACGCGGCAATACGTTGACAAGCTGCTTGCAGCATGGACATTTGAAAAAGTCATCGGCGTCAACAGCCGGTTTCCCAGAAAACCGGATCCCGCAGGTGCCTTGAGCATCGTGAAGGAACTGAATTTAGATAAAAAGAATTGTCTTTTTATGGGGGATTCAGGCGTTGATATGCAAACAGCCGCTGCCGCCGGCATCTTTTCCGTGGGTGCGGCCTGGGGGTTCAAGTCCGAGGCCGAGCTGATGGAAAATGGGTGCCGGTTTCTCGCCAGACACCCCCGGGATGTTCTTGGTCTTATACCCGCGTAAGTATTTCATGCAGGGCGGAGATATCCTGGATGACGTGTTTGGCGCCCGCTGCTCGAAGTGCCTGCTTTAATTTTGCTTTGTCCGGCGCAGATGTGACGATGCCCACACCGGTGTATCCGTACTCGGATCGATTCGCTGCCTGCATGTCATCCGGCATGTCCCCGATATAGTACCGCTGAGAAGCCTCCTGGACATGGATCCGGGCAATGGCGTCCAGCATATAGGGATGGGGTTTGCTCAACGAGACTGTTTTGTGCTCTTTTTCAAAGAGGCTGTTTTCTTCGCGGATACAGTCGTCCAGGCTGAAAACCGAAGAAAAATATGTTCGAATTTCAAAATGGTTCAGAGCATGGTCTGTTTCGGTCTGAGGGCGTCCGGTGGCAAGGGCCAACAGATTTCCCGCGGCAAGCCTTTGGAAAACGGCGGATTTTATCAGAAGTGTTTCCCTGGTGATCAGACCTTCCCCGGTATCGGTAATTGACGGAAGATTATAGGTTGCCTTAAAGAGGTCTCGGCCCAGGTAAATTTCCTGAAAGATCTGTTTGATGACATTCCCACTGCCCACATCATTGGATGACATCTTCTGTATGAAATGGCTGTGCTGCTTCCCGGATTTTTGATGCAGGTGATCCAGGGGGGACCCATGTGAAGCCAGAAAATCGATGAGGCGTTCAAGGTCACACCCGTGAAGTGTCTTTTCATGCAGCAGCCAGGGATCGGTTTCATCCGACAGATCTGGAACTCGCACCATTGTCATCAGCAAATCCAGAACATGATAGGTCAAGACCCAGTCATTGTTGAGCCCCCCGCGTTGTTTGATACCGGCGAGATCAGAAAGAGAGAAGAGAGGATCCGGCAGCCTGTCCCAACCGGGCGCGTCCTTAAAGAACAGTCGGACGGTCTGCCGCACGGCTTCACGGTATGATTCAGACACATCCACGATAACACCGTCCATGTCGAAGACGACGAGGTTTTTTTTCAGTTTATGCATGTCCCAAGCGCCCGATTAACTTTTGGATGCCGTTCATATATTCTGACAAGCCCCGGAATAGAATATCGTTGTGATTGGCACCAGGTATGCGGATGAGTGTTTTGTCAGGAGCAGGGGAGGCGTCGTACAGGGATTGGCCATCTGAAAAGGGGATAATATGATCGTATTCAGCATGGATGATCAAGGTCGGTCTTTTGTAATTTCGAATCTTGTCAATATTTCCAAATCCCTTATCCTCGCTGAATCCGATGGCTTTTGTATTGATCCCCAGCAGTCTGAGGAGCGGGGCGGCAAAGGCAAATCCACTTTCTATGATGAGGGCGTCCAAATCTGTTTTGTAAGCCCGGGCCAGCTCGAGGGCCGAAGCACTTCCCAGGGAACGGCCCATGACAATCAGGGGTCCATCGTGTCGGTTTTCCTGCAACCATTGGCGAACAAATCTAAAAATCGTGTGACAGTCCTTCATCATGTTGGCAACGGAAGGCTCTCCATTGGAGCGCCCGTATCCCCGGTAGTCAACCGGCAGAAAATTGATTTCCAACTGGTTGTACATGGGGCCCAGATCATCATAGTCCGAAACGATTTCCCCGTTGCCATGAAAAAAAAGAATGTTCGGGCAGGTGTTGTCCCTGATGTGAAAACGGGCGCCCACCCGGATGTCCTCCTCCACGGGTATGAGCAGGTCCAAACCCTTGCCTGCGCTGCCGACAGTATTCCCTTCCGGTCGAGGGTGAAACAGGGCCATAAGCACTTCGGGTCTGTCCAGAGCTGAATAATTCACATAATTAGAATTGGCCATATCGATATTCCTAAATAAAAAGGGTATAAGGATCCAAGGGTTCGAGTGGGGCTGAAAGCTATCGGCTGCAATAAATGACGCGCGCAGCGCTAATAACGTCCGAAGGACTAATTTCGCACGAAGTGCAAATGACGCCTGAAAGGAAAAGCCACCCTCCAACCCTCGTATCCCCCTCGGACCCTCCGACCCTTCATAATATACCCCCGAAAGAAAATGTAATTCAATCCCTTTTTTCATAATCGAAAACCTGCTATAAAACCCTTTATTGCCCCGGCAAAAAAAGATACTTAACACGCATCACACTGTGCATAAAAATAGCGACGCAGTCGCGCACTAAAAAATCGTGAAACGATTTTTTTTATGAAACACATCGCCTATCTTAAAAATACGATTCAGGAATATGCCTGGGGGTCCTGCACGGCCATCGCAGACCTCATGGGACAGCCATCACCGGCGGATCGACCCCAGGCCGAACTGTGGATGGGGGCGCATCCCAAGGCGCCTTCCTTTGTAAGCACTGAAAACGGCTGGGAATCGCTGGCCGACCTGATTCAGGATCACCCCATCGACATCCTGGGAAGAGGGGTGGCAGAAAAATTTGATGGAAAGCTACCCTATCTTTTCAAGGTGCTTGCGGCGGCAGAACCCCTGTCTATTCAGGCGCATCCCGGCGCAGCCGATGCACAGGCAGGTTATGCCCGTGAAGAAACACGCGGCATCTCTTTTAATGCATTCGACCGGAACTACAAAGACCCCCATCACAAGCCGGAATGCCTGTGTGCACTGACACCTTTCTGGGGCCTATGCGGCTTCAGGAACGTTTCTGACACAGGGGCTCTGCTGCACCAGCTATGCCCGGAATCCCTTGGGGAGTCGTTTCATCTGTTGGAAATAAACACGCCAGCCGGCAGCATTCAGGCTTTTTTTCAAACCCTCATGGATATGATCCCCCGGAAGCAAGCCGATATTGTTCATGAGGCTGTCAGGAATGCCCAGTTGGTTAAGCATGAACGACCCGAATATGATTGGGTTGTCAGACTCCATCACGCATACCCATCCGATATCGGTGTTATCTTTCCGGCCCTGCTCAATCTGGTTTATCTTCAGCCGGGGCAGGCCCTGTTTCTGGAACAGGGAGAGCTGCACGCCTACCTGAACGGCGTGGGGATAGAGCTCATGGCTAATTCCGACAATGTACTCCGGGGGGGGTTGACAACCAAGCACGTGGATGTTGTCGAATTGATGCGCATCCTGTCTTTCAAAGAAAAGGCTGTCGACATTCTTCTGCCCGGGAACCGGGAACAGCACATGGGTGTTTACCGGACACCTGCCCGGGAGTTCGAACTTTCGGTTCTTACCCTGGATACCGGGGACACCTTTGAGGGAAAGATGGATAGAAGTGTCGAGATTTTGCTCTGTACATCCGGAAAGCACACAATTGCCGAAACCGGCAGCATGAATCCCTTAGCCCTTGAAAAGGGCACTTCCGTGCTGATTCCGGCCGCTGTTCCTGGGTATACCATCCAGGGCAAGGGGGTTATTTACAGGGCTTCCGTGCCAATCATAGGAAACAATTTTGAATTTAGAAGATGAACAAACAGATTGTCGGCCAATTGTTAAGATCAGGTATATCGCCATGCCCAAAGCATCAAAACGACAGAAAATAAGCAAAAATAACTTGGTATTGAACCGCAAAAGCGAGCGCATTCCCCATAGCTTTCTGCGGGAATCTTAAATGTTTTTTATTCAACATTCAACATTGGACGTTCGATGTTCGATGTTGGACGTTCATCTTTTAAATAGTTCCATCATTTTTCATCAAACATCGAAGAAGATGAGCGGAGCAATAAGCACCATCCCTACCGTCTGTAGCGCCGACAGCAGCACAAAATAGAAAATCCAGGCCGGAATTCCCAGAAACATCGGTGCCGCACGATTCCAGGCCCAGAAATCCATTCCCAGGGTAAAGATTCCCATGAATAGGTACACGTAGCGATTGGATAGCCATGCGGGGCTGGATATGGCCAGGCGTCCTTCCCGATGCATTTGCAGGGCATGGACGGTGAGGTACACGGCAAAGGTCGCCAGCATGACCCACACCACAGGCAGTACGCCGCCCCCCGTCCACACCTTGAAATAGAAAAGCAGCATGACACCTTCACCGGCCAGAATCGACAGGATGGCCGCCACTGAATAGACCCGTTTGAGATACAGTCCAAACAGGATCGTCGGAAAAAGAACAGCCAGACCTGTAAATGTCTGGGTGGCGATCTGCAGAATGGTTGCCGGTGGTTTTAAGGCCAGCAGCAACCCGGCAATACTTAAAAAAATAACAAACACACGTCCGCTTATACTGGTCTGGCTTTTGGTTTTGTTGATCAAAGGAAGAATATCCCGACTAAAGATGGAACTCATGGTCAAGAGCTGAGAATCCATGGTGGACATCAGGGCGGCCAGACCGGCGGCTAACACGAGAGCGGCCATAAAATCACCCGATATCAGGGTAAGGGTCATGGGCAGGATGCGATCCGCCTCTTTACCTGCAAGGTCTGGAAACGACAGGTGACCCATGACACCCACCGAGATGGGCAAAAAGAACACCAGGGTGCAGATGAGCGGGTAAAAAAGCATGGTTCTGGCGATGACATTCGGATTTCTGGCGGTGAAGAAGCGCTGAAAAAGCTGTGGGAACATGGGATCGCAGAAGAACCACAGCATGATATAGCTGAACCAGATGCCGTAGGTGTATTTCCCGGTGCCACCCGGGCGTGAGAACAATTCCGGGTTTGAAGAGAACAGTTTTTGATGTGCCTCCACAAAGCCACCGTGGTGACTCGCGACAATAATCAACGAAGCCAGAAGCAGCAGGAACATCATCAACCCCTGAAACATATCGGTCCAGGCAACCGCCCGGAGGCCACCCCTGATTGTATAAAGAACGATAATGACCGTCACCAGAAGACATCCATAAACATAAGGCAGGCCGATGAGCGCTTCGAGCGCATAACCGGCGGCCATGGGCTGCAGTGCCAGATAAGGTATGGTAAAGATGATCATGACCGCGGCAAACATCAGCGAAAGAACAGGACTGAGGTATAGGGATCTGACGAGTTCCGGTGGTGTGACAACCCCACGATCTCTGCCAACCTGCCAGATTTTTCTGCCAAGGATCCAGAAGGTCAGTGCCATGAATCCCGTGCCGAACCCCATGATAGGGAAAAAGGCGTACCCATCCCGGTAACCGGCGCCGGATGTGCCAAACACGGTAAAGGCCGAGAAATTGGTTGCCACCATGGTGCCCAGCAAAATCAGCGCGCCAAACTGACGATCGGCCAAGAAATAGGTTTCCGGGGGCGATTTAAGCTTTGTCCTTGCAATAAAGCCGATACAAAGAATGATCAGAAAATAGGCAACAAGTACGGAAATTTTAACAGCCATGAGCACTCCTTCATGTATTGTAGAATAAAAAAAACCACCCCGGACAAAGGCCGGGATGGTTTAATAGAACCTGACATAACCTCAAAGTTTAGGTCTAATTTTTATGCCGATTTATCGTGAAAGTCGTTTCATGTCAATAAAATATCACCAAAGCCAAATCAGCGACAACGTCGCGTCCATTAAATCGCGCAGCGATTTTATTTTAGTATAATCCTCGCATCGGCAATACTGCAGCCCTCATGGTGGACGATCACCGGATTCAAATCCATTTCCAGAATGTCGGGGTAGGATTCGATCAGTTCGGAACACAGCAGCAACAGGCCGACAATTGCATTCCGGTCATAGGGGAGATTCCCTCTGATCCCTTCAAGGATGGGAGCGGACTGGGTTTCCCGGATCATGTGCCTGGCGCTGCGACGGGAGAGCGGAAGCACCCGGAAGCTAACATCCTTGAGTATTTCCACCATGATGCCCCCGAGTCCATACATGATGACCGGGCCGAACTGGTCGTCCATCTTGGTCCCGATGATCGTTTCGACGCCCTTGTCAGCCATGGAGGATAACAGAATGCCCCTGATATCGGCCTCGGGATTGCCGTCCCGGGCATTTTTCATGATGTGATTAAAGGCCGTCCGGATTTCCTGGTCGGTTTTCAGATTCAGCACCACACCACCGGCATCGCTTTTGTGCAGAATGTCCGGGGATACAACTTTAAGAACCTTCCGGCCTTGGATTTTTTTTGCCGTGTCAATGGCTTCCCGGGCTGTTTTTACAAGAAAATCCTTGGGAATTTTTGCGCCATGCAGACGCAACAGTTCTTTGGCTTCGTGTTCCAGGAGGACCTTCCGGTTTTCTTTTTTGGCCTGCTGAATCAGCGCCAGGCCTTCTTTTTTAGCCTTTTCCCCCCAGTTGAAAACAAAGTTGGTTTTAGCACGATATTCTCTGAGGTAAGCGCCGTAGGAAGCCAGAACAGACATACATTTACAGGCAATGTCCAGGGAGTCGTATACCGGGATGTCATAATATCGGAGCAGATCCAGGGAGTGCGGTTTTTCGGAACTGTAGAGACTGTGAAGGACAATGGGTTTTTTACGGGATGCGACCATTTTTCCCATCTGGTGGGCAGCATCCTCCTCCATCAAAGAGAGACGTTTTGCAAAGCGGATACCATAGCCCCCGAAAAGACCGACAATCAACAGACCGCCGATATGCGGGTCTTTGAGCACGATACGGGCGCAATCTGCAAATACGGATGGGTCCGAGTCGGTTCCACCGGCGACATCGATGGGATTGATCACCGAGGCTGCTGCCGGGAGAATTTCTTTGAGTTTCTTCTGTGTTGTCTGGCTCAGTTCTGGAATGTCGACGCCCAGATCGGTAAGGAGGTCTGCGGCGATAGTGGCGTGTCCGCCACCGTCGGCAAGGATGGCAATGCTTTTATTTTTCATGGGTGGAAGACTGGAGAGGGTCTCCGCGGCTGGAAAGAGCTCATTGGAATTCTCGATTACGGTGATGCCGGCCCGCATAAAGGCACCCTTGGCAACCTCTGAAATACCTGCCAGCGCACCGGTGTGAGAGCCGGCTGATTTTTTTCCCGTGGAAGACCGACCGCTTTTCAAAAGGATAATCGGCTTTTCTAGGGTGGTTTTATAGGCCTGTTGCAGAAACTCCCTTCCTTTCTGCATGCCTTCGACATACATGAGAATGGCTTTGGTGTTTGGATCGCTACTGAAAAATTCCAGATATTCGTGAAACTTGATATCTGCTTCGTTACCAACGCCGATATAGGCTGAAAACCCTTTTTTGCTTTTGAGCTTGGCCTCGGTAATAAGCGTGAGGGCCATATTGCCACTCTGGGAGAGAAGCCCGATGTCACCCTTGGGCGAATCCTGGAGCCCCACCAGGTTCAAACCCAGGTGCATGTTGATCATACCGGATGTGTTGGGACCGATGATGCGGATACCGTTTTTCCGGGCTGTCGCAACGAGGGCTTCTTCCAGCTGCTTTCCCTCTGCGCCCACCTCTCCAAATCCATTGGCAAGGATGACGGCACCGTGCACACCCTTTTGGCCACAGTCTTCCAATACGGTCTGTATCGTACGTGCCGGTGTCGCGATGAGTGCCATGTCCACCGGCTCCGGGATTGCAGAGACACTCGGATAGCACCTGAGCCCCAATATGGTTGTTTCTTTTGGATTTACCGGGTAGATGCCACCTTCGTATTTTTCGTCCAGGAGGGTTCGAATCGTTTGGTAACCCCGCTTGGTTTCATCCTTGGATGCGCCCACAATAGCGACCGAGCTGGCGTTGATAACCTTTTCAAGCATGTGTTGACCTCTTTTTCCTTGAAATATTATGACTTAACCAAACCTGGCGATAAAATCGTTACACGGCTCTATTCCGGTCTTCAAAATCTTTTAACGAAACCTGGCGTTCCTTGGTGGATACGCAGGCAAGGCAGGCTTCTATCTCAAAATCCATCAGGGCGTCCATGCTGGCCTCCCCCTGTGCCATCTGAAGTCCCTTTTTAATCATCTTGATTGAAAAAGATGCGTTTTCCGCAATCTTCCCGGCCATGTCCGTCACCGTGCTCCAAAGCTCGTCCAATGGTACGGATCGGTTTACGAGTCCGATCCTCTCGGCTTCCTTGCCGTCAATATAATCCCCCGTGAACAGGAGTTCCTTGGCCTTTGCCGGTCCTACCAGGGCTTGAACCAGTCGCATGGCACCCCCCGTGACAGAGGAGGTGACTTTGGCTTCCGGAGATCCGATCTGGGCTTCATCTGCAGCGATCCGGATGTCACAGGCCAGGGCCAGTTCATACCCGGAACCCAAGGCATATCCGTTGATGGCAGCGATGGTCGGCTTTTCGAACCGCAGAATATTCCTGGACGCCTCCTGGAGTTCTTCGAGGTATTTGCGATAGTCCTCGAGGCTGCGGGTCTTGCTTTCTTTCAAGTCGGCACCGGTGGAAAAGGCGCGGCCCTGGCCCGTGATGACCAGCACCCTGATGGCGGTATCCTCCCCGGCATCTTTCAGGGCCTCTTGAACATCGAGCCAGAGTTGTTTGTTCATGGCATTGAGGACCTTGGGCCGGTTCAGTTTGATCACGGCCAAATGACCATGCTTTTCATAAATGATGCATTCAAATTCCATGATTGACTCCTGGTTCATGATTCAGTAATTATCGTGGTTCGTAGCAAAAGCTTCAAAGTCCTTTTCCAGCAGGAAACGGGAGACCATTTCACTGACTTTGTCTGCCGTGTCCACCGTGTAATGTCCTTTTTCATTTCTGCCTGAAAGGCGTTTGGCTTGTTCGACGATGGCTCTCAGGGAAGCGGTGGTCATCTCAACGACGACATTGACGGCGATTGTATCCTCAGACTGGGGCATGCGTGTGTCTCCATGCTAATAATGAAATGCTTACATTTCCTAAATCCAGATAGTTTCGTTATCATCTTTCTCGTATATGGTAGTTAACAGAAGATCAAGTAAGAATCGAACTGTCAAGAAATCAGGGCGTGGAAAAATGACTGAATATCAGCACGAACAGATGGAGGCTCTGGAACTGGTAACTGGCTATTTGTCAGGGCTGAAGACGGCGGACATGGATGAACTGAAGGAAAAGCTGACGGATTACCTAAAATTTCGAAAGGACGTGGATATCTTTTTGTCCACCTATTTCAGTGAGGTTTGTACCGAGACCTGTTATCAAAGTCAGGTAAGTGCCTGTTGCACCCGGGAGGGTGTCATTACCTTTTTCGCGGATGTGGTGGTTAATGTGGTCATGTCCCATGAACGAGCGATAAAGGACTTGTTCTCGGTTCTGCGTGTACCCCAGGAGGGGTCCAAATGCATCTATCTGGGAGAAAAAGGATGCATATGGGCGGTGAAACCACTGATTTGTGAAATGTTTCTCTGCAAAAAGGCTGAAGATACAATGCTGAAAAACAACCGGGATCTCAAGAAGGAATGGCAGGCCTTGAAGGATCGGGAAAAGACTTTCCGGTGGCCGGACCAGAGGGTCCTCTTCGATGATCTGGAACAGTTGTTTATCGATGCCGGGTATACATCACCGCTGATGTATCTGCATAACAGTCCGGGGTTGTTGAGGATCAAAGCGCTAAGCGGTAAGCCATAAGCTTTAAGCAGTTAACTGCTAACCGCTTACCGCTTAAAGCTTATGGCTTACTACTATACCAAATGCGGCTTAAAAGCCTTGTACAGAGACGCATCCATGATGGCTTCGTAGCCCTTTAGCTCTGCCACGACACGGTTTTCGGCATCGATCAGCGTAAAATCACCTGTCATCTTGTGATCTGTAAGGTCTGTGACCTGCAGCACGGCCGTAACGCCATCCGAGGGAAATGACGTGCAATATTGCCGGTAATGCCTGCAGTAGCTTGGCAATGAAACAGTGCCGGTCTCTTCGTAACACCAGAGCGTGGCCAGTTGAAACGCACAATCCAATGCAAGGGGATCACTGAGCCAGGTGCTTCTGAGGGGTTCTTTGACCCAGACTTCCGGCGCCGGTGCCGAAGATATTTTTGCGGATATCCCCCAGGAAGAGCAGTCGGTTATTTCTTTGATTCCGCGTAATGCCGAGCCGTGAAAAAGGATCTTGTCATAAACTTCTTCCATGCTGCGGGGATACTTTCCGCTGGAAACCTTCGGAGGGGTCGACGCGAATATGGGTGCCGCAGGAAGTTTGTCAATCAAAATGGCTTTTGCCCTCGAGTGAATGACGTCCTTTCCCTCGAGAACGCCGTCCCGAAGCTCGACACCGACTTCAAAGAGAGAGCCTTTTCGGTCGGCCTTTCCGGCAAAGAGACGTATCAGTTTTTTCTGTTGTTCAAGTTTGATGCCTTTCAGTATGCGCATGTCATCGATACCGTGCAGCACCAACCCGGGGTTGCCGTGCAGGGCGCCATGTCCAAACCATTCCGTTATGAGAGCAAATGGGACAACCGGTTTGCCATCCAGTATGTGTGCATCCAGGATCGGATGGTTAATGGTATCGATTTCACGCTTGAAGGTCAGTGACATGGGTGGCGACGGGTCCTGCCGGTCTGGTGGCAGGTTATCCTTTGTTAGGGTTTCGGCGATAACCTGGGCGGGCAGCGAAGATCCCACCACGACCTCTACCGGTCCTGTCTCTGTCTGACTCATTTCGAGCAGCATGCAGCGGGCACCGGATTCCATTGGAATCAGTGTGATCCGGTTTTTTTTGAATTCCCGCTTCAGTCCGGGTGTAACCATGCCGCCATCCCAGGGGCCCCAGTTGACGGCGATGACCCGACAGCTTTTCCGTTGTTGGGCTTCTCTGTGACAGACCTTGTTCAGGACTTCGTTGGCCATGGCATAATCCACCTGGCCTTTGTTGCCGAAACGTGCTGCTACAGAAGAAAAGACAAGGATATATTTCAGTGGATCTGATGCGGCAGCATCCATGAGAACCCTGAATCCACCGACCTTTGTTTCGTATACGCGATTGAACTGTTCCAGGGTTTTGTCTTGAATGAGACGATCCTGGATAACACCCGCACCGTGAATGATAGCCCGAATCGGGCCGAGTGATTTTCGGATATTCTGAAGCAGGGGCGTTACAATAGCAGTATTCCTGATATCAGCTGTTTCATATTGGGCTGTAGACCCGGTTGCCGCAAGTTTTTGCAGTGTCGTCCTAATCTCTCTGCTTCCCATGTGCTGCCTGTAGGACATTTCAATATCCTTAGGCGAAGCGCCATTATTGTTGAACTCGTTGACAAGAATCGCTTTTTTAATCTCAGATTCTTTTTCAAGCCCGTTCAACCAGACCGGCTCCGGGGACGGTATGGGAGATCTCCCCAGAAGAACGAACGTCAACGGCACCTGCTTGGCAAGTGCCATGACGGCTGCAGCGGTCACACCCCTGGCACCACCGGCAACAAGAACGACATCCCCCGGATCAAAAGCCAATTTGATGTCAGCATCCTCAGGGTAGGGAAACGGCGTAAGCTCCAGGGTATAACGGTTTTCACAGTCGAGTCCGACTTCAACACTGTCATGTGCTTGCGTATCAAGAACTTCCGCGATGATCCTGCGCGCCATTTCCGTCACATCCGTCCAGGCGGGATCGAGATCCAGGGCCTTACAACTTACGTCGTTCCATTCGAGGGCAGCTGTCTTTACCAGCCCGGCCAGACCACCGGAAACAGGGTTTTCCAGGATGCCGTTTTTGAAACCAAAGGCGCCGTCGAGTCTTGTAAGCGTGGCAAACAGGGTGAAGCCCGTCCTGGCGTTCTGGTTCAGGGACGAAGCAAAAAACCGGGTCAGTTGAAATGCGTTTTTGAGGGTTGTATCGTCCGCCTGGTCATCGGCATTGTGAGAATCCGGAAGAATCACCAGCCCGGCGGTGTTGGAGATATTGTGCGACCCGTTCAAGATATCGGGAATCCCTGATGACGGCAGGTGGGATGCCTGAATGCCATGGGCGGCAAATGCGTCAACCAACGCTTTTCCGAGACGCGAAAAATCGCCGATAATGCTTACGTGTCTGTCAGCCGGTATTGTTTCAAATTTAATCCCGGTCAGCGGCTTGTTTTTAAGGGTCACTTTATGCCGTTCAATGCCTGAAAATGATGACGTCTCGAAATCGGTTGAGGGGTTTTTTTCAGATGCCACGACTGACTGAGGATGGTCAGATGACCGCTTTGTTGAATGCACGGCAGCATCGGTTCCGCCGGAGCTTGATGTCAGGTAATTGCATATCTGCCCGAGGGTCTTCAAACTGCCCATGATGTCAGGCGTCACCTGGGGTAGTCCCGGCAGTCGATCTTCAAGGGTGGAAAGTATTTCGACCCGTTTGATGGAGTCGATGCCCAGATCTGCCTCGATATCCATGTCCAGTCCCAGCATGTCTGGGGGATAGCCTGTCAAGTCGCTGACGATGTCGATCATTGCCGTTTGAACCGTTTCGGTATGTTCGTCTGTTGGATGCATCACCTTGCCCAGGTCTTGTGAGTCCTTGGCCGTGTAAGCATTTCCAACAGGGGTTGTTTCAGGTGTCCCGCCCAGGGCGTCCACAATCTGTGCCAGGGTTTTAAGACTCCCCATGACTTCCGGTGATATGGCGGGAAGATTGGGAAGTTTTTCTTCAAGTGTCGATAGTATTTCAACCCGTTTGATGGAGTCAATGCCCAGGTCTGATTCGATATCCATGTCGGTACCGAGCATCTCCATGGGATATCCCGTGAGATCACTGACAATCTGCAACAATGTGCTTTTGATATCTGGATGAGATGGGAGATTCAAAACGGCTTGAGTCGCCGTTTCCTGGTCACGGTTGTCTGACAGGACCGGGGATGCGGATTGCTGTTGTCTGCCGCCGCTGTGGGACATTGCTAAATGGGATGGTGCTTCAGTTTCCAGGAGCATTGATTGTTCTACAAACCGCGTGCTCGGCACGCGGTTCCGAACTTGAACTTGCGGAGACGTGCCGTCTCCTTTGTCTTTCCCCCCAATTTGGGGGAAATCCAAGCCACCCGTTCCACGGGTGGTAGTTGATTCAGGGGAGGGCGCCCCGGTTTCGCGTTGATTCGGAAAATCGAGCGTTTCAGGGGCCGGGGCATGCTTTCGGACAATACCCATGGAAGCTTCGGATATTTGCTGGATACTTTCCATCATGCGTTGAAGCGAGCGCCCGGCTTCAGACTGTGTCTCAAGAAATTTTTTATGCGCCTCGGTTGTCTGCGTCTGAAGCGCCTGCATGGATTTGAGCCCTTCCTGAACGGTACGGAGGGCGTTTTCTACAACGGGTGATGCAGCGTGTGTTTTGGGTGATTTTTTCATGGTTTTATTGTCGGTTATTTGCCGGACTGGGGTTTGATCCGGTTTTTCTTTACCTGGGCGCCGAAAGTTGGCTCCCAGGATCTGCATATTCATCCGGCGTGTCTTTTTGGGGGGTGCTGGATCTTCCCAGGAGCTCAAATGAACCGGATGCCCCAATGCTGTTAGACATGCAAGGGTTCTTGCAAGGTCTGCAATGCCAAAGGCTTTTCCATTGGAAGTGTCCATGGAAATGACCTGGTGGTTTCGGTCGCTCAAAATCGAATGAACGAGTCTGCTAAGGACTGATTTTGGGCCCACTTCCACGAAAGTACGGACATCCTGTTGGTACAGAAGCTCGATGCCGTCCATAAAAAGAACCGGTTCCAGGATCTGTTTGCCCAGGATCGATCTGACAGCTGTGCCGTTCCTGGGATAGGGTTCGGCAGTATTGTTTGCCAAAACCGGTATGTCGGTGGGGGTGATGGTGCAATTATCCAGCGCGTTTTGAAAGGTCTGTTCAGCCCCTTTGACAAGATGGCTGTGAAAAGCTGCTGATACCGGGAGTTGGACACATTGGAACCCCCTGTCATTCATTTGTTTCCGGGCGCGGTCGATGGCGTCTTTTGTTCCGGCCAGAACCCCCTGTTCCGGGCTGTTTTGGTTTGCCAGCACAAGGTCGGGTGCGTTGTCGGCAAAGGACCTCAGAGATTCCAACGGGGCTTTCACGGCCAGCATACTGCCGCAGCCGTTTTTTTTGCCGGCTGCAGCCATGGCATTGCCCCGCGCAACGGCCAGGTCAAAAAAAGTGGTTTCATCGATCCAGCCGGCAGCGGAAAGTGCCGTCAGTTCTCCAAAAGAGTGCCCGCAGGTCATTGCCGGTTTTACACCAAAGCTTTCCAGTACATGAACCATGGCAAGGCTGACGGCGCCAATGGCGGGTTGGGCGATATTTGTGTGTCGCAGCGACCGTTCATGATTCTGGCGTACTTGCACGTTTTGAGACGGCACAGGGTAGATATGGTCGGTCAAGCGATGGTTCGTTCCGTATCTGGCATTGGCATGTTCCAGCAATTGTAGGGCTCGTGGAAATATACAGACGAGATCTCGGCCCATGCCCACGTACTGGCTTCCCTGGCCGGGAAACAGAAAGGCTGTTTTTTGAGGGGCCGACCTGTTGCCAAAGTAGATGTTTTTCAAATGCCAGGCATCTTGACCGGGATGGGTGTCAAGGCCTGAGAGTGCGTCCCCAATGAGTTTTTTCAGGGATTCACCGGGATCGGTGTTTTTTAAGGAAAGGTCGTCGACCAGGACAAGCCTGAACCGAAGGCTGGGACGGAACCGGTGCCGGGTCTGCTCGGCCATACGGGCTCGGTCATCTGCTGAAAAGCCGTTTGAGACAGTGGTGTTTAGATCGGCCAGTTGCTGGTGAAGTTCCTTGACGCTCTGGGCAGAGAAAGCAAGGAGTTCGACGCTTCCGTCCCATGAAATGTCTGTTTTTTCTTTGGCATATTCTTCCATCACCACATGAAAGTTACTACCGCCAAAACCAAAGGAGCTGACACCCGATCGCCTGGGGAAGTCTTTTTCAGCAAACCAGGGGCGGGTCTCCGAACTGATATAGAAGGGCGATTCCTCCATGTTGAGATCGGGATCAGGTGATTCGGCTTTCAGCGTAGGCGGCAAAACCTTGTTTTTCAACGCCAGGGCAGTCTTGATAATGGCGGCTGATCCGGCGGCCGCCTTGGTATGACCAATCATGGATTTTACGGAGCCGATGGCACAACGCATGGGGCGATTCTTGTCTGTACCAAAGACTTTTTTCAGTGCTGTAAACTCGACCTTGTCTCCGATCTTGGTGCCTGTTCCATGGGCTTCAATATTTCCGATGGTCGCAGGATCGATATGAGCAGCCTCATAGGCCATTTGGAGCGCTTTTGCCTGGCCCTCGACCCTTGGCGCATAAATGCTTTGAGATTTACCGTCGCTCGAAGAACCGATGCCATTGATAAGAGCATAAATTCTGTCACCGTCCCTTTCGGCATCATCAAGCCGTTTGAGCACCATTATACCGACACCTTCACCGAGTATGGTTCCGTCTGCATCTTTTGAAAAGGGTCGGATATCGCCGGTGGGTGACAAGATCTGGGTTTTTGAAAAGCACATGTGCATGAAAATATCATTGATGGCATCGACACCACCGGTAACGACCATGTCACATTTTTGGGTTTGAAGTTCTAAAAGCGAAAGATGGAGTGCGCTGAGGGAGCTGGCACATGCCGCATCCACGACACAATTCGTGCCCCCAAGATTCAGCCGGTTGCAAATTCTTCCGGCAACCACATTGCCCAGCAGACCCGGAAAGGAGTTTTCCTGCCAGGGGACATACGCATCTGAAATGCCATCCATGACGACACGAGCCGTCTCATCAGGCACCCCCGCATTTTTCAAGGCTCGACGCCAGATGGGGTGACCGAGTCTAGCGCCCAGGGGGATGACCAGTTCCTGTGTTCCGGTGACACCTAGAATGACACTGGTGTTGTCTCTGTTGAAATCGACATCCTGACCGTAGCCTGCGTCTTCGAGGGCCTCTTTTGCTGTAATCAAGGCCAGGAGTTGAGAGGTGTCGGTTGCCTCCATAGATGATGGGGGTATACCGAACTCAGAGGGGTCAAAATCCATAGGGGAAAGAAAGGCTCCCCGCCGGCAGTAGACATGGTCCGGTTTTCTGGGATCTTTATGAAAGTAATCATCGGCTGACCAGTGTGTTTGGGGTATGTCCTGAATCGCATCTTTCTTCTGGTAAAGAAGTTGCCAATATGCTTTCAAACCGGGCGCACCCGGGTACAGACAACCGATCCCGATGATAGCGACGGGCCTGTCTTTTAATGCGGTGTAATTTTTATCCATTTTGTTCAAACCCTGATATGGGTAAACCCTTTCGAAGATTATCAAAACAATATAATGTATAATTAATAGATTATCAAGTATTGACGATAAAAAAATAACTTGTTATATTGATATCACAACATGACAAGAGAGAATGAGGATTTAGTATGATTCGGTTCTATCTCAACCGTGAGCTTGCCACCAGGCTGGGTTTTAAGCTGTCACGCTGGAAACGGTGGTCCCGCGAATTTTTACCGCCTGATCCCCTGGGGGGACTGCAATCGGGTTTTGCACGCCAGTACAGTCTGCGGGAAGCATTTCAGGTATACCTGGGCGGGCATCTGGTGGCAGATTTGAAATTGTCGATCCCCGAAACGAAAATAATCCTGGAAGATTTGAAGGAATGGGTGACCAACCAGTATTTTTCATACCCGCTCCCTGAAAAGCAGTCTTCGGTTCAAACGTCCGTCAAAGAATACCGTATCTATATATTCATGAATCTCGAATCTACCCAGGCTGTACAGGAGCACGCATACATGATTCGGAGGGTGATTGACCAGGAAAGATTACATGGGAAAGGTGCCAGAATCGTTACGGAACGATATATAGAGAACTGGTTAAAAGAAGGAGAACCGGTTGCTGAGCCCGACAGATCAGACAATGTGCCATACTGGATGGCGTCAAGAATATTGTATATTACGAAAGTTTATCAGACCTTCACTGAGTTGTTACAGGGAGAGGGGGAATAAAAAGGATATAAGGGTCCGAGGGTGATACAGGGGTTGGAGGGTAGCGGACGTCCATCAGCGGACAGCCGTATCCCGGCTTCCAAGCATACACGGGGGGGGTCGAGGGTCCGAGGGGGATACAAGGGTTTAAGGTTTCGGGGCAGAATTCAGAATTGGGTTATTGTTTTCATTCATCATTGAAGGTTCGATGTTCGATGTTGGACGTTCATCTTTATAAAATCATCATTGTAAAGATTCTAACTTCTGTATTCTGACTTGGATTTATTTCGCTAAGGATTACCTAGCTGCTCCTGGATTGCATCGAGTTCAAGGGGTTCTATGCGGGTGAGGACGTCGGGAAGAACTATTCCTTGCTGCCGTAGCCATTGGCGTCTGGTAACAACGGCTGCTCCCAGCAGAATATTGAGGGCAATGACGACAACTTGCCGATTATGGGCTGATTCGAGAAAAGTACCCTTCACCCACTGGTTAAAGGCACCGATGGCGGGGCCACACCAGATCTGATAATCGATCTTTCTGGAGGGGTTACCCGTATTTGCCCAGTTGGATGACTGGCCAAGATAGGAGCGAAAGACCAGCGCCATTCGATGTTTTGGATTTGCCTCCGCCCTTTCGATCTGTTTGGGGTCTCTGTTCAAAAAAAATTCTTTTGTATGGGCCCATTCCTCAAGAAACGATTTGCGAAAAAAGTCTCTCTCAAGAATTTTCCTCTGGGATTCCGGAATATCCTCGTAAGTGTCATGGGCCATATAAAGTTCGTAAAGCTTTCCTGCGCGAAGCGGAAACATGGTTCCCCGTTTCAACACCTGGACCTTGACACCCATTTCAAACATGTCCGCTGCGGGCGCCATGGTGACATCGGCTTGCCCGGCTTCTGAAAGCATTTGCCGCACCGTATCGGACGTACCGGCTTCCCTGCAAGCTTGGTTGATGGAACCCGTTACAAGGTAGTCGGCACCCATGGCAAATGCCGCTGCGGCTGATTCAGGCGTGGCAATTCCCCCCCAAGTCCGATGCTGAGAGGCATGCTGAAATTAAATTCCGTCATGGCCCAATCCCTGAGGGAGATCATGGTGGGTAGCAGGGCCAGTGCCGGTCGGTTGTCCGTGTGCCCTCCGGAGTCGGCTTCGGCGGTCAGAGCATCGGCCATGGGGATTGTTTCTGCTAAACGGGCTTCCTGAGAAGTGATCCAGTTTCGTTCCAGGAGCTGCTGGATGAATTTGGCAGGTGGCGGCGAAAGAAACTTTTTTGCAAGTTCTTCCCGTGATATCTTGGCGATGATTTTTTGGGGTGTTGCCGTAATACCGTTTTTGTCCTCCTGGATTCCCTTTATGCGGTAATATACCAGGGGAAGTGTGAGGTCCATAAAAGCGGAAGCGCTGATCAGACGAACGCCGTATCTGAGATAGAGATGAACCGTTTCCAGTTCCAGGTTCGGATCGCCGGGGCTGTGGATAAGATTGAACCCGAAGGGCAGCCCGTTCATCTCTGATTGAAGGTGTTGGATCGCGGTTTCAATTTGCGGTAGAGCAAGTCCCGCGGCACCGAAAAAGCCTAACATGCCGGCACGTCCGGCCGCTTCAACCATTTTCGTCGATGTTATTCCATTTGCCATGGCTCCGACAACGTAGGGGTAGCGTAGACCATGGGCACGCATGAAATCGGGGCTGCCCATACTTGCAGGATGCAGGGGCGGCACAAACGCTATCCAGGGAAACCTGGGGTTACCGGGAGGCAGACGCATGTCAAAGACGCCCCCTTGGGCGACACCGATCTGTCCTCCGGCATCGATGACATAAATCGGCTTTGCCACCTGTTTTATTGCTGAATAGACGGCATCATGACCGAATTCGGGTTCGTCTTCACCCTTTATCCACCAGCCCAATTGATTGACTTGACGCATTGACTATCCTCTTGGATGATATTTTTTATGAATTTCCTTTAAGTGTTTCTGGGCAACGTGCGTATATATCTGCGTGGTGGAAATGTCAACATGCCCGAGCATGACCTGGACCGTACGAAGATCAGCACCGCCTTCCAGCAGGTGTGTGGCAAATGAATGCCGCAGGGTATGGGGTGTCATGTGCTTCAATGTGCCGCATTTCTGGGCATATCTTTTCAACAATTTCCAAAATCCCTGTCTTGTCATAGGCTTGCCGGCCCTGGCCACAAACAGATAGGCGCTCATCCGACCTTTCAGCAGGGCAGGGCGTGCGGTTTCGAGATAACTGTCGATTCTATTTTTTGCGTAAGTTCCAAAGGGAACGACCCGTTCTTTGGAACCTTTGCCCATTACACGCAGGAAGCACCCTTCCAGATTGACATCCATCAATTTTAGATGGATGAGTTCGGAGACTCTCAACCCGGCGGCATACAAAAGTTCGAGCATTGCTGCATCCCTTGCGCCAGATGGTGTCGTGGGAACCGGTGCTTCCAAAAGATTTCTGACGTCAGCAACGGAGAGCACATCCGGCAGCGTGATATGTTTTTTGGGGAGTTCAACAAGCTTGGCGTGATTTTTGGGAATATGCTTTTCCTGAACCAGAAACGTATAAAAGCCCCTGAGGGCCACGAGGTGTCTGGCTCTGGAGCTGGTTCCCAAACCCTGGTTTCTGAGATGGATGAGATACTGAAGAATGATCCTGGTATCGGTTTTTTCGATGCGATGGATCCGGTTCTTCTTTAAGAAGGCCAGGTATCTGACGATGTCTCTGCTGTAGGCGCTGATGGTTTTTTTGGCGAGCCCTTTTTCCACCAAAATATAATGCAGGTACTGATCGGCCAGTATGTCCATATTAGACATAGTCAATCCCTATAAACAAAATGTCTGCCTGAGTATTGTCGAATCCGTAAAAAATAGGATTCACCCGGTTTTAGGTTTTAAGTTTTAAGTATTAGGTTAGAAATTCATCTTCTTTACAGATACTTAAAACTTAAAACCTAAAACCTAAAACTTAATACGCTTGCAGAAAGGATTTTATGACTTTTTGCACGTTCGTCAAGTATGAGCAAAAGATAGACTCTTCATCAAGCGTATTCAACACCTCAGCACCTTCGTCCCGCACGACAACCTGGTTTTCAACCCGTACACCGCCCCAATCGGGAAGATAGATGCCGGGCTCTACAGTGACCAGCATACCTGTTTTCAGGACGGTATTTTTCAGGGGGCTTAAACGCGGTGCTTCGTGTACGGCCAGGCCTGTCCCATGCCCCAGGCCATGCCCGAATTTTCCTTTGAAGCCACTGCTTTCTATGTGGTCCCTTGCAATACGGTCCACTTCTTGCGTGCCGACGCCATCCCGAATGGCGGCAATGGCTTTTTTCTGCGCATCGACAACGGTCTGAAATACTTTTTGGAACGTGCTGTCGGCTTTGCCAAGGAAGAGTGTTCTGGAAGTATCTGAACAATATCCATCCAGCCTGGCACCCCAGTCGAAAAGAAGCGGCTCACCTTTTATCCATGCGCGGTCCCCGGGAATGGCATGCGGCAGGGCGCTGTTTGGTCCGGATGCAACAATGGATGGAAATGACAGTGTCTCTGCCCCTGATTCGCGCATCTCCTTTTCCAGCAGCCAGGCAATCCTTTTTTCCGTCATACCCGGTTGAATTTTCTGGAGCACCCTTTCAAAAGCTTTTTCCGCCAGCGACAGGGCTTGCCGGGTTTTTTCAATTTCGTCTTCAGTTTTTATTTCGCGAACCTGTTCAACGATGTTTTCTGTGGGGACCAGCTCGGCAACCAGGTTTTCAGATGAGAAGGTATTCTCGAACTCGTGAAACTGTTTGACGGATATCCGAACAGACTCGAACCCCAGTCGTTTTGAACCCAACTGCTTCAATATGTCCGGCAAGCTTTTTGCGAGACCCTCCCGATAGCAGACGATGTCAAATTGATCGGCTTCTTTGGCTGCCTGCAGGTCATAACGCGAATCAGTCGCCAGGATCAATTCGTTGGCGGTAATGAACAGCGCGCCTGCAGATTCATCACACTGGCTGTCTTCTCCGGTAAAGCCGCTCAGATATCGACGATTTTCCTCTGTGGACACCAGGAGGGTGTCGATATCATGCGTATTCATCAACGCTCGAATCTTTTCGATCCGTACTGTCTTGTAGCTGTTCAATAGCTTTCTCCTGAGTTATATAAAATTGCCATGCAATGTTATGTATAAACACTCTATAAAAATCCGTCAAACAGAAACATGGGACGAAATCCAATATGGCAAGCTGTCTGTTCCGGAGAATATCAGTACTTCAATTACGGTTCCAAAACAGGTTTCCGTTTCCCTGTAGGCAGTCATTCGGATCGTATAACACCATGACAGTATTGACTTTTCAGGTATCTTAACATAAAGTGTTGTGGACAATTGTTTTTGGATCATCTCCAATAGAGTTGATTTAAATGAAGGATTCGAGGGGTCAAGAAATCCAGGGTTCGAGTGCAGTACTTAAATTAAGAGAGGAGCTCGGGGATGGTGGAGAATGCTAAAACCGATGATCAATCATTGGAAAACAAACACTTAACCGAAATAGCGAGCGCATTCCCCGTAGCTTGCTGCGGGTTAGCGAGCGAATCTAAATTAGACAGAATTCCTTACGGTCGAAGATTCCTCGCAGCTTGCTGCGAGGTTCTTCAATCCTTGATTGTTCTACAAACCGCGTGCTCGGCACGCGGTTCCGAACCTGAACTTGCGGAGACGTGCCGTCTCCTCTGGATTTCCCCCATTTTGGGGGAAATCCAAGCCACCCGTTTCACGGGTGGTAGTTGATTCCTGGACGCCTTGAACCCTTTCTCCCAGCTAACTGGGAGAAAACCTTGTTTTTCAATTGTAGAGGTTACCCGCCATGTTTTCTTCTCTGAAAAAAATAATCAGCATCAACCCCCTGACCCTATCCATTCTATTAATTCTTTCCGGTATTTTCTTTTATCTCACCGAAATTCCATTTCTGGAACTGATGGAACTGAAAACCATTGATTTGCGTTATATCAGCAGGGGAAGTTCCGAGGCCGAATCCGATGTGGTCCTGGCTGTTATCGATGAAGAGAGTATTGATAAAGAGGGAAAATGGATCTGGCCCAGATCCAAGATGGCGAATCTCGTTAAAAAGCTTTCCGAGGCAGGTGCCAGGGTTATTTCCTTTGATATCGGTTTTCTCGAACCGGACGAAAAGAGTGTTGTCAGGACTATTGAGGATATTGAAAAGAATCTCATTTTCCTTGATGTCGAAAACCGCACCTACCTGGCTGAATTAAAGCGGTCTTCGGATAATGACCAGTTACTGGCGGACGCCATTGCCGAGTCAAAGGCAAAGGTTGTTCTGGGTTACTTTTTCCAGATGGAGAAATTGCATTCCGGTGACTTTGACGAAGCGCTTCTCAAAATCCAAAATAAGAATATCCAGTCTTCGCGCTATGTTCAGGTGAAGTTTCAGTCAGAGAATGCCTTGGAAGTGCCCCTGATAGAGGCACAGGTTGCCAACGCGAATATCACGGCAATTTCTCAGGCAACACCGTATTCAGGCTTTTTCAACATGTTTCCGGACAAAGATGGTGTGGTTCGGTGGATACCGGCAGTTATCGATTATGAAGATGAAATGTACGCCCCCCTGTCCCTCATGACCCTGAGCGCATTTAAGGATTCACAACCGCTTGTGGTCGTGGCTGAATATGGCGTCGAGAAAATACAGTTCGATGACATTACCATCCCGACGGATGAGTTGGGCCGCATCATGATCAATTATCGGGGAGATGCCAAATCCTTCAAGCATATTCCGGTAACGGATATTCTCAGCGGCAAGGTGCCGGAGAGTGAGCTGAAAGGCAAGGCGGTTATTGTCGGCGCTACGGCCATCGGCATTTACGACATGCGGGTGACACCTTTTACGAGCGTTTTTCCAGGTGTTGAAATTCACGCCAGTATCGTCGACAGCGTTCTAAAGGGAGAGTTTCTGTATCATCCGACATGGGCTGCTGTTTTTGATGTCCTGGCAATTGTTTTGGCTGGACTTCTCCTGGGGGTGGTTCTGCCGAGAGCCGGCGTTTTTTTGGGTATTTTAACGGTCAGTGTTCTTTTTTTCGGCCACATCTTTTTTTGTCAGTATCTGTTCAGCAGCCAGGGATGGATTCTGAACATGGTTTACCCGCTGCTGGTTATTCTCGCTGTCTACCTCAGTATTACTGTTTATAAATATCTTTCCGAATCGAGACAGAAACGGTTTATCCGCAGTGCTTTTTCCACGTATCTTGCCCCTACGGTTGTCCAGCAACTCATTGACTCACCGGAAAATCTGGAACTGGGGGGTGAAGAGCGTGAGATCACGGCCTTTTTTTCGGATGTGCAGGGTTTTACAAGTATTTCAGAGAAACTGACACCTCATGAACTGGTGGAACTTCTGAATGAATTTTTAACTGAAATGACGAATATAATTCTCAAACATGAAGGAACCGTGGATAAATTCGAGGGAGATGCGATTATCGCTTTTTATGGTGCGCCAAACGCTCTCGAGAACCAGGCCCAGACAGCCTGTTTGACGTGTGTGGATATGCAGAATCGTCTGGGTGAACTGCGTGAGAAATGGCACCAGGAAGGCAAACCGGAGCTGAAGATGCGGATAGGGTTGTCTACAGGTCCGGCAGTTGTCGGAAACATGGGATCGCGAAACCGGATGGATTACACCATGATGGGAGATACCGTCAACACTGCCGCTCGACTGGAGGGAGTCAACAAGATTTACGGTATTTACACCCTGGTGTGTGAAACCACTTTCAAGAAAGCAAGCCAGCGTGTCTGGGGCAGAGAGATCGATTCCATCAATGTGGTGGGCAAAGCCGAACCGGTTACGGTTTACCAGATTCTTGGTTACGCGGAGGATATTGACGAAACCATGATGAAAATGACCGGTCTGTATGCTGAAGGACTTCATTTATACCGGCAACAGCACTGGGATTCCGCCATTGATAAATTTGATGCCGCCCTCAGCATTTCCCCGGATGACGGTCCCAGCAAAACGATGAGGGATCGATGCGTTACCTATAAAATGGAACCACCGTCGCAACACTGGAACGGGTCTTATAGTATGAAGACAAAGTGATGAAAATTAATGAGGGTCCGAGGGGGATACAAGGGTTTAAGTAGAATAATCCTGAGTTCCCTCATCCGAGGCATGAAAGGGTAAAAATGAATGTCCTTTTAATTTAAGTTACGACATGGACGGCACTGCCAGGCGTGAACGGCTTCTTAAAGAGGTGACGGTGAGAAAAAAGAAAAAAACAACCCATGATCGTGGAGAAAGGACCGGCATTCTCCGGTTCTTCCTTTCGCGATGCTTGACCTGCATCCATTTTTGTTATAAAAAGCAGACTGTCAATCACTACCTGTCATGGCTATTTGAACCGCGACAGCAGGCGCATTCCCCGTGGTTTACCGTGGGGTTAGCGTGCGAATCTGAATGAGAAAAAATAATTTACGAACCAGGTTTTCTCGAAACGTGAAGCGAGGAATCTTCAAATAGAGCCAGCACAAAGGCCCAAATAGAAAAGAAGAGCATGTATCATATTGAATCTGCAGGGATTACCGATGTTGGCATGAAGCGAAAGAATAACGAGGATTCGCTTTTTTTAAACGATGAGAAACAGTTTTATGTTGTTGCAGATGGTATGGGCGGACATCAGGCAGGTGAGGTTGCCAGCAAACTGGTGGTGGAAACCTTATGGGATTACATCAAGCGCTTCAACGGGGATGACGATGATGTGGAAGAACTGACAGACCACGATGAATCCCTATCCAGAGAAGCCAATCGACTGCTTTCAGGCATCCACCTGGCCAATAAGAGTGTATTCCAGACGTCCCAGAAAAGTGAAACCTATCGCGGTATGGGTTCGACTGTTTCATCTGTCTATTTTACGGACAGTACGCTCATTGCAGCCAATGTCGGTGACAGCCCCATCTTTCTGGTTCATGATGGTAAGATTGAATTGTTGTCGGTGCCCCATACGGTTCTTGCTGAACAGCGTGCCCTGGATCCTGACAATACCAAGCAACTGGGCAATGAATTCAAACACATGCTGACCAGGGCAATGGGCGTCAACGAAACAGTCCAGGCTGACGTCTCCGAACTACAATGCTTCAAAGGGGATATTCTCGTTATCGGCTCTGATGGATTGACAGAGAAAATCACAAACGAAGAAATCCATGAAATCGTAGCCAAGGAAAAACCTGCAAAAGCCTGCCGGAAGCTGGTGGATCTGTCTAATCAACGCATGGGGGGGGACAACGTGACCGTTGTGGTTCTGAAGATCAAAAGCACAAAACCTCCCAAAGAAGGATTCTTTAAATTTCTATCGAAACTTTTTTCTTGATTTCCCCGCCCGGAGAAAGGCGGGCAGATTGTTCACTTTTATGAGCGACACCGTCGGGTTTCATAAAATAGATAATATAAAGAGGATGTTAAGATGCCGAAACTCATACTGAAGTTTAAGGATACCAAGATCAAGGATTTCCTGCTCGATCAGGGAAGAAATATTACGATTGGACGCCGGGAGAGCAATGATATCGTGATTGAGAACCTGGCGGTTTCCGGAATGCATGCCAAGATCGATGCCATCGAAAAGGGATATCTCCTGACGGACTTGAAGAGCAAGAACGGCACATTTGTCAACGGGCAGCTGATTGCCACGCACTGGCTGGGGCATGGAGATACGGTGAGTATCGGCAAGCATACGCTGGTTTTTGCCTATGCCGAGGGGGAAGAAAGGGAGGCAACGGGTGCAGGCGGTATGGACAAAACCATGGTCATGGATACGGACAAGTATCGCGAGATGCTGTCAAAAAGCTCTGGGAACGCGGCATCGACAATCCGGAAAAAGGAGTTTATGGGCATTTTGTCCTTCCTTGCAGGTGGTGATGGTGAATTGGAAATCAAAAAGAAGCTGATCAAGATTGGAAAAGATGTTTCTTGTGATATCATTGTCAAAGGATTGATGATCGGAAAAACAGCCGCTACTATCAGCAAGAGACCCAAGGGATACTATCTGAGCTATGTGGGTGGCATGGCCAAACCCAAAGTCAATGATGTGGCGGTCAGGGAATCGATTCTCCTGAATGAGTTTGATATTATCGAACTGGGTTCCATTAAGATGCAGTTTATCTATAAAAATTGATATCATCCTGAATTCTGTCTTCTGATTCTTCCCACCCTATCTTCGCAGGAGGTGTTTCGTGGTTGATATCCGTACCCACCTTGCCATAGACTGGGCTTTGTGTGGAAAACCACTTTTTGTAGATCACGGTAAAAGTCAGGTTGTATTTACGGCCTTACCGGAGATGGCTGCGGACGATACGGGTCTTGTTCATGGTGGATTTATATTTGGGCTGGGCGACTATGCTGCCATGCTGGCCGTTAACCATCCCAATGTGGTTCTGGGGTCGGCCGATGTAAAATTTCTTAGTCCGGTTCAGGTGGGAGACACCCTGGAGGCACACGCGTCGGTTCAGAAAGTGGATGGCAAAAAACAGATGGTAGACGTTGTCATCAGCCAAAAGGATAAAAAAGTCTTCACGGGCAGATTTACCTGCTTTGTTTTGGATACACACGTTCTTGAACCGCAATAGCGAGCGCATTCCCCGTGGGTTCAAAAATGAAAGCAATCACAAAAACAAGAAAAATCTCATGGTCTTTTTCGTGATTTCATTTTTTCGTGATTTCGTGATAAAGAACGTTTACTTTTCCCCGACAAGCCAAATTGGGTTTTAACTGAGTAGGAGGGTCTCCCGTGAAACACAAGGTGATTATCAGGAAGTGCGCTGATTACGACACAGACAAGATAGCCGGCCTCATACGGGAGGGTATGGAAGAGCTGGGGGCCAAACCCACGGGCAACATCCTCCTGAAACCGAATACGGTTATTGCCCACCCTGAAATATTTCCCCACGCTTTCACACGCAAGGAGTTTTTGGACGGGGTTATTGCCGCCACAAAATCACTTGCCGTAAATGTCAAAGAGATCGCTGTCGGGGAGAGATGCGGTATTGTTATACCCACCCGTTTCAGCTTCAAGAATGCAGGGTACCCTGAAATCATCAAAAAACATGGGGTCAAGACCCATTATTTTGATGAAGTCAAACAGGTTCCCGTAGAAATAAAAGGCAAAGAGAACCTGAGGCACCAGTTGTTTATCCCCAAGCCGGTGGTTGATGCCGATTTCCTGATCAATCTGCCGAAATTTAAAGCCCATCCCTGGAGTCGCATGACCCTGAGCCTCAAAAACTTTATCGGTATTCAGGATGATCGACACCGTCTTGTGGACCACAATCAATTTCTGGAGCATAAAATTGCCGACCTGCAGGAGGTTATACAGCCAAAGTTTATCGCCATCGATGGAATCATTGCGGGTCAGAAAATGATGTTGACCCCGACTCCATTCCCGCTGGGTGCCATTGTGATGGGCACCAATTCCTGTGCCGTGGATACGGTGGGGTGTCACATGGTGCACGCAGATCCAAAAGAAGTGGTGCACCTCCGTTTGTCCTCAGAAAGGGGCTTTGGACCCATGGATATTTCGGAGATAGACGTTCTGGGTGATTTTCCTCTGGAAGAGGTTCAGGAGCACACCAGGGGTTTTGCTTTTTGCATGGAAAAAATCGACGACTATTTTGGTGATGAAAGCAATCTTTCCTGTACCGTGGGAACCTTTCCTGAAGCGCATTCACGGGAGTACTGCTGGGGGGGATGCCCGGGGGCCCTGCAGGAGTCAATGCACATTTTCAGAGGCTTGTATCCAGACGTTGACAAAGAAATGAAAAAAATCCGCTACGTCGTTGGACATGTGGAGGGTCCCCTTGATCTGGCCGATGACGAAAAGGTCATTTTTGCCGGTAATTGTACCCGCTGGAAAGGGGAGATCGATGGTAAAACAGTAAGCATCGAGGGCCGATACAAAAGACCTCATGAAGTGGATGAAACAAAGACAAAGTCAAATGACATGCTGCTGAAGACGATTTCAACCCTCTTTCATGCATATAAAAATAAAGGATCAAACTATTTGCATGCCAAGGGGTGCACCCTATCGGTTGCAGAGCATGTCAATTATTTATCGGCGCTGGCCGGGATTAAAAATCCTCATTTCGATCCGAGATTATCCCTTGGCCTGACGTTTTCATACTTGCAGATGCGATTTAAACGGTTTTTTAACCGACTGCTGGGTGCGTAAGTAAATTCATTTTGTAAATGTATAAACCGCCATAAGATCGCTTTTATGACGAAGAGATTGAGTTCGAAATGCCGAAACCAGGTTTCAATGTGTTTACCAGCAACCGTCTTGAAACCCTCGTGGAACAACTGGCCCTGGAACTTCGGATACCGCTCTCCTCACCCCTTGAAGAAGATCTGATCATCGTGCAGAGCCAGGGAATGGCCAGGTGGGTTTCCATGGAGCTGGCCAGGATCAATCGTATTTGTGCCAACTGCTTTTTCCCTTTCCCGAATGCCTTTTTGAATCATCTGTGCAAAAAACTGCTGCCCGGTGTTTCTGAATCCCCCGTGTTCGATGCCCATGCGCTGGCATTCAGGATTATGGCCATTCTGCCCGAGTGCCTGCGCAAGCCTGAATTCAGCACGTTGAGATCCTATCTTTCGGACGATCAGGAGGGGGTAAAGCTGTTCCAGCTGTCAAGCAAGATCGCAGATCTGTTTGACCAGTATCTTGTCTTCAGACCCGGGATGATTCTCGACTGGGAGCAGGGCAAGGCCCCCGCAGATTTTAACCAGCATTGGCAAGCCGTTCTCTGGCGGGCGGTTAGTACACCCGTGGAATCCATGCATCGCGCACGTCTGCGTGAAATGTTGCTTGAAAGACTGTCAATCGACGATGTGGATGTGCCATCCCTGCCCAAACGGGTTTCAGCCTTTGGTATCTCACATCTTCCCTTGTTTCATCTTCAGATATTGGCAGCGGTGTCCGGGCATGTTCAGGTCGATCTATTCCTCATGAATCCCTGCAGAGAATATTGGGGAGAGATTGTCACCAACAGGGACATCCGCCGCATCCGACAACATTATGTGACCAGGGATGTCGAAACACCGGACCTGCATCTCGATAAGGGGAACAGGATTCTTGCGACCATGGGGACACTCGGAAGAGATTTCATCACCATGATCAGTGAGATAGACTGTGAACAGATTGAGATGTTTGAGGCACCCCAACGGCAGACCATGCTTTCGACCATCCAGGCGGATATTCTGGATCTGCTCGAACCCGCGACGCCATTGGATCCGGAAATCGAGAATCGCGATGGTTCAGCAGAGGGCAGCCCCAAAGCATCACAATCGTTTACCGGAGACAGCAGTATTGTCATACATGCCTGCCACAGCCCCATGCGGGAGATCGAGGTGCTTTATGACAGTATCCTATCCATGCTGGAGGCAGACCCTGGCCTGATGCCCCGGGATATCCTGGTGATGATTCCGAATATTGAAACATACGCACCGTTCATATATGCCGTGTTCGATACTGTGGCCCGGGACAGGATGCGCATACCGTTCAGTGTTGCCGATAGAAGCCTCACCAAAGAGAGTCGTGTTATGGAGGTTTTCATGGCCATTCTCGAACTGACGGAAAGCAGGATGGAAGCAGGACGTGTCCTTTATCTGCTGGAATATTCTGCCATAAGAGAAAAGTTCGGACTGACCGAAGCGGATTTATTCCGTGTCGAGGGATGGGTAAAGGACGTCAATATCCGGTGGGGCAGGGATGCGGCGTCCCGTTCCCGGCTGGGATTGCCGGCGATCGACGAAAATACATGGAGGGCGGGGATTCAGCGCCTTCTTCTGGGTCTGACCATGACAGGCAACGATCGAAACCTGTTTTCGGGTATTCTTCCCTTTGACAACATGGAAGGGGAAGACAGTCTGCTGCTCGGTCGATTTCTTGATTTTTTAGCGTGTCTGTTTCAAGTGTGCACAGCCTTAGAACAACCCAAAACAATGTCTCAATGGGCAGCCACTTTTATTGCCACCATGAATCAGATGTTTTCTGCGGGTGAACCATTTGAAAGAGATCTGCAGACACTGCGCACGATAATTGATCGGATGGTCGAGAATGCCCGGGTCTCTGAATTCGAGGATAGACTTGACATCGAGGTCGTCAAAACCTGTCTGCGCAACAGCATCGAGGGCAATCTTTTTGGCTCTGGATTCATCTCGGGGGGGGTTACGTTTTGTGCCATGCTTCCCATGCGCAGCATACCCTTCAAGACAATTTGTCTGGTGGGACTCAGTACCGATGAATTTCCCAGGGATACCCGAAAACTGAGTTTTGATCTGATGACGGGTCATCCCATGAAAGGGGATCGATCCACAAGGGATGATGATAAATATCTGTTTCTTGAAGCGCTGATTTCAGCCAGGGAAACATTGTACCTCAGCTATATCGGACAAAGCGTTCAGGATAACTCGAGAATCGTTCCCTCGGTCCTGGTCAGCGAACTCATCGATTATATCCATGATCGGTTTGGCGTTGTTCCGGATGACCTGGTAAAGTATCACCCATTGCAGGCCTTCTCTCCGTTGTACTTTCAGGAAGAAAGCCCCTTTTTCAGTTATTCGCAGGAAAATTATGCCGCCGTTGGACAGCAGAAGGCAGGGGGGCTTACCCATGGGTTTGTTGCCGGCAGCCTGGGTGCACCACCGGATGAATGGCGTCAATTGGATGTGGAGGCATTGGGGCATTTTTTCAAGAATCCAGCCCGGTATCTGTTACAAAAGCGCCTGGGAATCATTTTTGAAGAATTGGTTGTTTTGCCGGACGACCGGGAAAATTTCAGGCTGGAGGGCCTGGACAGATATCTGGTGGAACAGGAATTGTTCCGTCTTCAGGCACAAGGGGTCGAACTGGATGACCTGAAGCCCACCCTCGATGCCAGAGGTATTCTCCCCCACGCGGAAATCGGTTCATACGAATTCAACCGGATGTCTGGGGATATCAAAAGGTACAGCGAGTTTCTGGCAACTTATATCCGGGAGAGGACGCCGGAGTCACTGGCATTCCAACTGATGATTGATGACTTTACATTGACAGGCAGCCTTCCCAACATCTATGGAGACAATTGCCTATATTTTCGGTATACCCGATGGAATCCCGGGGATATGATACGTCTGTGGATATATCATCTGGTCCGTTGTTGCCTGACAGATGTATCCCCGGGGAAGAGCTGGTACATAACGCATGACGGAGTATTTGAATTTACGCCGGTGAGTGACAGCCATGTGATTTTGAAATCTCTTCTGGCATCTTACTGGGAGGGCCTGACTGAGCCGATTCATTTTTTCCCGGCATCATCCTACGCGTATGCTGAACAGGTGATACAATATTCAAAAAAACGTGAAGCAGGGTTGAAGTCTGCCGAGAACAGGTGGATCAATGAGCGCGCCTGGTCTGAATCGGCTGATCCGTATGTTGCCTTCTGTTTTGCGGGATTGAATCCATTGGACAATCATTTTGAAACCCTTGCGGAAACCGTTTTCCGCCCGATAATGGCAAATTTCCGGGAACTGGAGGGTCCATAGTCTTAACGCGAAACAAAAAGGAGAGGGGTCACCCATCGGCCTTAAGATGATACCTATAAAATCGTCCCAAAGATTTTATTGAGGATAGAATAAAATGTCTGAAAAATATCAAAAGACCTATCCCATATCATGGGAACAACTGCACAGGGATTCAAAAGCACTGGCCTGGCGGTTGTTGGATCAGGGGGAGTGGCAGGGAATTGTTGCCATCACCCGGGGAGGGCTGGTACCGGCCGCGGTTATTTCCAGGGAGCTGGATATTCATATGGTTGATACCATCTGTATTTCCAGTTACCAATGGAAGGACCAGGGCAAGGTGGACGTGCTCAAATCGTTTCCGGGGGACGGGGATGGTTGGCTTCTTGTGGATGATCTGGTGGATACGGGCAAAACTGCCGGCATCGCCAGAAAAATGCTTCCCAAAGCTCACTTCGCAACGGTTTATGCAAAGCCTGCCGGAAGACCCCTTGTGGATACATTTATCACGGAGGTAAGCCAGGACACCTGGATTCTATTTCCATGGGATTCGGAGTCCCGGTTTGTGGAACCCATTTCCAATATCTGCAATGACGTTAAGTAGAAGTCATTTCGAAATTGATTTAAAAGGCGCCCAGCTGACAAGGCTTAACCTTCATGCCCAGCGTCTCGCAGGCGCTTGCGACCTCAAGTTTTTGGAGCCCTTGCTGTGAGGCGATCTCCCAGCAGTGCTCACATGAGATACGCATGTCTTTCTGTCTGGTGTCAAGGGCGTTTTTGAGTTCTGAAGAGACATTTCCCGCCGGTTTGACGATGTTTTTTTGGGGGGAATATCCAAAGAGTCCCATCTGACATTTGATAATACGGGCCTCTATGAGGTCAATGGTCATGCCGACTTTCGAAGGCGGCACCGAGAGATCTGCGGCAACCGCATGTGCTGCGGCACAGGTGATACGGTTGCTGGAAAGTTTTTGTCTGACCTGTTCCACAATTTTAGGATCGGTCTCGATGCCTTTGGGGTGTTTGGATGCATAGTGTCCTGCGTCTTCATGGGTCATGGGGTGCCTCGTCATTGGTTTCTAATGTTTACAAGATGATTCTACCTAAATATCATGTTCGGGTTGTATAAGCAAATAAGGGTTTGAGGGGCCAAGGAAAATAGGGTTCATTGGGTTTTTTGAGTTTCTTGGGTTCGTTGCTTTGATGAAACGAAAACGCGTTGACCCCTGTACGATGGCATTAAGCAACACAATAAACCCAAAGAACCCAATGAACAAAGTAACTCAGTTTGTAGGGTTTGAGGGGTGGCGGGTAAGCTAACAGCATATCAAATATGAAATCTTTTAACCTCAACCATGCACCGCTATCTGGCACAAACCTTATCGAAGCCAGCGCCGGTACCGGGAAAACATACACCATCGCCGGTCTTTTTCTGCGTTTGCTGCTGGAAAAAAACCTGACGGTGGACCAGATCCTGGTGGTGACGTTCACTAAGGCAGCCACAGAAGAGCTGAAAGGACGGATTCGGAATAAACTGCTGGAGGCTCGTCGTGCATTTATATCGGGTTCAAGCAGCGATGCATCGGTGTCGGAGCTGGTTTCTATGATGGATCGTCCTGAAACCGCCCTCGAAAGGATACAGGATGCTTTACGGGATTTCGACAGCACCGCAATCTTCACAATTCACGGCTTCTGCCACCGGATTCTGAGGGATCACGCCTTTGAAACCGGCGATCGGTTCGATACGGAGCTGATGACAGATCCGACATCGATGCTTACCTCGGTAGCGGATGATTTCTGGCGGCAACGTTTTTACACGGCAATCCCGGAACTCATTCAATATGCACTGAAAAAAATCAAGAAGCCTGAATTTTTTCATGCACTTATGCAGAAAGCCCGACATCCGGGTGTCTGGGCCATTCCTGATCCGGATGAACCCGAAATTAGCCATCTGGCGGGTTTCAGAGATCAGCTTTCCCAGGTGCGACAGACATGGCCGGATGTCAGAATGGAGGTCCGGGAAATCCTGAAAGATCCGTGTTTGAGCAGCGTTGTGTACGGAGGTTTCAAAAAGGGGAAAAAGACACCCGGTACGACTGTGAGGGAAGCCAGGATATCGGCACTGGTAAAGCAGATGGATCGGCTTGTGGAAGAAAACAGTCCGGATTTGCCGCTCTGGAAGGGGTTTGAGAGGTTTACGGCGGACAAGGTCCAATCGTGTGTCAAGAAAGGACACGATCCCATTTCACATCCGTTTTTTCTCAAATGCAAGGCATTGAAGGAACATGCTGAGGGTCTCGTTGCCGAACTGGATGCCTACCTTGTCTACCTGAAGTCCGAATGTATCAAATTTGGCCGGAAAGAACTTCTGGAAAGAAAGAAGCGCCGGAATGTTCAGTTTTTCGACGATCTTTTGTTGATGGTGCAACAAGCCCTCATGGAAAAGCAGGGCAATCTGTTGGCGGCCAGGATACGTCACCGATACCGGGCAGCGCTTGTGGACGAATTTCAGGACACCGATCTGGTTCAATACGAGATATTCACGCGCATTTTTTCAAAAAAAGACCGCCCGTTGTTCATGATCGGTGATCCCAAACAGGCCATATACAGCTTTCGCGGCGCCGATGTTTTTTCATACATGAAAGCCTCGGCCCATGCAGAAAACAAGTACACCCTGTTTCACAATTATCGCTCAACACCTGGCATGATAACGGCTGTTAATACCCTGTTTTCAAATATGGTCAACCCGTTCATATTTGAAGAGATTCCTTTTGAGAAAGGCAAACCCGGAAGCAAACCTGCGCTCAACGTCACCAGCAGGGGGGCGCCTTTCCATGTCTGGTTTCTGGCACCGCAAGTGAGCCGCAGCATGACGGTTCAGGATGCCACTCGCGCGATCGTTCACGCTGTTACCGGAGAAATTTCACGGTTGATTACGGATCCGGAAGGGAACGTCAAACCCGGGGACATCGCTATACTGGTGCGTACCAACAAGCAGGCTGTTCTGGCAAAAGAGTCGCTGTCCAGCGCCAGGATTCCCGCTGTTATCTATAGTGCCGGAAATGTCATGGATTCAGCAGAATCCCATGAAATCGCACAGATACTGTTGGGGATTTCCAATCCCCTCAAAGAGAGCACCCTCAAGGCGGCCTTGTCTACGGATATGCTGGGAGTTGGGGTGGCATTCTTCGATACTGCACAAATGGAGGACCGCTGGTGGGAGAACCGTACCGAGGCTTTTCTGGGCTATCATCGTCTCTGGCATGAGAACGGTTTTATGCCCATGTTCCGACATTTCATGAATCAGGAAGGTGTACGGGAACGCCTGCTGTCCCTTCCCAATGGTGAACGGCGCCTGACGAACGTGTTGCACCTTTCAGAAATCCTCCACACGGCGTCAATGGAAAAAAAACTGGGTATGAGCGGACTTCTGAAATGGTATTTTATCCAGAAAGACCCTGATACACCCAGGCAGGAAATTCACCAGCTCCGTTTGGAAAGCGATGAGGATGCCGTTAAGGTTATTACCATCCACAAAAGCAAGGGCTTGGAGTTTCCCATTGTATTCTGTCCTTTTGGATGGGGAAAATCCCAGGTGTCCGGGGATGATTTCACATTTCACGACATGGATGCAGACAGACGTATTACCCTCGATCTGGGATCCAGGGAGATGGAAAACCACCGGGTGATGGCCCAGAATGAACTGCTGGCCGAGAACTTGAGGCTTCTCTATGTGGCTGTCACACGGGCTATTGAACGATGCTATCTGGTATGGCCAAGACTCCGGTATGCAGAGACGTCTGCCCTGGCGTATCTGTTGCATGGTCCCGGTTCGGAATCTTCCTTTGATACTTCAGACAATTTGATGGTTAAGTTGCGGGATGTCTTATCCAATATGGACCCGGAAAGGTTCTTGGATGACATGCAGCGCCTGGAGCACAAGTCTCAGGGGTGCATTGCGGTGGCGCCCTTGCCCAGCTATGAGATTCCGGTCGTGGCGCAGTCTGTCCCGGACAAAAAAAACCTCAAAGTGAGAACCTTTTCCCGCAGTATTGACAGAAGGTGGCGGGTGTCAAGCTACTCGTCACTTGTTTCAGGCAGAACGCCGGAGCATGAGCTGCCGGACAGGGATGAGCTTCCCGGGACTGGGGATCTGGGTACTGTGCAGCATGCTGAAATGTCTCCGGGCGTTACGGGCGCAGCAGGGGAACGCAGCATGTTTTCCTTTCCCAAAGGCGCTGCCAGTGGCATTTTTTTTCATGACATTCTGGAGCACTTCGATTTTTCCAATGTAGATTTGAAATACCGGCAGGATTTGGTGTTGTCGAAATTGTCCGCTTACGGTCTTGACCCATCCTGGGTGGATGTGATCGTCCAGATGCTTGAAAATCTTTCAGCCCTTAACCTGTCCCGGGATACGGCCGCTTTTTCCTTGTCTGTAGTCGATAATTCCCAGCGGATCAACGAAATGGCCTTCTATTTTCCATTGCGGAACCTGTCTCGCACCATTCTCAAACAGATTTTCGATGATTTTTCGGATCAGGGTACGTTAATGGGATTTCCCGAAAAAATGGAACGCCTGACCTTTTCCCCGGTCAAGGGATTGATGAAAGGATACCTGGATGTTCTGTTCCAGCATGAAGGCCGATATTTTATCTTAGACTGGAAATCGAATTTTCTGGGGGCGACACCGGAAAATTATCAGAGAGAGCTGCTGAATGCCGAGATGCAGAAAGCGTTTTACGTGCTTCAATACCACTTGTATGTTCTGGCGACCCATCTGCATTTAAAGATGAAGTTGCCGGGGTATGTGTATGAAAGAGATTTTGGGGGGGTTTTTTACATATTTCTCCGGGGTATCGATGCCGCAAGAGGGTCTGAATATGGTATTTTTGAAGACCGCCCGGATATTCGTCTGGTGGATGCGTTGGGAAAGGTGCTGATTCCAGATTATGAGTAAATCACACTATCCAAAAAATAAATAGCAAACAAATCACAATGACCAAAAACCAAAAATCCAAACAAAGTTGAGACTGGTTCTTATTGGGTTGTGATTTAATCGTTGCCAACGTATGAAATCTTTAATTTTGCCCGAAAGTTAGATATGGACATCCTCGATAAAATCGACCGAAACGACTACTTCTCGTCCATCGATCGTCATCTGGCACGTTTTATGACAGGGCTTTCTTCACAAAAAGACCCTGTCATCGGCTTGTCGGCGGCACTGGTAAGCCGAGGCAACCGGGAGGGGGACGTCTGCATCGACCTGAGCGCTTTTGCCGGATCGACGATCGATCCGGAAGTGGAAGCGGTCCATGCACTGATACTCCCGGATCTTTCTAAATGGCATGAGCACCTGAGTAAAAGCGACCTGGTGGGAAAGCCCGGAGAGTACTGTCCCTTGATTCGGGACAATGCAGGCAGGCTTTATCTCTACCGTTACTGGGAGTATGAGAAAAATTTGATCGATCTCATACATGCGAGAATCCGGGATGATGTCGGAGAAGTGGATCCCGCAAAACTGAAACGGCATCTGGACACCTTTTTCCCGGAAACCGGAGAACCCGGCATCGACTGGCAAAAACTGGCCGCAGCCGTTGCGGTGTTGAAACGGTTCTGTGTGATCTCAGGTGGACCCGGCACTGGAAAAACCTATGCCATTGCTCGGATTCTGGCAACACTGATCGAGCAGCACAACCCCCATAGGCTGCGGATATATCTGACGGCCCCTACCGGCAAGGCTGCTGCCAGACTGGCGGAATCCATAGGGAAGGCCAAAAAGGCATTGACCTGTGAGTCCAGAACCCTTGAGGCCATACCCGATGTCAGTGCCACCATTCATCGCATGCTCAGGTCTGTAAAAGGCTCCCCGTATTTTTTTTACAACCGCGAAAACCCATTGCCCGCAGATGTGGTGGTAGTGGATGAGGCTTCCATGGTGGATCTCCCGCTCATGTCCAAGCTTGTCCAGGCGCTGCCAAAGGATTCAAGACTCATCCTCATCGGCGACAGACATCAGCTTGCCTCTGTCCAGGCCGGGTCGGTTTTGGGAGACATCTGTGGAGATAAAATTGACAATGGTTGTTCCAGGGTATTTGCCCGGATCCTGGCGCCTGTTGTGAATTGCCAGCCAGGACAATTGACACGTTCTCGTGAGGATGAATCAGGCGTTGGGGACAGCATGGTCTACTTCACCAGAAGTTACCGCTTTGAGGAAAAAAGCGGTATCAACGTACTCAGTCGGGCCGTTAATGAAGGTGCTGTGGATGACGCGTTGAACATCCTCAGACAGGGCCGATATGCGGAGCTTAACTGGTACCCGCTTTCAAACCATGTGGACCACCAAACGCTACTGTCCCAAAACATCCATGAACACTACAACAGGCTGTGCAATATCGATGACCCCCAAGAGGCCCTTGACGAACTGAATCGTTTCAGAATATTGTGTGCCGTCAATCAGGGGGAACTGGGTGTCGACACCATCAATGCAAGGGCAGCGGGGATTCTGGACGTGGAAGAGAACAGCCGGATGCCGGTGGGAAATAAATCAGAATGGTATCATGGCCGCCCCATTCTGATTACGGCCAATGAGCACAATCTGGGTCTTTTCAATGGGGATGTGGGGATTGCCATGATCCTGGAAACAGCCAATGAGAATACCTGCCATGTCTATTTCCAAAGCAATTCTGCTGGGACACTCCAACGATTTTCGCCATCCCGTCTTCCCCGGTACCAGGATGTGTATGCCATGACAATACATAAAAGCCAGGGATCTGAGTTTGACGAGGTGTTGCTGGTTCTGCCGGAAAAGGACAATCCCTTGATAACCCGGGAGTTACTCTATACCGGTATCACCCGGGCCAAACGAAACCTGTCGATTTTAGCGTCTGAATCTGCTATAAGGAACGCCGTATCAAGACGGATAAAACGGGCATCGGGTTTGCGGGATGCCCTTTGGAGTTAACGGGCTATCTGGTTTATTGGGTTTATTGAGTTTGTCGTGTTGATTTCGGTTCATGGTTGATGGTGTTTAAAAAACTTAGTGGATCAATAAGTACATTATAAGGGTTTTGTCTTCTTTTGCCAATGGCAACCCAACGAACACAATAAACTCAAGGAACTCAACAAACAAAAACTTCGGAGAAGTGAGAGATATGCGAAAGACGATTATCACGGGTACGGGCAGATATGTTCCTGAGCGATTGATCACCAATGACGATCTGACGCAGTGGATGGAAACGTCGGATGAATGGATCCAGCAGCGTACGGGGATCAAGCAGCGGTACTGGATACCGGAAGAAGGCAATGTGGGTGCGTCCGATCTGGGATTTGAAGCCTCTAAAATTGCCCTCGAAAAAGCCGGGTGGCAGTCGGAAGATATCGACATGATCATTTTCGCCACCCTGAGCCCGGATGCTTTTTTTCCTGGTTCCGGGTGTTTTCTTCAGCACAAACTGGGGCTTAACGACACACCGGCCTTGGATATTCGCCAGCAGTGTACCGGCTTTCTCTACGGGCTTGTTACCGCAGACGCTTATATCCGCAGCGGCCTTTACAATCGTGTGCTCCTGGTGGGTGGGGAAGTCCACAGCACCGGCATCGATATTTCCACCCGTGGCCGGGATGTGGCCGTGATTTTCGGAGATGGTGCCGCTGCCGTCTGTATAGAGGCTGTGGAGACCGATGAGGATGTCGGTGTGCTGGCCTCGTCCCTGCATGCCCAGGGAGAATTTGCCGAAAGTCTGTGGATCGAAGCCCCTGCTTCGCGGCAGATGCCCCGCATTGACGCAAAGATGCTGGCAGAGAACCGCCATTATCCCCACATGGATGGCAAGAACATTTTCAAGATGGCTGTGAAACGGCTGCCCGATGTTACCCAAAAAGTGCTCAAGCAGTCCGGTCTGTCCATCGAAGACATTGATCTGATCATTCCACACCAGGCCAACCTGCGTATCAATCAGTTTTACCAGCAGTCCATGAAGATACCCGAAGGCAAGGTCTACAACAATATCCACAAGTACGGCAACACCACTGCCGCTTCCATTCCCCTGGCCATGGATGAAGCCCTGGAAAAAGGCATTATCGACGGGTCCAGCACGTTGCTGTTTCTGGGCTTAGGGTCCGGTGTGACCTGGGGGGCTTGTATATATAGGGGGTTGGAGCGGGACAGCTGATAGCTCATAGGTCATAGATAGCTTGGGGCCGGGACGATCGGCGGTTAAGGGCATTTCCTGCGGGCACCTGCGGTTAAAATTTTCGCCTTCCTTGAACTAAAACGAAATTGGGCATTTTTCAGAGGTCTCTATGCGGCTGCCACGCTATCTGTTATGACCTAGCCGGCTTTGCAGGACCCTGACCATGAAGGTATACAGAATTTTCTATGATATTTTCCAAAAGATATACGTCCAACATCGATGTTTTTGTAAAAGGTCGATAGTTCGTCATGCCTGCGAAGGCAGGCATCCAGAACGATTTGATAACACTGGATTCCCTCTTTCGTGAGAATGACGATAGAGGCCAAGGTGAGTCTTATTAAGGGGTTATCAACATCCAACGTTGAACATCGAACATCGAATGAATTAAATTTTGAAGATCCTTAACCCCTCTCAGGTTTGGGAGGGGGTCTCATTTCTTGACATCTCACCTCTTAGCAGTTACTTTTCTGAATAATTTCTTTGCGTAAAGCCTTCAATTATCAAACGCAATATTGTTAACTTCGTGATGTAGCGCAGAGCTTCAGCTCTGCCAATCGTGCCCCTGGCAGAGATAAAGCCCTGTGCTACATTTGCTTCTTAAGAGCCTAGAGAGAACCAAATGAACCCTCTGTTAAATGACGCTGATGCACTCCAAACCCACATCCAGAAAGTTACGGGAAAGCTCCTCCTCGAGGAACCGGTCTACCCGGAGCGCATGGACGGTATCAGAAATGCCTCGGCGGTCATGTTTCTCCTGGGTCTCATGCCGAGTGACAATGGACAGGTGCTTGAACCCAGCCTTATATTGAACAAGCGCTCCCAGGCGGTCAACCAGGCGGGTGATTTATGTTGCCCCGGTGGCGGCATTTCCCCCGGCATTGACACCTTTCTGGCAAAAATCATGGCTCTGCCGGGTCTTCCCATGTGGCGCTGGCCTTTCTGGCCGGCTATTCGCTCCCGGCGTTCCAAGGAGGCGGAGATATTGCGGATACTTTTTTTCACCAGTCTGCGTGAATGCTTCGAAGAGATGCGCCTGAATCCATTCGGTGTCCGTTTTTTGGGATCCTTACCGGTCCAGCGTCTGGTCATGTTCGGGCGGGTCATCTATCCCATGGTGGGGTGGGTGACGAAACAGCAGCACTTCAGACTCAACTGGGAGGTGGAAAAGATCGTCTCGATACCTTTACGAAAATTGCTGAACCCGGACAACTATGTCCAGTATCGGCTCGAGATGAAAGATCCCAATACCGAAAACGGCAGCCAGCAGGTCTATGACGCCCCGAGCTTTCTTCACAAAAACGGGCTGGAAACCGAGGTGCTCTGGGGGGCCACTTGTCGGATTACGATGAATTTTCTCGAGCTCATGTTCGGGTTCGCAGTGCCCACAGACGGTTCCCTGCCTGTTCTCAGGGGTAGCATGGATGAAGCATACCTGAACACCAAGGCCTCATAAAGATGAACGTCCAACATCGAACGCTGAACATCGAACATCGAATGAAAAAGATTAAAGAATCACCCAACGGACCACGAGGAATGCGCTCGCTATTTCGGTTCAACATTCGATGTTAGACGTTCGATGTTCAACCGTGTTGGACACCGGGTTAATATGCCGACACGATAGGATTGATATTACCCGGTTTTTATACAGCCTTGAGGTAAGTTAGGAAAGAGAGCATGAGTTTCCAATCTTCCGATAGAATCAAACACATATGCCTCGTGTCTACCCCCTGGCCGCTTTTCAAACGACCGTCGATTCAGCTGGGTTCCCTGAAATCTTTTCTAAACAAAGAACGGAAAAGCATCCGGGTGGATACGGCGCATATTTATCTCAATGTCGCCTATGCCGTGGGCTATGACGTGTACCAGGCCATATCCAAACGAACCTGGCTGGCGGAGTCGGTGTATGCAGCGCTTTTGTATCCTGAAAGGTTCGATGCCATAGAACGGCTTTTCCGGAAACAAGCATATCGAAACAAGGTGTTGAGGTCTGTTGATTTTCAGGAGCTGGTTCGGCAGGCAAAGGATACTACAGATGTCGCGATACAGCAGATATGCCGGCATGGCATCGGGATGGTGGGTTTTTCCGTGTGTCTGTGCCAGCTGACATCCAGCCTGTATGCCGTCCGACAGATCAAAAAGACATCACCTGAGACCATGACACTTTTCGGTGGGTCGACAATCTCCAACCCCTTCTGCCGGAAATATCTCGATATCTTCTCCGACATCGACCTTATCGTGAACGGGGAAGGGGAGCTTCCCCTGCTCGGGCTGCTGGCGCATCTAGAAAAATACGGCAGTATCGAGACAGCTCATACCATTGACGGTGTCGTGACACAGGGCTCTTCCCATAAGGAAACACATGTTTTTTCCCAATTGCCCCATCTTGAACGTCTGACAACACCCGACTATGACGACTACTTTAAAACCCTGGACACATTCTCTCCAGACAAGCGGTTTTTCCCGACCCTTCCTGTGGAATCGTCACGGGGATGCTGGTGGAAAGGGGAGGCGTTCAATAAGCAGACCAAAGGATGTGCTTTCTGCAACCTGAACCTGCAGTGGGCCGGATACAGGCAGAGGGCTTCGACCAGGGTTGTTCATGACATCGATGTATTAACGGATCGTCACCAGACGCTGTCCATCGCATTCATGGACAACGTACTGCCGGCCAAATCGTCAGACGCTCTTTTCTCAGACCTGGGCCGCTTGAACAAGGATTTGCAGATGTTCTCAGAGATCCGGGCATCGACACCTTTGAAAACCCTGGGTAAGATGCGTTCGGCCGGTATGATTGAAGTTCAAGTGGGAATTGAAGCACTCAGCTCCAACCTTTTGAAAAAAATGAACAAAGGTACCACGGCGATTCAAAATATAGCGATCATGAAAAACTGCGAAGCCCTGGGAGTACAGAACGTGTCCAATCTGATGCTGCACTTTCCTGGCAGTGATGAAGCTGATGTCATGGAAACCATGCAAACCCTGGCGTTTGCCATGCCTTTCAGACCCCTTAAGCCGGTTAATTTCTGGCTGGGTTTAGGGAGTCCGGTGTGGCAGAACCCCACGCAGTTTCATGTCCAATCCATTTCGAATCATCCGCATTACCGTATCCTTTTTCCGGAGTATATTACGGAAAAAAACGTACCATTTTCAATTCAAACCTATCGTGGTGACCTGTTGCGCCAGAAAAAATTATGGAAACCTGTTGAAAGGAAAATTCAGACATGGAACAGGTTTTATGCAGATCTACACCATCAGCCGTCAGCAGGGCCTATTCTCAGTTATCAAGACGGGGGTCGCTTTCTGATAATCCGTCAGCGGCGACTGAATACAGACTCTCTGCAGCATCGTCTGACCGGCACATCCCGTGAGATCTATCTGTTCTGCAGCAGCATCCGATCTATGAGGGGGATCCGATTGCGGTTTCCTGAACTTTCGGAAGACAACCTCATGTTGTTTCTGCAAATGATGGTCGGTAAAAACCTGATGTTTGAAGAAGGAGGGAGATTTCTGAGTTTGGCGATAAGCGTTAAGCCTTAAATTTTAAGCAATAAGCCGCTTGCTGCCAGTCGTTTGTATCCTTCGCTAAAAGGAAAAAGTTTACACGATTGCACGGCTAGTGTGATATGATGCACAGGCATGTTGAAGTCCAAGAAGGAGAACTCTTGATGGTGAAACAGCTGCAACAACCTATTGAAAAAGAGATCAAAACCCTCAGGGAAATTGTGCCGCAACTGGTGGATCAACTCAGGTTGGACAATGATGTGGATATCACAAGCTGGCAAACCCTCATCGACAAAAAGCTGCTTCCGAAACTATCGCCTGATTTTCCGCTGGTGGCATCCATCTGCGGGGGGGATCATCCGGCAAGTCCTCACTTTTCAATGCACTCATTCAAGACAATATATCTCCAACAGGTGGCACTGCCGGTATCAACCGCCGACTTCTCATATCCGGTAACGCGGACAGCTTTTCTGACGGCAAGCGTTTTGCAGACCTTTTCAATACCTTCGGATTTCGACCGGAGCCCCTGATGGATAAAAACGACCTCATCCAGCAGGGCAGTGCCCGCTATGTACTCAATCCCCAAACACCTTCAAATCTTATTCTTGTGGACACACCTGATTTTGACACCGGGCTAAAGGGCACCTATCTCAACCGCGAAGTTGCCAGACAGGCGCTGGAGGTGTCGGATGTACTGGTCTATATTTTTACCAATGCCAATTATAACAATCGGGACAACACCGATTTTATCTCAGAGATTCTTACCGGAATCGGTATCCGCAAATGCTTTTTGATCTATCGCGTATATGCCAGTTACCCCGATGAAGAGATTCTGGACCATGCCGGGACTGTTGCTGAAAATCTATACGGCAGTGATGCTGCCAACCATGTGTTGGGAATCTACAGGGCAGACGAGGATAACCGGGTCGCGACCGATGAGATATTCATGAAATTTCTGCCGGTGGGGCATGGCGACGTCCCCTTGATGGATGCACTGGCAAACCTGGACAGGGAAGAGATTCGTTTCGACTTAATGTCTTCCATCCTTATGGATGTCCTGGAACAGGCGGGGGACATTTCAAACAGGGCCGGGGTTTCGCTGCTGGAACTGGGACTCTATCGAAACGCCCTGCAGACGTGGCAAAGCCATTGTGTGCACCAGGCGTTGAAGCGTTTTCCCATGGATATCGTACTCAAACGATTCGTAGAAATCTGGCACCAGACCGATCCCTCTCATATCAGGTGGATGCGCAAAGCAGGCACCATCATCGATTTGCCGATTCGGGGTGTCATTAAAACGGTTAAATGGTTCAGGGGCCGGGAATCCAGGTTGCCGGATTCAGAGGAAAATATTCAGGTTCGATACTCAGAAGAGACAATGGACGACCTTTTAACGGCCGCCAATGATTTGTGGCGAAAATTCATTGATTCCGAAATCTCCGTATCGCTGGTGAATACCGATCCTGTGGCAAAAGAAATGCGCGAAGCCTATCAAAAGATTGAGGCGCAATCCAGCCCATTTGCAAAGGAGAATCCCCATCAAATGCGGGTGTTGGCCAATGGGGGTTGGAATTTTACTATCAGAGCCCATCCGGCAATTTATGACGAAGGGGGATATTCGGGTTCAGGGGAATGGCGGCCGGCCATTGCATCGATCCTATCCAGCACGGAAAAGCTTCTGGACACTTCCGGGCAGATCGACCGGGATCTTGAAACACTGGTGGAAACATTTCGAAAGCGTATGAATCTATTGTCAAAAATCGGGCAGACATTTTCTGCCTTCCTGAACGTGCTACCGGCAACGGTGGCGGTTACTTATATTCTGTCAACCGGCGATCCTGTTGGTGCCGCGGGTATCAAGGTAAAACTCACGGGTTTGTTTGGATTGAAAGATCTGTATGCACTGGTGGCCCTGCCGGCCACTTCGGGTCTTCGAACAGCGGATCGGGCACAACTGGAGGCACTGATCGGACCCATTGCAGAAACCTGGCTCAACCACAAGCTCGAGATGATCCAGACCATTTTTCAGGACACCATCAGTGGTGAAACCCTGGAGAGAGCCGAACGGATTTATTCGGATTCAAACCGGAATATAAACGACCTAAACCGTCTTCTGGTAAACTGTAGCGCCTATGCCAACTAAAAAATCAATATCGAATATCGAACAAGGAACCGCAATGAATCAAACACTCCCCCCTGAAAAAATTAAGGCGCTGGGGAAAATAGCCGCTTGCAAAAATGAGGTGCAAGGCATGAGGGCCTTGTTGGAGGCTACTCCCCTGTGGCATCCTGGTACGGCCTTGAAAAAAGAGTGCAGAGAAATCATCGCCCTTATGGACGACCATGAAAAACGATTCGAAAGAAAACTGATGGTCGCCATCATCGGACCTGGCGGTTCCGGCAAATCAACCCTCGTCAACGCGCTGGCAGGTGTCGATGGTCTTTCAGATGCCGGAACAAAGCGTCCTACGACCACGGAAGTCGTGTTGGTGTGCCGATCGCCCAGGGATACAGTCTTTCTTGAACCGCTGTTCAGTCCGGAGGACCTGCAGGTGATTGCCGAACCAGGTGCCTTTCAGATGGATCATCTGCTCCTGGTGGATACACCGGATATTGACAGCACGCATCAGACAGCGCATCGGCCTCTTGTGGAAAGGGTGATCGAGATGGCAGATGTGCTCATATGTGTATTTAATTCGGAAAATCCAAAAACCAGGGATCAGGTCGATTTTTTTTACCCCTATGTTCAGCGCTTCCACGGTGAATCCCTCCTGGGCATCTTAAATAAATGCGATCGGGTGGATGAACGTGAACTAAAAGAAGTTATTTTACCTGAGTTTAAACAACATATTACAAACGCCTGGGAACGGCCCATGGCGTCAATTTTCTGTATATCCGCCCGCAGGCACCTGAAGAATCCGAAATGGGATGTCAACGCAGGCCCCAAACATGCGTTTGATCAGTATGATGAACTGAAGGACGTTTTAACCGGGGTATACAAGCTCCCGGGGGCGATTGCCGACAGACGTCTTAAAAACGTACAGGAGTTGAGAAATTTTGCACACGCCGAGGTGCAAGAAGCCCTCCGGCAACACCAGGCCCCGCTGGCGGCAGCGTCGGCCCGAATGAGGGATGTTGAGAAAACCGCTTTAAAAGATGCTTTCGAGACACTCAAGAACGAAGGGACCGGGCAGGTACTGGGAGTGAATGTCCTGCTATACCAGAAATTGGCCCAGCAATGGTTTGGCCCGGTGGGCTGGCTGATAGCGCTTTGGGCGAGAGTCCTGATTTTTGGAACTGGTTTGATGGCTCTGTTTCGATTTGGAAATCCTGTACGTCAGATCATGGGTATCATTTCTTCATTGCGCCATTTCAAGGAGGCGGAAGCTTCCATTGCTGCCGGAGAAAAAGGAACTCAGTTGGGTGCCGCCATGAGGAAATACCGGATGGCAGTTCTCAAAGAGTGGCCTGAAATAGCCGATTTTCTCGTACAGGGCGGATTTGAAGAATCGGTCAGACAGCCTGATACCGGGATGTCTGACCAGCACGAATTGAACGAAGCGCTTTCGACCATGTGGCATGAAGCCCTTGGCTCGACAATTGAAAAAACAGCCCGGCAATTTAGCGGAATGTGGCTTCAGATTCTGTTTAATATCCCCACCGTCGGCATACTGGCTCATATAGCCTGGTTGACGGTGAAACATTATTTTGCACAAGATTATCTCGCGTCGGAATTTTTTATGCATGCCTTTTTAACGGCTGGGATTGTGATGTTTTTAAGCTTTTTTTTATTTCAAGCCTGTCTTCGTATGGTATCCGGTCCGGAACGTCTCATCACCAGGGCTTTTGAGCGTATCAACATCCAGTTTGATCCGCTTCAACGGATGTCCATTGGTCCGGTATTCAAACAGCTCGATAAACTGTTGGGAACCGAACCGGTACCCACGGAAAATTCTGTCAAAGCCGCGCCTGCAGGGTCCAATCCTGTTATTCCTCCTCAAACCAAATGAATCCCCGCCCAGTAAATTCCACCTAAAATGAGCGTTTCAAATTTTAAGTTCCAGTACCAACTATCGAGAATCAAACACCTGAATAGCGAGCGCATTCATCGCAGCTTACTGCGAGGTGCTTCAATAATTTAATGAAAAATTATAATGAAAATATTAAAAGTAGAAAATATCAAAATATAATGAAAAATAATATTAAATATATTTATTGAAAAAACTTCTTGACATTATTAAAATGCTATGATTTAAAAAAATCAAAATCATATAAAGGAGGATTAAAATGAGATTGTTAAATGAAAATTTTAATGAAGAGTTCAATTTTAGTCACTTTATTGATGAATTTGATAGATTTGATGAAATAGACATAGACATGATATCAAAGGAATATGAAATAAAATTTGAATCAAAAATTAATGTAAAAAATCTTGATGAAACAAATTAGGTGTGGTAAGATAGTTGCAAATACTCGAAAACCACAAAGGTTTGGAGGAAACGCATGCCCGTTTCCGGTCTGTTGAAGAAGTGGGTGTGATCGATGTTGTTGCAGGTATCTTAGGCATCAAACCATAAAGGTTCCCGCTGAACCGCAACAGCGAACGGTTTTTCCCTGGTGACGTGACTGAGATCGCCGAAGTTCTGTTGCGGCGTTAGCGAGTGAATCTGGAATTGACAGAATTCCTTATGGTCGGAGATTCCTCGCAGTTTATCGCGGGGTTCTTTAATTTGTAGGGGAATTTTCTATTTTAAGAGGTTGTTATGGCGGCTAAAATATCCGACAAAGAACTCTTGAAAGTGATCAAACGGTACATGGATGCCGATAAAATATGCGAGGAGACCGATTTAAAACTGAAAACGCTTCAAGCGCGTGTTGGTAGGCTAACCTATAAAAACCTTCTCAAAAGTCCATCTCAAATCAGAGGGCTATACAAACCAAAACCAAAAATTGTCAAAATGAGCCAAAATGCCATTATTATCCCCAAGGCAAGAATCGAGGATGCTGATTTCAAAATAGGTGATATGTTCAAAGTTACCTGTGAGGACGACCGGATAATACTTTCGCGTTTATAACGCTGATTTTCAAGAGGGAAGTACATGCCGCAGGCCCAGAACAAAAAAATAAAATCAACGGTACATTCCAGTGAAGAGATATACAAGGGGCGACAGTTTTCATTTTATAAAGAACGTGTTACCCTGCCGCACAACGTAGATGCAGAAATGGCATTTGTCCGGCATCCAGGTTCCGCTGTCATTGTACCGCTGTTCGAAGATCAAACCGTCGGTGTGATCAAGCAATTTCGTCATGTTGTCAACGACACGATCTATGAGGTACCCGCAGGGACGATAGATTTCGGGGAATCGCCTGCACAGTGCGCCAGACGCGAACTGGAAGAAGAAACCGGATATGCTGCCTCGCAATTCATCACCCTAGGGAAAACGCTTTTGTTACCTGCCTATTCTGACGAGATATCCTATATTTATCTCGCAAGAAACATGACCAGGACAGAGCAACGTCTCGATGAAGATGAAATTATCGCGGTTCATCGATATCCTATTCATGACATCCTGGAAATGATTGACACGGGCATCATCATCGATGCGTTGTCGATTCTTGCCATCCTGCGCGCCATCCACTACCTGGGTTTAAGAAAAGGATCTTCTCCCAATTAGTTGGGAGAAAGGGTCCAAGGGGTCCAGGATTCAAGGATTCAAGTGTTTGTTTTCCAGGGATTTGATCATCGCTTTGAGGATTCGCTCGACATCCCCTTTTGGAAAACGTTTCGTATCTTTATATATATGCAAACAAACTTTATACGATTTTCCAAACCTTTAACTCTTCATAATTTTTAAGCATTACACTCGAATCCTGGACCCCTGGAATCCTGGAATCCTTAATTTGGATCAACTCTTTGGGAGATGATCCAAAAAAAATCGCTATTCCTTTAAATTCTGATTGATTTGCAATAACAGGAGCAATCATGAGCGATGAAAAACAGGTTTGGATGAACGGAGCATTCATACCCTGGGCATCTGCAACCGTTCCAATATTATCCCATTCGTTTTCGAGAGCATCTGCTATTTTTGAGATCTTTGGGATCCATACAGGTCCGGAGGGTCCGGCAGCTTTTCGAATGGATGCCCACCTGAAGCGCCTGCTGAACAGTGCCAGGCTCCTGGAAATGGAGATGAACTATTCCGTGGATACTATTGCAGAAGCTGTGGCTGAAACCGTCATTCGTAACGATATCGGCAGGGGAGTGGTGAAGATCATGGTTTATTGGGCTGAAGAAGCTGTTATTCGATTGCTGCCCCGGTCAAAGCCGGATCTCGCGATATTTGCCATACCCGAAATGCCGGAGATGAATCTTGACAGCCAGAAACCTGTGAAGACCTGTCTAAGCAAATGGCGTAAAATTGATCCGGAAACCGTTCCGGTGTCAGCCAAAGCCTGCTCCAATTATCTGAATGCCTACCTGACCAGGAGAGATGCTGTTGCACGTGGGTTCGATGTTGGAATCATGCTGGGAACGGATGGTTTTGTGACAGAGGGCTCGACGGAATCAGTTTTTATCGTGAAAGACGGTATTGTCAAAATCCCGCCTCTGGGCAGGGTTCTTCCCGGCATATCGCGGATGTCCGTTCTGGAAATGGCCCGGTCTATGCGTCTTGAGACCGCCGAGGCGCCCTTGAGTATGGACGACCTGTATGATGCCGAAGAAATGTTTTTATCCCACACGGGTGTCAAGGTAGAACCTGTCAAACAGTTTGAAGACAAACGCCTGGCAGCACCTGGGCCCATTACACGCCGGTTGATGGAACAGATGGCCAGGATTCTTGCTTTTCAGGATAAATCGTACATGCAGTGGATGCAGAAACTGTCTGTGTGAGCCTCCTCGCCCCTCTTGATTGAAGGCTGAAATGCTTTGCGCCAGAACCGATCCGGTTTGAGAAATATTCGGGCCATACCCAGCAAAGTTGGCTTTTACCCGCGTTATCTCGATCATTCTTTTGACAAAGGATCCCCTATTGATATATAAAATCATACTATAATCCATCTCAAAACAGAGATTGGGACAATAGACACTTTTGAAGCAGATTCTACTATGTTATCAGGCATGACATTGGAGAGCATATGAGCGGCGGTGTGGACTATTGGTTGGGACAACTTCTAAGTCTTGTATTTTACCTCATGACCATTCTTGTCTACAACCGGGCCAAGAAAGAATATGTGGGTGGAAAAATTGCTGCTGCCATCAATCTGATCATGGTTTGCCTGGTCATCCTCTTTTTTACTGATTTCATCGACTACTTTCTCCTGAAGCTGGTGCCCCTGGGGAAGGATATCATCACCATTCTCAAGATATTGCTGAAGTTGATTGCCATCTGTGTTCTGTTCTTTGGCGGTCTCAGGTTTTTTTCATCCAGGTCGACCGTATCCGGTATGGATCAGGATACCGATATGTTGGTTGATATCCATTCGGAATTGCCACAGCCGCATATAACAGACCCCCCTGTGGACAGCAAGGCAACGGTTGTTCTCGAGGCTCTGTCCGAAAAAAAGAAACCGAGACTCGGCCGTTACGAGATTCTCGAGCAGATCGGCAAGGGTGCCATGGGGATCGTTTACAAGGGACGGGACCCAAAACTGAATCGATTAACAGCCATAAAGACCATTCGTTTCATCGATGAATATGACGAAGACAAAGCGGAAGAGATAAAAACACAATTCTACCGGGAAGCTGAAGTTGTGGCCAGGCTCTCCCACAAAAACATCGTAATGATGTACGATGTGGGTGAGGATCTCGATCTGTCCTATCTGGCAATGGAATACCTGAAGGGTGAAAGCCTTGAGCAGTATACATCGAAAGATAACCTGCTTCCCCTGCGCCAGTGCTTTGATTATATCATACAGGTATGCGAGGCTCTCCACTATGCCCACAACCAGGGTGTTGTTCACCGTGATATCAAACCCGGAAACATCATGATACTTGACGGTGGACTGGCAAAGGTCATGGATTTTGGCATTGCCAGAGCAGCTGGGGGTACAAAGACACGCACCGGCATCATCAAAGGCACCCCTTTTTACATGTCACCCGAGCAGGCAAAAGGTGCCGACATCACCGGTGCCTCGGATATCTTCTCCCTGGGGGTTCTTTTCTATCAGTTACTGACGGGACAATTGCCATTTGCTGGAGAAAATCTTGCAACCATCATGTACCAGACGGCGAATGTGACGCCGGAACCTGTTACGACATACCAACCGAATCTAGACCCAGAGATAGTCTCTATACTCAACAAGGCACTTGAAAAAAATCCAGAGATGCGTTTCGGCAGCGCCAAGGAAATGGCAGACGCCTTGAGAACGTCTGTGGAAAAGATGAAAACGGAGGATGTCTCTCAGGAAGTCGATTTTGCCGGCCCTGCTTTACCGGAAACAGTTGAAAGGGCTTTTGAATCTGGGTCAGACCCGGAAGAGACCATCGGTCTGACGGATCTGGAGCAGGTGTTGAAAGCGGAAGTCGTGACGCAGGACAAAAAAGATATGCCTGTCGTCGATACCGGAGACATTCCTGGAACGAATAGCAACGGGGATACGATGCTGTCTGATGGCCAGGATGAAACACGCAAAGGATTCGATCTGGCGGAGCTCAGAGAGATAATCGCCGCCGAGAGGCAAAGAGGTACCAAACCGGAATCACCATCTTTGAATGGTTCCGATGTCGGTACGGACGCATTTAATCGGGTTGATGCGGTTAAAACCGATACCGGCAGACAAATTGTACAAATGGATTCATTCCAGGAGGAGTTGGATGAAGCCGTCCAGCAGCAAACCGCACCAAAGAGATTCAGGGAGGAGAGGAAGACACTGCTGAAATATGTGTTTCCGCTAACCTATGCTGTTCTCGCGCTGATTCTCATCGCAGGGTGCTATTACTTTTTCTGGAAAAGCCCGAATGCCGACACCAGGCTTTTGAAAATAGTATACTATAAATACTTTGAGTCAGCTGAGCAGAAAAACAAGCAAATGCAGGAGCAGCAGAAGCAACGGGTTCAGGAAATCATGAAGCAGAAGATGCTTGAAAAACAGCGACTTGCACAGGTGCAGACAGACAAGAAAACAGAACAGGAAAAGAGTGAATCCAGCGAAGAAGAGAAAAGGAAAATTCAACTGGCCCTTGCAATGAAGAAAGTTGAGGCGGAGAAAAAGCTGGAGGCTGAGCGCCAGGCCAGACTGCTCAGGGAGCAAAAACAGGAAAAAGAAAGGTTGCGGCGTATTGAGGCGGAGAAAAAGAAGGCATCTGAACACCTCGCCAGAATTGCAGAGGAAAAGCAGCGGGCATTGGAACAACGGGAACGAATTGAAAAAGAATTGCGAGAGGCGGACATCCAAAAAGATCTTTCGAATCTTGAAGCCTTGGTGAGGGCCGCAGATACGTATCGGCAAAATGAGGAATATGTTGCTGCCGGGAAACAATATGCAAATGCCCTGGAATTGATTGAACAGAGCGCCTATAAGGAGGATTCACGGCTGTTGCAACAGAAAATCAAAATTCAGGGCAAGCTATTGCAGGAAGACATGGTATATGGACCAAAGGGCTACATCCATTACAAGGAGGCCTGGGTTTCCCCTGAAGAATACGAAGTGTTACGCCTCAAAGAGGGTTATGTCAAATTTCAGGGAGAATTCAGGAACTATCGAACCCTTCGGAAACTTATCAGGTCGAAAACAGAACCACTGGTGGAATCGTATGTATTGACAAAATACAGTGATGCGACAATCCATAAAAAGGATATCAAATATCAGCGGATCCAATTGGAAAAGAATACCAGTATGCAGTCACAATACAGGGTTGATTACAAGTGGGAAGTATGGCGTTTTAAAGGTATTGATGAAGGTGCCTGCTCGGTTGAGATTGCGTATGATGTAGTAAAGGATTCCTGGAAACTTATCAAGGGATGTGAATGAGAAGGGTTTGAGGGTTTGAGGGTTGGAGGGTAAGCCCTGATTAGCAGGCAGGATACAGAATACAGATACAGAATTAAGACAGAAGGCAGGATACAGAAGATAGAATACAGACGGTAGAAGACAGAAGAGCGTAAGCAGTAGCGTTTCGTGCTTTGCATAATATAGGGAACCATATGTCTATTCAGGGAGACATCCAGACCTTTTCGCTGTCTGCGATCGGGAGAATGATTCATGACGAAAAAAAGACGGGCATTCTGAATGTCAGTAGCGCCGATTCCGTCACTCGCATATATTTCAAGCAGGGCGGCATCGTTTTTATCAGCGGCGACCTTGCCGAGGAACTTTCTCTGGGTGCATTGCTCAAGGCAGATAATCTGGTTCAAGAGACAGAAATCCAGAACGCCCTGGAAATTGCTGCAAATTCAAATAAGCGCCTGGGTGTCATCCTTCTCGAGCAGGGGTGTGTCACGAAAGAGGATTTGATCAAGGTGTTGAACCTGCAATTCAAAGAGGCTATTTCAAAAGCATTGACCTGGAAAGAAGGCACCTTTGTTTATACGGATGGGCTCGATGGATACGTGGAAGACATCCGATTGGATATGGATCCCATCCGCCTGGTTGCAGAAGCCGAGAGATGGAAGGAATACAGGATTCTGATTCCACATGATCAGGTTGTCTTTCAGATAAAAGACGTGGATTTGCGTCCCAACAGTCTTTCAACCGAGGGTGTTTATGATGTCATGCTTCTGGCTGATGGTAACCGTACCGTTGCACAGATTATCCAGGCGACAGGCAAAACACGCATCGCGGTATACAGAGCTCTTACCAGTCTCTTTGTCCAGGGCATTATCGAAAGAAAAAAAACTTATGATGATGCCGGGAAGGGGAAGCAGATCAGCGCCGATTCCCTCATGCTTTTTTTCTTGCCCCTGATCAAAGAGATTGTTTCAGATATTTCCACGGAAATGGGGAGTAAAAAGGCGACCTCTATCGTTACCGGCAGCATTGCGTCTTCGCCGTATTACGACACATTTCTTCAAGAGGTACGCCCGGGAGAGACCACCAATACGATGGTGAAAAATATCCGCAAAAGGATGGGGCAATCTTCCAAACCAATAAAATCGACTGATCTGGCCACGGGATTGAAAAACACCATCGTGCAGATTCTCAGGGAAGAGCACCGACTTCTGGGGCTCAAGGCTGTAAATGGTACCCTGAGACGCATGATATCCACGATAGAGAGTATGCCTGCGGAACAGAAAATCATTGCCGGATCTTTTATGCCTTTTCTGGCTAAATTATTTGCGAATGAAAAACGTTCCCTGGAGACAGAGGATATTTTTGCGCGTACCACATCGGGCGGGATTGTTGCCAGCAACACCAGTGGCATACAAACACCAGATTTGAACGGCATAGCCGGGGCTGTGATCATCGCATTTTACAGCAGAATCGCACAGATACTTATCACGGATTTAGAGGAAAATCTTGGGGCAAAATCTCATGTCCTGCTTGATAAAATACTCAAAAAATCAGAATACCATGAAACATTTTTATGCCGGTTCCATGTTACAGACGATATCGCAGCCAATGTAGAAAGCATCCGGCAACATATTTCGAATGAGGGCCATCGACTCAGCAAAATGAGTTTCATTAAAGGGTTTCAGCAGGTGTTGATTGAACTTCTACTGGAGGAAAGACGTATCCTGGGGAATAAGTCAACACGTGCAAGCATGTCGAAGATCAACCGGTTTCTGTCCGATCCAAAACAGAGAGATCTCATGCCGTTATCGGCGTATTTTATCTCTACAATAGAAACCACCGCACCAATGTTGGTAAAATAATTGGCTCAAACATCGCAAATCGTCATTTGATCACCCATTTCGCTTCATCGATGATGAAACCCGAAAGCAGGGCTGTAAGTTATAAGCAAGCTTACAGCTTATGGCTTATAGCAAGAGGTTGATAAATGGACAATGGCTTAAACTACTGGTTGGCGCAGCTGCTGATTCTGGTTTTCTACATCATGACGCTGTTGATATATAATCGTGCCAGGAATGAATATATCGGTGGTAAGATAGGTGCAGCCATCAACCTGATAATGGGTTTTCTGCTGGTATTGTTTCTTTCCGATCTTGCAGACTACTTTTTGCTTTTGATCCTACCCGGGAATGAGGATATTGTCCAGATCGTCAAGATACTGCTGAGATTGGCCGCGATCTGCATTTTGTTTTTCGGTGGCTTGCGTTTTTTTGTCGGCAGATCACGAGCGGTGGAAGTGATGCAGCATACCGTCGATCTGAGAGATCACGAAACACCGAAGCCAGAGATCGAAGTGCCGATTCAGGTGCCCATGATGACACAGGTGGCTAAACCTGTGATGAAGAAACTGCCAAAGCTGGGGAGATATGAAATTCTGGAACAGATCGGTCGGGGAGCAATGGGAATTGTCTACAAGGGCAAAGACCCCATTCTCAACAGGTTGACAGCGATCAAGACCATTCGTTTTTCCGATGAGTTCGATGAAGACAAGGTCGATGACATCAAAACCCATTTTTACCGTGAGGCCGAGGTTGTGGCCAAGCTTTCTCATCCGAATATCGTCACCATTTACGATGTGGGTGAGGATCTGGATCTGTCATTTCTTGCCATGGAATACCTTCAAGGTGAGAGTCTTGAGAAATATACATTAAAAGGGAATCTTTTTCCCGTGAAAAAATGCCTTGAAATCATCGCTCAGGTCTGTGATGCCCTGGAATATGCCCATACCCATGATATCATCCATAGAGACATCAAGCCTGCGAATATCATGCTGCTGGGGGATGGCTCCATCAAGGTAACCGATTTCGGTATTGCCCGGGCAACGACCAGTACCAAAACCCGCACGGGCATTATCAAGGGGACGCCCTACTATATGTCTCCGGAACAGACCAAGGGCCTGAAACTTTCAGGCAGATCCGATATTTTTTCACTGGGCGTTGTCTTCTACCAACTTCTTACAGGAAAGTTACCGTTTGATGGGGAGAACATGGCGGCCATCATGTACCAGATCACGTCCGTCAATCCGACGTCGCCCACCGAATACACACCGGGCATAAACAAACCTATTCTCACGGTTTTGAATAAGGCCCTGGAGAAGGATCATGACAAACGTTATACCCATGCCAGGGCTATGGGTAGACACCTCCGGATGATTATCGAGAAGATATCGGAGATCGATAAGAGGGCATGACTCAACTTTCTGGGTTCAGTAAACGCGAAATGATCGGAGAAGGTGAGCGCATTCCCCGAAACATGCGCTGATGCAAGGAGCCTTAATTGGCTCAAACAGCGCAAATTGCCATTGGATCACGCATTTCGCTTTATCAAGAATGAACCCGAATGTTGGGTATAAGCGATGAGATAACAGGTAAAAGGAAGTTACTGCTGGCTTTGCAGCTTAATCTCCACCCGTCTGTTTAATTGTCGACCTTCCGGGGTATCGTTTGTGGCAATCGGATTTTCCGGACCCATGCCTGACACGAAAATCCGATTTGAATCAACGCCATTACCCACCATGTATATTTTGACCACCGTCGCTCGAAATTTTGACAATTGCTTGTTATAGTCTTTATTCCCCACCGAGTCCGTGTATCCCGTGATTAGGATCTCCAGACCATGATACTTCAGGGCAATGTCGATGATGTTATCCAGGAGGGTATACGCTTCCGGCGAAAATTCATTGGAGTCAGACGGGAACTGGACCGTAAACAGCTTTTCCTGAAAAGGGGGAAGTGTCTGGACTGAATCTGCGGGTAGTGGGGGCGTGATTGTTTTTTGAGAGTCCGTTTTCACTTCCGCAGGCATGTCATCAGGCTGGGTGATCGTATCAGGGGGCGATGATGATTCTACCGAGGGTTTTGGCTCTGATGCAGTATCTTCCCGCACGATGTTGAGCTCCTGGGCCAGTTTTTGCGGAAACATATCGGTAATAAAAGATGGCATAGAACCTGATTTGACTAAGAAAATACCGGCAGCAGCTATTGTCAAAATAAGCAAACCGAACGTGAGCAGTATGGCGGGGAGGGGTTTCTTCAGAGAATGACGAAACCGGTCACCAAGGCGGTAGCTAGACTGTATATTCTTCTGGCTCCCTTTAGGTAGCTCCACATTGATCTGGAGATCTTTAGCACATTCCTTGATGATGGCACCATCAACCTTTTGTTTGCCCTTTACATAGGTCATCAGAAGAGCGTGATCACAAATAACATTGATCAGACGCGGGTACCCATTTGAAAAAGAGATGATCTGGCGAATAGCACTGCTGGAGAAGATTTTTTTCTCGGTTCCGGCAACCTTGAGTCTGAACGCGATATAATTTCCAACATCCTCGTTTTTGAGTGGGCCGATCAAGTACTTCATGGTGATGCGCTGTAGCAGAGCCCTGTTCCTGGTTTCGTTGAGTGTTTCGATGAGCTCATGTTGTCCCACAAGAAAGATATTCAGTAATTTGGCATCTTTCTTTTCAATGTTGGACAACTGGCGAATTTCTTCCATGATTTCATGGCGGAGACGCTGTGCTTCATCGATAATGATGAGAACTTTTTTTCCGTCCGCATTGGCTTTGTGGAGGAAATGAATGAAATGAACCAGAAAATCACCCTTGCTCTCAAAGGTTTTATTGATGTCGAATGCCTGGGTGATGAAATTGTAGAAATCGAGTTTTTCAAGACCTGGATCAGCGATCATGGCTATCAGGGTTTGGTCGTCAAGGCTCTCCAGAAGACCGTTGATCAGTGTTGTTTTACCGGTTCCGACATCACCGGAAAGCAACAGAAAGCCACAGTCGTCGTGGATGCCGTATTTCAGCATGGCCAGGGCTTCTTTGTGGGTTTCACCCAGCCACAGGAACTTGGGATCCGGACTGATTCGAAAGGGTTTCATCTTGAGATTGAAATGCGAAAGATACATGTTTTAACCTTTATAAAAACGTATCAAGATATTATAAAACACGACATTGTTGTTCAACAAGGACAAGGGATTGAGCACTTTGTTTACCACCCCTGAAATTCCTTTTTAAAGTATGTTAAACAGGCCATCGTGTCAATGAAACAATCTGTTTTTGCCCGGAAAATCCTTGACATTTCAGGGACCCTGAACATAATCTTTCGGGCACGTTTTATTTTAAAAGAGGATGGGAATATGAAATCTGCGGGAAAGGTTTTTCTTGACGTCTGTATCTTGAGCTGCTTGGTCATGAGCCTGCTGTTGGTTTGCGATTGGGGTGTTTTTGCGCAGGAAGGCAGAGAATCTGTTTCACTGCCAGTGCCGGCCATGCCGGACGATATGGAAGGTGACAAGACCTTGAAGGTGGACGTGATTTTTCTATTGGACAACTCCGGAAGCATGATTGCCAATGATCCAAAGTTCATTACCCGGGACGTTGTCACAGATTTTTTGATGAATCTCAAAGAAGGTTTCCGGGTCGGCATGGTCATTTTTGACCAGGATGCTACCCTCATCGAGGCGCTGAGTAGTATCGATACCGTTGCGGACGGTGAAAGGTTCATGGAAAGCCTCGCTAGAATCGATTACAAGGGCCAGTTTACCAACACGCCATCCGGGGTTGAGAGGGCCGTATATGAACTCAAATCGAATGGTCGTGAGGATGCAGAAAAAATTATTATTCTTCTCACCGATGGCATTGTCGATACCGGTAATAAGGAACAGGACATTGCTGGAGAAGCGTGGTTGCGAGACACGCTATCCATGGATTGCAAGAAAGCCGGTATTCGCGTATTTGGCATTGCATTTACAGAGATGGCTGATTTTCGGCTGATTCAAACCATAGCCTTGAAAACAGACGGTGAATATTTCAGAACATTCAACAGTGAAGATATACCGGCAGTTTTTGATAAAATCTATCAGATTATCAGTACACCCGCGGCGGAATCACCCCGGGCGCATGTGATCAAAACAGAACCGGTTCAAATCCAGCCGATCATTATTCGGCAGCCTGCTTCATCCTCGCCCCAGGCGGAAACCGCCAATAAAATATTCAATCCCATATCCCTAATTTTATCGGGTCTCATTATTGTTGTCATTGTCGTTGTTGTATTGATTTATCTGAACAAAAATAGAGAGCTTTCGGCGGCGCAGACCGCACAGGGGCGGGTGGGGGCATTGCCGACCCAGGAACCTCCGAAAGGCCAGGCAGAACTCATCGACACCGAAAATGTAGTGACAGAGACCGATTTATCTGTTCCGATTACCAGTAACGTCGTAAAAATAGGCCGGGATGAGAGCAACGATATCGTCATTCCAAAGGATTCCATTTCCAGTCTACATGCAACCATCGAATACAGGAACGGATATTACTATCTTGAAGATCATCGCAGCACAAATGGCACAAGACTCAACAACCTGAAAATTAAGGAAAATACCCCCATGCGGCTCAAAAGCGGTGACAAAATTCAATTCGCAATATTTGAGTTCAGATTCCTGATGCCGGAAATGGCACCTTATGGTGAAACGGTCATGATACAGAGTAACACCGAACCGCAGTTGAAGCCATAAGCCATAAGCTTAAAGCTTATCGCTTATTCCAGACCTTGCATGCCCCATCCCGTCACTCTCTGAAATCTTTTTGGGCTATTTCTATCGTTGTTTCGCCATCCAATATCGATCTTATTTGAGGAACCGACCATGCCAAAAACGACGCTGAGCCAACTCTCACAAGACTATTACCGTATTGAAAAAGCAATCGCCTATATAAAAGAGAATGCGGGCCAGCAGCCCGATCTTGTCGACATTGCGGCGAGTGTTCACTTGAGCGACTATCATTTTCAACGGATGTTCAGCCGATGGGCCGGCATCAGTCCCAAGCGTTTTCTACAATATCTTACCAAAGAGTATGCGAAAAAACTGCTGCGAAATGATCGGTCGGTGATGGATACGACCTATGATGTCGGATTATCCGGTGGCAGCCGTTTGCATGATCTCTTCGTGGTCTGTGAGGCGGTAACACCGGGCGAATATAAGCGGGAAGGGGAGGGCCTGAAAATTTTCTATGGATGCCATCCTAGCCCATTCGGGTATTGCCTGCTGGGTGCCACGGAACGGGGTGTCTGTTATCTGGAATTCCAGGTGGACGGCCTAAAAAATCCGTCCATCCAGGGTATTCAAAAACGATGGCCCCGGGCGGAGATCACGTTGAAGCCAAAGAAGAGTCATGCGCTTGTGAAAAAAATTTTTAATTTCAAACCAGCATCAGACAACGCCCCCCTGCATCTGTATGTTAAAGGCAGTAACTTCCAGATAAAGGTATGGGAAGCCTTGCTGAAAATTCCTCTGGGAAATGTGGTCACCTACGAGGATGTTGCCAGACAGATCAAGATGCCCAAAGCCGCACGGGCCGTGGGTAACGCCGTGGGGCAGAACCCGATTCCTTTTCTGATTCCCTGTCATCGTGTTATCAGAAAAATGGGTGATTTTGGTAATTATGGTGGCGGCAAAGAGAGGAAAAAGGCCATGCTGGGGTGGGAGGCAGCGAGATCAAAAGGGTTCGAGGGGAATAGTGTTCATTAATTTGTTTTTTTACAGAAACAAGGAGAATCAATTATGGATAATTTAATATACCTAGAGAAGGCATTGACATTCGACACACTCGTGCCGGCGGAACCGGTGTTAAATCTGTAGATCGGTTGCACCTAGACGAGTATCCTTACAGACTCGAGTACGGCACCAGCAATGTATTAGGTATTGCTGGATTGCACGCGGGCCTGAAATGGATTAACAAAAAGGGTGTCGAACAAATTCTTCGCAATGACCCAGGCATCACCTTGGGGAGGGGTGAATGCCCCTACAAGTGGTTCATAGATCCGGTACAAATTTTCTTCTGATTAAAACCTGGACCGCCATTGCATCTTTTTTCATTCTTAATACGTGTGAGATTCAGTCTTCATCGGAATACATCTCTCCAAAGGGAACAACTTCTTCCGGATGCCAGTCAGTGTACTGATCTGGAGAGATGTACTCACCCGAATTTATCCTTGCTTCGGTCCAAACGATGCGGGTGTAGCAATCCTGAATTTTTTTTCCCAACTCCTTTTTGCGATTTTCAAGTGCTATTTCCGCCATTTCCCTTGTATCGTGCAAGGACAAGACGTATTTTCTCGGCTTGGCCAAATCATGTTCATCATAAATAAGTGCAAACATGTTCGATTTCCTTTCTCAGCCATGGCTGAAGTTTAATGGACCAAATCTGAGTCGGCATGCAGTTCCCCCTGGGGAGTAGTTCCTCCGGGTCGCCAAGCAAAATGGGAAAAAGCAAAATAGGCTAAAATCAGTGGGTACAAATATAAATTTAACAAATTACTGGATCGCAAATGCAAGTAATCTCCAAGAACCAGCTTGCATCAGTTGCCCTTGGTTGAGGCAGTTGCTTCTGCTTGAAGGTGTTTTTTCCAATTTTCTCCCCAGAGATCCGGAACAGTTTCCTTGACCTCCACTATCGTCTCCCAGCTAACCTCCATATCTGTAAAAATATTCTTTAATTCCTCTTCACTCGGAGCTAACCATATGCAGTAACGCATATTTTTTTCCTCATTATAGCAAGTCCGAATCCATGTGGCCTTTTTAACATTGGCTAATTTCCTCCAATTTTCTTGCACGACCTTAAAATCGAGATCTGGATCATGATGATACGCCATAAATCTTTTCATTTTTTCCATTTTTAAACCTCCTTTCTTTCCAGCGAGCCTGCCGTATCGGACGCTGGGACGTTGTTTACCTTATGAGAGATCAACAATCATGCCAGATATCTCAATGATACTTTTTGCTTAAGCAGGAAAAATCTTAACTCTCTGTAAACACAATTAAAAATATATTTTCAATCGAATAAATTGTTGGGTAAAAAGAAATTTTCATGGATTTGACAAGTCGATGGGGCATCAGTTATATTAAAAGTGGCATTAGGTAGCGCCACTGTAGCGCTACTCGTCGGAGGCACAGGATGAAAACGACATGAAGAATATATTTCAGGAGATCCGTAAAAACGAGTTCGTTAAAATGCTTCTTGAATCCATAGGAGACGGGGTTTTTGCCCTTAACACCAGCGGGCATATCACATCCTGGAATCCGGCGATGGCGCATATTACCGGCTATATGGAAAAAGAGGTCATGGGCAAAAGCTGTAGCATTTTAGGTTTTAGTCAATGCTTCGGCAAAGCCTGCCCAAACGGCTTCATGGAGTGTGGTATTCTCAATAAGGGCAAACTAGGACCCGTGGAGTGCTTGCTGCGCCATAAAGATGGTCATGCTGTTCCGGTAATAAAAAATGCTAGGGTCATCAAACAGGAAAATGAGTCCGTCACTGGAATTGTTGAGGCGGTGACGGATCTCACGGAGCTGCATAATACAAAGCTCAAAATGAAGGAAGCGACCTTTCGTCTCAATGAGTTGAACAGGTTCAGCGGCATTATAGGCAAGAGCCGGGCCATGAAAAATGTTTTTGCCGCCATAAAAGCTTCTGCTGCAAGCGAGGTCACGGTATTGATTCAGGGCGAAAGCGGAACAGGCAAGGAACTTGTGACTCGTGCCGTTCATGACTGCAGCGAGCGCAAAGAAAAACATTTGATGACGGTTAATTGCAGTGCGCTTTCAGAGTCTTTGCTTGAAAGCGAGCTTTTTGGCCATATAAAAGGTGCTTTTACCGGTGCGATACGCAATCGTATCGGGCGTTTCGAGGAGGCCGACGGAGGAACTATTTTCCTGGACGAAATTGGTGAAATAAGTCCATTAATACAGATCAAATTACTGCGTGTATTGCAGCAAAAAGAAATTGAGCGGGTGGGTGAGTCGATAAAACGAAAGGTTAATATCCGAATTATTGCCGCTACAAATAAAGACCTGTATCAATTGGTGAAGGAGGAGCGTTTTCGTGAGGACTTGTATTATCGACTGAAGGTGTTTCCCATTTACCTGCCTCCTCTACGAAAACGCAAGGACGATATCCCGCTTTTGATCAATCACTTTATTGATATCAATAATAAAAAGACAGGCAAGCAGATTCAGGGAATCTCACAACCTGCGATGAGCATTTTTATGAACTACCCTTGGCCCGGGAACGTACGCGAATTGGAAAATGCAATTGAACATGCGTTTGTTCTTTGTAATCGTGACAGGATAGATGCATTTGACCTTCCTGAGGAGATGAGGCGGGATGGGCATAATGATGTTTTTAACGAATCGTACAATACATCAAAAAAAGTACCTTGGCCAGGTCGAAAGCTTGTACGTGAGACGCTGCTCGTTTTTCTCAAAGAATGTGACTGGAACAAAGCCGAGGTCGCACGAAGGGTCGGGTTGAGCAGAGCTTCTATTTGGAAATACATGAAAAAATGGGATATCCCGAATGAGAAACCTTCATAGAAAATTGCAGGTCCCATTTGCAAACTTTCTCAATGATTCTTCGTAAAAGTTCTAATTTACCTTCCCAAAGGAAATCGGCGACGGTGTAATTCCCTGCGCCATCTCCTATATGATGCACACCCTTTCAGACTCAAAACAGAACAGCATGGGCAACAAGCCTTTGGAAGACGCAGGCGTGGATATTATTGTGGGCAAGGTCATCTCCGTCAATCCAAACACGCAGTCAATGACAATAGATATGTTTCTCATGTTATGCTCCTGACAGTCTTTTGGTTCCTTAATCTTTTCCCCAATATTTCTAATACTTGCGAAATAGAAGTTATCAATATTTCTAAATTTGCATGGCAAGTAAATACCGCAGAAGTCATGTGGAAACCTATCTGCTTGATATATTGATTAAAATCTAAAAGAAGGGGTTTGGCACGCTTGATGCTTTGAAAAGATGTTTAAGCGCCCGGTTATCAACAGCAAAATGGAAAAAGGAACAACGAATCGATGCCTGACACCAACACCAACACATCACTGGAAAACATCGTCGTGGTCGATGACGAGGAATCTATCTGTGACGGCTGCAGACTGTCACTTACGGATCTTGGTTTTGCGGTGGAGATTTTTCTCAAGGGAGGGGAGGCGATTCAAGCGATCCAACAGGGCGATTATGATTTGGTGCTGCTCGATATCAAATTGCCGGATATGGACGGCATGGAAATCTTGAAGCAGGTTCTGAAGGAAAAGCCGGATACGAAAGTCATTATGATGACAGGGTATGCATCGGTGGAGAATGCGGTCAACGCCATGAAACTGGGTGCATTCGACTATCTTTCCAAACCTTTTTCAGCTGATGAACTAATTCTGTCGGTGGAAAGGGCCATGGCGAGCAAGCGGCTGGCAGAGGAGAACCGAACCCTCAGAAAACAGCTTTATGAAAAATTTGACTTCAGCAACATCGTTGGTGAAAATTCGGAGCTCATTCAAATTTTCAGCAAAATCCGCAAGGCTGCACCCACGGACAGCACCATTCTGCTGGAAGGCGAAAGCGGAACTGGAAAAGAGCTTTTCGCAAAAGCCGTTCATGCCCACAGCCGTCGTGCCGGCCGGCAATTTGTGGCCGTGGACTGCGGCACTTTTTCGGCTTCACTTCTGGAAAGCGAGCTATTCGGCCATGTAAAAGGTGCCTTTACCGGGGCAGTAAAAAACAAGCCCGGCATCTTTGAGATCGCCGATGGCGGCACCCTGTTTCTGGACGAGGTCGCCAATCTGAGTCTGGGTGTCCAAGGAAAAATTCTGCGCGTCATGGAATCGAAGCAGTACAAGCCCGTGGGGGGTGATGCTACAAAAAATACCGATATGCGTATTATTGCGGCCACCAACCGGGATTTGAAAATTATGGTAAGCGACGGCGAATTCCGTACCGACCTCTACTATCGTCTCAATGTGTTGCCTATACATATCCCGCCCCTTAGAGATCGCAGGGATGACATTCCCAAGCTGGCCTATCATTTTTTGCGGATTTTCTGTAAAAAGATGGGTCGACGCATTCAGGGCTTTTCCGACGAGGCCCTTACTTCCCTGATTTACCATGACTGGCCGGGGAATGTGCGTCAGTTGAAGAATGTCGTGGAGCGTCTTGTGATCATGTGTGATGACAATGTGCTGGGCCATCGACACCTTTCCAGGAATTTTCAGACTGAAAGTCCAAAGGGTCATGGAGCCATTCCCGGAACCCTCGACATTCTGAAAGCCGCCAAACAGGGCATCCTGGACAAGTATTACTTCCCCATGGAAAAATTGTTTCTTCTGCAGGCCTTGAACGATGCCGGGTGGAATATATCCCGGGCTGCCGGACAGGTCGGCATGCAGCGCTCCAATTTTTCGACTCTGATGAAAAAACACGGTCTGTCCGCCCAAACCGAAAGCCCATCCGTTGAGAAAAAGGTAGCCTCCAGATGAAGTATCTTACGCCGTATGACCTCCCATACAGAGCGTATTTTTTTTTATACGCTTTCAACCTTATGAAATCATATAAAATATTTCAACACGCCACTATTGCGCATATACTATTTTATACGTCCACCCTGTTTACACACAGGTTTGAGATGCCCGATCAATAATTATAACATACTGAAATATAAGTCTATAATAAATTTTATCTTGTTTCCTGCTTTTTGGCACACACCTTGCTCAATCAAGTTGTACAGACGCCCGGAAATAAAAGGGCAATATCAGAGCATACAACTGAAAAAAGGAGGTGCCCAATGACGGCAGTGCAAGAACACACACAGAGAAATTATGATATGCCACCCAACATTCTGGTCATGGAGGATGATTTAAACGTGGCCAAGGGGCTGGAAATGATTTTGAGCGAAGAGGGCTACCAGGTCAACCTGGCCGGGACAGGCGCCTTGGCCATGCAGGCCTTTAACGAAAAGAGATATGATCTTTTGGTGGCTGATCTGCGGCTTCCCGATATCGACGGTATGGAAATAATCAAGCAGGTAAAAAACGATACTCCGGAAACCGAAGTGGTCGTCATTACCGGTTATGGCACCGCCGCTACGGCCGTGGAAGCCATGAAGATCGGTGTGCATGATTTCCTGTCCAAACCGTTTACCGACGATCAAATTAAGTCGGCCATCAATGAGGCCCTGATCACCCAGGAATCAAAGATGGAAAAACGCACGGTCAAAAAAGCGGAAACCACAGAAGAAAAGCTCATCCAGAAGCGCGAGGTTTCTCAGGTTTTGAACCGGACGGCAGAAGATTCTGATTTCTGGAAAGATTTGATGGAAAACGGCTCCATTGCCCTGGAGGAATACCAACTGTCCATGGAGGCCAAGGCGGCGATCGTGTCGGGTGACCTGAAGTGGATCAACGAAAACGTAGGCGAACTGACCCAGAAACAGCTCATGTTCATTTACAAACGTCTGGAAAGAGAGGCCTGGTAAAGGCATGGGGCGGCCGCCGATCACGGCGGCCGTAAAAAATTGGTTCTGAAGGTGTAGGGATCATATGACGGACACATCTGAATTCGAACGCTATTTTAAAGTCATCCGTGATATCCAGCGGGCAGTCCTCACTCGTAACAGTGTCAAAGAGGTCTTGGAGGTGGTGGTGGCCAAGTCCTGCGAGATATTAAGTGCCAAGGGGTCCTTGATCCGCATCCTCAACAAGGAAACCCATCAGTTCGAGGTCCGGGCCGCCTGCGGCATGGGGGCGCAGTATCTCAACAAGGGGCCGGTGACCACCGAAAAACTGATAGCGGATCCGCGCAACCTTCATAAGGTTATCCTTATCAGGGACATATGGAACGCTCCCCGGGTAGAATATCCGCAGGATGTGTGGAATGAAGGTATCCGCATGATCGTGGACGTTCCTTTGGCTGTTGGAATCCAGCTGATGGGACTGATACGGATCTATCTTGAGGAAGCCCGGGAGTTTTCAGATAGCGAGCTTGATTTTATCATTACCGTCGCCGAGCAGTGTGCCGGGATCATCGAACGGGTTCAGCTCCTGGAAAACCAGCAGGCGAATTTTACCCACATTGCCACGCATATGGAAAAGCTGTCGTCCCTGGGCCGCATGGCTGCCGGTATCGCCCATGAAATCAACAACCCTTTGGCCGGTATCCTGCTGTTCAGTTCCAACATGAGCAAAAAAGTGCCTTCCGAAGGTCCCCTCCAGGAGGGACTGCAGATTATCATCCGGGAAACCCAACGCTGCAAAACCATTATTCAGGGTCTGCTCGATTTTGCCCGAAACAGCCAACCCCAGATGACCGAAGCCGATCTCAATGTGATAATGCGCAATTCGATTGCCGTCGTGGAAAACGAGTTTCACCTCAAACACGTTAACATCGACAACCAGCTTTTGGAAAACATGGTCAAAACCCACTTGGACTGTAACCAGATCCTGCAGGTCTTTATCAATATCCTGCTCAACGCGCTTCAGGCCACCGAGAGAAACGGTCGTGTCAAAATTCAAAGCCATGTAAACCATCGTGATGGCCTTGTCGGCATAACCATTTCCGACAACGGTTGCGGCATGTCCCCGGATGAACTCGAAAAAATATTCGATCCTTTTTTCTCCACCAAATCCCAGGGTACGGGGCTGGGACTGGCCGTCAGCTATGGTATTGTCCAAAATCATCAGGGCACCATCAAGGCCTACAGTGAACCGGGGCGGGGGTCCCGTTTTGTGGTCGAATTACCGATCACCACCGAAACAACGACAGAAAAGGAACTTAATGAAACCCAAGCATATTCTGATCATTGACGATGAGGGTGTTATCTGCGATGGCTGCCGTCTGGTACTTACAGAAAAGGGCTATGGTGTGGAGCAATGCCTCTCCGGCATGGAAGGGTTGAAGGCCATTCGAACGGGCGCTTTTGACGTTATATTGCTGGACATGAAGCTGGCGGATATGGACGGCATGGAAATTCTCCAGGCCTTGAAAGGAAAGGAACCGCTTCCCTGCGTGATTGTCATGACGGGCTATGCCACCATGGCCAATGCCGTGCAGGCCATGAAGCTGGGGGCGGCCGATTACCTGGCCAAGCCCTTTACGGACGATGAACTTATTTCAAGCATTGAAACGGCATGCTTGAAAAAATAACAAGGTAAATCGATATGAAAGACATGCAATCGAATCCATCCCCAAAAGGCGCCGTAATGGTCGTCGGTGGCGGTATCGCCGGCATGCAGGCTGCTTTGGACATCGCCAATTCAGGCTTTTATGTTTACCTGGTGGAGAAGTCCCCGGCCATCGGCGGTGCCATGGCGCAGCTGGACAAGACATTCCCCACCAACGACTGCTCCATGTGAATCCTGGCCCCCAAACTGGTCGAGGTCGGCCGGCACATGAACATCGAGCTGCTCACCCTTTGCGAGGTGAACGCCATCAGTGGTCAGGAAGGAGATTTTGAGGTGACCGTTCTGCAGCATCCGCGGTATGTGGATGTTGACAAGTGCATTGCCTGTGGCATGTGCGCCGAAAAATGCCCCAAGAAAGTGGACGACGAATACAACCAGGGATTGATCAAACGCAAGGCGATATACGTACCCTATGCCCAGGCGGTCCCATTAAAATATGCCATCGATGCGGACAGTTGTATTTTTTTAAACAAGGGAAAGTGCGGCGCATGCGAAAAATTTTGCCCTTCCCATGCGATCAACTTCAAGGACACCGAGAAGGAAATCCGCCTGCATGTGGGATCGGTGGTTGTGTCGCCCGGATTCAAGCCTTTTGACCCATCGCGTCTGAATTCCTTGGCTTACAGCGCCCAGCCGGATGTGGTGACATCGCTCGAATTCGAACGCATCCTTTCCGCCACCGGCCCCTACAACGGCCAGCTGCTGAGGCCCTCCAGCATGCGCGGTAAAAAGGCCGTGGGCACGCACCCGCAAAAAATTGCCTGGCTGCAATGCATCGGATCCCGCGATATTAATCGCTGTAACAACGGATACTGCTCTTCGGTCTGCTGTATGATCACCGTCAAACAGGCGGTCATGGCCATGGACCACAGCAAGAAACCGCTGGATTGTGCGGTGTTCTACATGGACATGCGCACCCAGGGAAAAGATTTTGACCGTTATTATCAGAACGCACAGGATCTGGGCGTCCGTTTCATCCCGTGCCGTATCCACACGGTCGAAGAAGTGACTGGGAGCAGCGACATCATGCTGCGATATACCGGCGACGGCGGTCTTCCCCAAAAAGAAACCTTTGACATGGTCGTGCTTTCCACTGGTCTTGAAATCAGCCGGGAAACAGTGCAGTTGTCGCAGAAACTGGGCATCGACCTGAACCCCTACCACTTTACCGAAACGGACAGCTTCCACCCGGTAGCAACATCCGTCCCCGGTATCTACGCCTGCGGTGTTTTGACCGGCCCCAAGGACATCCCCCAGTCGGTGATGGAGGCCAGTGCCGCAGCCTGTGCGGCAACGCAGAACATTGCATCGGCCCGCAACACGCAGACCCGCACATTCGAGGCCCCCGCGGAAAGGGATGTCCTGCGACAGGCCCCCTGTATCGGGGTGTTTGTGTGCAACTGCGGCATCAATATAGGCGGGATCGTGCGTGTCCCGGAAGTGGCCGAGTACGCCAAAACCCTGCCGGGCGTCGTCTATGTGGAGGAGAATCTGTTCACCTGCTCCCAGGATACCCAGGACAAGATGACGGCGGTTATCCGCGAGCATGCACTGAACCGTGTGGTGGTGGCGGCTTGTACACCCAGAACACACGAGGCTCTGTTTCAGGAAACCCTTATAAACGCGGGTCTGAACAAATACCTTGTTGAAATGGCCAATATTCGCAACCAGGATTCATGGGTGCACGCCTACAATCCCGATCTGGCCACCGAAAAGGCCAAGGATCTGGTGCGCATGGCTGTTGCCAAGGCCTTTCTGGCCAAACCCTTGCAGGAATCAGACCTGCCGGTGAGCCACCAGGCCCTGGTTGTGGGGGGAGGCGTCGCCGGCATGACCGCGGCGCTCTCCCTGGCAAAACAAGGGTGCCCGGTGCACCTGGTGGAAAAATCAGATCACCTGGGCGGCAACGCCTGCCATTTGAATACGACGTTCCGTGATGAAAACATCGGCGATTATTTACAGACCCTGGTTGATAAGGTGAAAGCCGATCCGCTTATCCAGCTCCACCTGGCGTCGGCTGTCGCAGATGCGGGGGGCTTTGTAGGTAATTTTAAAAGCAGCCTCGTCAGCGGTTCCGTCGCAGAAGCGGTTGAGCACGGTGTCGCCGTCATGGCCATCGGCGCTCAAGAATCCAAGCCGCAGGAATACCTCTACGGCGAGCACCCGGCCGTTCTGACCCATATGGAGATGGACGAGAAGCTCCGCACCAACGATCCACGCATCAAAGCAGCGGAAAACATCGTTTTTATCCAGTGCGTAGGCTCCCGGGACCGGGAACATCCCTACTGCTCGAAGGTCTGCTGCACCCACGCCATCAAGAACGCCCTGGAACTGAAAAAAAACAAACCCGACACCAACATCTGCATCCTCTACCGGGATATTCGGACCTATGGGCAGAGAGAAGATCTCTTTCGCGAGGCCCGGGAAAAAGGCATCCTCTTTTTCCGATACGAATTGGAGGACAAACCCCGGGTCACAGCCGAAGGCAGGCGGGTGCTGGTCTGTTTCAACGATTCGATCATAGGAAGAAAGGTGTGTGTATCCGCCGATGTTCTCTGCCTGGCAGCGGCCATAGTCCATCAGGAGGATCTCGCCGTTACCAAGATGTTCAAGATTCCCGTGGATGCGGATGGCTGGCTGCTGGAAGCACACCAGAAGCTGAGACCCGTGGAATTTGCCACCGAAGGGGTTTTTCTCTGCGGTATGGGGCATTACCCCAAACCCATTGAGGAGAGCATCGCCCAGGCCCAGGCTGCAGCTGCCAAGGCCCTTACGGTATTGTCCCGGGAGAGCATCGTGGTAGGGGGAATCGTTTCCGAAATCAACCCCGAACTGTGCTCGGGCTGCAAGGGCTGCATCAACGTCTGCCCGTACGGGGCTATCACCTACAACAGCGAAAAAAATGTTGCCGAAGTGAACCAGGCCCTGTGCAAGGGTTGCGGCGCCTGTGCAGCTGCCTGCCCTTCGGAAGCGCCGCTGCTCAAAGGATTCAACAATCAACAGATCTATGCCCAGATCAAAACCGCTATGGTCGGATAGAGGTGACGTCATGCTACAGGAGAACACAATGGACAAAGCATTTGAACCCAAAATTATCGCCTTTTTGTGCAATTGGTGCGCCTACGGGGCTGCAGACCTGGCCGGCGTCAGCCGGATGGAATACCCGTCGAACGTTCGACCGGTGCGGGTGATGTGCTCGGCCACGGTTTCTCCGCACCACATTTTAAGGGCGTTGCAGCATGGTGCCGACGGAGTGCTGATTGGCGGCTGACATATCGGCGACTGTCATTACCTGTATGGTAATCACATGACCGTCAAACGGGTGACCTTTGTCCAGGAACTGCTCGTCTTCATGGGCCTGAAGGGGCGGGTGCACCTGGCGTGGATATCATCGGCCGAGGCCCAGAAATTTGTGCAGGTAGTCACCGATTTTACCGAAAAAATCCGATCCTTGGGACCCAACCCCTTGGGCCGGTTTGCCTTGGGCAAGCCGGCTGCAGATCCGGAGCTGCTCGGAAAATGGGAGGCGATGCAGGTCAGTGCGATCGAAAAAGACGTTCAGAGTAAGAATCTACGAAGGTTGGACAAAGGAGAATTTCATGCAGGACACGGTAAAAAAGTGGCTTGAAGAAGGTGTCGTCGATGTTTTTCTAGGATACAAATCCTTCTACGGCCATATGCTTCCCCACTGCTTTGTAAAGGATAAAATGGAGGAAGTGGATCAGCTGGCATCTGGTCCGGCTCGCTATTCCCTGGAGAAAATCGCCGCCCATATGGTGGCCCTTGATCCGGACATAACAATCGGCCTTCCGGCCCGAGACTGTAATCAACGGGCTGTCAATGCCTTGACCATCTGGAACCAGCTCAATCCGGAAAATATCAAGACCATCAATGTAAACTGCTGTCCCACAAATCTCCGGGCGCACGCGGACTGCTCGTATCTCGAGCCCGAATTGTCCGGCGAATACAAAAAGCAGGTCGGCATCGACAACAACCTGCCGCTGGAAGCGGTGGAGGTTAGTGAAGATGGCGAACGCCTGTCCCGGTGGATGTATGAATTTCAGAAATGCATCAAATGCTATGGATGCCGCAACATTTGTCCGGTCTGTTTCTGCAGCGACTGCAGCCTGGAGAACGACGAACTGGTGGGAAGCGGAAGACTGCCGCCGGAAGTGCCCATATTTCATCTGGTCCGGGCCGTGCATATGGCCGGCCGTTGTATCGACTGCGGCCTGTGCGAAGATGCATGCCCAATGGATATACCGCTTAGGATGCTGTACCGCAAGGTCAACAGCCTTTGCAGTGAACTGTTCGACTATCAGGCCGGGGTCTCTGAAGGCCCGTCACCCTTCAACATGATCGGTGGTAACGTGACCCTGACCCCCATACCGATGGTCGAGGACTGACATATCGTATCCTGTTAATGGAAAATATTAACATTGGCGACAACACCTGAATGGAGAGAAAGAGATGGAGTGTCGATTCGTCCCCTCGGTTTGTTCCTACTGCGGAACCGGCTGCGGTGTCCTCTATGAAGTAATCGATGGAAAAATAAACAGCACCCTGCCGTTGAAAACCCATCCGGTAAACGAGGGCCGGCTGTGCATAAAAGGCTGGAACCTGCATGAACACATCAACAGCTTCATGCGCCTGAAGCAGCCCCTGGTCAAGACTTTCGGCCGGTTCATCAAAACCGACTGGGATGAAGCCTTGCACCTGGTGGCTGACCGCTTTCGCAGCATCATCGACGCCTATGGTCCGGACAGTGTCGGTGTTCTGGTTTCCGCCAAAATAACCAACGAAGAAAATTACCTGGCCCAAAAATTTGCCCGGACGGTGATCGGAACCAACAATGTCGATCACTGCGCACGGCTCTGACATTCTTCCACGGTGGTCGGTCTGGCCGCCGCATTTGGAAGCGGCGCCATGACGAATTCCATTGCCGAGATTGAAGACGCAGGATGTATTTTTGTCATTGGTTCAAACACAACCGCCTGCCATCCCCTGGTGGCGCGGCGAATAATCAAAGCCAAGGAAAAGGGCGCCAGGCTGATTGTTGCCGATCCACGCAACATCCAACTGGGACGATTTGCAGACATTGCGGTACAGCATCGGCTGGGGAGCGATGTGGCCCTTTTGAACGGGATGATGCACATCATCATCGCCAACAACTGGCACGATGCCGGCTATATCGATGAGCGTACCGAGAATTTCCAATCAATGGCCGAGCTGCTTGAAGATTACACGCCCGAGCGCGTGCAGGCCATCACCGGTGTAACACCCGGCGATCTTGAAAAAATGGCTGCCCTGTACGCCCTGAACGGACCGTCGTCGCTTTTGTATGCCATGGGCATCACCCAGCACACCACCGGGGTGGACAACGTGAAATCATGCTGTAACCTTGCCATGTTGTGCGGCAACGTGGGGGTACGCAGCGGCGGCGTCAACCCCTTGAGGGGGCAGAACAACGTCCAGGGTGCCTGCGACATGGGGGGACTCCCCAATGTGTACACCGGTTACCAAGCGGTGACGGACAACGACGCCCGGGAAAAATTCTCAAAAGCCTGGAAGGCGCCACTGCCAAAAAAGCCAGGTCTGACCATCACCGATATGATACCGGCCATGCTCGAAGGCAAACTCAAGGGGCTTTATGTCATCGGTGAGAACCCTAGACTCAGCGATCCGGACTGGAACCATTTAAGTTCAGCCATGAAAAAACTCGATTTTCTCGTGGTTCAGGAACTCTTCCTTTCGGAAACCGCCCAGGTGGCCGATGTGGTTCTGGCCGGCGCCTCGGTAGCCGAGAAAGAGGGCACCTTCACCAATACGGAGCGCCGCTGCATGCGGATTCACGAAGCCGTTCCCCCCATGGGGAACTGCCTGCCTGACTGGCAGATCATTGCCAAACTATCCACGGCCATGGGTTACGAGATGAACTACGCAAACCCGGAGGAGATCTTCAATGAAATGGCCGCCCTGACGCCCAAGAGTTATGCCGGAATGAGCTATGAGCGATTGGGTATCGATGGTCTGCAGTGGCCATGCCCCGATGCTTCTCATCCGGGGACCCCATACCTGCATAAGGGCACCTTCGAACGGGGTAAGGGACATTTTCATGCCGTGGGTTACCTGGATCCAGCCGAGATGCCGGATGATGGCTACCCGTACTTTCTAACAACAGGCCGGATGTTTGCGCACTTTCACACCGGTACTATGACGCGGATTTCGTCACACCTGGATGCCGAGCAGACTACGGGCTATGTCAGCATCCATCCCGAAGACGCCGACGACCTGCAGGTCCTCGAAGGCGATATGCTGCTGATTACCTCCCGCAGAGGGGAAATGGAGGCACCAGCCCGGATTACAGCGTCGGTGCCGAGGGGTGTGCTTTTTCTACCCATTCATTTCGGCGAAAACCCGCCCAACGTACTGACCGACGCCGGGGCATTCGATCCCATGGCCAAAATACCGGAATTCAAGGTCAGTGCGGTAAAGATCCGGAACGCTATCCAAATTCATAAGGGATGAAGCCTTGAAACAGCATATTGCAGAGGAGGTCCGCAACATGTTTTCATAATGTTTCGCAACTTCTTTTTGTGATCGAGCGAACTAAGATCTTGATAACCAGTTCAAAAAGCCTTATTATATTAAATAACGGTAAACAAACCATTCAATCAGACTTATCAACCCGAACCTGATCCTGATTTGCAGAATGCCCGGTGCATCTGTAGAAAACAGAATCCAGACATTAAGCGATCCGCCTGCACGCAGTGATGATCAAGGGAAGCGAAACGCCCTGTTGCATCATTTACGAAGATCCAAAACCACCGACCACGGGCACTTGCTTCCTGCCATAGAAATCCTATTTATTGAACAGTTACGCTCATTGTCAGAATGCCTTAACACAGGGGAGGTTAAAGATGGCTGTAAAAACGAAATCAGCCCTTCATCATCACATGTCCGAAGTCAATGCCGGTAAAAGACGCTTTGAAAACGCATTTCAAGGCGTGGCCAGGATGATCCTCGACAGTGATATCGACAAGGTGACCGTCAATGGAAAAACTACATATGATTTCAGTATATTCCGAACCGGAAAGAAGCACGTCATCGGGATGTACGAAGAGATCAACAGTTTTGTGTCCTACGTCAAAGATGCGGCGGAATGCGGATCCTCCATGGAGATGGCCTATGTGCTTGTGGGCGAACCGGGAAATGGCAAGACCTTTTTTGTCGAGTTCTTGTGTGACCGATATCGTCAGTTCCTTTCCGAAGATGGAAACCGCAAATACACCTTCCGATTCAACGGCATGGACAAACTGGGCAGCTATGGCAGGATTTCAACCATCGAATCGCAAACATACGAGGACCCTGTCATTCTGGCCATGAACCTTTACGAAAACATGGATGAGAACAAGGCCTATCTGGCCAAAGTGTTTGGATTCAAAGACAAGGATATCGAACGCTTTTATGAAAACTATCGGCCTATGGGCGCCTGCTCCGGCTATATTTGGAACGATATCCGCAATTTCAACAATGGGGACATGGATAAAATGCTCCAGATGGTCGAAATTTTTCCGGTTCCACTTACGGAGAGCTTGGGTACCGTGACCGGCAAATATCCTGCCAAGGACAAGATCACATCATCCGCTGTGGACCTTCTGGGGGAGGAATCCATTCAGCGCCTGCTGCACATCATCGACACCAATAATCCCTACCGTTTCGATCTGCGACGCGGCGCCCTGGCCCGTGTGGCTGGCGGAGGGATTCATTTCAGCGACGAGATATTCAAAAATAAAAAGGATCTGGTTCAGGTCTATCTCGGCGTCATCCAAAACCGCAACATTGAGATCGACGGATTCAAGTGGCCCATCGACTCTTTGATCATTGCCACTTCCAACAACTCGGAATTCAACCGCTTTCTGGAAGAAAAGGAAGAGGCGCCGATTGTTGACCGTTGCAGGATATCTTACATATCGCACAACACCAATTACAAGCTACAAAAGGATCTGACCAATTACGCCATTGGCAGCGAAGCCAGAACAACCCTGACACGGGAGCAACTGCACCAGGATCCCAATCTGAATTATGCGGCTTCGACAGCGGCTGTCATGACTCGTCTACCGCGTTCAGAAAAGCTAACATCCATAGAAACCATGAAGCTCGCCGCTGGCGAGGTCGCCGGTGAAAAGAGCATCAAAACCCTTGCCGAGGTCATCGACACCTTGAACCAAAACCCGGATATTACCAAACGCTTCGGTCAGAAGGGGCTTGGTCAGCGTAACCTGGGCCGCTCTATTCAGCTACTCATCGAGAGTTCTGAAACCAACGAAGGCCGGTGCATGTTTGCTTACGATATCTACCGGACGATTGAGCGAGTGATCCTCGATTATGTCACCGACGCCAACGACAGGGCCAAGTACCTGGATGATCTGAAAACGGCCAAAGGTCTCTACCGCGAACGTATCATGACCGAAATGTTCAATGCCTACATGGATGAACCGCTGGCAATTCGTAAGGATGTAATCAATTACGTGAACATGATCATCGGCATCGATGCGGAAAACCTGGGCCCTGATAGAATGTGGAAGTACAAGGACCCGCAGACGGGAGAGCTCAAGGCATTGAAGGTGGACGAGCGCTATATCATGAGCGTCGAGGAACGCCTGGGGCTTAAAACCAAAGAGCAGCGGGAGTCTTTCCGCACTTCCATCCGTAAAATATACGGGCAGAAAATATCCGTAGACCCGAATTACGATTTCATGGATAATCTGGAACTGGTCAAGGCCGTGACGGATGTGCGACTGAAATCGGATATTGCCGGCGCCGGTAGCCTGATCGGGGCCCTGGCCAACCGCACCAATGAAGAGAACCAGAAGCTTTACGACCGCATGATCGATACGATGCTCAACAAACTTGATTACTGCCGCACCTGTGCCCAGAAGACCATAGAGTACTTCTGTACGCAAGAGGACGAAAAATAAAGCTGCCGTGCCCCTTTATTATAAGGCAGCGTCGCCGCTATCGATAGAGAAGCATTTAGTGTAGGAAAAAAAGTGGATAAAGAACTTCACGACATATATGCGGAACTCAAAACCCGCGGGTTGACAAAGGAGCAGGAGAAGAAGATTCTCGCGGAGATCCGCTACGAGGGGTCGCACGATATGCCAGGAGAGCCGGGCAGCGGCGCGATGATTCAAGGTGAGTTGCATGGCTTTTATGACTACCATGATCTGATGTTGCTCCAGGACATGCTGATTTTCATGGGGGGATACCATATCAGCCTGCGTTCACTTGACGAACTGATGGAAAAGGACAAACAGCGGGCCAAGGACGGTTTTCCGAGGAAGATCCGTGTGGGGCGCATGATCAAACCCGGCAAGGGCGGAAAAGACCGGATCGTGGTGGTGCCTACGACGGTCGAGGAAAAATTTATTCATGACAAGCTCGCACCCCCGGAAAAAGAGGGTGAATCTTCGGGCGGGTCTGGTGACGGTCAGGAAGGCGACGTGATTGGCGAACAGCCGGTGCACACACCCGAACCCGGAAGCGGTACAGGCCCGGGAGAAGGCGAGGAGGGGCCACATGAAGTGGAGTCCAGTGCTTACGATCTGGGCAGGATCCTGACTGAGAAGTTCGAATTGCCCAATCTCAAGGACAAGGGTAAAAAGCGCTCACTTACTCGTTACACCTATGATTTGACGGATAGACACAAGGGTTTTGGTCAAGTGCTCGACAAAAAGGCGACCCTGCGTGAAATCGTGGAGACGAATATCAACCTAGGGAACATCCCCGACCCGTCGGCCATAGATCCAACCGGTTTTCTGATAACACCCTCGGATAGGGTCTACCGGATCCTGTCCAAGGAGAAAGATTATGAATCGCAGGCCCTGATTTTTTTTCTGCGAGACTACTCGGGTTCCATGCAGGGCAAGGTGACTGAACTCGTGGTAACCCAGCACGTCTTGATCTACAGCTGGCTGCTTTACCAATATGCCCGGCAGGTGGAGTCGCGCTTCATTCTCCACGACACCTCAGCCCGGGAGGTGGAAGATTTCCACACCTATTACAATTCCAAGGTTGCGGGCGGCACCAAGGTGGTTTCGGCCTACCGGTTGGTTAACGAGATTGTGGAAACGGAAAACTTGGCCAGGGATTACAACATCTATGTCTTTCATGGCACGGACGGAGACGATTGGGATGCCGAGGGCAAGGAGACGCTGCCCGAGCTGAAAAAAATGCTGACCTATGCCAGCCGTGTCGGCATCACGATCGCCGAACATGCGGGCACGACTCACCGCAGCACCGAGGTGCAGAAGTATCTCGAAAAATCGAATCTGCTTACTGAAAAGCCACAGATCGTAAGACTCGACACCATACGGGAAGATTCGGACGAGCCCCGGCTGATCGAAGGGATCAAAAAGCTGATTTCCTGATGGAACTCATCGACCAACATACCAAGAAGATCATGGAGGGCTGCAAAGAAAGAGCCCAGGCCGTTGGACTGCGGTTTCAGGACGAAAGCCTGGAGTACATCGTGACCAACCGTGATCTTCTGGAAATATCGCCCAAGCTGATGATACCGACTCTTTACGACTACTGGGTGCACGATGTCCAAGTGCTCCAGGAAAAGGGCAAGTACGAGCTCTACCCGAGCAACCCCTATGAGACCGTGATCAACACACGGCCGGCCATATCCTTCTACAACGACAACAATCCGGACTGGCTAAACGTGATGATCTTCTACCATGTGCTGGGGCATATCGATTTTTTCCAGAACAATATCTACTTTCAGCACACCTGGGATTATGATTTTACCGGACAGGCGCTGTCTGACAAACGGGTGATAGCACGTCTGCGCGCCGAGAAGAACAAGTGGGTGGATTATGTCATCGAGTTTGCGCGGGGTATCGACAATCTGGTGGGTTTTCATGAAACGCTTTCCCATCTGAACAGCGCCGTCCTCGACCGTCAGGGCAGAAGACTGAACTTCTATTTCGACATTTTCCTGCAGTCGGTCCTCAAGGTTCGGGTCAATGATTATGTCAAGGAGATCGAACGTTACAATCGCTGTATCGGCGAAAGCGGCGAATTGGGTGAAAAGATCTTCTTTTCAGAAATCGAACAAAAGCACCCCGAATTTGAGACGCTATTTCAGAAAAGCCTGTCGGAAAAGCCTAAGAAAAGACAGGATTTGATCCAATTTTTGCTGGATCATTCCGATTTTTTAAACAAGGAGAAAAACAGGTGGATGAAAACGGTGCTTCAAGTCGTCCGCAATACCAGCCTGTTTTTCCAGCCCCAGATTCGAACCAAGATCATAAACGAAGGTTGGGCCAGCTACTGGCACGAACAGTTGTTCCTCAAAGATGAACGCATAAAGGGACAGGAAGTGGCTTTCGCCCGGGTCAACGCAGTCGTCACCTCTCTGCCACGGGTTGGCTTGAACCCGTATGCACTAGGAATGAGGCTTTTCCACGAGATCGAGGAAATGGCCGACAAAGGACGCTACGATTATGAGTTCCAGCGTCTATTGGATGCTGAGACGCGGGAAATTTTCGATGCCGATACAAGACAGGGAAGGGCATTTATTTTTGCCGTACGTCAGAATTACTGTGACGCCATGTTCGTGCATTCATTTCTGACCCAGGAGTTCATAAACCGCTACAACCTCTTTGTGGCCGGCAAAAGACTGAACAAGCGCAAGATGGTTTGGGAATATTATATCAAGAGCCGTGATGCCGGAGAGTACCGGAAGATGATCCAGGATTCACTCTATCATCCGCCTCATATCACGGTTAAAAATGATAACGACAACAAGCCGGAGCTCTATCTGGTTCATCATTTCGAGGGCAAACCCCTGGTGAATGAATTCATTGCCAATACCATGATGGGCATCGAGTATTTGTGGGGAAAACCAGTCAAACTGGAAACCAGCGAGGTGGTGTCACAGACCGGTCAGCATCCGGACGGTTCTGCCGGCGGCGTCTCGGCAAAAGACACATCCGAGGTTGTCTGGCGCAGGGTGGTTTACACCATGGAGAATCGAAAACTCAGCAAACAGTTTATTTAAGCATACCTGACCCTATTGACGAATCCAAATGCTAAGATTATGAAAAAACCGGAAATCGAAAAAGAAAACCATCACCAGGTCATAACGGCCATGCAGAACCTAGATCGCATCATCAGCGACCGTCATCAGAAACCGCCTGTTTCTTTCGAAGATTTTCTCAAGACCATGGAGGAAAAACCGCACCTGGTTCTGAGAAACGTGTTTCAGGTTTTTCACGACATGATCAAAACCTACGTGGTTGAAGAGGAGGATGAATATCCCGATGACCCCGAATCGATCCACTTTGTTAACTATGATTGCGCGAAGTTGTTCGTGAAGGAAACAGACCACCCCTTTTTTGCCGACAGGCTGTTCGCCAACCGTTTCATGGAGCAAGTCAAAGGGCTGCGAAGCGGGACGCAACAGAACAAGATCTACATATTTGATGGGCCGCCGGGTTGTGGCAAAAGCACTTTTTTAAACAACCTGCTGATGAAATTTGAGGAGTACACTAAAACCCAGGAAGGATTCCGGTACGAATCGATTTGGCGGCTGGACCAAGATCTTCTTTGCCGGTTGACCGAAGATGAGAGTGTCCCACTGTATGACAAGGTGATTCAGGTCGTGGATCAAGATTTCCTTGAACACCGGGATACAGAGAATAATGAAGACCCGTATACGACCTGTTTTAGCCTTGATGGAATCAGCGCCCAGAAGCAAGGTGAAACACTGCCGTCCGATGGAGAGTTTATCGAAGTGCCTTGTCCCAGCCACGACCATCCCATTGTCATGATCCCCAAGCATTACCGGCGGAAGTTTCTGGACGACCTGCTCTCCAACGACGAGTTCAAATGGAAACTTTTTACGGAAAAGGAGTATGAATGGATTTTCAGGGATCCCTCCTGCACCATCTGCAGCTCGATTTACTGGGCGCTGCTCAAAAAACTCAAGAACCCTTTGAAGGTTTTTCAAATGCTATATGCTCGCCCCTACCAGTTCAACCGACGGTTGGGCCAGGGGATCAGTGTGTTCAATCCGGGTGACCGCCCCATGCGGCAGAATATCATGGGCAACCCCGTGCTTCAAAATCGCATCAACAACCTGCTCCGCGACAGCAACCAGGTAAAATACATCTTTTCGCGCTATGCCAAAACCAACAACGGCATTTACGCCCTGATGGACATTAAATCCCACAATGTCGAACGCCTGATCGAGCTCCACAACATTATCAGCGAAGGGGTTCACAAGGTTGAAGACATAGAAGAAAACGTCAACTCGCTCCTGTTGGCACTGATGAACCCCGAAGACAAGAAAAATGTTCAAAACCTGCAGTCCTTTTCAGACCGCATCGAGTATATCAACATTCCTTATGTACTCGACCTCAACACCGAGGTTGCCATCTACCGGAACATTTTCGGCAAGCACATTGACGAGAGCTTTCTGCCACGTGTACTGCACAATTTCGCACGCATCATAATCTCCACACGCTTGAACACCAAATCCGAGGCGCTGCTGGAATGGATCGGAGACCCCAAGAAATATGCGCGCTACTGTGATGAAAACCTGCAGCTTCTAAAAATGGAAATATACACGGGTTACATTCCATCCTGGCTGACCGAAGAAGATCGAAAGCGGTTTACCGCAAAGCGCCGCAGGAAGATTATCGCCGAATCGGTTTCCGAAGGGTCAAAGGGCTTTTCCGGGCGTGATTCCATCAAGATATTCAATGAATTCTACTCCAAATACGTCAAGGAAGACAAACTTATCGATATGTCGACCTTGTGCCTTTTTTTCACCAAGACACGCAGGGAGCTGAGCAAGTCCATACCCGAGCGCTTTCTCATCTCATTGTTGGACATGTACGATTACACCATTCTGCAGGAAGTCAAGGAGTCACTTTACTATTACAACGAGGAGCAGATAGCCAGGGATCTTAAAAACTATCTCTTCGCGAGCAATTTCGAGATCGGCAGCATGGCCAACTGCCGATTTACCGGCGACCGTATCGAAGTGTCGGATGCGTTCTTCGAAGGCATCGAAAGGCGCCTGCTGGGAGAGAACCAGGAGGAAAAAACCCGGCTGGCGTTCAGGGAGGACACCCAGAAGGCGTATGCTTCCAAGACCTTGACCCAGGAAGTCATGCTGGAGGGCATGCCGATAACAGAAACCGAGCTTTATCAGGCCCTGCACGAACGCTATGTGTTCAATTTAAAGGAAAAGGTGTTGGAGCCATTTCTGGAAAACGAAAATTTTCGTCAGGCGATCAAGGACTTCAACAAGGTCTCTTTCAAATCCCACGACAGGCGCATCCGCGAAGATGTCACTTTTCTGATGAACAACTTGTGTGAAAAATGCAAGTACACCCAGCAGGGTGCCAAAGAGATCTGCATTTATGTCATCGACAACGAACTGGCCAAAAAATTCGCGATATAAATAGGGATCATCTCCAAAAGAGTTGATCCAATTTACTAACGTTAGGACAGATGTGATCGAAGACATTATCTGATGATGAACACCTCAAATACCAGCCTTGCCCAATCCCAGTTAGACTGGAAGCTGATTTTAAATTCTGTATCCGAAGGAATGATAATAACGGATCGACACTTCAAGATCCTATTTTGCAATCGCGCTTTTTCGACTATGTCCGGCATTGAGACCTCAAATCTAATCGGCAATAAATGCCATGAGATATTTCCCGGCAATCTTTGTTTTTCGCCTGATTGCCCGTTGACGAAACTTTTGTCGGTAGACGATCAACTGGTGTTCGATGATGAACCCCACTGCAAAAAAGGCCAGCATGTACCATGGATAGTGACCATAAGCGCCTATCCAGATGAAACCGGTGACATCGGTGGATATGTTGAACGCTATACAGATGCCAGCGCGTTCCGACGAGTAAGGCAGGCATTGGATCGAAGTCATGATCGGCTGCGCAGAAACATGGGCGCCATCATTCACGCTATATCAACCACTATTTTGAAACGTGATCCCTTTACTGCCGGTCACCAAAGGCGGGTGACCAAACTTTGTCGCGCAATTGCCACGCATATGGATTTTGATTGGGAACGTATCCAGGGCCTGCGCATGGCCGCCGCTATTCACGATTTGGGTAAGATTAATGTTCCGTCCGCGATTTTGAATAAACCCGGTCCGATTTCAGAACACGAGTTGGCAATCATCCAGATGCATCCATACACTGCATACGAGATTCTTAAGGATATCCAGTTCCCATGGCCATTAGCCGAAACCATTTATCAGCACCATGAGCGGCTTGACGGCAGCGGCTATCCGCGCCATTTGAAAGGGAAAGAAATTCTGCTGGAAGCTCGGATATTGGCTGTGGCGGATGTGGTGGAGTCTATCGCTTCCTTTCGCCCATATCGACCTGAATTAGGGATTGAGGCTGCGTTGGCCGAGATAGAACTAAATAAAGGGGTATTATATGACGCGTCGGTAGTCGAGATCTGCATTGCGCTAATCAAACAGCATGGGTTTGATTTTGAAACCAAGGTCTGGCAGCAGTACCGGCGTTCCAAAAAGAAAATCAAGCGATAAATTTTTTGCTCGTTAGAACATGCCAAAACTGCAGAGCACGCCAACACAGTGCCACCCTGCCCAATTTGCCGATACCATAGCTATATGTTTTTTCCTTTTTGGCTTCTGAGTTCGTCGATCCAGGTACGGTCTGACAGGGACTCGTCACTGTGATAGAAGGCCCGGCCGATGAGGTGGGCGGCCACCGGGGCAGTCAGCAGCACCAGCACGATAACGGTGGCGGCCCGCAGGGAAATGCCCAGTTGCTGGTAGAAAAGTGCCTCGGCGATGATCAGCAGTCCGGTGCCGAGAGTGCCCGCTTTGGTGGCTGCGTGCATGCGGATGAGGGCGTCGGGCAGACGAACGACCCCCACGGCCGCCACCAGGCAGAAGATACTGCCGATTACCATGAGCAGTCCTGTCAGATAGTCAACCATTTCGGTGGTCTCCCTGATTCTTCTCGGACCGTTTCCGTGAAGTCCGCGAGATGTAACGGGCCAGGGCGACGGTCCCCAAAAATGCAATACAAGCATAGGCAATGGCCACATCCAGGTAGCTGGTCTCCCGGGCATGAATAGATACCGTCACCAGAAAAGCCACCACCAGCATGGAGAGCAAATCCAGGGCGATCACACGGTCGGCAGCCGTGGGTCCTCTGGCAAGCCGCCAGAGCACCAGGACCATGCCAATCAGGAGCATGGCCAAAGCGGCAAGACCGGCAAGATGGATAAAGCTGTCTGCAGATATCATCTTCGCATAACCTCCAGGATGCGCCTTTCCAGGCCGTTCTTGATCTCCTTCCTGGTCTTCTCCACATTATCGAGAAACATCACGTGGACGAATAGCGTTTTACGGTCTTCGGACAGATCCACGCTCAAGGTGCCCGGGGTCAGCGAAATCAGGCTGGCCACGACAAATATTTCCAGGTCAGTTTGAGCTGTGAGCGGAACGCCGATGATCCCTGGCCGGTTGATATGTTTGGGCGTGATCACATCCCAAAGGACGCGCAGATTGGAGATCACCAACTCCTTGAGAAAGTAGCCGGATAGGTTGATGGTTTTGGGCAATTTCTTGAAATAACGCGTATCCTGGTACAAGGGCTTTGTAAGCCACAGGGCGGCATATCCCAGGGCGAAGCCCAACAGAAAGATGCTGATGCTGCCACTGCCCAGAAGGATCGTAAACACACCGGCAAACACGAGGTTGAGGATTGGCAGGCTCATGGTCGCCCTCCCAACACCGCTTCGATGTAAACCTGTGGATCCATCAACTGTCCGGCAGCCGCCATGGAGAATCGAATCACAGGCTCCATGCAAAGTCCCAGCAGCACCGTCACCAAAGCCAAAGACAAGACCGGGACGAGCATCCATGGGGACAACGGACGTTTGGAGGACAAACCGTGTACCTCGGCCGGAGCCGGCTTCCAAAATGCCTCGGACCAGATCTTGATCATGGAAAAGATGGTCAGCAGGCCCACGGCTGCGGACAGGAGGGCCAGGGTGTACTGATGGCTTTCCAGGCTGGCCTCGATGATCAGCAGCTTGGCCCAAAATCCGGACAAGGGGGGAAAGCCGGCCAGGGCGAATGCAGGAATGATGAAACCGGTTGCCAGTAGCCCGTTGGTTTTGTACAGCCCGCCAATCGTTTTAAGGCTGAAGGACCCGCCGGTTTGCTGTATTAATCCGCTGACCAGGAAAAGGTTGGCTTTGACGATGATGTGGTGGATCAAATAGACAATGGCGCCGGCAAGGGCCAGAGGCGTAAACAGGGCCAGTCCCAAAACCATATACCCCACCTGGCTGATGATATGAAAGGAGAGGATGCGACGTACCTCCGTTTGGGATGCGGCACCCACCACACCGAAGAGCATGGTCAGGGCAGCGACAACCAGCAGGATGGAGTGGGTGGTCCCGGTGCTGGACGTAAAGACCAGGGTAAACATACGGATCAAGGCATAGACACCTACCTTGCTCAACATGCCGGCAAAGAAGGCCGACACCGGCACCGGAAGCGTGTGATACGCGGCCGGAAGCCAGAAAAAAAGGGGAAAAAGGGCCGCCTTGATACCGAAAGCGACCATCAGCAACGTGGCGACAGCGGTAAGCAGGGCCGTGTTCTCCACTCCGGCAGTTTTGGCATGCAGATCGGCCATGTTCAAGGTACCGGTCATTCCGTAGATCAATCCGATGGCGGTAATGAAAAAAAGCGTGGAGATCAGGTTGATGCTAACATATTTGACGCCTCCGGTAAGCCGGCCGGGGCTGCGCCCCATGACCAACAGCCCGAAAGAAGCCATCAGCATGACTTCGAACCAGACATAAAGGTTGAACAGGTCGCCGGTCAGAAAGGCCCCGCACACAGCCGCGGTCAGTATCTGCATGAAGGGGTAGAAACCGGTGCGCGCCTGGCTGGGGTCGATGTCATGGCGGGCATATGCAGTCACGGCGGTATGGATCACAGCGGTGATCAACACCATGACAGCGCTCAGGTAATCGGCGGCCAGACAGATGCCGAAGGGCGCTGGCCAGTCTGCTAACCACAAAACCGCCACCTTATGTTTCAATACCGTGGCCAGAAGCAGTATGGCCACGGCCATATGCAACACGGCTCCTGCCAGGGCAATCCCATGGGAACGGCGCTGGTGGCCCCTCAGAAGAGACAAGGCCAGGGCCACGGCCATGGGCAGCAATATGGGCAGGGCCGGCAGGATCCTCATGAAGGCCCCCTTCGTACCGTTTGATCCTCACCGGCCGGTTCCGGCTCATCTTCCCCGGCTTCATTTAAGAATGGCGCCTCGCCTACGTCCAGGGTCCCGGTATGTGCGTATGTCCGCAACAGCAGGACCAATACGAAAGTGACCATGGCAAACCCGATGACGATGGCGGTCAGAATCAGGGCTTGGGGCAGGGCGTTGGACACCGGATGGGACAAGCCTATGCGATCTGGGGGAATCAGCGGCGGTTGTGCATTTTGCAAACGACCGGCCGTAAATAGCAGCAGGTTGACGGCGTTGCCGATGAGTGTGAATCCGAAAACGAATTTGATCAAAGTGCCGGAGAGCATCAGATACAGGGCTGCGGCGAACATCAG
>CAVUUM010000015.1:0-354398 GCA_963744665.1 uncultured delta proteobacterium | reverse complement strand
GAATTCATCGGGTTCAGCAGTAAAAAGGGGTCCGCCGGCAACGGCTTTCAAGTTCGAAGCATTGCAATGAGCGATGATGAATCAGCTTCTTAAACCTCTAACATCATGAATGGTCTCCATTCCTTCCGATTGAGAAACCGTGTGAATTTGAATTTTCGGCGGTTCGCTTAAAAGGGCCTTGGTCCCAAGCAAAACGCCGAATCTGTAAGATCTTATGTGATGATCCATGTCTTCACGGGTTTCCCACTCCTCCAGCAGACTGAAACGGTTCTTGTCTTCGATATCGCAAAAAACAGCATAACTGAGACAACCCGCCTCCTTCCCCGTCGGCTCGATCATGGATAGAAGCGTTTGCGTAACCTCCAACTGCTTTTCCGGAAGTACATTCATCGTTATTCTGACAACAATCATAAGAGTCCACCTCTTCACAGCGCAAAACGCGCCCCGACAAAAGCAGGTAACCGCTATATTAGCGTTCATCCGGCACAAATCGCTGCTGGAAACTGAAGGTTTAATAGTTTACAGGTATGCAGAGAATCGTTGCTTACTGGCTTTTTTCCATTATCAATTCAGTGCATATATATGCGACCTGGTCATCGGGCTCCGTCTCGAAAGGCATCGTAGCCCAGCCCTGCTCTTTGACATAATCATCTTGCTCCCAATTGTTTTTCTCTTTCAATATGTTAAACTTTTCATCCTTCTGTGGGTCCTGGTTAAATTGGGAAACACAAATCGGCGTCAAACGTTCGAGAACAGCTGTTTGCGCCATTTCTTCACCGATATCCAGCGAGTTGCTACCCAAAACCCATCCTCCCCAGCCAAAGCCGATAATCATGGTTATGATCCCACCACCAATGGCACCCCATACGCCTGTTTTGATTTTCTCTTTCATTACTTCTTTCATTGGGTCTCTCCTTTCTTTGTTAAGGTGAATCGTATTAATAACAATAATAGATACTCAAACTTCATGCCATAAAAGCCACGCCGCAATTTTTTTTGTTCAACATGTTGGTTTAAATAGATATAATCGTACCAGTATACTGGCTATCGGCGGGAAAATGGGTACGCTTGAATGGTTATATGTGACCAATGGTTATATATGACCACATTTTGGACGTTATTAACCTGGAAACTAAATATGCAAACCCGTCATGTCGGATCCCCGATCAGGTCGGGGACAAGCTTGATAAGCCTGCCCCGGCAGTAGTTAGCCGGGGGCATCCAGTGTTTTTCTGGATAGCGCTAAAGCTTCACTTCGTGCCCCGCTTTCGAGGGAATGACAACCTTAAACTATTTAATCACCGGAGTAATATTGACTGAGGATGGGATGGTCATCAGGAAGGAGGAAGATTTGAGATGGCTTATCATCGATTGTTTGGAAAAATTCAAAAAAGTTAGAATCCGCATGCTCACGGCTTAACGATACCCAGTTTTCGCATGCGTGCACGCAGTGTGCTGCGGTCAAGTCCAAGGATTTCCGAAGCCCCGTTTTTGCCGCTCACCTTCCACCGGGACTGCTCAAGTACCCGGAAAATATAGTCACGCTCAACTTCATCCAGTGATTTTTGGGCTCTCGTTAGACCTTTAGCCGGTTTTTTCAGTTCATCCACCAGGTGCAATTTGGGTCCCGAGGAGTTGATCACCGCCCGTTCCAGGACGTTTTCCAACTCCCGAACATTTCCAGGCCAGTGATAATTTTGTAAGGTAGCCATTACACCCGCCGGAATGACTTCAATGGTTTTGCCTAGCCGCTTGGAAATTTTATTGATATAAAAATCCACAAGAAGCGGAATGTCTTCCATGCGATCCCGGAGCGGCGGCATGGTAATCGGAAAAACATTCAACCGGTACCACAGATCATCACGGAAACGGCCCTTGCGGACCTCTTCTTCCAGATTACGATTTGTGGCGGCAATAATCCGTGTATCGACTTTGACGGTACGGGAACTGCCCAGCCGTTCAAACTCGCCATCCTGAATCACCCTGAGCAATTTTGGCTGCAATTCCAGCGGCAATTCTCCGATCTCATCCAGAAAAAGAGTCGCGCCACTTGCGACCTCAAATCGCCCAAGGTGTCTGGAATGGGACCCGGTGAAAGAGCCTTTCTCATGACCGAACAGCTCGCTTTCAATAAGGTTTGGTGGCAGGGTGGCACAATTTACTTTTACCAATGTCCGATTTTTTCGTACGCTCAAGCCGTGAATAGCCCGGGCAACCAGTTCCTTACCGGTTCCTGTCTCACCAAGAACCAATACGATGGTATTGCTGCCGGCAATTTGTTCAACTTTGTAGAGCACGTAATTCAGCGCATCGCTTTGACCGACAATGTTCTCATAATTGTATTCCAGTTTAATTTCTTCTTGCAGATATGCTGTTTCCGCTTCCAGTTGATCTTTTAATTCCTTTATTTCAGAAAGAGCGGTTTCAGCTATGTGTTTTCTTTTTTCCGCTTTTTCCCTTGCCACTCTGAGTTCGGCCGTTCGCCTTTCAACCATTTCCTCAAGATGTCTTTTATAATATTCACGCTCAGTCACATCCTCGATAGCCAGCAAAATCAGCTGGATTTGTTTTTCGTCGCTGTAGATTCTTCTGGCATTCAGAAGCATGATTTTTCGACCGATGGTCTCAAATTGATGTTCTACCTCAAAGTCATTAAATATGGAATTTTGAGGAAGGATATTTTCGAGCAAGTCTTTAAGCTTTGGGATGTTCCACTGCCGGTTGCCAAGATCGTATATTAATGTTCCCTCTGTCTCCTCTGGTTTGACATTGAACGTCTGGTAAAAGGAACGATTGGCTTTGACAACCTTCAAATCAGAATCAAGCACCACCAGGGGTTCACGAATCGAACCCAGAATGTTGTCAAAAACTTCAATAAAGCTTTGAAAGCCCCGTTTACCAAATCCCGACTTTTTAATCGTTGGTTGCATTTTTCAAGATGATTATTCGCTTTTGGTAAATCTGCACGACAATTTGATCGTTTTGTGAACGCATTAGATTAAAATAATGAGAATCTTCATTCGTTTCGTATTCTTTGATTACCATATAATCATACAGGGTGTGTTTAGAACGATCAACAGAGATTTTTTCTTATTACTCCGGATCTGTTTTCTATTGTGATTATTTTCGCAAATATGTCGATTGCACACTTCACATTAAAATTAGCAATTTATTGTCTTTGACGAACACACCGAACATAAAGTTCAAATGTCTTCTCTTCGCTGATTGTCATACCATTGCTGAAATCAATAGCATACGCAGCACCATCCCTTCCCTCGTATGTCGTTGCAGACCAGTAGTGTGAGGGCTCAATTTGTGGAAACGCAAAAAGGTCAATCGTTATACCGGGACCTGTTATAACTACAATCGTTTCTAGTGCCCGGATACTCGGTAAATGCCAGTCCTGGTGGTTGGCATAATCTAACTCTTCGCAATAGGCTATTGCGGCTTCCCCGTCCTTCCTGCGATGCTGTGGTGGATTGTTTTGTATGCTAAAAACTGTTCAGCAACTTGACGGCCATGATCAACATGGCAACTGCGAGGAAGATCCGAATTGTCTTTTCTCCCTTTCGGACAGCAATCTTGGCGGACCACCAACCGCCCATGGCATTTCCAACGGCAAGTGCGATGCCGTATTTCCAGTTGATATTATCGGTCCATGCAAATACCATCAGGGCAGGGATCGTATAGATGAAAAAAACGGACGCCTTGTGCATGTTGATGTGCACCAGATCCATTTTCAGTATATGGCTCAAGGCACCGATCATTAAAAAACCGATGCCGACCTGGTGAAATCCTCCGATGAATCCGATAACCATCATGGCTGGGTAAATCAACCAGCCATGAGCTGGCTTGACGGTTTGAGTGGTGGTAGTTTTTTTTGATCTTGGAATAATGACGGTTAATAAAATACCCAGAATAAAGAACGCCAAGACCCGCTGAAAAAGAACGCTGTCAATTCTTACCGCGAGAATAGCGCCCGCGATGGCACCGGGAAGTGCGAAAGCGGCTATCTTCAGGCTGGTTTTAAATTCAAAAAATTTTTCTTGTTTGAAAGATAGGATGCTGGCAATGGTCTGGATAAAAATGGCCAGACGGTTGGTGCCGTTAGCCAGGGGACTGTCCAGACCAAGAAAAATCAAAAGAGGCAGGGAGATAGCCGATCCGCCGCCGGCCATGACGTTCAGAAATCCGGAAATTATTCCAACAACTATCAGTAAAAGGAGAAAAAGAATATCCTGCATCAGCCAGCCTTTGGAGAAATTTACCTAACGCTTCCTTATTAATCGGTCGATTTTATAGTTGGTAACGGCAAAAGAATCAAATAGAAAATTAAAGAGAACCATTGGAGAACATGAATAAGCCGATCATTATTTCGTATCCTTATTATTGAACGAATAATCAGATACACGCTTAAAATGCCTTGAAAGATATACTTGACTTGAAAGCCCAGCATGATGTTATCTGCAATTATAGAGAAATGGTAATGTTCTCCATCAATCATAGTTGTTCCAGTTTGAAGGTTTATTAGCGAAGTTCAGTTTTGCCAAATTTTATAAGACCTCAAGATGTTGTGGTTGTGAAGTTTTCATGAACTGAGTTTCAGCAAACCAGCATAAGAGCAAAATGCCAAGCAACGAAATAACCGGATTTTGCGTCCCCTATTTAAAACGTGAAATTTGGATTGACAACACATCAAATATATTTAATTCTAAATTTCCCAACTTAAAATGCCATATCTTCCTTAACCCAAACGGTTTTTTAGATAGGAGAGTGTATGAAACAAATCTTGGTCGCTGATATAATGGTGCCTTTATCGTATTGCTTGACAGTTCAAAAGGATTATAGCCTGCTGGATGTTTTTCAGGCCTTGGATCAAACTCGAAAATCAAAGAACGAATCTCTCCATAAAGACTCAATTGTGTTTGATGAAAATGGTGCCTTTTTAGGTAAGGTAACCATGATCGATATTTTTAAGGCATTGGAGCCTAACTATAGTAGACTCAAACAACAACATAAAACGGCGAGTACGCTCTCTGCCGTGGCTGTTATGAAGATAGCCGATGATTTTAATTTGTGGTTGGAACCGACTCAAACCATTCGCCATCGAGCTGGTCAATTAAAGGTCGCTGACGTAATGCATATTCCAGAAAAAATAGAATATATTAAAGAAGAAGAAAACCTTGAAAAGGCAATGCACATTTATATTATGGGTGTTCATCAGCCACTCATAGTAAAAAATGCTGACAATGAGGTTACAGGTGTTTTAAGGTTTGGCGATATTTTTGAAGCTTTCAGGCAAAGTTTACTGGACCAGAATATTTCTTGATTATAAAGCACCGCACATCGAATTTCTGCTGAATATCCTTGAATCGAGTTGACGAAAAATATTCACACCACATGTGGACTTTCTAATTTGCACAAATATTAAAGATTTCTGGCATAAGTCTTAACCTGGCAAGGATGATATCTGCAATTTGATGAAACCTTTAATATTCTCCAAGGTTGGCAGATAAATTGACCGACCACAACATATTGGGTTCGCCACCATTTCTTGAAATCAACAATACCAATCGTAGGTTTGGCTGATCAATTCGCATGAGCCATGGCACATAATGGCAAGTATTATTGAGTTTCGATGCCCGGTTATATCCTCATCTCTTGACCCAACATACCAAATCATGTATGTAGTTCGTATTGTATTCAAATTACACTTGAACTGGAGCAGGCTTCCCACAGCTGGGGCTGATCTGATCTCACATCCAACTTGTTCTTACCTTTCCAAGAGTTATAGATCCAACATAAAACAATATTTATCAAGACGGTGGCTCCTATGTTCACCGAGAATAAATTCTCTGGAGAATTGCACCTAATCAATAGGTTCTATTTTTATTCAGGTTGAAAAGGAGGATACTAAATGACCCAGCCTAAAATGACTTCCCAGAAAAAAAAGAATATCAAAAAACTCCTGTCGATGATGAATAAACAAAACCTACGGTTTATCCCCATTGCTCCGCCACTTGTCGAGATGATGAATTTAGTGACAAGCGATGATGAAATTAATTATCTTCTTCAAATGGGGACAGGTCTTTATGATTATGAGCGTGCTGCGAAAGATAGCGGGATGCCCGAAGACCAGTTCACCTCTTTTTTTGATGAAATACAACGCAAAGGATTAGTTCATATAGAGTATGACAGCAAGGGAGGCGAAAAGTACAGACTAAATGCTATTGCAGTTGGTTGGTATGAGGCCATGATGCATTACATAATGGGAAAACCAAATGAAAAGGAATTTTCTAAAAAATGGAATGAGTTTTTCAAGTTTTTTCAAAAGTTTAATTTTTTCCCATCACGGAACATACAGAATTTGGTTTTACCCAAATTATTAACCCCATCTCAAGATGTTGCTCTGATGAATCCGGAAATAAAGAGTAAGAACAAGAGGAAAACGATCCCTATAGGCATAGACGCTACTCAAGAAGCGAAAGTATATCCCTCATTTTTAGTGAACGACCTTGTTGAGGAATTTGGAAATAATGACTCCATTCACATATTTCCTTGTGTCTGCAGGCATGGAAAAAGTCTAATAGACACAGGATGCGGTTTCGATATGCCAAGAGAATCATGTATGGCGTTTGGAGACGCAGCAAAAGCTTGGGCAAGTTGGGGATATGGTCATAAAATAGAGAAAAATGAGGCGATTGACATTCTCAAGGAAGTCCGAGAAAAAGGGGCAGTTCATTCTGTAATTCATGAGAAAGAGGATGATAGCCTTCCCGTTGCTGCCATATGTAATTGTTGCTGGGACTGCTGTGGGATATTGAAACCATACAATATGGGCTCCGTTCCGTTAATGTATAATGCATCCTATATTGCTTCAGTTAAAGATGATGCCAATTGCAAAGCATGTGGTAATTGTGAAAAATTCTGTCCTACGACCGCAATGAAGATAAAAGATAAACATGTTTCTTTTAATGAAGATAAATGTATTGGTTGCGGGCAATGCGCCTTTCAATGCAGGCAAAACAATATTGAAATGTATCCAAATGAACGAAAGGTGTATCTTCCTATCTTAAAGAGGGCAGAAGCAAGAGTTACGACCTAAACGTCCAATCCAATAATACGGCTATTCATTGTTCAGACAAAGTTTTGGAGAAAAAGTGTGGATTATCATTTATAGTTCACGCTTTTTTGACTTTATACCGCTTGTCATAATAATGTTCCGAAAATATGATGGCGGTATAAGGGTTTGTAGCAGAAAAACGGTCCTCAATCGGAACGTTTTTCTGACAACCCCTATAATCCTATAAAATATGTAGTGGTGAGGGACGCTGTCCCGAATACGGTGACACCTCCAACATCTATGTAAAAATGATCGCTACCTACAACTTGTGATAATGGAGATAAAGATGATAATCATGACCCATGTATTAATTCCTACTACAAGCGCAAAGGAACTTGGTAAGCGAGTGCTCGAATTGCCTCCCTTCCCTGATTATTTAACAATAAGAGGTCCTTATATTTACAGTACCGAAGGAGAAGGGATTCACTCCATAGACATATTCGAAGTCGAAAAATCGAGAATGGCGGAAGCACTTGAGTACCTCAATAACAGACATGTAGCTTTCTTTGATATACCCGGCTATACTTTTAGTGTTAATACATGTCTGGAGGCCACCGAGGGCATTAAAATGCTTGGATTAGAGTAAAAGGTTCTCAAACTGAGTTAAAACCGTTGATTTCTGGTACTCTCCAACAAAACAGTAGATATCAGACACCTGAAAATATTACCGATGTGCGAAAATAATCACAGTCGGCTGTTTCTCGCATTGGTTGACTCTCCCATATTTTGAAAATCTAGATCTGAATATGTAAAAAACCGGAGCATCGACAAAAGGAATTACTCCGGTCTTTTATTATTTCAACCTCTTGATATTGATTATGATTATTCCTCCAATTGGTCAATAAATTGATCTACGGAGAGAGTCTGCCCCAGCGAAGGGAAAATTTTTTCTTCAGAGTGATTTTGTTCTTCTGCCGAGGTGGCAGCAGTCGCATCTTTCATTATTGTAACTCCATAACCCTTGTCATAAGCTGTGCGGGCAGTGCTCTCAACACAAAAATTGGTCAGAAAACCACCAATAACCACATTCTTGATATTGTCTCCCTTTAATAGTTCGTCCAAATTTGTATTATTAAAACCACACAAGGTGCACTTACCACCGACAACCTTGTCGCCTTCCTTCGGTTTTAATTCATCGATAATCTCAGCTCCCCAGGTTCCTTCGCGAAAGGCATTTCCATCAGCCACAGCTTTAACAATTCCTTGCATTTGATGATCTTCGAAATATTTTTCATTAAATATAAATGGTGAATGGATAACCGTAGCTCCTTTTTTACGAGCTCCCTCTGCCAGTTTCACGGCGTTTGGAATTGTATTCTGCCGTGCAAGCTCCCCTTTAACGCCGTCATGTAGTTTACCGCCTTCTTTGCAAAAATCATTTTGAAATTCTATCAAAACTACCGCTGTTTCTTTTGCCTTCATTTTGATGCCTCCTTTCAATTGGTTGTAATTAATAAAAGAGGTTATTTTGAAATGACACTGCAAATAAAGATGAATCCTCTCAAATGAAGTAAAGGGGAATGAAATCTTTGTCAAGGACAACTATGAACTCACTGATTTATAAGACTTGGAAACCAATAATTTATAAAAATGCTGCAGTTCCGTCTTCTAAAAAAGGGGACTTTATTAGGATAAGCCCCTACGTGGTACCGTGGGCATTACCAGATGGTATCGGTAATATTTGCATGAATTTCAAAATATACCGATGTTCTCCATCTAGTGCGCCACGAGCGCACTTTAATATAAAGTGTGCGTAACTGTGCAAAAGATGAGGGTTGTTTGGCCCCTCGGAGCCGGCTTGCAGGAGCAGGCTTCAAACCACCTAAAGCTGCGTTGGTAAAGAGCCAGGGTAGTGAGCGTTTAGGAAAAGTCACGGCATAGGATCGTGGCAGGTATGGCTCAGAGAGATGAGCGTAAGCGAACCATTCGATGAAGCGTCGAAAGATTATGGACGAGGTCAAAACTGAGCTGATAGATGGGGTTCAGGATAAGCTTAGGGGGAGCCTGTATATTGCCTAAGCGGCCTCCGGCGTTAAGGTGGCATGAATCTGAGTTAGGCTTTTGCGTGGAACGTGGGAACCTGTCGTTTCGATGTTAAGGGAGAAATTCAAGTGGAGACCCCACAAGAATGAGAGTACCGATGCGAGGCACAGGGGCGGAGCAACTCGTAGTAGTGATGAAGTCTCTGTAATGGGGATGGAGCGAAGGGGTTGCATCGATCAGCTTTACGATTTGGTCAACCAATAATGGGAGGAGCCATTGGGTAAAGCAAAGCCGTTCAATATTTCCAAACGAGTTGTATTTGAAGCGTACATCAGGGTAAAGGCGAACAAGGGAGCAGCTGGAGTAGACGGGGAGTCGATTGAGGATTTTGAGAAGGATTTAAAGAACAATCTTTACAAGATCTGGAATCGCATGTCTTCGGGCAGTTACTTCCCGCCAGCGGTACTGTTGGTTGAGATCGCCAAAAAGGGCGGTGGGTTGAGAGAACTGGGTGTTCCGACAGTGTCTGATCGGATCGCACAGATGGTAGCCAAGATGTATTTTGAGCCGAATGTAGATCCAATGTTCCATCCGGACTCATATGGCTATCGACCTGGCAAGTCAGCGATTGAGGCCATTGGTGTGGCGCGAAAAAGATGTTGGCGTCACAACTGGGTCCTTGATCTTGACATCAAGGGTTTCTTCGACAACATCGACCATGAGTTGTTAATGCGTGCGGTACGCAAACATACGGACAGCAAATGGCTGTTGCTCTACATTGAGCGGTGGCTAAGGCTCCCGTGCAGATAGCGGACGGCACACTTGTCAACCGTGAAAAAGGATCGCCGCAAGGTTCGGTGATCAGCCCTCTTTTGGCCAACCTGTTTCTGCATTATGCTTTTGACGAATGGATGCGGCGTAACTTCGAGACAATACCGTTTGAACGTTATGCCGATGACATCGTGGTGCACTGCAGAAGCGAGAAACAGGCAAAATGGATTAAGATAGTTATCGAGAAACGCCTCAAGGAATGTCGGCTGGAGTTACATCCTGATAAGACCAAGATCGCTTATTGTAAGGACACATTCAGGAAAGGGAACTATCCAAACGAGAAATTCGATTTTCTGGGATATACGTTTCGACCCCGATTATCGAAAAGTCGTCATGGAGATTTCTTTGTAAGCTTTCTTCCAGCCGTGAGCGATGAAGCGGCTAAATCCATACGGAAAACCATCAGGAGCTGGCGGCTGCACCGGATGACCGACAAGTCTCTTAAGGACCTCGCCTGCATGTTCAATCCAATCATCCGCGGCTGGGTAAATTATTATGGACAGTTTTATAAGTCGGAGCTTCACCCTGTTTTAAATCAACTCAACGGTTCATTGCAAAGATGGGCCATGCGGAAATACAAAAAGTTACGTCGCCGTAAGCGCAAAGCCTTTTATTGGCTTGGGCGCATTGCGAAAAAGAGGTCGTATCTGTTCGCACATTGGCGATTAACGCGACAATCGGCTGGTCGATAGGAGCCGGATGAATCGAGAGGTTCACGTCCGTGTCTGTGAGAGGCTGAGGGGGAGGTTCCCATGGTCTACTCGACTCTCAACCAATACCAAACTGAGATACGTGTTTCATTATAGCCGGATTTTCTTGTCTTGTTGGCTACTTTGTGGTATTAACAAGGCACTCATACTAAAACAATATTTGACCTATAACCAAAAATAATACCGCATGAAAAATCCGGTTAGAAACAAGAAAGGTTTTACCCTTGTTGAAGTCATTGCCGTTTTAGTAATTCTGGGTATCCTTGCAGCTGTGGCCATACCAAAGTTTTTTGATATGCAGGAGAACACCCGCATAAAAGGCTTAACCGGTTGTATCGCAATATTGAACGGAGAAGCCAAAATAGCGTTTGCTAATAATATAATAATCAACGGCCCACGTGGAAAGTATGATGGTTATATTCGGCAGTGGTGATCCTGACTTCATAGTTACAGGGCAAGCTATAGACACGCCCGCTTCCGGCACTATCAAGTATAAGAACCATCCAGATGCTTATAATCTTATTTGGACACCCGGTCCTTCTACAGGACCCGAAAATAACAAAAGACCCGGATATTTTACTTTGGGTAGTAAGATTTAAGTATTGATAAAGACACATTTCATGGAACCTAAGTAGGGTCAATTTTAGCCCTATTCTTTTTGGTGACATCTCCTACAAAAATAAAGTTATCAAACCCCTAATATTTTACCGGTGTGCGAAAATAATCACAACTGACAGAATCTTGCACTTATAGGGTCTCCCATGGTACGGTGGAAATGTACAGATGGTATCGGTAAAAATTCGGTTGAGTTTGATAACTGGACATCTCTCCATACCTCAGAAACGACCAAAACCAAGATGGGTATCATCTATCACAAGTATCAACGACCTTATCGACTTGATATCTGTAAATTTTATCCTTGCTGGAAAATCTAATTTTAGTTAACATAGCTATATTATTAGGACAATATAATGTTTGAAAACCATTAGACTTATCTTGGTCTGACCCCGAGGATACTGATATTATATCCAAACAACGATAATGGAGGCATGAAAATGAGTGTTAGCACTGATTTAAAAAAATCAGTTATTGTTCTACAGGGAAGCCCTAGAAAAAAAGGGAATAGTACCATCCTGGCCAAAGAAATTTCAAAAGGCGCCGACGCTGCAGGGGCTAGCATAGGAGAACTCTACATTCACGGCATGAATATCAAGCCGTGCCAAGCCTGTTGGGGCTGTCAGAAAAAGGATAGCAAAGGCTGCGTCATCGACGATGACATGCAGATTATTTATCCGAAACTCAAAGAAGCCGATGTTTGGGTCATTTCAAGTCCTGTACACTGGTTTAACATGTCCACACAGACAAAACTCTGGATGGACCGTTGTTTTGCAATTGCCTCTTACGGTATTGATCCTTCTACAAAAAAGATCGGCATTGCAATGGCCTATGGGGATACGGATCCGGTGACATCAGGATGTATCAATGCCATAAGGTCTTTTCAGGACAGCTTTAAATATATTGGGGCGAGCCTAGTGGGCATAGTCTACGGCAGTGCAATGAATGCCGGAGAAATCAGCCAGAACACGGACCTGCTAAACCAAGCCCGCGAACTGGGTAAGAAGCTGGTCTCGTGATGGAAACGAAATCTTGTTTTCACTATTATAGATGCTGGAAATCTGTAAATATCATTAATGGGGGCTGTATTTCCTGGCCATAGTCTTATTAGAATCAAAAACCTGGTGAAGCGACCTTGTGATATCATCATCTAGCACAGCTCGGGCCACACTGGTGATATTTTATGGTCACCCTCGGTAAATATGGATCCTCGAAACGCACGATACCTTGTATGTTTCCAACTCATCAACAGTGTAGAAGGCCTCTGAAAACTTGTGATACTATACTGTCAAACGGAGTCTTGACCCCTTTTATAAAATTGTCAATTCAAGTATAGGTCAGGACATATATTTGTTCTGATACTCTCTTCATATATTGGTTGGGAACTGAAAGAGGACTCTGTTTGGAAAGCCATTTTCCCGTTTTATTGCCAAAGATGCCCAGGACGATTTCTACTTCCTTACGGGGATTTTTCTGATCACCAAATCAAGCATAATATCCCACAAATTCACCGCACCGCTCATTGAAATATTCCATTGCCTCATCAGCAGTGTTAAAGATCAACCAGTCGTGCCGGATTGTCTTTTCACCTTGCTTGCGGATTCGTTCAATTTCCGTATTACCGAAGTATTCGTAGAAATCGTGGTACTCGGTGTGTAATTCGTTCTTTCTCATGGCTATACCCTCCTCTGATTTTTCTTTCAGAATAACATAGGGCTTTGACAGATACGGTCACACCAAATCAAATTTTTCAAAATATATTCACAGCCCAGGTTCGGAATAAACTGACCTCTGAAAGGTTGTTGAACGTCAAAAATGGTCACGCTCGTCTTCGTCCCTGAATGACTTTTGTCAGCACCACGATAATGGCGATGACCAACAGGACATGAATGACGCCGCCCAGCGTGTAGCCGGTTGTCAAACCCAGTCCCCACAAAACGAAGAGGATTACAAATGTGGTCCAAAGCATGTTTGACTTCTTCCTGTAGATGATTCCCGGATTTACAATTTAAAGTCTGCATTGCGCACTCTTTGCAATTTATGAAAAACGTATTCATTTTCCAATACGAATTGCTGAGATGTCTCCTATGAGGCCAAAGACACTCAAAATTTATACAAATGCACGTTTCATGCCAGCTTCCTAAAACCCTGTCTCACGTCCCCAACTCTCTGATTTGTATGGTCAATCAGATACAAAACCACTTTCAGAGAGCTTGCCGTTCTCCAAACAAATAAGGTCACATGTTGCCAAATGGTCATATATGACCTTTTTTACGGCGTTTCGGTGAACGGCCGGAATCGATGAAACGGAAAAAAACCGGGATCAGACAAGTAATGAAAGATGAATGAAACCCCACTCGTCATTCAATCAATTGAATTGATATGTTTTATTCAATCATCAGTTTTTAATCGTTATAAAATGGTATCTGTATTTCATAAACACTATTGTACAGATGCGCTTTAACAGGGCGATCCCCTTTCTGTAAAACCTTCATAGCCGCATAATTCGAGAATAAAACTTCTGCCAAGAATCCCTTCAGACCCCTCTCTGTAGCCAACTGCATGAGCAATTTTTATAGAAATGAAGCGATTCCAATGCGCTGATATTGCTCATCCACAATAAAAACAACTTCCGCATAGGGTTTGCCTGGGATTCTGATGTATCGTGCTTCGGCTATGATACGCCCTTGACCTTCTTCTCCTAAAAGGCCGACGATAGAAATCGTCTGGTTCCAGTCAATATATTCGGTTCGCCGTTTCGATCACGACTTGTCAGGGCAAAGATGGAGCGCCCCCCCTCCGACAACTCGGCCCCTTTTGAGAAATCCATAACTTCGGCAGGGCCGGTAGCAATATTGCCCTTACCAACAAAAAGACCGATACGACCTTCCAAATCCACTTTTCTGGCAGAAACGATTATAATAAATTTTGGATTGCGGGCTATTATCATGGGGTTGAACACTTTACTGTCTTGGAGCTACGCGTTGGCATCCATTTTACTCCTTCCAGAGATCGATATCGATTATCCCGATTTTTGCGGCATAGCGGACCAATTCTATGGTGCTGTGTAGGTCCAATTTGTGCATGATACTAGCACGATGATTTTCAACGGTTTTGGGACTGATAAAAAGCCTTTCAGCGATATCACCGGTAGAAAGCCCTTCCACCACTAAAACCATGATCTCCTGTTCCCGGGGGGTCAGACTGTTATAGGCGGTATCCGTAAATTTGGCCCCTTTTTCGGCCAAGCCCGCAAGTTTTTTTACCACCTGCTTAGAAACGGATGTGTCCATGAAATATCCGCCCGTTAAAACAGTATGGATGCCCTGCTGAAGCTTTTCGGTTGCGGATTCCTTGACAATATACCCCCGAGCCCCAACTTGAAATGCCCTGACAATATAGTCTATTTTCGAATGCATGCTGATAATTATCACCTGGGTCTGGGATGATGCATGCAGTATATCACCGATCAATTCGATGCCGCTTTGATCCGGTAATGAGATATCCAACAACACCAAATCAGGCTTGAGATTTTTGATCATCTTGAGAGCCTCTCGGCCGCTGCCGGCCTCCCCGATCACATCATATCCGGGATTGCGGCCGATAATTGATTTGAGCCCCTCTCTGAAAAGAGGGTGGTCATCAACGATCAAGATGGTCTTTTGCTTCGTCATCCTTATTCTCCTGATAGGGCAATTTAATCTCTATCTTGGTGCCCTTGTTGAGGCGTGATTGAATCTTCATCCTGCCTCTGAGCAGTTTCACCCTCTCTGTCATGCTGCGAAGGCCCATGCGTTTCTCACTGTCCGCTGTGCGTTCCCGTTCTTTAACATCAAACCCTTTGCCATCATCTTGGATGCGCAGGATGAGATTGGGGAAAGACCCAACCAGCCTGACGATTGCATTTTTGGCATGGGCATGTTTGCGGATGTTGTTCAGTCCTTCTTGAACCAGACGATAAATATTGATCTCCGTATCAAACCCAAGTGTTAACCGATCGAGGCCGTGCGCCTGAAAGTCAACTCTCAATCTGTTGTTTTCAGCAAACTCCTCACAATACATGGAAAGCCCCGCCACAAGCCCCATGTCACCCAGACCCGGAGGCCGCAAATCATATGTCAGATCCCGCACGGTCAGGATGGTTCGATCAAGCAAACTGGAAAATTCCGTCACTTTTTGTCTGTTTTCCGGAGATGCGCCAGGTTGACTATCAAAAAACGTTTCGCTGATGATCTTCAGCGTGGAAAGATCCTGGGCCACACGATCGTGCAACTCCCGGGAAATCATTTGTCTTTCATTTTCGTGAGCCTCAATAAGCTGCTGTGACAGTGTGTGAATGCGTTCTTCGGACGCTTTGCGGTCCGTGATATCGCGGAAGTGCTCAATCACCGCAACAACCTCTCCCTTTTCATCGAGCATTGGAATCACGCGGATCTCCCTGATCTTTCCATCAATAGGATTTCTATCTTCGGTCTGCTTGATTTCCCCTCTGGCAAACACATCCATGGCGTGGCAGGGGTTGCAAGGATTTTTGCGGTGCCTGAGCACTTCATAACAAAAGGGCTGACCCTGATGATTTTTTTCTGAAATGTAATCATGATTCTTCCAGTTCGACATTCTAACTCGAAATTCTTTATCGATGACGACAACCACGTCCTGGATAGCGTTAAATGTATTGGAAAGCAGGCTTTTTGCCTCACGCAAGTCTTTCTCCGCTCTTTTGCGCTCTTCTATTTCCTGCCTTAACTTTTCGTTCAATTCAACCAGCTCGGCAGTGCGTTGTTCCACGCGAAATTCCAACTCATCCCTAACATTGCGAAGTGCTTCTTCGGCCCGCTTGCGGTCGGTAATATCCAGGGTTATCTCGGTTGCACCCGTAACAAGCCCATCGTGGTCTTTAACCTGATGACCCTGTATATACCACCAGCGTCCGTCCGGGGTCATTTTTTCAATCTGTTGTGGCTGCTGAGAATCATGCGCTTTTATGACCGGACAATCTTCACAGGAACTCCGGCGGTCGCCCCATACTTCATAACAGTACCGGCCCAGGATTTCTTCTCGTTTCATGTTTACGGATGCGCAGGCAGCTCTGTTGGCCCATAGGATTCTCATCCCGCTATCATGGTAGACCACGTGTTCCACCAGACTGTCGAGAATGGCGGTCTTCTCTTGCTCGTTTTTTCTCAGATCATATTCCGCTTGCTTCTGCTTGGTAATATCCGTGAGTACCACCTGGGCCTGTTCCTGTCTGGGCATGTCTCTGAATGATTTGGCCTCCAGCAGGCAGATTCGAATGGAACCATCCGGTCTTCCAACCCTGATTTCCTGTTTCTCGACAACGCCTGTTTCCCTCATCCTTTCAAGCATCAGATGAACAGACACCTGGTCTTCAGTCGCCACAAGTGTTGAAAAGCGCTTTTTGAGAAGCGCATCCTCATGTTTACCAAAAAGCTGCCGACCGGCACGATTGACCGCGGTAACCCTCTCGGTAAAATCGACCAGCAGGTACCCTGCAGGAGATCGTTCCCAGAGTTCCTGGTAGGCTCTGCGTGACATTTCGGTTTCGACCTGGCTTTTTTGGAGTTCCTCATTTTGTAACTCCAGTTCAACCTGTTGGATGAGCAGCTCATGGATGCGTGTTGCCATCTCAGAGGCCGACATCCCCTTCGTGGACTTAAGGTCTCCGGCAACTTTTTCCTCCAGATGCCGCCGAAGCGGTTGGAAAACGCTGGCCTTTTCGAAGCCGGGACCATTTTCGCCTGTCATTATCTACTCCTTTTTCTACATATGTGTCATAGCAAGAAGGATACGGTCCAAGCCCCCTGGCCGTGGCACCGATGGCCACAATGGGAAAGGCCACGACAGCGTTCTTGGAATTGGTTGAAAGTATTTTTTTTCTTTCGGATGAATGCTATTTCCCCTCTGCAAGCAAGGGGGTTTCTAAGACAGGAAAGTTATTTGAACTGTAAAAGCGAGCGCACTCCCCGTGGCTTGTTGGAGCTAAACGGAATTTCCAGTTTAACGGGGCTGCGAGGTTTTCAATTTTGTTTTTTTAACAATACCTTACTATTTGACAAGAAGTTGACATTTGTCAAGGATTCTTTCTTACGTCTTTATAAACAACGCTGCGGCCATGAAAATGCCTTTGACAGGAAAAGAAGCAACTTTTCATTTCTGTGGGGAATGGGAAAAACTCCTTTATGGGGGTATTCCCCTATACAAAATGATGTGCCGCCTCTATGGACAAATCGATAAAAGTCAGTATTAATTGACACATCGACCAGGATCATGAAGCACGCAAAACAATATCATTTTTTCGCGTGAGATGGAATCAAGACAAACGAATAAAACCACAACGCTCGATCTAACTTGTTTCATCAGAAGCATACAGCGTCTCGAGGGCAATGATGATTGCTTTGCCAGAAACGATGGAAACTGCAATCATCTTGAATGTGCTTGGCGACAATGGTGTCTGGAAAAAACCAGAAAATCTCACCAACAATAAAGACGGACAAAATGAAAGAAGAAATTTTCCGCGATGGCACTACAGAGGCCTTAAAGAAAAACCCAAAAATTGTACGGAAAGTATCATGATTGCCTCTCCATGTAAAAATTGTCCCAAGCGAAATGAACCTAAGGAAAATTGCATGAAAGATTGTGAATTATTACAAGCAGTACAAAATATTCAATACGCATTCAAAGAGGATATAAGTGTTTCCGGAATAGACTATGCTGAGGTAGACAGATTTGTATTTAGTCCTTTGAATGCAAGGAGTTTGTCCGCTTTTCTAGACCATTCGAAAATAGTAAAAGGAGTCATAAATGAGAAACGCTAAATCGAAACAACATATGAAACGGCAGCGATGCCATCTCCCATGGCAAATCATACAGGAACACAAACGAGCATGAGTGGCCATCCAACCAATCCCAGGGTTCTCATTGTAAGCCCTGAAATTACCTGTCTTTCAAAAGGTATGGGTGACCCAGTATCAGTATATAAATGCAAGGGCAGTCGGCACGGGCTCGCCGACGTTTCAGCCCCCTTGATAAACGCATTGTATGAGCAGGGGGCCGATGTGCATATCGCGCTCCCCGATTACCGCCATATCTTCAACGGTCATTTGAGAATCTCAGTTGAAGAAAGTCAGCATTCTTTTGGAAGATGCGTACCGAATAACCGGATTCATCTAGCCCGTGACAAAGCCTTTTTTCATCTTAGCCGATCCTATTCATGCAATGGAACTGATAACATGAAGTTTTCGCTGGCCTTTCAACGAGAGGTTATGAACAATATTATCCCCATGGTTCAACCGGATCTTATTCACTGCAATGATTGGATGACAGGTTTAATTCCTGCCATGGCAAGGCAATCAGGCATCCCTTGTCTTTTTACGTTTCACAATATCCACACTGAAAAAACAACCCTTGCAGAAATTGAAGATAGAGGCATTGACGCTGCATTTTTTTGGAAAAATCTTTTTTTTGACTATTTTCCTTCCTCATATGAAAACAGCAGGCAGTCAGACCCTGTTGATTTTCTCACAAGTGGTATTTTTGCAGCACATTTTGTGAGCACCCTAAGTCCGACATTCTTAATGGAAATGGTCAACGGCCTGCACGGCTTTATAAAAAAATCTTTTCAGCAAGAAGTATCAAATAAAATAAAGGCCGGATGCGCTGTCGGGATTTTAAACGCCCCGGATCCTTCTTATGATCCTTCCATAGATGAAGCTCTGGTCTGTCAATATTCCGCTGTCGATCATCTATCGGGGAAAAAAGCCAATAAACGCGCCCTTCAGAAAATCCTCAACCTGAATCAGGACACACAGGCACCCATTTTCTTTTTGCCTTCACACATGAACCCGGTTCAAAAGGGTTGTCAATTGTTAGCGGAAAGCCTTTATAAAATAATCCACGAATACCGAAAACAGAAATTACAGATTGTTTTCATTGCAATTGGCGAGTTGCACCGCCTTTTTAAAGATATTGTCGGATTTCACAATTTGTCAGATCGTGTGTCCGTCTGCGGTGTTAATGAGCGCTTGGCTCGTTTGGCCTATGGCGCATCAGATTTTGTTCTGATGCCCTCGCGTTTTGAACCCTGCGGCCTTTTAGCGATGATCAGTTCGGTCTATGGAGCACTCCCGGTGGCATACGATACGGGTGGCATACACGATACGGTCAGCAATCTCGATACGGTCGCAAATAATGGGAACGGTTTCTTATTCAAGACATTTGATTCAAATGGATTGTATTGGGCCATCAATCAGGCGATGCAGTTCTATATGTTGCCTGTTCAAGTAAGGGAGCAACAAATCAATCGCATAATGATGCAAAGCGCTTCAAAATTTAACCATCATGTTGCCGCCCAAAACTATATAGAACTTTATGAAAAAATATTGAAGCGGCCGCTCATTTGTAAAAAAGCGTATGCGCGAGATAAAGAAGCCAAGCAATACAGATTGAAAACACACCCTGTACAAGATCATATCGACCCGATTTCCATTATGCCCTTCGATGGTTTTTTTGAACATTCTGAATTTGAAATTTATCAGAAGAAAGGAGGCCCTCATGGAACAGCCGATTATCAATTATGAAACCTTGATTCGCATCACCAAGGCTATCTCCACGATCCGGGATCCGGAGGAGATTGTTCTGATTTCCGTAGAGGGTGTCACACATTCTTTAGATGTGAAGGGTTGCGCTTTGTTTTTGTTTAGCACCAGTATCGATGAACTAAGACTCGCCGGCAGCTACGGACTGAGCGACGAGTATCTAAACAAAGGACCCATCAACGCCCTTCAATCGATTGCATCATCCCTTAAAGACGGCCAACCGGTAGGCATTTTCGATATCTCAGATGACCCACGAATTCAGTACCCTGAAGCCGCGAAAAAGGAAGGCATTGCCTCGATTGTATCGGTTCCAATCATCATTGGAGAAACATTGATAGGTTGTATGAGAATCTACACCGCATCCCCTTGGGAGTTCAGTCTGAATGACGTAAATTTTATCCAAGCTGTTGCCCAGATGGTTGGCATGGCTATAGAACTGTGCCGGATTAATAAGGGCCTCAAGGACAGCATTGATATTTTGAAAACGATGCGGGACCCGAAAACCTTGAGGGATAAGAGACGAACTCCTTACGAAAGTGTCCCCAAAAGCTTTCCCAAAGAAATAAGGGTGTAAGCCGGCAAATAAAAGGTGACATCATGTATGAATCTATCTTAGTGCCTTTAGACGGTTCCAAGCTTGCTGAAGCTATTCTACCGGAAATAGAAGAACTTGCCGTGCTTTTGAAAACACGGCTGCATCTAATCAGAGTCAGCCACATAAACGTACTTCCTGGCGTTGATCCAACCAACGCACAAGTTAAGGTCATTCATCGTGCACAGGAATACTTGGAAAAAATTAAAGAACAGCTTTCCGCAAAAAATATTGACATTGAATTGCATGCGCCTTTTGGAGATCCGGCTGAAAAAATCCTGGAAGTCTGCCGGCGCCATGATATCGGACTGATCACCATGTCAACCCATGGCCGTAGCGGCATCGGTCGCTGGCTCCTCGGAAGTATCGCTGATAGAATCGTGCGTCACAGTGAAAAACCAGTTCTGCTCCTTCGTGCAGGCAATACGGCGCCTGAAAGTTAAGGGTATTATTAAAACTATATCTTCACCCTTATCCCGACAGGCATATATATCCAAAAAAAGGAGGCCAACCATGTACAAAAAAATTTTGGTTCCATTGGATGGATCAAAAAGGGCTGAAAAGATACTTCCCCATGTGGAAGATCTAGCAGTCCACTACAAGGCCAAGGTCATTTTTCTCATGGCGGTAGAACATGTTTTTGCAGCCGGCATAGAAGGATCATTTATCCAGTACAGTGAAAAAGATTTTAACACCGAGCTGGAGCAAGCCAAGTCTTATCTTAAAAATATTACGGAAAACGTTCACAAAAAAGGCATCAGCACACAAACGGTGGTGGCGAATGGTCCGGCAGTAGAGAGAATTATCCAGACGGCCGAGAAAGAAAATGCCGACATAATTGCCATGGCAAGTCATGGCGGCGGTGGACTCACCCGTGTTTTTTACGGCAGTGTGGCTGCCGGTGTCCTGAACCGGGCGGACCGTCCCCTGCTTATTGTTCGATCCCGTCAAAGGGGGTAAATTTCGCTCAAGTAAAAAAAGAGAAACAAATTTTATCAGCTACACGCTTGATGATTCTTTGGTTGAACAGCAACCAACGTACTATCCTTCCACCGGAGTTTGTAGATCTTATAAACTTGAATGAACTGAAGATTAGAGCGTTTGTCATAATAATGTTCCGATAGCGGCAGTTTTTTGAGTCCGCAAGGGATTATAAATGACATCTAATATGGCCTGATCCAAACGCTCTAATAGTTGTTAGAAACATATCTGCTATGAATTTGACCCTCTAAATTTTTGTATCTCTCCAACAAAACGGTAGATATCAGGCACCTGAAAAATATCCGGTGTGCGAAAATAATCACAACAGACCAAATCTTGCATTCATAGCATCTGCCATGCTACCGTAATAGGATCGGCACCATATCTGCATAACATTACAAAGGTGAAGATACCAGCCATGTAAATAGGGTCGGCCCGGGGAGGTATTGCCGAATTTGGCAACAGGTAATGTTGCAATGAATGGTTTTGAACGGAATAAAGATGCGTTGCATGAAACCTTTTTTAATGTACTTGACACGACGTTTATTTATCATTTTGTCAATAATAATTTGGGTAACAAATTTGTTGTTTGATTTTTCGATTTCCTATTCGATAGGTGCGCAAGATGAACAGAAAAATTCGGCAACAGATGAAGTCATCATTTATCAACTGGCTCCAGACGAAAGAGGGGGCAATGCGTATAAACTTGTTTATTTTGTTAAGGCCCCCATCGATTATTACTGGAAATTCAAAACGGATTTTAACAATGATTTTTTAGTAAATAACAAATACATTCGGGAACATAATTTTATTTTGCAGAAGGGCAATACGGTCATTACTGAGAACAAATATACCAATAGTCCAGACGTATATTTCAGGTGGCAGACCACCGTTCTACCGGAAGCTCGCCGGTTGGAGTTCGATCTCCTGAATCCAGAACAATGCAGGCAAAAATTCCATTATGGGCACATACAGCTGGAGTCTTTAGCAGAGGGAACGCTGGTTACCCAGGTGGCTTATTTCGACTTTTTGGGTGCTTCGCTATGGGCATTCTATCCCTGGAGGGGAGGGATGAAGGATTTTTTATCATACACTGCACACTGGGAACAAGAGACAATGTTGCAGTTGAAAGACCAATATGAAGATAAAAATCCAAAATGAACCTCCGTGCTAAAGGCGGCCGGGGCATTAAAATTTTGAAGACCCTCATATCTATTCCACTATACCTGGGTTCTGATTTTTAAACCCTTTTGAGCTTTTTTAATGCGGCAGGCGAGTGTGCCTGATGAAAAGATACGAAGATGGGAATGAAAGAAGTGCTGGCGGGATGGAGCAATATTTGCCCTGGCTGCAACATTGGACGCAAATATCCAGATTCCTTTATCGGAAAGAAAGTGAGAAATCATTGGGAAAAAGGTTGCATCTCGCATAAAGCCTATGTTGAGGTGTACGGCAGTGATGAACCTTCACTGAAAAAAAGCAAGGAAACATCCGACGACAAATGAGTTTGCGACCAAGCAGTGAGGAAGGGGGTTGCCATGCATCTGAGATATCTCATGGATACCACTTGAATATGAGGCTTGTCGAAACTTAGGATCTTTCCAACTTATCGGTATTCCGCGATTTTACAAATCAATCAATCCAGCCAAACAGTTAACATTGTGATATCCCCAGAGACTGTCGAAAAAGTCATTGAATGTCCTACGAAGGCAACCTACCAAAACATGTGGCTTGTATGGCAAAATATAAGAACTACGACTACTCCCAAAGCTTATTGATTCCTGTTTCCCTCGAAGATCAATTGATGCCTGGCACCTTGGAGTTCGCCATCCACACATTGGTGGAAGAGCGGCTGGACATGTCCATTTTCAATGGGCAATACAGGAACGATGAGACTGGTCGCAGGGCTTATGACCCCAAAATGTTACTAAAGATTGTATTATTGGGCTATTCTCGTGGTTTAATATCCTCCCGTCGATGTCCAGCGCAGATGATGAAACATGGTGCATTGTAATCAAGCCATTTTATTAAGAGATGGATGGCTGAAATATGGTTACGTGGTTACGAAATGGTTACGAAATGAAAAAAGGGGATACAGCATAAGCCATAACCCCTTGATTTTATTGGTATGCCCGGCAGGATTCGAACCTGCGGCCTACGGATTCGAAGAAATCGATTTTTCTGGCTGCTGGCGCCGATTCTTGTACAATCCTTGTACAAAACAACATTCCAAAACAAAAAGACTTACGAATAATTTCATAAGCCTTTTATATTATTTGGTAGCGGGGACCGGATTTGAACCGATGACCTTCGGGTTATGAGCCCGACGAGCTACCAGACTGCTCCACCCCGCATCATTTGTAAGATGGGAATATATTACTGAAACCTGTAGGTGTCAAGGTAATTCCAATAAAAACGCTATCACGATTTAATGATCTAACACAACGACCGGACAAGCTGTTTAAGGCGTTCAATCTCCTCACGGGAATCCCTGTTTTTATCCCCCCGAACCTGCACGCGTTTAGTCCTTGAGGCCTGTCCGGAAACAATCTCGACAGCAGATCTTGGGACGTTCAGGACCTTTGCCAGAACAAGGATGCACATCCTATTGGCAGCCCCTTCTACAGGTGGCGCCTTTATTTTCACCTTCAGAGCATCTCCGTGAAATCCCACAACCTGGTTCCTGCTGGACCTTGGTTGTACGTAAATGTTGAATTTCAGGCCGGAATTGTTCTCATCGATCTTCAGCATGGATTTCCTCTGGTAGCCATGAGCGTTAAGCTCTAAGCTATAAGCGGGCAACCAGCTTAATACTTACCGCTTATCGCTTAAAGCTCAAAGAAACCTGTTCTGCTTCAGGATGTCAGTTATAAACCGGGGTGGGCGGATCACACGGCCGCTGCGATCCACATAGGCGTGCTTGGTGAAACCCCGAACCAGTTCGGTTTCATCTTTTTTGCGAAGAATCCGGTAATTGAACTTGATCCCCGCCCGCAAACTGCTGTCCACGGAAGTTTCAATAACAATCAAATCGTCATACCGGGCCGAATCGACGAATTTGCAGTAGACCTCGGATACCGGCAGGAAATACCCCTTCTCTTCGATGGACTTGTAGGTCATGCCAAGGGACCTGAACAGCTCGGCCCTGCCGATCTCGAACCAGCGCAGATAATTGGCATGGTATGCCACCCCCATGTTGTCTGTGTCCCCGTAGATAACACGGTATTCTGTTCGATGGGTTTTCACGGCAGCACCCCCATTCCTTTTATCCTCAGGCATCGGTGTCATCGGCCAGAAGCGGCCTCATGACTTTTTTCAGTTCATCATAATTATAGGTTGCGGGCAGTTCCGGATACTCGTTCCTTACATTTTCAGGCGGTTTGAAAAGCACACCAACATCTGCTTCCTTAAGCATGGTGATATCATTGTAGGAGTCGCCCACGGCCAGGATGTGATAGTTGAGGCGTTTCAGGCTCAGTACCGTCTTACGCTTGCCGTCCTTCTGACGCAGGTTGTAATCGGCGATGGACCCGTCCGGGGCAATGGTCAGGGTGTTGCAGAAAAGCGTGGGCCAACCCAGCTTTCGCAACAAGGGTCGGGCAAATTCAACATAGGTATCCGACACAACAATAATCTGGGTCTGCTCCCGGACCCAGTTCAGAAAATCCAGAGCTCCCTCGAGGGGATCCATCGTTTCAATGACATTCGTGATATCTTTCAGCTTGAGACCGTTTTCAGCCAGAATCCCCAGACGTTTTTTCATCAGGACATCGTAATCGGAAATATCCCGTGTGGTCAGTTTCAGTTCCTCGATACCGGTTTTCCTGGCAACCCGAATCCATATTTCGGGTGTAAAAATACCTTCCATGTCCGCGCAAATGATTTTGATCATCAAATTCGATCCCTTTCTGCTCTATCTAATCTCAACAAAAATATACGTCTTCTCCGAAACGTTTTTTACCTTTATCGAACAAGGAATGCAGAATAATGACGTGTTGTATCGCTGCGCTCTATCTTCCTTTATTCTAAAAACTGGGAAGCATCACTTCGAAATTCATGGTTTCGATATTCGATATTGGATATTCCAGCCCCTTTCGAGGGGGCTTCTTGAGCCCATCCGCTCCGCGGGTGGAGGCTCAGTTACTCCTCGTAGTTGTCATCCTCGATACGAATAAGCATGGGCGCCCGGCTCACAACATCGAGGACCCGTATCTCTGCAAGGGCATTCTGGACGTCCTCTTCCCGTGCCAGATGCGACAGCATCACTACCGGTACGGAGCCTTCTGTCTTACGTCCTTTTTGATTCACCGACTTGAGACTGATGCCGTGTTGGCCGAGAACCCCTGAGATAGCGGATAAGACGCCGGGTTTGTCCTGGGCGAAAAATCGAAAATAGTAATGGGTAGCAATATCCCGGATGGGTGTTACAGGCACCTGCTTCACATGATCTTTTTGATAAGACATCAGGGGCACACGCCCGTTGGCGTTCATCAGAAGATTCCGGGCAATGTCCACGATATCACCGATAACGGCACTGGCCGTCGGCATCATGCCGGCCCCATGGCCGTACAAAAGGATGTCACCCACGGCATCGGCCGTGACGGTGATGGCATTCAAGGTACTGTTGACATTCGACAAAAGATTGTCAAAGGGTATCATGGCCGGGTGCACACGCGCCTCCACCGAGTTATCACCCGCCTTGGTGATGGCCAGAAGCTTGATGCGGTAGCCGAACTGTCCTGCAAAGGCAATATCCAGCGGCGTGATCTTGGAAATACCCTCGATATAGATATCGTCGAAGTTGATCTCCATGCCGTAGCCCAGAGACGTCAATATCGCCAGTTTATGGGCGGTGTCAAACCCTTCCACATCCAAGGTCGGATCGGATTCGGCATAACCGTTGGCTTTGGCCTTGGCCAGTGCGGCATCAAATTCGATGCCTTCGTCGGTAATTTTGGACAAGATGTAGTTGCAGGTGCCGTTCAGGATGCCTGTCATGGACTGGATACGGTTTCCCACCAGCGACTCCCGCAACGTTTTGATGATGGGCATACAGCCGCCCACGCTTGCTTCGTAGGCAAGATCCACACCGCTGTCCATGGCACTTTTGAACAACTGGTTGCCATGCTTGGCCAGGAGAGCCTTGTTTGCTGTAACAACCTGCTTCCCGTTTTCCAGAGCCTTTAAAATCAGTGTCTTGGCAATACCCTCCCCACCGATCATCTCTACAACGATGTCCACTTCCGGGTCATCTACTACCTGAAAAGCATCCGACGTCAGTAGAGATTCGTCCAGTTGAAGCCCCCGATCTTTTTCGAGATCGATATCGGCGATAGTTTTTAATTTCAGGGGCACACCCACACGCGCTTCCAGGATCTCCCTGTTTTCCATCAACATCCTGGCGACACCGGTGCCCACCGTTCCCAAGCCCAACAAACCAATTTGAATCGATTTTTTCATTTGCGACATCCTATCTGGTCAGATGCGTTTCAAAACAGTCACTTTCTTAGCTTTTCAGCCACAAGTCAAGATTTAAAATCCTAACAGGAGTTCCAGGACGATGTCAAAAATTTGTTTTGACTTTTAGACGGGTGCGGATTAAATTTTATTTTTGTCACCATACAGAAAATGCCAAATCAACAATCCCTGAAACGACCCTTTTCACATCCTGGCTTACAGGATGAGGAGAAAGCGATTATTACTATGAAAAAGCCACTGACATACGCCGATGCCGGTGTTGACATCGACAAGGCCAACGCACTGGTCGACCAGATAAAAGCAATTGCCAAAAGTACTTTCAAATCCAATGTTCTCAGTGATATCGGCGGATTCGGGAGCATGTATTCCCTGAACATGGACAATTTGAAAAGACCTGTACTGGTAAGCTCCACCGACGGCGTGGGTACCAAGCTCAAGATTGCCTTTCTTACGGGAAAGCACGACACCATCGGCATCGACCTGGTGGCCATGTGCGTCAACGATATTGCCGTTCAGGGGGCCAAGCCATTATTCTTTCTCGATTACATCTCCATGGGCAAGCTCGACAACACCACGGCTATGGCGATTATTTCCGGTATCGGTGATGGCTGCAAACTTGCCGGTTGCGCCCTTATTGGTGGTGAAACCGCAGAAATGCCCGGAATGTACCAGGAGAACGAATATGATCTGGCCGGGTTCACCGTCGGCATCGTTGACAACGATAAAATCATCGACGGTTCTGATATACGGGTTGGAAACCAGATTATCGGTATCGCTTCCAGCGGTCTGCACAGCAATGGGTATTCCCTGGTTCGGAAAATCTGTTTTGATGTACTCAAGATGGATCTGAATGAGCACCTGCCCGAGTTGGGCAAAACCCTGGCCGAAGAATTGTTGACGCCCACCAAGATATATACGGAAACCCTCATGAGCATGGCGCGGGATTTACCGATTAATGGTCTCTGCCATATCACGGGCGGCGGTTTCGAGGACAATCTGTTTCGAATTATTCCCGAAGCCTGCGGTATCGTCATCAAGGAAAACAGTTGGGAAGTTCCCCCGATCTTCACCTTCCTGAAGGAAGCAGGCGGCATCGAAGACATGGAAATGAAGCGCACATTCAACAACGGTCTGGGGATGATCGCGATCGTGCCGGAAAACATAGCCCAGGATGTTTTTGAGCGCATCAACGCCATGGATGAAAGGGCTTATTTTATTGGAGAAATCGTCGAACGAAAAGCCGGTACAGACCGGATCGTATGGGCGTAAGCCCGTTAATAGCGCTTTTCGTTTAGGGTGGCTGTGGCGCCACGCCTTTAAGACTCCATGCCGAAAAGTTATGGCATGGCTGGCAAACGGTCAGCGCAAGGGTGCTGTTTGCCGCAGTTGAGGCGCGAATGCACCGGGCACCGGGCAGGTGGCCAGCAGAACGAATAAGCGTCACAGGAAAAGGCACTAACCCGAATATTTCATGAAACTTCCTTTCACGATGTTATCATCATGATCACACTCGGTATTGAATCATCCTGTGATGAAACCGCAGCGGCAATTCTTGAAAACGGCACCCGGATTCTTTCCTCCATTGTGGCATCCCAGATCGAGGTTCACAGCCCCTACGGCGGCGTTGTACCTGAACTGGCTTCCCGCAAACACATCGAGGCTATCGCACCGGTGGTGGACGAGGCTATCCAATCGGCCGGGATCACGGCCCCCAGGTTGGATGGTGTGGCTGTCACCCAGGGACCTGGTCTGGTTGGATCCCTCCTGGTCGGCTTCTCCTTTGCCAAAGCATTTGCCTATGCCATGGATATACCCTGGGTCGGCGTCAACCATCTGGAAGGGCACATCAACTCTGTTTTTCTCACCCAAACACCCCCTGTCTTTCCCTTTATCGCACTCCTGGCATCAGGCGGGCACACGGCCATTTATCATGTTACCTCGCACACGACATCCATATTAATGGGTCAAACAAGAGATGACGCAGCCGGGGAAGCCTTTGACAAGGTTTCCAAAATGCTTGATCTCGGCTACCCAGGAGGAAAAATTATCGGTGACGTGGCCCGGAAAGGGGATCCCAAAAAAATATTCTTCAAGCGGGCATATTTAGACAAAAATGAATTCGACTTCAGCTTCAGTGGTCTGAAGACGGGTGTGCGCCGGTATATCGAAAAGAACCCGCAACATCTGAACCTGGAAATTCCGGACATCGCCGCCGGGTTCCAGGCTTCTGTGGTGGATGTCCTTTCCTTCAAACTTTTTGCGGCAGCTGAAAAAATGGATTGCCAACACGTGGCTGTTGTGGGGGGGGTTGCCGCCAATACAAGCCTGAGAAAAAAAATTGAAACAACGGCAAAAAGAAAAGGGATGACCGTTCATATCCCTCCCTTGAGCCTCTGTGGTGACAATGCCGCCATGATTGCTGCAGCAGGTTATCATCATTTAATCCAAGGCCAAACCTCTCACTTGGACAGCGATGTGTATTCACGAATAAAATCGTGAAACGATTTTATCGGACACGACATTCGTCGCTATTTTTTTATTCCCATATTCTTAAAATTTGAAATGCTCAGCTTAGGCCAGATACGCTTTCTTCAACCGCATGATCCGGCGCACGGATTGTTCACCCAATCTTTTATTCGCTGGTGACATGGACTGAAATGACCGGATGGCTTCGTAAGCCGCCTCTATATCCGGGCTGCGGTGGCAGATCAGGGCAATGTCAATGTCGGCAGCCAGAATCTGCTGCAAGGATGTTTGCACCTCATGGTGTTTTTTGATGGCGCCCATGTCCAGGTCGTCGGTCATGACCACGCCATCATACCCCAGACGATGCCTCAGGAGATCCCGGGCAATCTTTTTCGACAGGCTGGCCGGTTTCTGATCGTCCAGGGAATGGTAGCAGATGTGGGAAAGCATCATGCCGGACACACCATTTTTAATAGCCTCCCGAAATGGGGCAAGATCAATGGCAGTTAGATCCTGGGTATTGGTTTCCAGAAAGGGAAGGTCCAGGTGGGAATCGAGCGTGGTCCGGCCAATCCCGGGAAAGTGCTTGGCAACCGCCATAACCCCCCCTTCCTGGAGGTGGTGGATTACGGCCATTCCAAGCCGGGACACCCATTCCGGGTCAGACCCGAAAGCACGCTCTTTCATGATACTCGACCGGGGATCAACGGCCACATCCAGGACCGGGGCCATGTTCATGTTGATGCCCACATCCCGCAGCTCCCGGGCCGATATCCTGGCAAATTCGACAGCATCCTGGGGTCCCTTCATGTGGGCATTGCCGGGAAACTCCGTAAAGGGCTTCTTCAGCCTGGCAACGGTTCCCCCCTCCTGATCAATAGCAATAAACAGGGCCGGCTCTCCGCATGATCTGGCGTATTCCTGGGAAGAAAGGCACAGATGTCGAACCTGTTCCGGTGCTGCAATGTTGCGTCTGAAGAGGATCAGACCCCCCACGTGCAGGTTTTTAATAAGATATTTTACATCCGTACTCAGGTCGGTACCGTCAAACCCAACCATCAGCCGCTGCCCGGCCATCTGTTCATCCGTCAATGTCATCATATGCGTTTTACTCTGTGTCGCTTTTTTATTTAGGTTGAAATACGAAAAGCAATAAGCTTTCAGCAGCTTAAAGCTTACTGCTTATGGCTTATCGCTTTCTCAACTGATACTTTTTCACCGCTCGGCTGTGTTCTTTGAAAGTGGTGGAAAACTGGTGAGTACTGTCTTTTTTTGAGACAAAATATAAATAATCGGTTTCCGCAGGATACAAGGCTGCCTCCAGGGATGCAAGACCGGGATTGGCGATGGGTCCCGGCGGCAGACCTTTATTCAGATACGTGTTATAGGGTGTTGCCGTTGTTAAATGCTTTCTGGTCAGATTTCCATCAAAGTTTTTTATACCGTATATTACTGTCGGATCACTCGACAGACGCATGCCCTTTGCCAGTCGATTGTGAAAAACCGAGGCAATCAAGGGGCGTTCAAATGCCGCACCGGTCTCTTTTTCGATAATAGACGCCAGGGTGACCACCTGATGCACGCTCATATCCATCTGCCGGGCACGCTCTTGCCATTCCGTTGAAAATATCTCCCGGAATCGATTTACCATGGTGCCCATGATTTCATTCAGGGGCAGCCCTTTGGGAAAATGATAGGTGTCCGGAAACAGGTACCCTTCCAGTGAGCCGGCTTCAACCCCCAGGGCGTTGACCATTGCGGGATCCGTGGCAGACCGGATGAACACCGGCGCTTCTGCCAGACCCATTTTCGATATAATGCCGGCAATCTGGACCAGGTTGTAGCCTTCCGGGATGGTAATCCTGTAAAGGGCCACCTTTCCACTGACCATGATCTCCAGGACCTGCCTCGGGGAAAGAGCCCCTGAAAGCTTGTATTCGCCGGCTTTGATACGCTTGTCATATCCTTTGAATCGTGCAAAAAGTTTGAACCTGAGAGACTCCCTGATAATACCGGCCTCCTCCAGATGACTCGCAATCATCTTGAAATGTTGCCCCGGCAGCACAGTGATTACTTTTTCGGAAATATCGTTTCCGGAAGGTTGGGCGGCATAATCAAAGATATTCCATGCCAGAATCCCCAGGAGTGCTGCGGAGCCGATTACGAGAAGGCCTATCATCGCGATGATTTTTTTCATGTTTGCGGGAAAAGGTATGGCAGTCAATGGAAATCCTGTCCTTGCAGCTACAGCAACCTCGACAATCGCTTATCTTAGGGTTTATTTTCTATCATATTGACAATCCCCTTTAAAATCAATATTCAAATAGGAACGTGAACCCTGAATCACAAGGGTTGAGGGCTCACCTTACTATTTGATGTGGCTTCGTCGACTAACATCTTGATATAAAAATTGAAATCGAGTGGTAACGCTATATGGTTACTGCTTAAGTCGAATTTTCAAAGGAACCTACATGGCAAAACCCAAACTCAAAGAACACATCATCAACAGGGAATGGTGCAAGGGATGCGGTATCTGTGTTCATTTCTGCCCCAAAAAGGTTCTGGAGCTCGACGATACCGACAAAGTAGTGGCTGCCCGTCCTCAAGACTGCATCTGTTGTAAACTCTGCGAGCTGCGATGTCCGGACCTTGCCATCGAGGTGATTGTAGAATAAATTAAGACCTGGGCCAAAGAACCTGGCAATGATTGAAACCACCATCGGTATCGCGCATGGTTTTGATCTGGCATTGGAATCAGGTCTTTCATGAGGCGAAAATAAATTAGAGGGGCAACAATGGACCCAAATATAAAGTTCATTCAGGGCAATGAGGTGTGTGTGGAGGCAGCCCTTTACGCGGGGCTTAATTTCTTTGCCGGCTATCCCATCACCCCTTCTACTGAGATTGCGGAACACCTGTCCAGCAGACTTCCCCAACAGGGGGACAAGTTTATTCAGATGGAGGATGAAATCGCATCCATGGGTGCCATCATCGGTGCTTCCCTGACCGGCAAAAAAGTCATGACCGCCACCAGCGGTCCCGGGTTTTCACTGATGCAGGAGGCCCTGGGTTACGCCATCATGACTGAAATCCCCTGTGTTATTGTTAACGTGATGCGAGGAGGTCCCTCTACTGGTCTGCCCACCAGTGTGGGCCAGGGTGATGTCATGCAGGCCCGCTGGGGCACCCACGGTGACCACGGGATTATTGCCCTGACGGCATCCAATCACCAGGATGTCTTCTCCATTACCGTGGAGGCCTTCAATCTTGCCGAAACCTATCGAACGCCCGTCATCCTTCTCTTTGACGAAGTGGTGGGTCACATGCGGGAGAAAGTCGTGGTTCCTGAACCGGGTGACATCCCCATTGTGGAACGGCTTCGAACCTCGGTCAAGGGGGGTGTGGACTATCATCCCTATCTCCCCAGGGAAGACGGCCGGCTGCCCATGTCGGATTTCGGAGGGGTTCATCGCTACAATGTCACGGGTCTTTATCATGACATGTGGGGATTCCCATCCACCAACCCCTCCGTTGTCCAGGGGCTTCACCGGCACCTGAACGACAAAATTACCAACAACGTCAACCGGATCGCACGCTACAAGGAATATTATTTAGAGGATGCCGAATGCATCATGATCTCCTATGGTTCGGCAGCCCGTTCTGCCCTCCACGTGGTGCAGCAAAGACGCCCACGCGGTGAGCGGCTCGGTCTGTTGGAACTCCAGACTCTCTGGCCGTTCCCCTACCAGATGATCAAGGATAAATGTGAAAACGCCAAGTCCATCGCTGTTGTGGAACTTAATGCGGGCCAGGTTCTAAGAGCTGTGAAACGTGCCGTAAATGACCCGGAAAGGGTATTTTTGGTCAACCGGGTCGACGGTGTTTTCATCACCCCGATGGATATTCGTAATATGCTTAGATTCATACAGGGGAGGGGGGTATAAGCCATGGCCATAAAAGATTATATTCGGGAACGGTTTTTCCCACACATGTGGTGCCCGGGCTGTGGCCACGGCATCATTCTGAACAGCATGCTCAGGGCCATCGAGCAGCTCGGCATGAGCAAAAATGAGATCGTGATGGTTTCGGGTATTGGGTGCTCCTCCAGAATATCAGGGTATGTGGATTTTCACACCCTGCACACCATTCACGGCCGGGCCCTGGCCTTTGCAACCGGTGTCAAGTTAGGGCTGCCGGAATTGAACGTCATCGTCCCCATGGGTGACGGCGATGCCCTGGCCATTGGCGGAAATCACTTTATCCATGCTGCCCGTCGCAATATCGACATCACGGCCATCGTTATGAACAACCGCATCTACGGCATGACCGGCGGCCAGTTCTCGCCTCTGTCAGGGTGTGGTACCGTGGCCACGACCGCTCCCTACAGTAATATCGATCACGACTTCGACGTAGCCGAACTGTCCAAAGCGGCCGGAGCCACCTTCGTTGCCAGGACAACCACCTATCATGCCCAGCAAATGACGGATATCATCAAGAAGGCAATCCTGCACGAAGGCTTTTCCGTGGTGGAAATCCTCACCCAGTGTCCCACCTACTTCGGACGCAAGAACCGTCTGGGATCTGCATCGGAAATGATGGAAATATACAAGACGCAAACCACCCCCAAGGGATCCAAGGCCAAAAAGGAAAACCCCGATCTCATCGAGCGCGGCATTCTGCGCGAGGTGGAGGCGCCGGAGTACTGTAACGAATACGACAAAATCATCGCATCGGCGATGAAAGGAAAATAGCCATGGAACGATGCAGGATGGTCTTTTCAGGTTCAGGGGGACAGGGTGTCATCACGGCGGCCATTATTCTTGCCGAAGCCGCGGTGCTCTATGACAACCTGACCGCTGTACAGTCCCAGGCCTATGGGCCCGAAGCGCGGGGGGGGGCTACCCGCAGCGATGTCATCATATCGGATACCACCATTAATTATCCCAAGGTTATCCAACCGAATGTGCTGGTCTGCCTGACCCAGGAAGCTTATAACAAGTTTTACACCATCATCCGACCCGGTGGTCTGCTGATAACCGACGCCCGATACGTTAAAATCCAACGCAAGGCCGATGCCAAACAACGGGAATTACCCATCTATGCCACGGTCATGGAGAAAATCGGCAAGCCTATCGTATTCAACATCTGCATGCTGGGTGTCCTGCTGGCTCTGACAGATCTGGTCCAGCCCGAATCGGTTATGAAAGTGATTAAAACCCGCATACCAAAAGGTTTTCTGGATCTCAATCAGAAAGCACTGGACATCGGACTGACGCTCGGCAAGGCATATAAAACCCAATAGTCCGTACAGTCATGAAATTATCGGATGACGGCAAGCCCAAACTTTTTCAAACAGCTTCCAACCAGAAGCACGGCATCTATGTCCACATTCCCTTTTGCCTGAGAAAATGCGCCTACTGTGATTTTTACTCCCTGACAGACCTGACGCTGCGACAACCTTTTGTCGTGGCTCTCCTGCAGGAGATGGCTCTGGTCAATTCTCATGATGTCCTCAGTGATACCCTGTATTTCGGCGGAGGGACCCCCTCCGTTCTTACACCACAGCAGATCGAGACACTCATGGAACAGGCCCGGAGCCTGTTCACCCTCACAACCGATGCTGAAATCACCATGGAAGTGAATCCGGGAACCGTCACCCAGGATTACCTGAATTTCCTGAGGCAAAGCGGCTTCAACCGCATCAATATCGGCGTGCAGTCGTTTTCACGTGACACCCTGGAATTCCTGGGACGAATCCATTCACCAGACCACGCCACCCAGACCATTCAGTATGCACAAAAAGCCGGCTTTGACAATATGGGTCTCGATTTAATCTTCGGTATCCCCGGTCAGGATGCCTCCTCATGGCAGGATGATCTAAAAACGGCCCTGGTCTTTGCACCCCAACATCTTTCCTGTTACATACTCTCCTTTGAGAAAGGGACACCCCTGGACCAAATGAGAAAAACCAATGCATTCAAGGTAGCCCCTGAGCAACACATTGCCGATCTCTTCCGCATGACCCAGCAGATTTTAAAAGATGCCGGCTATGAGCAATATGAAATTTCCAACTATGCAAAAATCGATACCAGCGGGCAGGTCTGGCGATCCCGGCATAACCTGAAATACTGGTCATTTGCACCTTACACGGGTCTGGGGCCTGCAGCCCATTCCTACTCGGCGCCTGTCCGACACTGGAACGTTCGCGATGTGGGGCTTTACACGGCCGCTCTCGCCCATGGGCGGCTACCCATTCAGGAAAGGGAAAAGACCACGATTGAACAGCAGATAACCGAAACCATATACCTGGGGCTGCGTACCTCGGACGGCATGGACACGGCTCATTTCGAAAAAACATTTCAGATGGATTTCAATCAGCAATACGGGTATACCCTGCAGGCACTATACGAGGAGAATTTGGTGATTGTCGAAAAGAACCGCTGTGCCCTGACGCCCAAGGGAATGCTGTTTCACAACAGCATTGTGGAAAGATTGTTACTTTCTCACGATGATTAAAATAACAATGAGAGATAGAGGGGCAAAGCCGCGTACGATAAATTTTGGGTGACCATCGGTCGCAAAAAATTTATGTGGATAAGGCCCCGATAAGAACCCCCAGATAAAATCGCGCATGACTGATAGGGGCCGCCATGTTCAGGCGGTGATTGGCAAAAAGACTGCTCGCATCGCTGTTTAGAATAATCCAGGGGTCAATCTCCGTGGCGTGATGGCACGACTCGATGGCGTGGTGCAGTTCCTCCATACCCCCCCTGCGGTTCACCATGACATTAAAATCATGTGTGACACCCTCCAATATGGTGGCCATGGCACTGGCGACACCCTGGGCATAAAAGAAATAGTCGTCACTCCTGAAATGACTCACCGGGCTCCCATCATCTTCCCGGGATTTAACCAGATTCTCATCACAACTTCCCAGAAGGTCCTGGTAGGCCATCAACAGCGGGATTAGGTTGTCTGCCCGGGAATAAAACTGCGCCTCGCCTTTTTCCAGACGCTGAAAATAGGCCCGAAATTCCTTGAGACCGGCTTTGTATTTAGACTCTGCGGAAGGAAACCAGAACCGATCCGCCTTGATCATAAACCAGTTCATGGCATTCTGGAGATTGGGGTCAAAAGCGGCGGTGCTGCCGGTTCTGGATATCCGTTCGGAGAGAATCACGGCCGTCCTGCGAGTTACTTCCAGAACCCCCAGCTGGAAATTGTTCACGTTGTCGGTAACATCAAGGATGTCATTGGGCCGCCACCCGTAAAACCTTTGATTGAGTTCATGGCCAAGGGGTCGGATCACCGCATCCACAAAGGCCATGCCTTCCGCCGGAAAAGACGGTGTTTCTGGCTCACCTGCGCCATGCGTTTCTGTGGCATGTCCTGCCGCACTGACATTTTCCGGTGCGTGCCCCGGGGTTGTTTTCTGCTCCTTGGCGTGTTCGGCAACGGCAGTTTGATTTTCTGTTGTGAACCGAGAGTTTACCGACACTGTAGGGGCATCCATTGTTTTATCTACGTCATGGGCTTGGCTCATGTCGCTATCATGAGCAGGCATTTCCTGAATGACCGGTTCGGTGCCCTGTGGCAACGATGAGACGGAATCTGCCGGGGAAGGTGTTTCATGGCCTGTCGGCAAAGCCTTATCGCCGGATACCTCATGTGAGGTCTGGGGCTGGGCAGCATTCACCCCCACCTGGTCATGTCCTGTGAGGCCGGACGCATCTGTCAGCTTCTGATCAGACGGTTTAAAGAACCCGAAAAAAAAATTCAGTACGATAAGTGCGACAACGACCAGGACAATACCCATAAGCATATGCCTGGTGATATAACTTTTGATGCCGCTTTCATCACCCGTGCTGTTGTGGTTCTCTCCCATGATACGTTTGTCTCCTTTTAACGTTGACGGTCTCGTAAAAAATCCAACTTCTGCGTTGTGCTGCATTTCGTAATCATTCAACGTACGAACCGTACGCCTCATGATTACAAAACTTGCACGCCTTGAATTTGAATTTTTTACAAAACCGTCTAATTCGGACTTTTTACGAGTTCATCAACGCTGTTGTCTCAATTTTCGACTGTCCCCCACCCGAAGGGTTACATGGTTGGCATCAAAATATTCAAGTAGTGGAATGACGTATTTCCGTGATGCCTGGGTCATCTCCTTGAACTGGGGTGTGGTGATCTCGCCATGCGTCTGAAGGTAGGCGATCAACTTCTCCTTTAACCCATGCATGGGTTCAGTATGAAAATAGAGATCTTCCTTGGTCTTGATAAGAACCCCTTCCGCCACCAGAAGCATCAGGACATCCTTTGCGTGGGATGGATCAAAGTTTAGGGTGTTCACGACTTCTTTGAAATAGGGCGGTTGTAGGGCCTTTTCAAGATAGATGCCCGATATTTTCTTCTTCATGCCGGCCTGATCTTCTCCCAGTGAGACCTTGTGGGTTGCCAGTTTGACGGAATCCCCCTCCTGAACGACCGTCTTGTCTGCCGTCATCTGATTCAGGGCCATGGTAAAGACTCTGGTCCCGGCGGTTGTGGGGAGTTTTGACTTCAGTTCTTCCCTGGGCATGCCTTCTTTTAAAGGATTTTTATCGTGATATGCTTGGAGATGCATGGTCATGCTTTTTTGGAGATCTCCAAAACCTGTTTTATATACAAACAACCGCTGTTCCTTATCGATCTGAATGACATCCTTTCTGGAGAGCATTCCCTGGAGATATTTCTCCAATGGCTTTTCAGACAGGTTGGTCATGATCATAAGCGCTGAAAAAGAGACGCCCCTGACCCCCGCGGTCATGACCTGGTAGGCGATGATATCTTCCGGGTCATGGGTTAGGAGACCTTTGAGTCCATCGATGACCTCCGGTCGGAAGCGCTTGTGCTTTTCCGGGACCGGATTAAGCACCTGGCCCCCGCCGATGGTTCTGACAGGCGAATAACTCCGCAAGACAAACCGATCGTCCCGCACCACGGCCACGGGTTCATCCAGACGTATCTGGGCCACCGTGTCCTCACCAGGCCGCAGATCCTCCTCATCCAGCAGAATCAGATTTCCCATGATCTCACTGGTGCCCGTGTGAAATCTGACACGGCTGCGGTTCTTGATCTTTTTTTTGTTGCTCTCGAGATAATGCAGGGAAACATCCACCATGTAACTTGGCAGCAGGGCATTGGCCGTTGAAACAACCTGTCCCCTCTCGATGGATGCCTTTTCAAGACCCTGAAAATTAATAGCCGTCCGCATACCGGAATGGGCTGCCTCCACGGATTCTCCATGAACCTGGACACCCCGAACTTTGGAAGGAATCCCTGAGGGGTAGATCATGACGTTGTCCCCGATCTTGACCTTGCCGGACATGAGAGAACCGGTGATAACCGTGCCAAATCCTTTCATGGTAAAGACCCTGTCCACAGGGAGACGGAACAGGTTGGATGATGTGCGTTCTGGAATCCTGCCGCTCAGGTCATCCAGGGCTGCAACAAAGGCATCGATGCCCTCCCCGCTGGCCGACGACACAGGGACAATGGCCTTGTCTTCCAAAAAGGTTCCCGCTACAAAATCGCGAATATCCTCTTCCACAAGTTCCAGCCACTCCGCGTCAATCATGTCGATCTTGGTAAGCGCAACAAGACCATGCTCGACCCCCAGGAGGGAACAGATCTCCATATGCTCCCGGGTTTGGGGCATGACCCCTTCGTCCGCAGCAATCACCATGGCCACCATATCGATGCCCGTGGCGCCGGCCACCATGTTTTTAACGAATTTTTCATGACCGGGAACATCCACAATCCCCAGGTGCCTGCCGCTGGGCAGATCCAGGGATGCAAATCCGAGTTCGATGGTAATGCCCCGCAGCTGCTCTTCCTTGAGCCGATCCGTATTGGTGCCGGTAACAGCTTTGATGAGGCTGGTTTTGCCGTGATCGATGTGCCCGGCGGTCCCGAGAATAATCTGTTTCATAATAAAAGAACCGTTTTAAGTTTTAAGTTTTAGGTTTTAAGTGGGTTAACTGCTTGCGATTTAGACACAATATGCCCCACCTAACACCTAAAACTTAACACCTAACACCTAACACACATTCCCCTCCCTGCTATTGTTTGTGTTTCTTACGCCTATAGTACTCTGTGACATAAGACATGCCCATCAGGAAAATCGCCAAACCAGCGACATAGACCAGCTCCACACGACCGTAAAAGAAGCGGGTGAGGATAACGGCAAAAAAAGCTGCCAGTATGGCACGCATGATGAAGATATTGAATCGATTCATAGATTTTATTTGTATATTAGTAGGCCTATGTGGTCAATAGCCAGATAAAAACACGACACGTTTTTTTCGACAAAATAAGATGATCTGCTTTTTCTGCTTGAAAAGCTGAGGTCCGTCTGATATTTAATTCTTCTTCCAATGGCAAGGGATAAAACATTTGCTAACGGTATGGTGGGTGTAGCTCAGTTGGTAGAGCGCCGGGTTGTGGCCTCGGTTGTCGTGGGTTCAAGTCCCATCACTCACCCCATATAAAATCAAAAAGGCTGCGGTCATCCGACCCCAGCCTTTTTTTATTATGTATTATATTACAATATTCAATATTATTTTGCCTTGTATCTTGGTCCAGAATCCTGTATCAAATATTTTTTTATCCAACTTTCTCTGCGCCCGTAGCTCAGCTGGATAGAGCGCCGGACTTCGAATCCGTAGGCCGCAGGTTCGAATCCTGCCGGGCGTACCAATGATTTCAAAAAGGATATCAGACAGATATGATTGGTATCTTTTCTTGTCCTGCATATCCTTGATATCAGCATGCCCTTCGAGCCTGCTGATACTACCTTTTAAACACACGAAAACTCACGTATAACCTTCTGCTTAGAAAATGCCCTAACATTTTGAAATCACAAAAAAATATTGACTCACAAACAGGGTTTTGGAATAGTTACTTCAAAAAAAAGCAAGTCCCTATCTTTTTATAACAACTATAAAAAAAGGAGACTCTTTTGGAAAACAAATTAGGCAAAGCTCCCTTCTCTTTTCTCCCGGAAAAGGCAAAACAAGATCTTTTGAGCCTTTTCTCCTCTGAAACAATAAAAAAAGACACCATACTTCTTTCCCAGGAAATATCATCGACTGAAAAATTCCTGGTTCTTTCCCAGGGATCTGCCCAGTATTATTTTGAACAGAATAATGAAAAAACCCTTCAGGGCCGATTAAATGAAGGAGACAATTTCGGGGGCATCTCAATCCTGTTGAATGATGCTGTGGCCATAAGGACATTGAAGGTGCTTGAAGATTCTGTTTTTTTAAGTTTGGATGCGGACATTTTTTTAAAGACGTGCGCAGAGTTTGAAGCGTTTAAAGCCTTTTTTACCAATTCTTTTGGAAAGCTGATGCTAAATAAGTCCTACGCCGGCATTGTTGCACGACAGGTAAAAGATAAGGAATTTAATCTACCTTTTTTTAACCAGCCCATTTCCGCAATTTTCAGACCAAATATTGTCACTTGTCCGCATGATGCAACCATTAATGAAGCTGCTAAAAAAATGGCCAAAAACAGTTCAGGTTCAATATTTATAAAAGATGAAAGAGGAAACGTTGATGCCATACTTACGGATGCCGACCTGAGAAACAGAGCCATCGCTAAAGGACTGGGAACTGAACATCCTGCTTCCACCATTGCATCCTCTCCAGTGTTTTCAGTCCCTGCCGATTCCCAGGTTTTTGAAGCATTTGTCACAATGACTAACGTGGACAAGAAATATCTGGCGGTCTCCAGTAAATCCAACGACATTATCGGCACGATTTCCGATAAGGATTTGATCGCCGCCCAAGCAGGTTCTACAACTCTTCTTGTTAAAACCATAAAGTCAGTCAAAAAAGAGAATCAGCTCGAGAACATGCACTCGAGAATGGCTTTAATGTTGCTAGACCCCATCCGGAACGGCGCAAACCCTGAATATATCACACGCTTGATCACAACAATTTCCGATGCTATCCTGGACAAAGTCATTGAGTTCAGTATTGAAAAACTGGGCAACCCGCCATGTAAATTTGCCTTCATGATCATGGGTTCAGAAGGCCGGGAAGAACAAACCCTTGTATCTGACCAGGACAATGGCATTGTTTACGAAGACATTGAAAATGATAAGGACAAGGCCTATGCAGAAGAATACTTCGGCAAACTCGCCGAACTGGTTTGCAGCCAGCTCGATGCTGCCGGATACAAGTTTTGCACCGGCGAATGCATGGCGAAGAATCCCAAATGGTGCCAGCCTCTGACAAACTGGAAAAAATATTTTCACAACTGGATATATAACAGCTCGCCAGAAGATCTACTTCATTCAAGTATTTTTTTCGATTTTAAAGGGGTTTGGGGAGATTTGGATCTCACAGACAAGCTGAAATCATTTCTAATGGCTTCCGTGGAGAAGCGGCCAGGGTTTTTAAGATATTTGACTGAAAATGCAATGTATTTTAAGCCCCCTATCGGTTTGTTCGGAAAACTGGTTGTTGAATCCCAGGGGGAACATAAGGACTCTTTCAATATCAAATCGGCTATGCAGCCGATTGTCGACTTTGCACGGGTCTATTCATTGAAACACGGTATCGTTCAAACCAATACCCTCACAAGACTTTTCCGGCTGTATACCAGACACGTATTGACCAATGAACAGTATATCGATCTGGTACAATCCTACAAATATGCGATGCATTTAAGATTCTTAAGACAGATTACCGCCATTGTTGATGAAGAAAAGCCGCCGGACAATTATATCAATCCCAATAACCTTTCCTACCTCGACAAGGCCATGTTAAAAGAATTGTTTAAAAAAGTTGGGCAGTTTCAACAGAAATTGAAAGCCGAATTTATGGGAACGACTTAATGGAGAGGGTTCATGGAAAATAATCAGCCACTGAATGATAAAAGAATACTTGTTGTTGACGATGAACCCGATATCCTTGAAACGCTGGAAGAGCTTTTGGAGGATATGTTTATGGTTGACCCGGCATCCTCATTCGAGGAGGCTGTTTCTTTCCTAAAAAACAACATCTACGACGTAGCCATCTTGGACATTATGGGTGTCAGGGGATATGATCTTCTTGAAGCCACTCACGCTCTGGGAATCCCAACCTTGATGTTGACGGCACATGCACTCAGTCCGGATAATCTGAAAAAATCAATTGAATTGGGCGCCGATGCTTATATACCCAAAGATAAAATGGTGGATATCTCCTTGTATGTAGAAGATGTTTTAATCTCCCGACAAGACAAAAGAAAAAATAATTTCAAATGGTATACCAAATTAAGACCTCTTTTTGACGAATTCTTCGGGGATGGATGGAAGGACCCGGAAAAGCAATTCTGGGACGAGTTTGATAAAAAACACGTTAAACCGCAATAGCGGGCGTATTCCCGTTTTATGGAGGACAGGCGAATGGAGCCAGAAAAAGTCATAGCAGGAAAATACGTTCTCATTGTCGATGACGAGCAGGATATCCTGGATACGCTTGTTGAACTACTGGACATGTGCAGAATTGATACAGCTTCCTCATTCGGTGATGCAGAAAAGTTGCTGAGAGAAAATCCGTACGATATTGCCGTTCTTGATATCATGGGGGTGGATGGGCACGAACTGTTGAAAATTGCCAACAGTCAGAATATTCCGGCGGTCATGCTCACGGCTCAGGCCCAAACAAATGCCAGTCTGAATCACTTAGCTGAGGAAGGTGCAGCATATTTTGCCCCCAAAGATATGATGCATGAACTTGACATTTTTCTTGCAGACGTTTTTCAGGCTATCGATGAAGGAAAAAGCTCATGGGACAAAATGTTAGAGCGTGTATGTATTTCTATGACAATAAAATCTATGGAACAGAATAGAGGGAGCAACAGAAGGCCTTTGTAAAACTGTTCAATCAGGGACAAATGGTTTCCCCCAAATGGAGAGACGTTATTTTTATCCCCGCAAATGTTCTTTGTGTTGCGTCATGTAACGCCTATATTTGATTGTTTTCAATGCTTGACAAAACGCATCATAAATTCTTCGCTGTTGTATCCGTCTTTGTTATTGCCTCGCTTTTTGCATGCCTCCGGGTACCATCCGCTATAGCCGAAACCCTCGCTTTTACCGCCACCTATCATTATATCTTCAACCAGCTGGAAACCGAAGACCAGGTCCGTGTCATCGCCCAGACCAGAACCCGGCAGGCAATCTTCAAGGCTGCCGGACCCACTATTCAGAAATCCAAGATCTATAATAATTTAATGCCCGTCGAGAACCTCTCCAATGCTTTGGCTTCCGGTGTGATGACGTTTGAACCCAGCTCCCTGACCATAAAAAAAACGACCGAAGGACATACCGTTTCCCTGAAGCTCATAGGCAGGCTCAATATCGAAACAGTTGAAAAGGACCTGAGCGACTTCACCCAGAACCCGTTTCTCTTCGACAATGCCCTGTTCAACCGTAAACGCGAGGTGGATCTGCTGGAAGGTCTAAAGGACCTGCAAGAGGCGTATTGGGCTGTTCAGGAGCGGAAAAAGCAAAAATCCCTGATTTCTGAAAAAGAGAGACTGGCATCGGAGCGCTGGCACCTGGTTAACAGGCTAATGGCCATTTCCTTGAACGACACGATTATCGTCGCTGCTTTGAAAAAACAGGTTATAGATCCGGGCGAGACCATCAAGAGGCTGAATCGGGCCATTGTGATGGATGATCACAATGAGTGGCTCTATCTGCACCGGGGAAGGGTGTTCAGCTTCCTGAAGGATCGGATATCGGCGTCCGCAGATTTTAACAGGGCCGTGCTCCTGAATCCATATCTGATTTTCCCCTACGAATTTATGGGTGATGTCCTATTCGACGCCGGAGAAACAGAAGATGCAATTGAATCCTATAACAAAGCGATTGCTCTCGATCGGCAGTACGAGCCAACGCTCATGAAACGGGCCAGGGCATACAGGAAAATGAATCAGTACCATTGGGCTGCCAAAGACTTCACCCGGGTTATCGGTATTGATCCAACCAACCCCGCCGGTTATCTAGAGCGGGGAGCAGTCCGGTATGCCTCCGGGGAATTTACTGAAGCCGCCGCAGATTTTGGCAAGGTTGTGGCGCTGAATCCTGAAGATGGGGAAGCTTATGCAAAAAGAGGCCGGGCATGGATGGCGGCCGGTCTGTCCGACAGGGCCTGTGACGACTTGAAAAAAGCGTGTGAATTAAGAGTTTGCGACGATCTCCGGACAGCAACGGTTGAACGAGTTTGTCTTTCTTTGGATTCGGCATCTGCAGACAAGTGGTCACAGACATGCTATGAAAACGTTGTCAAAGGTGAGTGGAACCAGGCGATCCAGGCTGCAACCCTGGCTATCTACTACGACCCCGGCGCCGTCAATCCATATATCAACCGTTCTTGGGCCTATGCGGAGGTCAGAGCATTCGAAAAAGCCATAGAAGACTGTAATGAGGCGCTAAGAATAACTCCCAAGAATGCCATGGCTTTTAACAACCGGGGCTTGGTTTACGAGAAAAAAGGGGACCTGGACCGAGCTGGAAAGGATTATATTAAAGCCTGCGAACTCGGTTTAAAAATCGGTTGTAAAAATTATCTGGCAGTGAAGAACCCCTCTCAAAAGGAAGAATCCCAGATCTATCTGCTCCTACGCCAGAGCGGGGAAAAGTACCGGGACAGAGATTGGGATGCGGTGGTACGTCTGACATCTCTCGCTATAGAAAAAGAGCCTGAGAGCTACCGAGCCTTCACCATCCGGGCGGCCGCCTTGATTCAGAAGGCAAGGTTCGAAAAGGCCCTGGCGGACAGCAACGAGGCTGTCCGCCTCAACCCGTCTTTCGGCTTAGCGTACAACAACCGGGGTTCTGCCCTCGAGCACATGGGCAAACTGGAAGAGGCCATGGTGGACTACCGCGTAGGGTGTTTCCTGGGTGCCGACTTATCCTGCCAAAACCACACCCGCTTGGAATCGGCCATTAAATAGATCATACAAATCCTTGAATAAGGCTCATCTTTTCGATCGCCTATCGTCGGTGGTCTCTATAATCCGAAAAACACATTAAAAACGAAATGCGATACCGAAATAGTACTGCAAGCCTTCGATGTCAACCTTTCCCGCCTTGTTCTCATAGTTCAGCGTTGTTTTGTTGACTCGGGCGCCTGTATTAAGCCCAAATTGTTTCGAAAAAAAAATATCAATACCTGCCCGGGCGTATAAACCAGCGCCAAATTTGATTTCTGAGTCAGAGCTAAACGCTTCGGAATCCGATTCTTTTGGTTTGGTTTTCCATATTCCCCAGATAATCAGGGGGCCGGATCCCACATACAGTCGGAGCCATTTTGATGGTTCAAGACCGAGATACCCGCCGAAAAAATAGTCCATCATAAACGAGTCGACATCCACCGAAACAGCAGCCGTGCCGCCATCGCTTCCGGAAGATGCACGAAAACGTCGGACATTGCTGTCAACGCTGAAGACGGCACCGGTTTCGATGCCATACTTGAGTGGACCCTCGTTGGATGGCCCTTGCGCATCAACACCGAAAATTTTGATGTCAAAGTCATTTCCTTTAATGTCAGAATTATTGTTGGGGATAATCATCTTGCCGTAGAAAACATGGCCGGTTACGGGCTCTATTGCCTCTTGTGACAGTACCTTACCCACGGGTACCAGGCACACGACTGTGCAGATAATCAGAACAATTCCCAGATTGATGTTCAAATTCGCATTCATTATACAGATATCGTCGTTCTGATAAAAAATGCATTAAAGGCAAATTCTGTAATAGAATCTGCCTTTAATGGTGTTGCAGCGACCCCTGAAGCAAGTATTACGTACATCCTGCTGGGAGCGTGTCTCTAAACATTTCAAAGCACAAACATATCGCTTCCTTTTTCTGATCGTCCAGAGATACGAACTGGCACCCTATACCCCGATTTGTTTTACAAACCACTTTGGCTTTGAATCTTATGGTGTTTTTTTCAGTCGGAAGCTTGACATTAACCGTTATAACTTGCCCAAGCTTTATTCTAATTAATATATTCGTCTCTATAAAAATTCCGCCCAAGCTGATATCCGTAATTTTCTGAATGCCGTCAATGCCAAGAACACTTGCATTACAATGTAATTCAAGCCTGGGGTCTTTTCTGTTTTCTTTTTTAACTTGTTTCTTTTCACTACGGAGATCAACCATTGTATACCCTATTGCCACAGTCCCTTATTGATAATGTTTTTTCAGCTTCTTACACAGATATCCCATTTCTTAAAAAAAAGCAAAATAAGAACGGGAATGTCGCTATACAGTTGACTTTCTTGACTAAATAGATATTTCAGCATATGAGTAAAAATATCTACCATTTGCGCCCAATGAGGCCATTACATTGATCGATTGTATGGTTATCAGGAAGGCTGCAAACTTCTTTTTCACTTTTGACAAAGACAGGAGGATTCAATGGCAATTCAAGAAGGCAAAGCAGCACCGGCATTCACCTTGCCGGATGCAGACGGCAAGGTCCGCAAACACTGGGCAAACGTTGCCAAGGCAGCGGATCATCCGGCAAAGGTTTTGGAAGCACTGCAGTGATCACCTTAACCAGGAAGTTCCATAAAATCGTTAGGCGATTTTATTACAGGAATCTTTATCAAATCTTTACACAACCATCCAAACTCATGCTTATTGTGGGTGTATAGTATGTTCTGTCTTCGAAAAGAAAGGATGGATACAGTGAAGAAAAAAGACCGCGTAGGCAGTGGATGGTATTGCATTCTGTTGGGTTCGATGTTTTTTTTGTGGGCCTGCTCGCAAACCATGGAACCGGCAATCAGTCAGGAATCAAAAACAAGGGAATCTTCCATGAACATCGAAAAGGGTGTGCCGCCTTTGGATATGGCCTCGCCACCCAATTTTGAAACCGCCTCCTTCGGGCTGGGGTGATTCTGGGGCATCGAATCCCGGTTCGGGATTATCGAGGGTGTCATCCGTACACGTGTGGGATATGCCGGCGGTAAAATGGCGGGCCCCAGCTACGGAAACATGGGGGATCACACAGAAACCGTGCAGGTCGATTTTGACCCCGGACGCATCACATACGCCCAGTTGCTGGAGATCTTCTGGAACAACCACCAACCCACCAGCCGAAACTGGTCCCGGCAATACATGAATGCGATTTTTTACCACAATGATGAGCAGCGTCGACTGGCCATGGATTCCAAAGCCGTTGTGGAACAGAACAATGACGGAACCATTCGGTCACAGGTGCTGCCGCTTCGATCCTTTACCATGGCCGAGGATTATCATCAGAAATATATTCTAAAACAGCATACCAAACTCAAGAACGAACTGTCGCGTATCTATCCGCAGCACCGGGATTTTTTGGCATCCACAGCCGTGGCGCGTTTGAATGGATATACGGGCGGGAACGGCACCCGGGATCAATTATCACGGGAACTGGAAACACTGGGATTGAGTGCGCAAGGGGAACGGATATTATTGGAGATGGTGGGGGAGTAAAACAAGGGTTTGAGGGTCATAGGGTGATACCAGGGTTCGAGGGTAGTTGACGGTTTAAAGCAGATAGCAGCATCCCAGCACCATAGCTTCCCAGCATAGAGCTTTTATTTCTTTCGTCCGGTATGCACCCAGTAAAACAGCCAGCCCAATAGCACCGGCCCCATACCGGCATATAGAAAAAGAATCAGATCGTTACGCCAGGGCTGTAAAAATGCCGCAGCCACGATCGGATAAATCACGGAAGCGGCAATGGCCACACGCAGATTGCGCGAGATGACCATTGCAGGTCGGGTCGACGTCTGTGCACCCTTTCTTGGCAACATGCGTGGAATGAACAAAATACCCAAAAGAATTACGGCAACCAGCAATATTTCCTGAAAACCCGACATGTGCCCTCCCTTGACAAAAGCCTTGATTCGGTATCATAAAAGGACAATAGAATCAATAACTCGACTTGTGCTACAGAAAAACCATAACGGGCGGCCGGTGAAACCATGTGGACATGGCTCGATGACATTCCCTATCACATATTCATTCTATTCACGATATTCGCACTTCTGGCGCCTTTTCGGCCCATGCCGCACGTGATGGAAAAACTGATCATGCTGAAGAAGAGGGAACTGCGCCGGCCCATCGATATTTTTGATCTTTTCTACCACCTGATCCCATTGATATTTTTGATTGTCAGGATTTACAGGGATTTTTTCAGAGAAAATTGAGGCCTGATATGAACATCCTTTACTGTACACAATGTGCGTCCGCAGTGGAGACCCGTACGCCTTCAGATGACGACCGGGCCAGACAGGTTTGCACTGTCTGCGGAAACATTCATTTACCAGAAAGATGCAAGTGAGGGTGTCAAGCCATGTAATATAATAGGAGGAACCGATGAAAAAAAGTATTCTGACTGTAATCATCGTTGGTATGATCCTAATCGCATATCTGTTACTCTGGCCCACAAAGATAGATCCTGTCGCATATAGCCCTTCGCCAAAACCTGAAATGACCGGTGTTTTGGCACCCAACAAAAAGCTGTTGGATGCAGAACTGATTGCCAAGGGCAGTGTAAACGGTCCCGAAGATGTTGTTCTGGATGCAGATGGAAGAATATACGCCGGCACGCAGGATGGGAAGATCGTCCGTGTCCGGAAAGACGGCAGTGTCGAGACCTTTGCCGAAACAGGCGGGCGACCGCTGGGTCTGGCGTTCGACCGGAAGAATAATCTTATCGTGGCGGATGCCTATGAAGGCCTTCTCTCCATCGATCCGGAAGGTAACATAGCGGTTCTTTCAACAGAGGCCGAAGGCCTGCCGTACAGATTCACGGATCATCTTGATATTGCATCGGACGGCATTGTTTACTTTACGGACGCAAGTCATACCTATTCGCAGAATGAATACCTTTTTGACCTTTTAGAATCGCGGCCCAACGGTCGATTTTTACGTTATGACCCGGAATCCGGACGAGCCGAAGTTCTTCTGCAGGACCTCTATTTTGCAAATGGTGTTGCACTTTCCCGGGATGAGGATTTTGTCCTGGTCAACGAGACCTACCGCTATCGCATTCAGCGCTACTGGCTCAAAGGGCCAAAAGCCGGGACATCTGAAATCTTTGCTGACAACCTGCCTGGTTTCCCTGACAATATAACTTCCAACCGCCGGGGCACCTTCTGGTTGGCACTTTTTACCGTCCGAAACGATAAGATGGACAAGATGCACCCAAACCCCCTGCTCAAGAAAATATTGTCGAGACTTCCCAGGTTTATGTGGCCCAAGCCAAAACCATACGGCTTTGTTCTGGCGCTGAATGAAAAAGGTGACATCCTGGAAAGCCTGCAGGACCCCGCCGGTGAGCATCTAAAGGAGATTACCGGTGCCCGGGAGCAGGATGGATTTCTGTATCTGGGAAGTCTGCACAACGACCGGATCGGTAAGTACCGGATAAGCCGTAAGCCTTAAAGCTTATCGCTTAGAGCCTAATAATACCATCCCCAGGACAAACACCGCGGAAACCAGAAAGCAGAAACCCATGGCGTAAAATACAATTTGCAGGCCATACAGATCGGCGAGATAGCCGGATATCAGGGCCAGGGTTGCGAAGGCACCGCCTGTAGCCACCACGTCCATTTTTAGAATACCCAGGTGGATATTTTGCCCCATGTAGGTGGGTAAAAAAGTCATGATACCTTTGTATGACAGTCCCAGGGCTGTGGCGGACAGGAAGAAAAACCAGAGGGAGAGAAGAGTGTTTCTCTTTTCAGGAGCTGTCTGGAGAGCCGCTTGTGACGAGTGCTTCTTCTGAATAGTGGGATGTCTGGGCAGGGTCAGAGAAAAAAACCCAAGCCCCATGCCGATCAAGCCAAAAAAAACATGCGGCGCTCGCCACCCCAGACTTGTGCCGATCCAGGCCGATAAAACCGGCACCACAGCCACCCCGACGCTGCCGGCGATACCATTGATGCCGAAGGCGGTGCCCTTTTCCCTGACACCCAGAGAGATCAAGGTGTTGGCTGCAGGATGAAAGGTGCTGCAGAAGGCACCCATCAGGCCCATGACGATGGCGTAGAATACCAGGGAGCTGGCAGGCAAGACAAGGACACCGGCTCTGTGCCGGCACCAAACAGATAGAGGCTGATAAGACGTCGAGTTTCGATTTTGTCGGCCAGGATTCCGGCCGGCAGAGATCCGAGTCCAAACGCATAAGAGAATATCGTAACGATGATCCCCATGGTAAAGTAATCCGCACCAAATTCGGCCATGACCAGGGGAAGGAGCGGTGGCAGAACACCTTCATACAAGTGGACCAGACCGTGGGAGGTGGTTACAAGACCCATGATTTTTTTTCTTCGGGATTCACACAACATCCTTTCCGACAATTCGACGCATGAACTTATATGGGCATACCCGGATAATCAACCTAAAAAATGTGGCAATTAAAATAAACGTTTCGGCAATTGTCCGAGTTTTTCCAGTTCAGGTGCCGGGGAATCGCCGCTGCCAAACCAGGTGAGTTTCATGTGGCCCCCATCCGCAGACAATCCAGGGCATCGAGCCCGATATGGATCAGCAGGCCAATACCGAGAATACGCAGCTTGGGAATCAACAACAGCAGGGGATACAAAAGGATGGCTGTCGTTGAATGGAGGGGATGAAACCCGATGCCGCACCGGTTGGGGTCGAAAATGGGGGTAGCCAGCAAGTGATCCACATCGATGATCATGGCCGACATCATGATGAGCCAGCTTGTCAGCCACTTGTCCCTGAATGCTAGACAGGCAACAGCGCCTGGAACAAAAAAATGAAGGAGGATGTGTAGGGTCGCCATGGGCCTATGACCTATATTCTATCTTCACCTTATTCACCCCGAATCATGACTAGGAGCATCTTGAACCGCTCTTTGGCAAACAGGGCATGGGTGATGTTGGCCGGCATGATCACCATTTCCCCTTTTGCTACAGTAGTGGTCTGTCCGTCGATGGTAATCTCTGCTTGTCCATCCAGGATGGTAACCACGGCGTCAAAAGGGGCTTTGTGCTCGCTGAGACCCTGACCGGCATCGAAGGCAAACAAGGTGATGGTACCTGTGTCTTTCTTGATAAGTGTCTTGCTGACCACGGATAGATCGGCATATCCGACATATTTTTCCAGATTAAACGGGACGCCCTTGCGGGTGGCTGCATTATCGTTCATGGTGGCCTCCTTCGCTTCCGAACATATGTATGTAGAACCTCTCTCAAAAAAATAATAACTAACAGTTTTATCATTGAACCGCAACAGCGGGTGTCTTCCCCGGGGCTTGTTGGAAGGGGTTTAAAATGAGACGATACTTCCAGATGGGTATCCGCGAAAACACGGGAATCCTATTTTGGTCTTGACAACGGGCAATGTTAATCAGTAATACTCAAGTCATGGTGCAAACATCTCTCATGGATAACACTGAAAGACGCTCCCAAGGCGATAGACGCCAGTTTTCCTATGCATTCCATATACCGGAACGGAGAACCGGTGAGGAACGTCGAAACAGCGCTGACCATCCGGAATCCAGATAGCGTAAAGGTGTGCAGCTTTTCCGGTGAACCACAACAACGGCCACATTCTCTGTGGCTTTCGGCGGCGTTATCCAGCGAATCTGAAATAGACAGAATCCCTTACGGTAGCTACGAAGCACTGCCGCACGGCAGAATATCCCTCCCAGCGGTTCGACTGTCCTCGTGGAAGTTTTGCTGAGAAATTCTTCAATCTTCCATCGATATTACATCTTATCCATTGAACAACTCACCGCTTTATTCTGATAATCGATATGGAAAAGCAATTGAAATAGTTTACAGTTCTGTGTTAAACAATACCATTCAACCCTCAAATTTCGGATGGCCTATCAGTTTAGTCAGAACGATGACGATAAAATCGATTGATGCAAAAAAGTATTACGGGATGGACATCGGGACTGCCACGGTTTTAAAGGAGCTTGGCCGAGGGAGCATGGCCGTGGTGTTTGAAGGATATCAGCGGACCCTGAAGCGCAAGATTGCCGTGAAAATTTTACCCAAGGTACTCATGACGCAGTCTGCCGCCGAAAGATTTCAACAGGAAGCCGAAGCTGCGGCCATACTTTCCCACCCCAATATTATCCCCATTTACGAAGTCGGGGAAACCGACGAGTTTCTCTTCATGAGCATGCAGCTGGTTCAGGGAAAAGACCTGCTGGCGTATATCAACAAGGCCAAGAAAAATGTAATTCCGTCCAGGCGGGTTTTGCCACTGTTGCCGACGTTCAATGTGGTTATCCATGTTCTGGAAGCGCTTGGTTACGCACACGAACAGGGGATTGTTCACCGCGACATCAAGCCACCCAACATCCTGATCGAGGCGCACACCCGGCGACCGCTGATTTCAGATTTTGGAACAGCCAGGTTTGTCAGGGGAGATGAACTGGGAAAGGAGCTTATTCTGGGAACCCCGCTCTACATGGCGCCCGAACAGATCGCCACGACAGACGTGGATGGGCGTGCGGATGTCTATGCTGTGGGGGTGATGCTGTTTCAAATGGTGGTGGAGAAACTGCCGTTCGTGCGCTATCCCTCGATGATGGCGCTCCTGGCTCACAAAGAGAAAGATCCCAAGGGTATTTTTCTGAAAAAGCCATCTCAACTCAATGCCCATCTGCACGAAAGTCTGGACCGGATTATCGGCAAAGCCATGGCATATGACCCGGAGAAGCGTTTTTCCACCTGTTCCGAACTTATTCAGGCTCTGAAGTGGTACCGTAAAAACCACCTGAAGGGTTGACACGAACATTTCATAAAATTTGACGAAAAATTCTTTGGTCGCCTTTTTGCATGAAGAGAACCATCTTCATCAACGCGATCGTAAAGGAAACGAATGATGGACAAAGCAAGTCTCCAAAAGCAGCTTTCAGACACCATCGGCAGAAATTTCAATTTGGTGTTCAACCAGATTTCCATGTACAATGTTTACCACAAGTCGGTCATCGGATCGCTGGAACGGGCATTCGAATCGTTTCAGGACGGCTTTAAGGTTTTGCCCACCATTGCCTTGTCGCTTCACCAGGACCAGTTATTTGTCGAGGACGAGGCCCTTGATTCCCGCATCAATACCAACCGCCTGACAGCCCATTTCAAGAAAGCCGACATTCAGTCACTGGCCTTTGAGGCGGGCATTACCCTGGCGGATCTGACCCAGTTCCTGGAGATACTGACGGATCTCAATCGATATCCCAATGCGGGGGCCATGAAAAAGGCCGTGAAGGAAAAAGGTCTGGAAAAAATCCTGATCAACTATTTTGTTTACCAGAAGATCAAGAACGATGAACAGGTGGTGAAAAGCAGCCAGGTTGAAGGGGGGGGGTCGGGAGCCCCGACCACCGAAGACCTCTTGGCGATCATGGCTGCCGATATCCTTTCAGAAGAGGCTCAGAAGAACATTTCGGTTCAAAACCTGATGCAGGGACCGGCCGAGTTTTCCCAGATGCTCATCGAAGAAGACCTAGCAGCCGCCAGGAAAATTGAAGACGGAAGTGTTCAGCCGGGAACCGCTCTGGTGCAGAGCCTGAATCGTTTTCAGGAAGACGTCAACGGGGTGATAGCAAGCAAGACCGATATCAACATCACCGAGCTCGCAGAAGATATTTTTAAACTGAAACGCCAGCTCATTCAGGGTATCGAGGCACAAAAGGCCCAGGGTGTGGTTTATCTGGACCAGCAGATTATCGACCGCGAGGTAGACGAGGTTGCGGACAGTGTTTTGATCCGACTGATTACCGGGGAGTACAACCAGGGAGCGGTATCCATCAAGCGCCTGGCGCAGATTGTCTTGCGTATGACGACGGATGTGGCGGAGCTGCAGCGGATCATACCGAAACTCAAACGGGCCCTGCTGGATGCCGGGATGCCCATGACGGACTACCTTCAATTCGTTCAGGAATTGAAAGAGGAGCTTCAGAGTGACGAGCTGACACGGGTTCTCGAACAAAGCGCCGAAGCCATTGGCCTGGAAGGGGAGGACCTGATTCAGGAAATCGTCAAGAATCCCCAGGGGACCGCAGAGCTCATCTACCTTGCAGCCGAGATACGTAAAAGCGGTCAGGACGATCAAATTCTGTCCGATCTCCTGGTGGACTATGTCGAACGAGCCGGTACCGAGTTAACCCTGGAAGCCATGAAAGAGAGCGGTGATGTTGCCGGTGGCGGCGCCAACAGTATTTTTTCGCGGATTCGTACGGAACTCGTGGATAAACTCAAACGTAAGGATATCGACCTCGATGTTCTGAAAAAAATGGAAGAGCGCTTGACCGAACGGATGGAGGACAGCATCCGTCATCTCAAGTCCAGCATGGTTTTCAATAAGATGAGCACGGGAGATGGCCGTCCGCCGACCAAAGCGGACATGTTGAAGCTGCTGAAAACCCATGCAAAGGACCACGACGAATTAGCGGCCATCGTTCTGCAGGTCAAGGAGACACTGGCGGAACGAGGCGTCCATGAGAGCATGTTTCAGGAAATATATGACGAGATACTATCCAAACCGGTTACAAAAGAGAAAGAAAAATCAAAACTTACCCCACCGGGCAGTCTGAACCGTGGGAGCACTCTCTTTGTGCTGGAAAAGGAGGTTTTAAGGGCCAACCGTTACAATACCCCCTTTTCGATTCTCTCGTTTACGGTGGTGAAGGCAGTCCCAAAAGAAGCTGCAAAGCCGGGCAGTGTCACACCGGAAGACATCATCACCGTATTTTTGGGGGCCCTGACGAGTATTGTCAGGGAAACCGATCTCGTGGGGATGCTGGGAGCCAAAATGATGGTGGTGATTCAACCCATGACCACAGGTGAGAATGCCAAGATCGCCCTGGATAGAATTTCGAAACGATTGAAATCCCATGAGATGGTAATAAACGAAATTCCCTTCGATATCAATTTTGCGGCTACCGTGACCCCCTTTGATGCAGAAGAGACCGTCGATCTGAAAACCCTGGTGAAAGTGGCCCAGACCGATCTTAAAAATCAGGCCGATCGGGTATCCAACGTTCAGGGTATGGTGTGATCTAAAAAGAGGGTTTAAGGGTCTGAGGGTGATACAAGGGTTTGAGGGTAGCTGACAGCTATCAGTGAATTGCAGCATTCCAGCTTCCAGGCATCATAGCTTCCCAGCATATCAGTGTCCAAGTGAGAAGCTTAAAGATGCATTATAAGCGGCGAAGCCGCGCCAGATAACATCGTGTAGCGATGTTATTCCTGGTTTTCCTTGACATTACCAAACAATACTCATAATTACAGAAGATAAATAAACTGATATTTTTGCCATTGCTCGTTAATCGGCTAACATGTGAAAGTAACCAAAAAGGAGGCAACCGATGGACAAAATCTTGAGAGTGAAAATGGGAGAGAACGGGGGTCCCCAGGTCGCCGTTGAATCACTGGGCGACTATGCCGGATTGGGGGGCCGTGCCATGACGTCGATGGTTGTGGCAAAAGAAGTGCCACCATTGTGCCATCCCCTAGGTGCTGACAACAAACTCGTGATCGCACCCGGTATGCTCAGCGGATCCACAGCAGCCATGTCCGGTCGCATTTCCGTGGGATGTAAAAGTCCGCTGACAGGCGGTATCAAGGAGGCCAACTCGGGTGGCCAGCCGTCACAGATGCTGGCAAGGCTCGGGTATGCTGCCATTATTCTGGAGGGGCGACCTGCAGACGATACGCTGTATAAAATGGTTGTCAACAAGGACGGTGCAAAAATAGAGGCCGACAATAGCCTGAAAATGCTTGGCAATTATGATCTGGTTGAAAAAATGAAGGCCGCATACGGTGACAAGGTGGCCTGTATCAGCATCGGACCGGCCGGGGAGATGAAGATGTCGGCGGCCTCCATCGCCTTTACGGATATGGAACAGCGTCCAACCCGGCATGCCGGCCGGGGCGGTGTGGGCGCGGTCATGGGGTCCAAGGGCCTCAAGGTGATCATCGTGGACGACGAAGGCACGACCAGGCGTGAACCCGCAGACCCGGACAAGTTCAAGGAGGCCAACAAGGCCTTTGTTGCCGGTTTGAAAAAACACCCGGTTACAGGGGAAGGCCTGCCGGCCTATGGTACCAACGTCCTGACCAACGTCGTCAACGAAGCCGGCGGATATCCCACCAACAATTTTTCCACAGGCCAGTTTGCCGGTGCATCCAAGATCAGTGGTGAGACACAGGCGGAACTGGAAAACACCAGGGGTGGCGAAGGCTCTGCCACACACGGCTGTCACCGGGGCTGCGTCATTCGCTGTTCAGGCACGTTTTTCGGTAAAAACGGCAATTTCCTGACCAAACAGCCCGAGTATGAAACCGTCTGGGCCCATGGCGGAAATTGCGGCATCGACGATCTGGATGCCATTGCCGAGATGGACCGTATGGATGACGATTTCGGACTGGACACCATCGAAATGGGGGCCACCATCGGTGTCGCCATGGAAGGGGGTGTTGCCAAGTTCGGTGATGCCGAAGCTGCCATCAATCTCCTCAAGGAAGTCGGTCAGGGCACCCCCCTGGGAAGGATACTGGGTAACGGGGCATCCGTAACCGGCCAGGTTTTCGGTGTGGAGCGGGTTCCGGTGGTCAAGCGGCAGGCCATGCCCGCCTATGACCCCAGAGCCGTTCAGGGCATCGGCGTCACCTATGCCACAACCACCATGGGCGCCGACCACACAGCCGGTTACTCTGTGACGGCAAATGTTCTGGGTGTGGGCGGAAATGTGGATGCCACCAAGCCTGAAGGCCAGGTGGAACTTTCCCGGAATCTTCAGATCGCCACGGCAGCCATCGATGCCACGGGCATGTGCCTGTTCATCGCTTTTGCCATCCTGGACCAGGCGGAAACGTTTCAGGCGCTCCTGGATGTGATTAGCGGATTCAGTGGTCAGCCTTGCACAGCGGACGATGTCACGGATCTGGGCAAATCAATCCTGAAACAAGAGCGGGAATTCAACGCCGCCGCCGGGTTTACATCCAAGGATGACCGGCTGCCCGCTTTCTTTAAAACGGAACCCATCCCACCGCACAATGTGACCTTCGGTGTAACGGATGAAGAACTGGACAGCGTGTTCAACTTCTAATACCCGCTGATGAAGCGTGTGTGAAAAAACAAAAAGGGGAGACGCAGATCGTCTCCCCTTTTAATTGTGGATACACGGATCCAACGATCGGATCCCTGCAAAAAGGGTATTTCCCATGAAATCAAACCAGGAGAATGCTTCCGGTGACATGCCCCAACCCAGTCTGGTTTTGACCCTTGACGGCGATGACGCTTCCAGATTTGTGGGCCTGCTCAACGGGGGCTTCATGACCAAAGCCCGGACCGGGGAATCGGTGCAGACACTCCTTTGCGATCGACTCGGTCTGGATAAATTTTATTTCGATGAACGGATTCAAACGCTCTTTCTCAACAGCAAGCCCGTAGATGATCCTGCAACGGCAGTGGTCAAAAACAACGCCATTCTGGCGCTTTCGGCTGCCATGCCGGGTCTTGTGGGGGCCACTTTCAGAAAAGGGGGCAAGTATCGGTGGATGCGCGGCAGTATTTCCCACCCCGGCGACAGTGATATGGGCGCCGGAAAGACCGGCTGGATAACGGTGAAGCTTTTCAACCTGATCCTGAAGGAACTGGGGCCTTTTTTTCTGGAAGCGGGCGTCTGGTTAAAGGGCGATACCATTCAAGCATTTTTCGCGGAGCAGGGCGGCAGTCTGGATGACAGGATCCAATCCGTTTTCTGGAACGGCCGTGAAATTACCCCGGCCGGCATTTTGCTAATCGCATGGCCTGACGAGCCGATATACATCAACCTCGACAATCACTCACACTAGGATCGAGAATGTTAACCCGAATATGTCATAAAACTTGACGAAAATTTCCGGATTAATGAGTTGTCCGCCCAATAAGTTTCAATCTGTATGGAAAAATAAAAAAGGGTTGCCCATAAGGCAACCCTTTTTGTCAAAAAGCGGCAACGCCGCGTCTCATAAAATTTCGGCACGAAATTTTATTCGCATAATTCAAACAATGCGGCAGCACCCATGCCCCCGCCGATACACATGGATTCCACACCGTAACGGACACCCTTTTTCCGCATGTTGGTCAAGAGGGTCGCACATAGCTTGGCACCGGTACATCCCAGGGGGTGACCCAGGGCGATGGCTCCCCCGTGAATATTCACCTTGTCCATGTCGAGACCAAGCTCCCGGGTGCAGTAGATGGCCTGGGAGGCGAAGGCCTCGTTGATTTCAAAAAGCCCGATGTCGCTTATTTCCATTCCAGCCAGTTTGAGGAGTTTGGGGATGGCCACCAGGGGGCCGACGCCCATTTCGTCCGGGTGGCAGCCTGCGGTCGTATAGCAGAGGAATTTTGCCATGGGTTTCAGACCCAGTTCCTGGATTTTTTCCTCACTTACCAGGATGGTGGCGGCAGCGCCGTCGGTCATCTGCGACGAATTTCCGGCCGTTACAGAACCGTCAGCGGAAAAAGCCGGTCTTAATTTTGCAAGACCCTCGACTGTTGTGGAATCCCGAATGCCGTCATCATGATCCTGGATAAAGGTTTCCTTGCGAAACGTGCCGTTTTCTTCCTGGACAAAGCGGGCAGCCGGAGTCGGCACGATTTCCGTAAACCACTTGTTTGCCCGCGCTGCGGCGGCCTTCTGCTGGGACAGGGCGGCAAATTCATCCTGCTGTTCCCGGGTGACATTGTAGCGCTTGGCCACATTCTCGGCCGTCAATCCCATGGATATATAGAGTTCTGACTGTGTGTTGGCATACGTTGGATGGGGCCGGGGTATGGATCCGCCCATGGGGACATAGGTCATGGATTCGACGCCCCCGCCAATGGTCACATCCGCCCATCCCGCCTGCACTTTCAACGCGGCCAGGGCAATGGCTTCCAGCCCGGATGAACAGAAGCGGTTCACTGTGGCGCCGGAGACCTCGATGGGAAAACCCGCCATCTGGGATGCTATGCGTCCGATATTGAGCCCCTGCTCCGCTTCCGGAAAAGAGCACCCGATCATGATGTCGTCAACATCCTTTTTTTCGAGCTTATCCGTCTTGTCGACAACGGCATCCAGGATAAAGGAGAGAAGATCATCGGGTCTGGTGTCTTTGAAGGCGCCTTTGTTGCGTCTGCATCCGGGTGTTCGCACGGATGTCACTATATAGGAATCTTTCATTTTTTATCCTCCTTGAATAAAATCGTTCATAGGATTTTATGTGAGGCGGCTTTACCGCCGGTATTACCTTTAAAGTGCTTCAGTTTCTGAGGGGTTTGCCTGTTTTGAGCATGTGATCGATCCTGGCCAGGGTCTTTTCTTCTTTCAGCAGATCGATGAAGGCCTCTCTTTCCAATGTCAGAATCACGTCTTCCTCGATGGTACTGTTGGCACGGACACTGCCACCGCTCATGACATAGGCGATCCGTTTGAGAACAAAGGCATCGTATTCGCTGATGTATTTGGCCCGCTGCATATCTGCGATCTGGGTACTGGCCATTCCCTGGGCGGCCTCCCCCAGGACCTTTATTTTCCGTTTGACCGGGGGAGCATATCCGGCGTCCAGCATTCTCAACACCTCTTTTTTTGATTCTCCCACCAGATAATCACGGTTGAAAACAATCCGGTCCGTGGGCGTCAAAAACCCATTGGCCCTTGCCTCGGCAGCGGACATGGATACCTTGGCCATGGCAACGGCCATAAAAGCCGGTATAAAGAAGCGTGTCAGGTCGACATCGCCCGCGGCGGCTTCCGGAATCGAATCCACAAAGTTTCGCCAAAGACCCAGGCATCCGCCACCCGCAGGCAGGAGACCGACACCGAATTCGACCTGGCCCATGTAGAGTTCTGTGTGGGCCACGATCCGGTCCGAAGCCAGACAGACCTCACACCCACCACCCAGGGCCAGGCCATAGGGTGCTGCAACAACGGGAAAGGGTGCATAACGGGCCTTCATGAGACCGTATTGGAGGTCCTTGATCATCTGTTCGATTTCTTCGAGGCGGTTTTCCGTCACCGCCTGTCTCACGGCAGCCAGATCGGCCCCGGCTGAAAACGCTCCCGGCATGCCGCCGGCCTGGTTGCCGATCACGAGCCCGACACCATGGGTATCGACATAATCGATAGCCGCGTGGATGGCCTGAATAATATCCTGGTTCAGGGAATTCATCTTGGAATGAAATTCGAGACAGAAGACACCCTCACCCAGATCCACGAGGGATGCATAATCATTGGATTGAACTGTCTTGCCATCCGCCTTCAAGCCTGCCAGGGAGATGATATTGGCACTCATCTCAACGGGTTTGTATGCGGCGGAAGTAAAATCGTAGAAAAGACGCCGGCCCTTTTCTGTTTTATAAAAAGAGGTGTGACCGGCAGCCAGCATCTTGTTGATGTTTTCGGGGATGAGAAATCCATCCTTTTTCATTTTTTCCACTGACTTGACAAGATCCATGGCATCCCAGGTCTCGAAGGGGCCCATTTCAAAATTGAATCCCCATTTCATGGCATTGTCGATTTCAACGATGGTGTCTGAAATTTCAGGGATTCTGTTGGCCGAGTAAATCAGATTGCCGGCAACAGCCTTCCAGGCAAAGTGCGCCCCTTTATCGGTACCATACATGACCGCGTTGATCTTGCCGGAAAGGGTCTTGGCTTTGCGGGCTTCTGCCAGACAGGGAAAATCAGGGGTTTCATAAGCTGCATATTCCAGCGTAGCAGGGTCGATAACCTTCCGGATCTTCTGCCATTCCGGCGTGAGGTCTGTCTTATAAAACCCGCTCTGGGTTTTTTTCCCCAGCAGGTTATTTTTGAGCATGCGGGTTGCGAATTCAGGAATCTGGAAGCTGTCTCTGTCCTCGTCGTCCGTTACCAGTTCATAGGTGTTCCCGGCCACGTGACTCAGGATATCGAGTCCTACCAGATCGGCGGTTTTGAACATAGCGGTCTTGGGGCGCCCCATGACCGGGCCGAAGATCGCATCGACTTCCGGAATGCTCAGTCCTTCTTCCATCATCAGCTTCATGGCTTTGACCATACCGTGTATGCCGATCCGGTTGCCGACAAAATTGGGTGTGTCCTTGGCCCATACAATCCCCTTGCCAAGAATCCGTTCACCAAAGTCCGCCATAAAATCAAGGACGTCCGGGTGGGTTTCTTCACCTGGAATAATCTCGAGAAGCTTCATATAGCGTACGGGGTTGAAGAAATGGGTTCCCAGAAAGTGCTGTTTGAACTCCTGGGAACGTCCTTCGGACATGGATTTCAGAGGAATACCGGAGGTGTTGGAGGAAACGATGGTTCCTGGTTTCCGGATTCCTTCGATGCGTTCGAAGAGCTGGTGTTTGACGGCCAGGTTTTCCACGACGACTTCGATAATCCAGTCACATGTGGATATCCGGTCAAAATCGTCTTCGAGATTGCCGATGGTGATAAGGTCCAGATCCTTTGCCTGCATCAGCAGGGCCGGTCTGGCTGCGGCGATGTTGTCGAGACCGGTCTTGGCGATGCTGTTGCGGGCTTCCCGGTTTTGTTTTTCATCGTCAGCCAGGTTGGGTGGAACGATGTCCAGCAACAGGGTTTTGATGCCGGCACCTGCCAGCAGTGCGGCAATGCCCCCTCCCATGACGCCTGAGCCGATAACAACGGCTTTTCTGATTTTTCTTTGCATGATCTCCTCCTGGTTATGGTGGTCTGTACTGGCTTCCGATGGCGGGCATCGGGTCCAAAGACATGCAAGCAGATTGGTTCTGCCGAAAATCCCGTATCCACCGGAGTAAAATGAATGATTATTCATTTTACTTAGCAGAGAGTCAGGGTCCCTGTCAAGGGGTATTCATCGATATTAGGAATAAAAGGAGAGTGACTATAATAACATTAAAAACAATATGTTATATTATATTCAACTGTCTTTATGAATATTTACAACATCAATTCTGTTGATATTGTGAGGGTAAAATATAGATGAATATAAATTCATACACAGTGTCGGGGCTGACTAGGAAAGTCTCAAGGCTGACATGCGATGAATCTAATCAAGAAAAAAAGGCAGCCGATCTCGGCGTTGAAAGTAGATCCGGCTGCCATTGATGTTCTGCCTGTCACACCTTTATACTCAGGGTTTTGCGTCTGCTAAACCGGCCAGGATGGCTTCGCCGCTTTTTTCGGCGGATCTACCGAACAGCTCGTCCATTTCCAGGTCTTGAAGATAACTGTCCGACCAGGGAACACTGTTTTCCATGACAATGTTTTTAATATGTTCATACTTGCCGCCGAGCGCCTTAATGATAATGGCCAAGGGTACATTCTCACGAAAGGAGATATTCAGGAGCAGGAGGTTTTCAATGATGTTGGCTCTGTCGGAAGATGTCGAAATCGCGGGAATCACAAGAATGCTCCGACCATCCTTGCGCCCTTTCCCGATGTAGACGTTTCCTTTTTGAACAATAATTCGCTTGGTGCCCTTGAGGGTTGTATCGGTTTCGACACGGGAAGGGATCTGTTTTAGTACACCTTTTTTCTCCAGCACTTCAATGGTGGTTTCGTCGGTGAGTTCGTTCAACAGGTCGAGCTTGTTGATACGGTAAAGAATGGACCCGCCAATACCCGCAATCACCTCCTGAAGATTTCTCAGAACGAGAACATTGTTGGGGGTGATCTGGGAGATGAGGATGCCATGCTCGGTCAGGGAATCGAACAGGAGCCCCTTGACTTTTTCACTGATGCGGCTGGTTCCTACGGTTACCGTTTTTGCCTGGTGCTTGATGGCATCGATGGGTCGGGACATGGTGTTGATGGAGTCACTGATGAAGGTGAAAAATGTGTTGATCATGTTCAATGCCGTACCCTTGACGCCGAAGTCGAGTTCGAAATCGGGCATGGGAAGTTTGCCGGAAAGATATTTCAACAGGAGTGTCAGGTCAGAGGCCATTGCTATGGACACAGGGAAACGATGTTTTTGTTTTTTTTCACGAAATTCCTTATAAAATTTCGCTATTGTTTCCCGAAATGATTTTTCGAGGACAAGCTCGTAGACATCCATTCCCTGGGCTGCCTTCTGCTCGATGGTTTCCTTGATCTCTTCACGAAACGTGTGCAGAAACCTGGATCCCTCGTTGATGGCCAGGGCGGCATAATAGCCCCAGAGATGACCCACGAGGGTGTTCAAAATAGGTGCCAGGTGTTCGCTGGTGACCGGGACGTGGAATATGTCTTCTGCATAGGGATCGAATCGGGTCTCCCCTTCATCGGCGATGACCACAGGTGTCGCCTTGTGAGCCTTGAAAATGGCGGTGTCTTTGATGATGTCGCCGATGACCGAACTTTTGGCGCCGGCCGCACACACAAGTATCAGGGGCTCTGACGAGAGGTCGATATGCTTTTTGTCCTCTACATAGTCCGATGAGATGGTCTTGTAGCAGAGTTCGCTCAGCTTGATCCTTATTTCGTCGGCGGAAGCCTTGTTAGGTCCGCTTCCCACGGCAGCCCAGTAGGTTTTTGTGGCCGCAAGCCTGCGGGCGGAGCCTTCGATGGCCTTTGCCTGGCCGAGGACCTTTTTCATATGAGCCGGCAGTTCCAGCAGCTTCTTGATTTCTTCGGTTACGAAAGTGATATCCCGTCGACCTGTTGCGGCAGCCATATGCAGACCCAGGACCGCACCGGCCACGATTTGTGAGTAAAAAGCCTTTGTAGAGGCTACCGACATTTCGATATCCCGGCCACTGCTGGTGTACATGACCCCCTCGACTTTGAAGGTAATATCGGAATCCCGGCGGTTGACGATGGCCAGCGTTCTGGCACCGCGCCCACGGACCATATCGACTGTACGATTGGTATCGGTGGTTGTTCCCGACTGGCTGATGGCGATTACCAGCGTGTCCGACATACTGTCCGGTCTGTCGTGTTCGCTCATCTTAAACCCGCTCAGTTCCGATGCTTTGAGGGCGTCAATAAAAAATTTCGAATCATTCAGATAGTAACTGAGGATGTCGGCGCAGGCTTGGGCGGCAATACCCGCCGTTCCCTGGCCGACAAAATAGATTCTTCGTATCTGGTTGCAACGCAGGGCCTCGATGATGGACGCGTTCAACACGGTGCTGTCCAGTACCGTGGTGTATTGTTCGTTTCCGGTTACCTTCCAGCGGTTCTGAAGTGTTTTTTCAACGGAGGCGGGAGATTCAGAAATTTCCTTCAAGAAATAGTGGGGGAAGTGCTGCCGATCGATATCTCTGGGCGTGATGGCGGTTCGCTTGACATGGGTTTCCCCGAGTTCCAGGGGTGAACCGTCATAGGCCATGGCATCGATACCATCGATACCTCCGGATGAATTCTGGTCCAGGATGAAAATTTGCCCCTGCACATCCCCATGCTCGCCCTTAAATATTTTTTCGCCGTCCAGTTTCAAGTAATTAGGGGTTTCTTCCACAAAACCGTAAACCTCCGATGCCGGTATATAGCGGTCTTCTGAAAGACCGACAAAAATCGCCTGGCCGCTGCCCCGCTGGCCCAGAAACAGTTTGCCCGGAGCCAGGTTGGTATGCATGGAAATGGCATGAGAGCCTTTAAAGTCATTCAAGGCCCGGCGAAACGCTTCAGCCACCGGGGCTCCCTCCATAATATATTTCTGGATTTGCAGGGGGATGACCTTGGTGTCGGTTGAGATGTCTTCCTGGATGACGGCACCCGACTTCAGGAGATTTTCTTTGATTTCCAGATAGTTGTCGATATCGCCATTGAGGCAGGCATGAATAATTCCCCTGGCAGCAAAGGTGTTTTCCTCTGGTATATTGTCCACGGGATGACAGTTTGATTCGGTAATGGCGCCCACAGAAGCCCAGCGTGTATGGGATGATATGGTGTAGTTGACAGGGGTAAACGTTACTGCCCGCTGGAAGATGGGGTCTGTTTTAATCTGATGGCGCAGATAGGAAACGTTGTCTCCAAGACCACCTATTTCAGCGGCAATCTTGTAGGTGAAAACGACGGTGACGAGATCCTTCCGGACTGATTCCCGGGCCGGATCTATTTGTATGCTGCCGTTGGACAGGATGTTGCATGAGGATCTGCTGGAAAAGGCATCCAGCAGGCCGTCGTCATCGACCATTTTGTGCAGGTCTCGCCAGTCCTTTGCATCCAACAGGAGCATGACGGAGATGCCGGCCGAATCTCTTCCACGAACCTCCAGGCGGTCGATACTGTTGAGGACGGCATTGATTTCCCGAAATATCTTGATAGAAAAGGGTGATGTCATGACCCCGGGGTAGGAAGCGAGACGCTCGACCTTATGGACATTTCCGGCTATTTCAGTTTTGAGAACCCAGTGGATATCTTTCAGAATTTCGAGGGAATCTGTGATCATTTCGACTTCAACCGGTGAAAGATGGCCCACCTGTTGCGACAGTACAAGGGATTCTGACGCGATGACAGCCTGTATTTTTTCGGCAAGTTCCAGGATCGCTTCAAGGACGTCCCTGTGGGTAAAGACATGCAAAAATGCGTCCGTCCGTTTGAACTGCTGAACCTGGTCATAGAGCGATGTCAGACGTATTTTTCCACCCAGATAGTGGTCTTTCCCGCTGAGTTCTTCCCGGGTAGACTGATCGATGGTTTTCTGAACAATCAACCGGACCTGATCTTCCAGACCGGGGATATCGATTCGGATACCCGACGTCTGTTTTGATGTAACGGAAACGATCCCCGTCAGCCCGCAGGACAGTCTGTTGGGGAGATAGGGAAAGAAGACCAGGGAACCCCGGGGGACTTTGCTGAGATTACGGCCAAAATAAACCCGTCGACCCAGGAAGGTGCCGAGAGTATGCCGCCATTGGCGGTGCCTGCTTTTCGTTCGGGAGCGAACCTCGTGTTTCATGCCTGTCATCCTTTGAGTGTATTGCACAGATTTCTTTGCCAAAAAATATATTATATCTTCAACCGGGAAATCTGCAAGCATTATCCATAAAGCGGATCAACCTGTTTTAAAAAACGCTGTGTAGTATTTCTTGATTGCCATGCGGGCGTAAGCGGCTGCCCGGATGCCGATAAATTCCTCATGGGCTACCACCACGGCAATGGCCAATTTCTTGTCACCGTTTTTCAGATCGGCAAAGCCCACGAACCAGTCATACCGCAAATCATGTTTCTTGTTGTAGATAGACCCGGTTTTACCACCCAGGTTGCACTTTGAGAGAACCGGATCTTTTTGGAAACCCTTGAAGGCTTTTTTGGCCGTGCCGTATCGGATGGTGGCCTCCATGAGATCGTAGATCACCCGCGAAGCCCTGGGTGTTATGACCTGTCTCGTGGGACCCGGCTGGTTTTCGTAGAGAATTTGACCGGATCCATCGGTGATCCGATGGACGATTGTCGGTTCCACTTGTTTGCCTTGGTTGACAATGACGGCGGGCAGCAATGCAGCATGAACAGCCGAAAGTGTGGTCTGTCTGTTGAATCCACTGGCGATTTCGGCACGGTGATAGGGCGTGTCGGTAATACTGAAACGACTGGCCTTAAGGGGCAGTTCGAAATCAATTTCCGAGTTGAAACCAAAGGCCTCTGCACATGCGGACAATTGGTCCTTTTCGAGACGCAAGGCGCCGAGTTTGCCAAAAACAGGATTGATGGATTTGGCAAAAGCTTCCTGGAAAGTCGTGTAATTGGTGTAGCGGTTTTTACGATCCTTGAGCTGGGTTTTGTAGAGCGTGTGTTGACTTCCGTTGAACATGAGTTTGGCATTTGAATCGAGATTGCCCTGCTCGACGGCAGCGGCAGCTGTGATAATTTTAAAGATGCTGGCAGCAGGGTAGGTGTTGTCAAGGCAGGTATTGCTGTCAGGATTGGTTTTGTCATAACCAGCCATCATGAGTATTTCACCGGCGGCAGGATCCAGGGCAACCAGCGCAATGTGACGTGAATTCTTACGATCCAGTTTTCCCAGCATGTAGTCCTGCAGGGAGGGGTCGATGCTGGTGTCGAAACGCAGGGTTGTTTCCTGGCGGGTTACCTGGAAGGAGGCATCCTTGAGATTGAGCAAGGAGGTATCCTGCAAAAGCTGTTGGGCTACCTGTTTGTCGTTTTTCCGGGGTTCTTCATGGGGCGGGACAGTGGTTTCTGATTTGGAAGTGGTTTCACCGCTGTCGGCTATGCGGGTAAAACACTCGACCAGGCTGTAAATGCCCAAAAGGATGACCAGCACCATAATACCCAGTCTGATTCCTTTACGGAACCGGGTTTTGCGATCCCGGGTCTTCTGAAACAAACTCTGGTGAGACTGCCATCCGGGCAGGGAGAGGTTCCGGTTGCGTTTCCTGAATATTTCCATGTCAGCTGACACAGGACCCGGGAAGGGCGTTTCGGTCCAGGATAACCAGACTGTCCCCTGATTCGGCATCGGCTGCCAGCAGCATACCTTGGGAGGTGATGCCCATGAGTTTGGCAGGTTTGAGATTGGCCACCACCACGACCTGCATCCCGACGATATCCTCTGGACGATAGCTTTCTAAGATGCCGGAAACAATTGTCCTGCGTTCTCCCATATCGATTTCGATCTTGAGGAGTTTTTTTGATTTGGGGATGGTTTCGGCATGCACGATGGTGGCAACCCGCAGATCCAGCTTGTTGAAATCGTCAAATGTAATCATGGGCTTGATGTCGGGTTGCAAGGACGGGGAGGCCGTATTCCCGGAAGGGGCCGCAGGTTTCGGCGGTGTTTCTATGCGTGGAAACAGGGGTTCAAATGCCGGGAGATCTGCTCCCGGAAGGGTTTCACCCCAGTGTTTGAGTTTCTCTATCTCGAAGAACCTTGATTCAGGATCCAGCCCCAGCTGCCGCTGCATTTTTTCAGCGGTATCCGGCATGACTGGGTAGATTAATCCGGAAATAATTCTGAGTCCTTCCAGCAGGTTGTAAATAACGGTCTTCAACTCAGCCTGCTGTTTTTTGTCTTTGGCCAGACGCCAGGGGGCAGCGGTGTCGATGGTCTTGTTCATCCGGCTGATTAGTTCCCATATGGCCAGGAGGCCTTTATGAAAGGCGAAGACCTGCATCTGTTCGTCAAATTCAGTGACGGTAGCCATGGCAGCGGATTTCAGTTCCATCCAGCCGGTGTTGACCAGGCCGGCATCGGGTTCAGGAACGACACCCTTGAAGTATTTTCGCACCATGGAGAGTACGCGGCTGAAGAGGTTTCCCAGATCGTTTGCAAGATCTGAATTGATGCGTTGAACAAGGGCTTCCTCGTTAAAATTCGAGTCGAGTCCGAAGACCATGTCCCGCATGAGGAAGAACCTGAAAGCGTCCAGGCCGTAAACATTTTTCAGCTGCAGTGGTTCCACCACATTGCCGAGACTTTTGGACATCTTGCTTTGATCGATATTCCAGTAGCCATGGACATTCAGGTGCTTATAGACGGGAATTCCGGCCGCCTTGAGCATAATGGGCCAGTAGATTCCGTGGGGTTTGAGGATGTCTTTGGCGACGACATGCTGGGCAACAGGCCAGAAGGTCTTGAACAGCTTACCGTCCGGGTACCCGAGACCGGATATGTAGTTGAGCAGGGCATCGAACCATACATAGGTGACATAATCCTGGTCAAAGGGGAGGGTGATGCCCCAGGAGATTCTGGATTTTGGTCTGGAGATACAGAGATCTTCCAGGGGCTCTTTGAGAAAAGCCAGGACCTCGTTGCGGTAGCGTTCCGGGCGGATAAAATCGGGATGCTGCCGGATGTGCTCAATCAGCCAGTCCTGATAACGGCTCATTTTGAAAAAATAATTCGATTCCTTGATGACTTTCGGTTCCACTTCATGATCCGGGCACTTGCCGTCAATGAGTTCACGTTCCGTGTAGAAGCGTTCGCAGCCAAAGCAATAGAGACCTTTATATTCTGAAAAATAGATATCCCCGGAAGCATGTATCCGGCTGAGCACCTGCTGCACAATGGTCATGTGGGAAGGATCTGTGGTACGAATAAAGTGGTTGTTGCCGATATTGAGTTCCGGCCAGAGATTCCTGAACAGGGCGCTAATCTTGTCGACATATTGTTTCGGGTTGAGACCTTCTTTTTCGGCGGCCTGAAGAATCTTGTCTCCGTGCTCATCGGTTCCGGTCAGGAAAAAGGTTTCGGCCTGTCGCATGGAATGGAAGCGTGTGGCGACATCGGCGATGATCGTGGTATACGCATGCCCCAGATGCGGCCTTGCGTTGACGTAATAGATAGGTGTTGTAATATAAAAAGGGGTGGTCATGGATGCTCCTGCTTATTTTTCAAATAATAAAATTCTGGCGCTATGGGCCAGGTCAGAGGTTTGAAGCTCTGCCGATGGCTATAACTATTTAAATTCGAAGCACAAAATTCGAAATACTAAACAATATCAAATGACACAAACTCGAATGATCCAAACAAGCTTTAACATGTTTGAGCCCATGGGTCATGATTTGGCTTTATAGCATTTTATGTTGATACTTGTTTCGAATTTCGAGATTCGGATTTAGAATTTAATTTTAGTTCTCTATATCGTCGACACTAATTTCCATTTCGGATCCATCGCCCAGACGGATGGCGATGCGTCGGCCGATGACATTGTGCCGGATCACCTTGCCGGTTTTGTCTCTGGTCTGGATGGTCTTGCCCACCTTGGGAAAACTGGATTTCAACTGTTGATAGGTCTTGTTTTCATAGGTCAGACAGCACATCAGCCGACCGCATTGGCCGGAAATCTTGGTCGGATTCAACGACAGACCCTGCTGTTTGGCCATTTTGATGGAAACAGGCTCAAATTTTTCGATGAATGCGGAACAACATATCTCACGACCGCAGCGTCCGATGCCACCGCACATCTTTGCCTGATTCCGGATACCAACCTGGCGCATCTCAATTCTGGTTCGGAACTCCTTGACGAGGCGTTTCACCAGTTTGCGAAAATCTACACGACCGTCCGCCGTAAAAAAAAACGTGAGACGGCTCGCGTCAAAAGTACTTTCAACGGAGAAGAGGTTCATTTTGAGTCTGTCTTCTCTGACGCAATTCATACAGAAGGTGTAGGCACGTTGCTCCAGACCCAGATTGGTGTTCCTCTGTCGGTGATCTTTTTCATTGGCTATCCGATAGACCTTTTTCAGCGGCCGGCTGGTTCCTGGCGCGTCTTGCAGCACCGGCGGTATGGCAACAAAACCGAAGCCGAGCCCCTTTTCCGTTTCAACGATCACCTCGTCGCCTTCGTTCAAGACAAAGGCGCCACAGTCAAAATGATATATTTTTCCAGCCGATTTAAATCGGATACCTACGACTTTTTTCATGATCGAACCCCGTGAGTTTCATCATCATGACATCGAGTGTCAATCTTGGATTTGCATTGCCGTTGATCTTTTCCTGGGCCGATTGAATGGCGTCATAGGCCGAGAGAAGATCATCTATTGTGGCTTCTTTCGAGAGCCGTTTCAGGGTGTGGGATAAATCCTTGTTGACGACCATATCGGGTGACAGCGGATAGATCATCAAATCCCTGAACCATATTTTGAGAATTTCCAACGCATTTTCAAGGCGGTCTTTTTCCTGGGCCAGTTTCTCGGAGAAGGCCAGGAGGGTTGTCACGCGATCCAGGGGTGATTGTCGGGACGACGCCTTTCCAATCAGCCGCAGGATCCACCCCCGCTGTTCCATCCATCCGGATGCCACAAGTGAGAGCGCTGCCGTGAGGCTGCCTTTTGCCAGTGTTGCCAGCAGACCTGCTTCCCGAGCAGATATTCCCTCTTTGGTCACAAGAACGTCCGTGAGGGCGTCATGTGAAATCGGGTTGAATCGAATGTGCTGACACCGCGAAGCGATCGTGGGAAGAAGATCATGCAGATGATGGGCGGTAAGGATCAAGACCGTTTTGTCCGGTGGTTCTTCGAGTACTTTGAGCAGGGCGTTACCGGCGCCCGGATTCAGGGTGTGTGCATCGGATATGATCACGACCCGGTATCTCGCTTCATAGGGTTTCATGGCCAGCATATGGCAGAGGTCACGAATTTTCCCTATCCGGATATGCGCCTTTTCCGGCTGTATTGAGATAAGGTCAGGGTGGTTTCCGGAGATGATTTTCCGGCACGATTTGCATACGCCACAGGGTGATGGTGGCCTGCCTTCCCTTGCTTGATCAATGCCCTGGTCTAAAAACGGCTGGTTCGGGACGGTCGCTGCCAGGCAGTTACAGGCCATGGCGAAACTGTTCGCAGCTTCTCTTTTCCCGATGCCCTCGATACCTGTAAAGAGCAGCGCATGGGGAATTTTCCCTTTCTGGATAATATTCGTTAGAAGCCTGACAGGTTTTTCCTGATCGACTATGGATTCGAATCCCGGCACAAATCTAATAATCTACCCGCTCTTTGAGCTCTTTACCGGATTTGAAAAAAGGGAGCTTTTTGGGGTTGATTAACACCTTTTCGCCGGTCTTGGGATTTCTGCCCATATAGCTTGCGTAGTTTTTTACATAAAAACTGCACAAACCCCTAATCTCTACCCGTTCTCCACGTGCCAGGGCTTCCGCCATATGATCAAAAAACAGCTGAACAACCTTGGCAGCTTCAGCTTTGGATATATTAGCCTCTTTCTTCAAAGCGGAGATCAGTTCTAGCTTGTTCATACACCCTCCTTCCCACATTCCCATATCATCACGATATATTGTAGAGAGTTTTAATGATGAATTGATAAAAAGTCAAGAATAAACTTAATGCTAACAGTCTAAAATGTTGATAAATAATTACTTTTTAATTTTGTAGCTGATGAACAATATGGTCAAAAAAAGCAAAATAAACAGTTTTTGTCACATTTTGTCACAAAATCTTCATTGCATACCGTGGCCGTAATATACTGCAGTAAGGTCAAAAGCAATCTAAGTTTCCGGGGATAGGGTAAGCTCCCCGAAAAGCGGTTTTTCTGAACAGCTTTCCCCGGACCCATCATCAGGGCACTACAGGAAACGGTATTATGAAGGTAAGATTGGCTTTGATGAGAAGGGTGACGCAACAGGTATTAGCACTTTTGCCTGGTATGTCTTCGGCAAGAAAGGCTACTCGCTGGCCGAATGAGCGGGTTGACGAGTGTTTCACCCGACCTCATCCAGGTGCCTTGACGGGTTAAGACGCAGCCACGGGAATAGATGACGAGTATATGAAGTCACATAAACCTATTCCTCACAACGGTTTGTGTTTGCTGATATAATTCGAGTTTGATCTATAAAAATAATAAGTTAAAAATTACATATGTCTCTAACACATCAACGGTTATGTGTGTGTTTCAAAGGCTGTGATATCAAAAAGTCAATTTAGGCATACCATCCCTATTTTTTTTCAACAATTATCGTGCCGGTACTATTGTCTATCGTGTGGTTCTATCGCCTAAGGTGTTGTGGCTGTATTATCTTTGAGTTGTATTGAGTTCATATCTTGGGCAATTTTGGCCCTGATTTCTTCGATCATCTTTGCAATTTGATCCAGTTTCTCCTTAATATGCTTTTCTGCTTCATTTGATAGCGTTTTTATGCGCTCAGTCTTCTCTTTTATATCGATCCCACATAAATTATCAATGCCCACATCTTTGTCTGGCTGGTACTGAGTGGCTTTCTTATAACCATCTAAAGCCACTATAATTTTGCCTTCAGATAATGCTTTACATGTAACCTTCATATATTCATCACTTACTTTATAAGCATAGTCCAACTGCAGTCGAATGGCTTCAGCAAAGCTATTATCAGCATTATCAAAATCGTAGAGGTTTAGATGACAAATACCTAATTGGAAATAAGGCGCAGCATCTTCTGGATGTTCTTCAATAACCTTTTCCCAAAGAGCAATAGCTTGCGGATACATCCCATCACGCATAAACATCTTTGCATTCTGAATGTCTGTGTCATTAGAGGCTACGCATAGATTTGAGACCAAAAGTATTGATATTAACAATGGTAGTATATGCTTCAAGATATTGCCTCTATCTTGATTTAATAATCCAATATCGAATAAATCTTGAGAAGATTCAAGGTGTTCAAATACAGACCCGGTACTACCGCTACTTATGCCTTCGTATAAACACCCTTCTCTAAAGATTTGATCTTACCCTGCTTCCTCAACTTGAAAACAATATTAGCAACTTTCTTTTTATCAAACCCAGTCTTTTTAACAAGAGTAGCACTCGTGACACCCTTCTTAGATCTGTTGACTATAGCCAACACAGCATCGGCCGCAGTCTTTTTTGCAGTCTTTTTAGCTGGTGCCTTCTTCGGTGCCGATTTCTTCGGTTTTGCGGCTGCCTTGCGTGCAGGTTTAGACTTAGCCTTCCCTTTGGGAACACTATCCTCAAGCTTTTCCGCTATCTTCTCAATCCCCTGTGCTATCGTTCTCAGACCTTCCGCTACTGCTTTCAACGCTACATCAAATTCCTTCATGGTATCCCTCCTGTAATTGGTTTCTGATCAAATATAGGACAGGAAGTAAATAATGCAAGTAAGATTGCATGTAATTCTTATCCTTGTGGTTAGTAATGGCCGGAAGGTAAGTATACTACCAGATTAGTGTGTATCTTTTTTACATTTATGGATGGAATCTTCTCAACATAGAGCATGATTGTGGAAAGACCATGGAGGAGATTGCGTTTCATTTAGCGCTTTTTCTTATATATCAAGGTTTCAACCATGCTTATAATCAGCGCACATTCAAGTCCGAAGGGGAGGTATCCTGCATATCCCAATATAGGCATCTCAAACACTTGGAAACGGTTTACAAAAGGAATACTGTATTCCCACCTTGCATAACTGTAATAATTCCACATTTCCCAAAAAAATCCACATGCTAAGGCAGAAAGAGAAAATGAGACCACCTTGACCCAATTCCCTTTAGATAAATCTTTTAAAATATGTGGCTCCCTTAAAATAATCTGCAGGCAAACAACAATTAATAAAGGAGATACCCAAAGCAAGGGAAAAAGGTAGTCCGGTAAAAATCCTATACAAGCCAAGCCTATCCCTGCAATTATGAGAACAGCCCAAGGCAATATTTTTACATGTTCTATATTGACCTTGATCCATCTGTAGTAACAACTTTCAAACTCTACATAATTGTTCAGGAGCTCATGCATACTGGCTACAGCGGGTAAAACTGTCGAAAAAGCCAGAGATGCCAAAATAAAATATTCTAATGGTCCAAATTTAACACCTAAATAGTACCAATTTTGCACAAACCTGTTCAGATATTCAAAGAACCACCAGAAGACGACACTTACTGGAAATAGTACCAAGAATATGCGGGTCTTGTGTGTCAGTATACTAAACCCATTTTTGCGGAAACTCAGTGCATTTAAAAACACGATAAAAGAAACCCACAGGGGTGAAAATGTATGTGGTTGAAACCGCTTAAATAAATCAAATCGGCTCCAACCAACCCCCCAGAAGAAGATGAATGATAAAAATGATACCCATCCCCACCAAGGAAATGGCCAGTTGCCATCTACTTTACGGAAAACAGTTCTCCTTTGCCGGAGTAACGGGTTCACTAAGAATATAACAACAGTGATAATAAATACTGCCAAACACAAGAAAGATAGCCATGAAAAGGTGGCATGCTGTATGTAACGTGTTTGTGGTGGAAATTCCAAATATCTTGCAGGAGAGTGGCCTGAAATTACGATACCAGTCAATGGTAAGCCCAGCAGCATTGCAGATAGGACAAAAAATTTGACAAATAAGCTTTTCATTTTTGTTCTATGTGTTTTGAACAGAATTTCAGCAGACAGACTGATCCTTTTCGGACAACGCAATTATATGGTTCCTATAATCTCTCCACTTGAACCAACACGACAATCCAAATGCTAAAAGTCCCAAAATGACAACCGTTGCATCCACGACAATAGGATCCCAAGATACTTCCGTCAGTCGATCCATGTAATATTTGACGTATGAATACGGCAGATCAGTCTCACCGAGTTTGTGTTTGCCCTACCAGCGCCACTCTGTACACGGGCAGTAGCCCCAACCATAGAATATTCCTAATCCAAACCAAGACAGGACAGGCAGGCCAATTGTGATTAGGTGTATACGTCTTGTGTTTTTTCCAAGTCCAGCCGGCTGATTCTAAAGGGCGGCACATTGAAAGACGTTCAGGAAATTTTAGGTCACAAAAATATGACCATGACGCTAAGATATTCGCACTTGACCCAAGAACACAAGAAAACGCTGTAAGACTCCTGAACAGCCTGCCGACACCAAAACACACCGAAAAAACCACCTGTCACAACACTGTCACAAAAAGAAAAATGGAAGGTAATGTTGGTTTATAACTATTTGAATTAAAATATTATATTCATCAATTTATCGTGTATGATGAATTGATAAAAAGTCAGGTAGTTATGCCAATATTTTAGACAGCGGCTCGATGTCGTCCTCGTGGACATCCACGCCTGCGGTCTGTCCGAGGGCCTCTACATTGATGGTAACCCGGCCTTTTCCCCGATAGTTTGAAAAGGTTCCGATGACGCCGGTGAAAGGACCTCTGACCACCATGACCCTGTCCCCCTTGGTCAGGCGGTTGCCCGTCATGATGGGATTGTCGCTGTTGACCATGATTTTGAGCGAATCAATGGTTTCATCCGGAACCGATACCGGCCCGCTTTTGGTGCCCACGAGACGGACGGTTCCGACTGTTTTGAGAATGTCCAGATGCTCGTGGGCGCTCATATCCGTTTTGACAAAAAGGTATCCTGGAAACACCGGGATCCAGATCATCAACTTTCTGTCCCGACGTTTGCTGGGAACCTGTGCCTTGGGCAGGAACACGTCGTACGATTTTTTCAGCAGCCCATCACTGACCACGTTTTCGAACCGGCTGCGGGTGTGGATAACGTACCATTCTTTCTTTAATATATCGCGATTCATACTGATAACCTTCTCTTTTTTGAAACCTTATATGCTGGGAAGCTAGGATGCTGGGATGCTGTTTTCCACTGATAGCTGTTAGCTACCCTCCAACCCTTGTATCACCCTCAGACCCTCAACCCCTTCATTTATAAATCACTTTCAATATTCCCGAGACCGCGGAAGCCGATCATGAAGTCATATTTGTCATCGCCTTCTTCCCGGGTGTATGTCAGCTGGAAAGACCAGCACTGGGCCTTGTAGAGGGCGCCGATACTCGTGAGAAGGTGATTGTCATCATTCAGGTCTTTTTCATATGCTGTGGTAATTGACAAGGCTTCCGTCATGCTGATCAACAATTCGGCATAGGCAGTTTTCAGACCCACCTGATCGATGCCCGGGATCTTCTGCCGGTACCGGTGTTCAACGGACAGCCGATCGCCCCGGCGGTCCTGCAAGGTCGTCGAAAAATTACGAGATACAAACGTGTCCTCATATGTCGACCACTGGGCATCCGCTTCCAAGGTGATATATTTTCCCGGTGTCAGTTCCACACGTCCGAACAGCGGCGAAAACGACTTGCGGGTTTCTGTGTATTCCCACGCTGAAAGGTCATCTTCATTTGCCGTGCTCAGATTGTAGCTCTGCTCGAGATAGAGCCTCAGGAATCGCTGATAATGATATTCCGGGTCGCTGACCTCTTCCGCCATCGATTTATTTTTCTTGAGCCTGGACCGGTAGGTAAGCAGATTCGTCAACGAATAGGTCAGCCGGTTCTGCTTCCCGATCCTGTCCATAGCATCAAAATCCGGATAGGTCGACTGGCTTTTTTCCGGGATATAGGTGTAGACAATTCTGGGGATGGCGGTGTGTTTATAGCGGTCGATCCGATCACCACCCGTACGCAGGATATTATAGACCTCCGTGGACAGATCGAGCTGGTAGTCCATGAGTTCCCTGTGAGAGGTTTTGTCGTTGTCCGCGTCGCCATCCGGGCCCTCACGATCCACCACCCGCCAATAGGTTCCCCGAAATCCCATGGAGGGCTCCAGCGTAAAATAGTTTTGCCAGCTCAATGGCAGGTATATTCTGGGATGAACATCCATGCGATGATCCTGGGTGACGCGATTCCGGGTGTCGGTGTTTTCCCGGTAAAAATACGTATATTCATTGGTCATGGACCCGTAAAGCAGGGATGATCCCAGCTGTTGCTTGGATGCGTTGAGCTGGATGAACGGCAGCCGTTGTACCGTGGTGTCGCGGTCTCCCTGCCGTCTGCTGATGACATCGTCATACCATCGGAACTCGGCATTGAGATTGAAAACAGACCAGTTCCGGCTGATGTTCAAACGGTTGAGCCGGATGGGGTCGTTGTAGTCATCGATGTCCCTGTTGAATTCATCATTGTAGTAATCTTCCGTGTCATTGTAACCTGTGTAGCCACGTTGGAATTCCTTGAGATAATCCTGGTCGCTGACAATGTCCAGGTCCGCCATGGCCTTAAAACGCCATGGCAGCGCCTGGTCATGCTTCATGCGAAACCAGTAGCGATTTCTGTTGGTGCGCAGAACATCGTCATCCGGCTTGTCATCATAACCCCAGTCATGATTGTCGTCCCCGTTGTCGTCCACCTTGTCGTCATCCAGGTAATCCATCATCCACGAACCTTTGGTGAGGGGGCTCATGACATAACGAAATTCAGCACCCAGTTTGTTGCCGCGCCGGTCCATGTAGTGGTCATAAAAAGTCGCATCCATGCTGTCGTTGATAGCCCAGAAAAGGGGTTGATGGTATTCAAAGCCCTTTCGGGAAGAGCTGCCGAATTGTGGCGGCAAAAGACCGGTCTGACGTTTTGATTTTACCGGGAACGCGATAAAGGGGGTATAGAATACCGGGATATCCTTGATCCAGAACACAGCGTGATTGGCATATCCATAACCTTCGATGGTAACATTCAGATTTCTGCCGGTGATTTTCCAGGCCGGATTTTCCCCATCACAGGTGGTCAGACCAGCCTTGTCCACATGATAGGAATCCTTGCCTGTTTTGACGATCTCGTTGCCATTTATGTGGAAATTTTCCCGACGCAGGAAAACAGATCCGTTTTGGAGGGTCCCTTTTTCCGTCTCGAGATCGATTTGCAGGCTGTCTGCCGTTATCAGATCCCGGTCTACGGACATGATCACATGTCCTGTTGCCAGTGCTTCCATTTTTTTGTGGTCGAAATGGACAACATCGGCGGTGATCTGTTTGTCCATCCTAGAGATGATGACATTCCCGGTGGCGATGTAAACCTGTTGGGTTTCATCGAAGCTGAGCTCGTCGGCGGTGATATGCCAGGGAAACGGGGCTTCTTTCGGAACACCACCGGGAGTTTGACTCCAGGCGGTGCCATAAAACAGCAACAGGAGGCAGAGAACACTGGCGCTGTGGCTCAAAACACCGAAGATAGGGAGCGTGAGCGCAGATGGGTTGCGCCATCTGTGTTGACCCGTTCGATGTTTGAGATGGTGCATGAGCTTTCGCATGAGGGATCTTTTCAGGGAAACAAACCTGTTGCATCTGTCAAAATTAGTCAATATAAAGCCAACGTATTGAAAAAATCAAGAATAAGATCCATGTCAAGCCCTTTTCAAATCAATGCAATTGATGTATGAAGGTTCATTCCTTGGGAGTGTTGCCCTAATTTACCCAGGGGCGATGACGCAGGGTTTTGGCAGGGTTTTGAATGACTTCCCGGACAAACAGGGACGGATGAAACTTTTATTGTCGAATGATGACGGGATTTATGCCGAGGGTCTCAGGGTACTCCACCGGCGACTTTCAGACACCTGTTCTACGGTCGTGGTTGCGCCCGACCAGGAGTGCAGCGCCATCAGTCACGCCATTACCCTTGAAAGACCCATCCGGTCTCGCGAGCTATCCCTGAACAATGGCGACAAGGCATATGCGGTGAGCGGAACACCGGCGGACTGCATCAAACTGGCCATGATCGAACTTCTTGAAGAGCGGCCGGACCTGATGGTTTCGGGCATCAATCCGGGTGCGAACACCGGTGTCCATCTCAACTATTCAGGGACACTGGCGGCAGCCCGGGAAGCTGTCTTCTACGGCATCCCGGCCATAGCGGTTTCCATTATGGGAAAAACCCCGGGCTATTATGACCAGGCCGCACAATTCGTCGAGAACCTGGCAAAAAAAGTCGTGACAAATGGGCTGCCTGAGGGCACGCTTTTGAATGTCAATATTCCCGATCTTCCCATGGAAGGTATCCGGGGTATCCGGATCAGCAATCAAAATCTCGCCTTGCCTTGCGAACAGATGGAAAAGCGTTTCGACCCCAGAGAGCGACCCTATTACTGGCATGGCATTGCGGCACAGGTGCCCGATGCGGATTCGGACTCTGATGTGGCGGTCATCGCGAAAGATTATATATCCATCACCCCCATCAAGTGTGATATGACTGATTATAAATCAATTCAAACACTTAAACTATGGGATATTGGCATCTGATGAAAAGGCAATTCATCAAACAGATACAGGCCGGCGATGTTCTGTCAGACAGTTATGTCCTGGCTGAAAAAACCATGGCCCAGAAAAAAGATGGCAACAATTACCTCAACCTGGTTCTGTCCGACCGGACCGGGAGCATCAAGGGGGTGGTCTGGGACAATGTTGAAAAGATCGCTTCTCAAGCGGAGACGGGAGCGGTGGTGGCGGTCAGGGGACACGTGGGTCAATACCGGAACAATCTCCAGGTCGTGGTCAAGGAGATGACAACGGTTCCCCTGGATGAAACAGACCCTTCCGATTTCATGCTTTCAACAGAACGGGATGTCCATCAGATGTTTGAACGGGTTGTGGCCCTGTCGGAATCCCTGGACGCCTGGTATTTAAAAGCACTTTTCAGGACTTTTTGGGAGGACGAGTCATTTACGGCCCAATTCAAAAGGGCGCCCGCAGCCAAGAAAATGCACCATGCCTATATCGGGGGACTTCTGGAACACACCCTTTCCATGACGGTTCTGGCCGACAAAATTGCCGGACATTACAATGGTATTGACCGGGATCTTCTGGTGTCGGGTGCGCTTCTTCACGACATCGGTAAAGTCCGTGAATTCAGCTACGATATGGGCATCGATTACTCCGATGAGGGCAGGCTGGTGAACCATATCGCTATCGGGCTCCAGATGATCGAAGAAAAAATACGTACCATCACCTCTTTTCCCGAGGAACCGGCCCTGTTATTGAAGCACATGGTGATCAGCCACCATGGCAGCAGGGAACTGGGGTCGCCGGAACCACCCAAAACCATCGAGGCGGTGATGCTGAACTGCATCGACGAAATGGACTCCCGGGTACAGGCCGTTCGGGAATTTATGGGAAAAGAAGATTCCGGAGAAACATGGACATCGTTTCACCGGCTTCTGGGAAGACATTTTTACCGAGGGGAACCAGCATCATAATGTTTATTTCATTTGAAGGTATCGAAGGTTCCGGCAAGACAACCCAGATTCAATGTGTTTGTGACCATCTTCGTCAAAAGGGTCATGACGTCATCGTGACGAGAGAACCCGGTGGCACGAATATCGGCCGACAAATACGGTCGATCCTCCTGGATTCAAAAAACAAAGGCTTGAATCCCCTGTCGGAGCTTCTTCTGTACATGGCCGATCGTGCGCAGCACCTGGACGAAATTGTTAAACCGGGTCTGTCTTCGGGGAAGGTCGTTCTCTGTGACCGCTATTTTGATGCAACCATTGCCTATCAGGGGCATGCCAGAGGTCTGGACATGGACCTGATAACACAACTCCATGGACTCGCCTTTGCAGGCTATAAACCCGAGCTGACCTTTCTGCTGGATCTTCCCCCGGAAACAGGGCTGCGGCGTGCCTGGCGCCAGATCGAAAACGGGCAAAGAACCGGAACGGAAACCCGTTTCGAAGAGGAAGCCCTGAGCTTCCATGGGCGGGTTCGTGAAGGCTATCTCGCACTGGCCCGGCTCGAACCACAACGCTTTAAGATCATCGATGCTTCCGGGCCGCAGGAGCGTGTGAAGCAGGAGATCCTGACCGTGTTGGACAGCGTTATCCGCAACCCCATGGAGACATGATGAACAAATCGATTTTAGATAGCATCGGCAACACCCCCATGGTGGAAATCCGGTCCCTGAACCCCAATCCCAGGGTCAAGATCCTGGCCAAGCTGGAATATTTCAACCCCGGCGGGTCCATCAAAGACCGAACCGCCCTGCGGATGATCGAAAACGGGGAAGCGTCCGGAGAACTTACCCGGGAAAAGACCGTCGTCGAGGCCACCAGCGGGAATACGGGTATCGGCCTCGCACTGGTCTGTTCGGTCAAGGGGTACCGGCTCCTTTTGACCATGTCGGAATCCGTCAGCGGGGAGCGTCGGAAGATTCTCAAGGCAAGGGGTGCGGAAATTTTGCTGACACCCGGTCATTTGGGGACTGATGGCGCCATCGAGGAAGCGTATCGTCTGGTACGCGAAAACCCACAAGGCTATTTTATGACCGACCAGTTCAACAACGATGCCAACTGGCAGGCCCACTATGATGGCACCGCACCTGAAATATGGGAGCAGACCAACGGGCACGTGGACAAGGTGATCGTTACGCTGGGGACCAGCGGCACGGCCATGGGCATTTCCCGCAGAATGAAAACGTATGATCCAGACATCGAAGTTATTGGTGTCGAACCGTATCTCGGTCATAAAATTCAAGGCCTGAAGAACATGAAAGAGGCCTATCGACCCGAAATATTCGATAAAAACCGTCTGGACAGAAAGATCAATATCGAAGACGAAGTTGCCTTTGAGATGGCAAGACGTCTTGCACTGGAAGAGGGCCTTTTTGTGGGTATGAGCAGTGGTGCCGCCATGGCCGTCGCCCTGGAGGAAGCCGGCAGCATGACCGAAGGGACACTGGTGGTTGTATTACCGGACGGGGGTGAACGTTATCTGAGCACACCGCTTTTCACCATCAGGGACAAGGTGGAGCTGAAGCTGTTCAACACCATGACCCGCAAGAAGGAGCTGTTCGAACCACTGGTGCCGGGCAAGGTTACCATGTATTCCTGCGGATTGACGGCGTATGCCAGAATCCATCTTGCCGAGTGCCGCCGGTTTGTTTTTTCCGATCTGCTGAGGCGGTATCTCGACTATCGCGGCTATGATGTGACGCACATTATGAATATCACCGACCTGGATGACAAGACCATCGACGGGTCGGAAAAAGCCGGTATGGAGCTATCCGATTTTACCCGCCGGCATATCCATGAATTTAAGAATGACTTGAAACGGCTGGGCATCAAACCGGCCGAAAAGTACCCCAGGGCCAGCGAGCACACCGGAGACATGGTGTCGAATTCCGAGAAACTGGTCAGAAAAGGCGTGGCCTATGAAAAACTGCGCTCCATCTATTTCGATATTTCGCGTTTTAAGGCGTATGGCCGTTTGTCCGGAGTCGATATCGACAAGATTCGGTTAGGGGCCACGGTGGACCTGGATGAGTACGAAAAGGACAACCCCCGGGACTTTACACTTCTGAAACGATCCAAATTGTCCGAGCTCAAACGGGGGATCTACGTCAAAACCGATTGGGGAAACGTGAGGCCTTCCTGGCATCTTCAATGTGCGACCATGTCAATGAAGTACCTGGGGGACAGCTACGACATTCATACCGCCAGCCGTGAGCTGACCTTTCCCCACCACGAAAATGAAATCGCCATTGCCGGAGCCTTGACAGGAAAACCCCTGGCACGTTTCTGGATTCATTGTGACCGGGTACTCGTTGATGGAAAGAAAATGGATGAAAAGGGTGAGGGATTGACCATCCAGCATCTTATGGACATGGGGTTCAATGGCAGGGAAATTCGGTACTGGCTGATTTCAAGTCATTACCGCAGGCCGGTTCAGTTTGCCCGAACCAAACTTGTCAACGCTGGAAATTCACTTCGGAGAATGGACTCCTGTATTGCCAGGCTTCATGAATTGCGCGATGGGCCCTCCTATCCGGACCTGGATCAGTTCTTGTACGATATCCGGCATGGCTTTGTGGATGCCATGGACGACGATCTCAACATCTCCGCTGCACTGGCATCCATTTTCAGGATGATCAGGAAGATCAACCGCCTGATAGCGGAACAGGCCCTCAGTCCGTCGGATGCGGGCAAGATCATTGAGGTCTTCAAAAAGATCGATACGGTTCTTAACCTGTTCGAATTTGAAGCGCAGACCCCGGATGCCGACATACAGCGTCTCATAGAAAAACGTGCCCAGGCCAGACAACAGCAGAACTGGGATCTTGCCGATAAAATAAGGGAAGCGCTTGTCTTGCGGGGTGTTGTGGTCAGGGACCGGGAAAAGATCTCATGAAACCTTTATTATTTCCGTATACGTATGTGATGGAATCGACCATCAATGCTTTCCGCCGTTTTTTCGGCGGTCTCTCGGTTCTGCAGTCCTCCCCGAAACACATCCCGGAACCTATGGCACAATGGGCTGCCCGGGGGTTCTTGGATGTACAGATGCCGGGCCCTAATATTTCCCGCATTTTCGATAAGATTCTGGCCGAAACTGAAAATTGGGTCCGAAACCATCGTGGAGGTGCAGCCGCCTTTTTAAAGGGTTATAAGGAGATGGTTCCGTTTTTCGAGTCGTCATCGGTTTCGCAGATAGCGCAGAGCATCCGGGCGGGCGGGCAGACGGTTTTTCCTGACGAACCGCAGCAGGAAGCCCTTATCCGGGCACGTGTATTTCTTCAGATGGCCCAGGAATTTGACGCCCATAGTCAGTGGCTCTCTCATCAGCTGCAGCAGCAGGAAGCCATGCAAAGAAATCTGTTCCGGGAGCTTAGGGGTGATGAACGTTCTTTGGACGAGGCGACCACACCCGTTCACCTATGGGAGAAAGAGGATCCGTTTCAGTATATGATACTGGATCGTTTAAAGGCCTGGTCCCGGGTCGCGCTGTCCCATGGTCCCCTACAAGGACCCTTGGTGACAACCGCCGCTTCAGTGCTGATGTTGATCCAGGAGCATGTATTGGATATTGAAAAGCCGATCCTGGTGGCGACGATCCCGGCAGTTCAAAGGGATGCGGCAACGGCCAAAGACGAACGACAAAACTTGATGGACTATTGTGAAAAACTGGTGTATACCCCCGTGCCTCTTCTGAGGGATTCCGGGTTGCTGAATACCTATCTTGCAGAAACCACGGACACTCTTTCCATAAAACTCTACCTTCTGCCGGATATTGCCCTGCAAGCGCTATTGGCCCGGTTTGTTGAGGGTAGGCCCCCTGGTGGCAGGCGTGATAGGGTGGCGGTGAATACGCTGATTGGCTATTTTGAACCTGAAGTGAGCGGTTTTTCCTAACTTGGAACTCATACATGGGGCGCGAAGATATTTCCGTGAATTGGCAGAAGAAGTCTTGACTCGAAAAATGAATTGGTATAATGGCATTTCCGTTGATTTAAAAATGGTGCCTGACACCATGACCGAACATTATGAAAGGAGGCATGAAAAATGGCTTTTGTACCTACTGTAGATGAGGGAAAATGCGTGGGCTGTGAAGAATGTGTCGATGTCTGTCCTACCGAAGTTTTTGAAATGGTCGATGAAAAATCATCACCCGTGAATGCAGAAGAATGTCTGGGTTGTGAGAGTTGCGTGGAAGTATGTGAAGAAGACGCAATTACTGTTGAAGAGACTTAACCCTAATATTTTCTGATTTTCCCCTGGCCGAGGGGCACCATGGCCAGGGGAAAGTTGGATATCATTTATTCCACCCGCTATCGGCGATCCTCCGGACCCCATTTCCGTCGTTGAGCATTGCCGCCCCTACCGCTATACCTTTTGCACTTCGTTCATTATTTCTTCTGACGGAATTTGCCTGATAGCTCATAGCATGGCGCTCACCTAACACCTAAAACACGCTATACCATAAACTTCTGTTTTTCCATGGGAGTGACACAGCGTGTGGAGGAATTCAATTCGTTCAGCAGGGCCTGGGCCCGGTCGTTCTTGGTGTCGATGGCGGCATCCGTCTGCCCAGGGTCATGGTGGAACATGTAGAGGGTGCCCACACTGGCACGATGTGCCAGATGGACCACTTCCGTGATCGATGAATGACCCCAGCGGATTTTTTGCGCATACTCATCCTCGCTGTAGGTGCAGTCGGCGATCAATGCGTCGGTATTCCGGATGAAGGCCGTCAATTTTTTGATATAGGCACCGTTGTAAAAGCGGCTGGATTTGGGAAACAATTCATTGTCAGTGATGTAGCAGATGGAGCGGTCCTTGTAATCGATCCGGTACCCCAGGCAATGTCCCGGGTGATTGAGCAGAATCGTCTGGACCTTGATGCCGTCAATGGAAACAAGTCCTTCCTTCAGGTTCTGAAAGGATACGGTAGCCCCGAATTCCTTGATTTCGATGGGGAAATAGACACCATCCATCTGTCCGGAAATCAGTTCACGGATGGATATATCCCCATGGGCTGGTCCCATGATTTCGAATTCATTGCCCTGTTTGTACAGGGGGGTAAAAAAGGGCAGGGCATTGATGTGGTCCCAATGGGGATGGGAGATAAATATCTTGGCTTCGATCTGGGAACGGTTCTGGGTTTCCAGGTGATCCGACAGGGCCTTGATACCTGTCCCAGCATCAAAGATAAAGAGACTCCCTTTTGGAAACTCCAGGCTTATGCAGCTCGTATTACCACCGTACCGAATGGTATTCTGCCCAGGAACGGGCAAGGTACCCCTGACGCCCCAGAAGGTCATTTCCACGCGATCTTCCACGATGCGCTGGATCTGTCCCGCGATTTTATCGGGGGTCACCGGTTTGACGATATAACCATCGGCGCCTATGTCAAAGGCCCTTTTTCGGTCAATTTCATAGGCTTTGCCTGAGACCACGACAATTTTGGTGTTGTCCAGGGCGGGTTCGGCTCTCACCTGCATGCACAGTTCAAGCCCATCGACGTCCGGCATCATGATGTCGAGGATTAGACAGTCCGGTTTGAGGTGTTTGATTTCCTGGAAAGCATCGGAACTGGTGGTGCTGGATGTGATGGTCACCAAATCCGAAGCCAGGTATCTGGTCAGGAGCTTGATAAAAACCCGATCGTCATCGACAATAAAATATGTTCTTTTTTCAGGCATGATAAAACCACTCAAATCCTAAGCACGAAATTCGAAAATCTAAACAATATCCAATGAAACAAATTCAAATGATCAAAACAAGCAGTCTAACGTTAAATCCCATGGGCTGTTTTGGCTATTTGAGCATTCGACATTGTTTTGGATTTAGACGTTCGATATTCGGATCTCCTCACTCTTATCGTTGGTGATAAACTAACTGCTTAGCTTTACGGGTTTTCGCGGGCGATTTGCCGAAAGGCCGGCAGGGATTTTATAAAAAGATCATAAAAATAGGGGTCGAAGTGATTTCCCCGGGCTTTATCCATTTTCCTGAGGACCTCGTCTTCAGTTTCGGCCTTACGATAAACCCTGTCCTGGCTGAGGGCATCGTAAACATCTACCAGGGCAACGATCCGGGCTGCTTCGGGGATCTCTTCAGCAGACCGGTTTTCAGGGTATCCCTTTCCTTCCCATTTCTCATGATGAAAGAGTGCAATATCATGGGCCAGCTGCAGCATGGGAAATTCAGAGTCCCCCAATATCTGACCACCGATGGTGGTGTGGGACTTGATCACCTCAAACTCTTTTGTGGTGAGAGGCCCTTCTTTTTGCAGGATGGCGTCTGGAACGCCGATTTTACCGATGTCATGCATGGGAGCGGCCAGACGGATATCATCCACCTGTTGCTTGGCCCAGCCGGCGGCCTCGGCCAGATAGGCGCTGTAGAGACCAATTCGTCTGACATGTCCGCCGGTTTCTTCATCCCTCGATTCAAGGGCCGTCAGGAGCCGGATAATGGTTTCTTCCTGGGTCTGGCGGATCAGGCGAGTCTGTTTCTGAACGATTTTTTCGAGTCCTTCTCCATACTCCCTGAGGGTTCTCTCCAGCCTGACGGTTCTTTCCCCCACAGTGAGACGGGCGCGCAGCTCATCGGGTTCGAATGGTTTAATGACATAATCATCCACGCCGACTTCGGATAATCCTTTGACCACATCCTCTTTGTCCCCCCTGGACGTCAGGAGGATGGTGTAGACATAGGGCTTTTCCCTTCCCCGGCTGCGGATATGCCCCACCAGTTCCAGACCATCCATTTCTGGCATCATCCAGTCTGTGATTACAATGTCGATATCTTTGGAAAGAAAATGCTCCAGGGCATCCAGTCCGTTTTCCGAGGTGATGACATGGTGATCCCACTTTTCGAGGAAATGCTGCAGTCTGCGCCGGGTAATCCCATCGTCTTCAGCGATCAGTATCTTCAATTCATCGTCTCCCTGGACAACTCCAAAAACATGCTTTCGAGACTGTCAAGTTCGGTGGAAAGCTGCGTGTAGATGTCCGCGGCTTGTTCAAGATTTCCCTCAGTACCCATCTTTTCAAGATTGTATGCTTTTTTAGTTGCTGATTCAACCTGAAAGTTACCCAGCATGCCCTTCAGGGCATGTGCCGTACGCTGGAGCGCAGGGGCATCTTTGGTCTGGATGGCATCATGAATATTTTTTAGCATTTGCGGATAATCCGCAATAAACATGTCAATAACTTCTTTTAGAAAATCCCAGTCATTGTCAAACGCTTTTATAAGAGCGTTCTTATCGAATACCGACTTAGCGTTCTCTATCACAGGTGATTTCTCCTTCTTGGGTCCAGGACGTTCCGGTACGAGCATTCTGATGGCATTCAAGAGGGCTTCGGAAGAAATGGGCTTGGGAACGTAATCATCCATTCCCGCCTCGATGCACCGTTCACGATCGCCTTTCATGGCATGTGCTGTCATGGCGATGATAGGGGTATGATCCCCTTTTTTCTCTTCGATCTCCCGTATTCTGGCGGTTGCTTCAAACCCGTCCATTTCCGGCATTTGAACATCCATGAGAATGAGGTCATAGCGATCCTCGGCGATGGCTGCAACGGCCTTTCGGCCATCCCCCACAATTATGACCGTATGGCCCCATCTGCCGAGTAGACGTGAAATGAACTTCTGGTTAAAGGGTGTGTCCTCGGCCACGAGAATCTTGAGCGGTTGCATCTGCTGGTCCTGGGTCGATGTTAGCGCGGGGGCTTCTTCTTTCTGGCTGGTTTCCTGCTTAACAACGGCACGGATAATGGCATCCAGCAGGTCCGAGGGCCGCACCGGTTTGGTGATGGATGAAGATATGTTCAACGCCTGCATGTCCACCTGCTTCCGGTCCCGCAGCGAGGTGATCATCAGGATCATTTTGCAATCCAGGCTGTTTTGGTTCCTGATCCATCCGGCAAGAGAAAGACCATCCGCTCCCGGCATGTCGGAGTCGATCAGTACCAGCCCAAAGGGGTTTCCGGATGCCTGGGCTTCAGAGAGAATCTCCTTGGCTTCTTCAGCTGTTGTCGTGCCGGTGGGAGATACGTGCCAGCTCTCCATCATTTCCATGATGATTTCGAGATTGCTCAGGTTGTCATCGACAACGAGTCCCTTTATACTGCTGATATCAATATCCGGTTTGTGACTCGTGGCGTCGCTGTCCGTCAACGGCCGCTTGAAGTGGGCTGTGAAATGAAAGGCGCTTCCGGGTCCCGCGGTGTCACCCCTGGAGGTGGTCTGCCCGGACGACACGGGGCTTTCAATCCAGATGCGACCGCCCATCAATGTCACCAGCTGTTTGGATACGGCCAGTCCCAGTCCTGTGCCGCCATACTTACGGGTGGTGCTTCCATCTGCCTGGGCAAAAGCACCGAAAATCGATTCCTGTTTTTTCTTGGGTATCCCGATTCCGGTATCCCTCACGGAAAAAACCAGATGGTATGGTTCCTGCCCATTGGTTTCGGGGGCGACCACCAGGATGATTTCGCCTTTGTCTGTAAATTTGACGGCGTTGCCAATGAGATTGAGAACAATCTGACGGACTCTCGCCGGATCTCCGACGATGGTTTCCGGTACATCCGGATCGACTCGATAGGCCAGTTCCAGATTTTTTTCATGGGCCTTGGCTGCGACGATCCTGAGGGATTCTCCTAAAAACTCCTTGAGGTTGAAAGGAATGGCCTCGAGTTCGAGCTTGCCTGCTTCGATTTTTGAAAAATCGAGAATGTCATTGATGAGTGACAAAAGGGCGTAGGCAGCAGAAATGACAACATTCAGATCATCCCGCTGCTCCGGCGTCAGATCCGAGTCCAGGGAAAGTTCGATGAGTCCGATAATCGAATTCAAGGGGGTTCGGATCTCATGGCTCATGTTGGCCAGAAACTCGCTTTTGGATCTGCTGGCAGCCTCGGCAGCCAGTTTTTCCTGATACATGGCCTCGGTCAGTTTTCGTCGGGTGATGTCCCGCAGAAAGCCCCGGAAGCCCTTTATCCTGCCACTGGGGTCTCTGATCAAGGAGAGGGTGGTTTCAAAATAACCCTCGGAACCGTCCATTTTTTTAAAGGACCAGTCCAGTTCATTTGACTGGGCAGTTTCATCGTGTGAAATCGCCTCGAAAGCCTGCATCAGCATCCGGCCATTGTCTTGTGTCAGGATGGCGTGGATATCCTTGCCGATAATGTCGTGCTGTGATTGTTCGAGGACCTTGATTAGGGAGCTGTTGCAGAATGTCAGAACCCCTTCCGTATCGAATTCGTAGTAGCCATCCTCGATGCTTTCAATAATGGTTCTGTATTTCTCTTCGCTTTCGCGCATGGCAGCTTCGGCAACTTTTCGCTGGTTGATGGTGAACTGCGCGTGGGATCCAAAAATAGCGAAAAAGGACAGGACCAGGAATCGGGTGAGCAGGTCATTGAAATGGGGTCCGATGAGACGCTGGGAAAAGCTGATATCATTGGGAAGCATGGCAAATACCAAGGCCTCGATAAACCAGTAAAAAATAGCTAAACCGAAACCGATTAGGGCCATGTGATCCAGGAATCGTTTTCTGCTTCTGTTTTTCATCGGCGTCATTCTATGACAAAATGGGAAAAACTACAACAGTATTTTCCCGGTCCGACCCCCACCGGTTGTTATGACGGTTCGTTCTGAACATATATATTGCGATCAAGACAAAATTGTGGTAGCTTCCCACATCATGAGACAGTATGTCATTGATGAGATAAGAGCTGAAGATCATAAACAAATCAAGTCCTTCATAGAGAAGGAGTATGGGAAATCAGAACTGGGAGGAATCTACTGGATTCCGGTGGTGGAGGCGCTGCTGACATCGCTCCAGACATCCCACCAGTCCTGTCAACCGTTCTATGTTGCCCTGGACCTTGAACCTGGCAGGTTATGCTGCGAGTTGTTGATCCGGACCAAATTACGCGTGAACTGTGATTGTATGGGCTATGCCAACGAAGAACAGCGTAACTGGATTATCAGCAGGGTCGACAGGCTGTTTGAAAAACTGGAGATCATTACATAATCACATGGCACGTCAATTCCTGCAAACGGTCTTTATTCTTGTCTATGTTGTTCTGGCAACGATTGTCATGGCCACCGTCGCTATCATCGTTGCTCTTTTCAGCAGGGACGGTAACGCGCCCCATTTGGTAGCCAGGGCGTGGGCGCGGTCCATTCTGTTCGTGAGCGGCATTCATGTCCATGTCAACGGTCTTGAAAACCTGAATGTCGGCGGCTCCTGTATTTTGATGCCCAATCATCAGAGCAATTTTGACATACCGGTCCTTTTGGGGTGTCTTCCCATACAGTTCAGGTGGCTGGCCAAGGCCGAGTTGTTCAAAATACCGATATTCGGACGTGGCATGCGTGGTTGCGGTTATATCAGCATCGACAGATCCAACCGCAAATCAGCATTCCAAAGCCTGGCCGAGGCCGCGGCCAAAATCCGGAACGGCGTATCGGTACTGATTTTTCCAGAAGGAACCCGGAGCCGGGACGGAAAGATCCTGCCGTTTAAAAAGGGTGGTTTTGTTTTGTCTGTAGATGCGGGGGTTCCCATCGTACCCATCGTTATTTTCAATACGTGGTCTATCATGCCCAAAGGCAGGTTGCGTATCCGGACGCAATCGGTCCAAATGGATATCCTGGCGCCCATACCCACGTCCGGTTACACGCGCAAAACAAAGGATGACCTCATGGATTCCGTGAGGAACACCATCTGTAACGCATTTGAAGAGAACGTTCACAAATAGCACATGTCATTGAAACTCATACCCCTGGGCGGTTTGGGCGAAATCGGCCTGAACATGATGGTATACGAATATGACGATGTCATTTTCATCGTCGATAGTGGCTTGATGTTTCCGGAAGACTACATGCTGGGTGTCGATTATGTGATCCCGGATATGGCGTATATCCGTACCAACAAGGCCAAGGTGCATGCCATCATCCTGACCCATGCCCATGAAGATCACATCGGGGCACTCCCGTTCCTCCTCAAGGAGGTCCAGGTCCCTGTCTATGCGACCGCATTTACCCTCGGGATCGTCCGTAACAAGCTGGAAGAGCATGACATCCTTGCCAAAACGGATCTCTACGAGATTTCACCCCGGGACACGCTCAGGATCGGTCCTTTTGAACTCGAGTTCATCAGGGTTTGTCACAGCGTTGTGGATGGTGTGGGTCTGGCTGTCAAAACACCCGTGGGGACCATTATCCATACCGGTGATTTCAAAATCGACCACACGGCCCTGGATGAACTGAAAACAGATGTGGGCCGCTTTGCCCAGTGGGGTGAAACCGGTGTTCTGGCACTGCTCTCGGATTCTACCAACGTGGAAAAGGAAGGCTATACAATCTCGGCCAAACAGATCGGGGAGTCTCTTTCGCGTCTGGCAGACAATTGTTCCGGGCGCATCATTGTGGCTTTGTTCGCATCGAATATTACGCGTATACAGAAGGTGGTGAATATCGCGGTTGCCCAGGGACGGAAAGTGCTTTTCAATGGCAGGAGCATCGAGTTGAGTGTTCGCATTGCCAAGGAATTGGGATTTCTAAAGGTTCCCACCGACATGGAGATCGATGTCGATGCCATCGGCGACCTTCCGGACAATGAAATCGTTATGATCATGACCGGAAGCCAGGGGGAACCCATGTCGGCGCTGGCCAGAATGGCTGCCGGTACGCATAAACAGATCACCATCGAGCCGGAAGATACGATTCTACTGTCATCGAAATTCATTCCGGGCAACGAAAAAGCCATTACCAATATTATCAACAATCTCTATCGCCGGGGCGCGGATGTCATCTACGAAAAAATATCCGCGATTCACGTGTCGGGTCATGCATTTCAGGAAGAGCTGAAGCTCATGATCAACCTGGTCAAGCCCCGATACTTTATTCCCATTCACGGCGAATTCAGGCACCTGATCCTGCACAGCCGCCTGGCGCAACAGGTCGGTATCCCCAAGAAACGTGTGCTGGTGGCACAGAACGGCAATGTCATCGAGTTTGCAAAGTACGGTGTCACCGTCAGCGAGAGCATCCCCACGGGAAAAGTGCTTGTGGATGGCAAGGGAATAGGGGATGTGGGCCGAAGTGTTCTCAAGGAACGGCATTCCCTTTCCAAAGAAGGGCTGGTAGTGGTGAACATGGCTTTTGATGAGGAAACGGGCATTATCGTGTATGGACCGGAAATCGTATCACGCGGGTTTGTTTTCGAAACAGAGACCGGGCATCTCCTGCGTGATGCTGAATGTGTGGTTCTGGAAATCGTGGAAGAGCTTGGTCCGGAGGTGACCAACAGGATCGACAGGATCCGGCATGAAGTTCGAAGGGCGTTGCGGCATTATTTCTTTTATACCATTGGCCGTCGTCCTGTCATATTGCCTTTTTTTACGGAAGTTTAGTGACTGCCAGCCGTCAACCAAATACGCCCGGACGATGGCTCTTCAATGGTGGGCACCTGTGTTAGTGGATGAAGCTGTTAACCGCCGGCGTGACAAGGTCGCATCTGATAAAATCGTGCAGTGATTTTATTTTAGGTTGAGAACTATGCGCAAAGAAATCATTGGTATTGTGTTGTTTTTTCTGGTTGTTTTTACGCTGATCAGCCTCTTGAGCTACAGTCCCAACGACCCCTCCATCAACAATGCCCGGGCCGGTGGTGATATCCACAATCTGTTCGGAGTATTTGGCGCCCATACGGCGGGGATTCTCATCGGTCTGTTCGGTATCGGCTCATTCTGGCTTCCGGTGCTGCTGCTGCTCATGAGTATCCATTTTTTCGGCAAACAGCCAGACAGAACCGCTGTCTACAAGACACTCGGTGGACTGCTTCTCATCATCACCACCGGAAGCCTGCTGGCATTTCACAATGATTCTGTGGCGATTTTCGGCGGTCGCTTTTCCAGCGGCGGGGTTATCGGAATTCCTCTGAAATCGTTTCTGGTCAAATACACCAACCCCACCGGCGGCATCATCATTCTGTTTCTGTTGTGGTTGATCGGATTTATTCTGACAACCGGCTTCTCGCTCATCCGCTTTGCCCAGTTTGTCTACGGGAAATGGGGAGGTTTTTTTGAAAGGCTGAAAACGCTGCTGATCAAATGGAAGGAGCGCAGAGAAAAAGCTAAAAAGCGGACAAAGGTTGTCAAGGAGAAGAAAAAACAAAAAATACCGGAAGTCACCATCAAGGCCCCCATGCCCAGACCCATCAAAAAGGTAGCGGCTCCCAAACAGGAAGTATTTGAATTCATGCGGGGTGACAAAAGTTTTCAGCTGCCTTCCATCAATTTCCTGGATGATCCGGACACGGAACCGATTTCGGCAGACGATGAAAATCTCAGAATGCAGTCCAAACTGCTCACCAAGAAACTGGAAGATTTCGGTGTGCATGGGAGCGTGGTAACGGTCACTCCGGGTCCGGTCATCACGACCTTCGAATACGCGCCCGCCCCGGGTGTTAAAATAAACAAGATCGTCAACCTGTCCGACGACCTGGCCTTGACGCTGCGGGCGACAAGCATCCGGATTGTTGCACCGATCCCCGGTAAAGCCGTCATCGGGATCGAGATTCCCAACGCGGAGCGGGAAACGGTTCGCTTCAAAGAGATCGTTGTCTCCAGTGTTTTCGAAAAATCCAAGTCGCCCCTGACCCTGTGCCTGGGCAAAGACATTGTTGGCAATCCCGTTGTAACCAAGATGAACCAGATGCCCCACCTGCTGATTGCCGGGGCCACCGGAGCGGGTAAGAGCGTTGCCCTGAATACCATGATCAGTGGCTTTCTCTACAAGTCTTCACCGGACGACCTGAAATTGATCATGGTGGACCCCAAACGCATCGAACTCTCTATGTACGATGGTATCCCGCACCTGATTACACCGGTGGTGACGAGTGCCAAAAAAGCCACCAATGCCCTTTTCTGGGCGGTAAAGGAAATGGAGCGACGCTACGAAGTCTTGTCCGAACACAAAACCCGGAATGTGGATCAGTACAACCAGAAAATGGCCAAACAGGGACCGGACAAGGATGGCAATGTACCGGAAAGACTTCCCTACATCGTCATCATCATCGACGAGCTGGCGGATCTTATGATGGTGGCGTCCCGGGACGTGGAGGTCGCCCTGACCCGTCTTGCCCAGATGGCTCGGGCTGCAGGCATTCACCTGATCATTGCGACGCAGCGACCCTCCGTGGATGTCCTGACCGGCATTATCAAGGCCAATTTCCCCACACGGCTCACGTTCCAGGTTTCTTCGAAGACGGATTCACGGACGATTATCGACATGAATGGTGCCGAAAGCCTTCTGGGTAACGGGGACATGCTGTTTCTACCGCCGGGTGCGGCCAAACTTCAACGAATCCACGGCGCCTATATCTCCGAAGCTGAAGTTGTCAGGATTACAGAGTTTCTGAAGTCACAGCGGCCCCCCGAGTACCTGGAAGATGTGATCCAGGCCCCGGTGGAGGATGCTGTTGAAAACGGTGATGTGGAATACGATGAAAAATACGATGAAGCGGTTGCGTTGGTCACCAGGACGCGTCAGGCATCGATCTCCATGGTCCAGCGGCATCTCAGGATCGGTTACAACCGGGCAGCCCGGATCATCGAAACCATGGAACAGGAGGGCCTGGTGGGTCCTTCGGACGGGGCCAAGGCACGCGAGGTGCTGGTGAGAGGATACGAGGACGTTGATTGAAGCACAGCGCCAGTTAATGAGACAGGTCAAGGGTTTCCTGGATACTGTCGAAGGGGATGCGCTTTATGCCATCGCCAGAAAAGCAAGCAAACTAGGTCCCTGCCTGGAAATCGGCAGCTACTGCGGCAAATCCACAATATGTATCGGGACTGCCTGCAGGGAAACCAACAGCACCCTGTTCACCATCGACCATCACACGGGTTCGGAAGAGCAACAACCCGGCGAGGAATACTTCGATCCGGAGCTGTTTGATTTTAAAACCTTTCAGGTAGACACCTTCACGACATTCCGGGAAACCCTGCGGCAGGGCGATCTTTTAGACACGGTAGTGCCCCTGGTCTGCCGATCCCATGTGGCGGCCAGACAATGGGAAACCCGGCTCGCCATGGTTTTTATCGACGGCGGTCATGCGGCGGAAACCGTCCGTCTTGACTACGACGCATGGGCGCATCACCTTATGCCGGGCGGCTACCTGGTGTTTCACGATATCTTTCCCGACCCGGAAGAAGGCGGTCAGGCACCTTATGACATGTATCGGGCCGCGCTTTCCTCAGGCCGGTTCCATGAAGAACCCATGGTCAAGACCCTTGGTATTCTGCATAGAAAACCCTAGAAGCTATCTCAAAAAAGTTTTTTGGCCCAATTTCTGTGTTGGTCCCTTGCTTCAACTCCTCGGAATACTTCAGTATGCCTGCGGGTTGAAGCTCGGGTCCGCCTTGAACTTGAACCAAAACCCTTTTTTTGAGATGGCTTCTAGTTAGGTTAATCCTCGATACCACACAGTTTTGTGGCCGCTTTTGTCTTTTCCCTCATATCGACGAGACGTGAAATCATGATTCTTTGGGCCTGGGGAGATCCTGCGCCATGCATGGACTCGGTCAGATAACCCACGGCGGCCGTTCCCAGGGTTAAATTTTCGATCAACCGTAAAATACGCATGCGATTCAGGGTGGGGACGTCACAATTGGCCGCAAAATATTTTTCTATCCACTTACCGGTTTCCAGCGCCGTTAAATCTACCTCGGACGGCATGGTCACCATCAACCCGCCGGCAATGTCCTGGGCCATGCGGGAGATTTCATAGGGAAAGCGGGTTACATTCTGTTTGTGGATATTAGCCAGCAGCGTGTTGACGGAATAGGTGCCGCTGGGCTCTTGGCTGCCTTCGGAGGCACATGCAATGCATCCACAAAAAAGGGTCTCATTCAGGTGATTCATTTCGATGATCTTGTCTTTGATGTGCGACGCTCTGGCAACATTGTTATATTCTGCGGCTATCTGGGAAGCACCGATGAGAACATCTCCCACACCGACTTTGCAGGCATAGCTCTGCCGATGGTAGGCGGCGAACTTTTCGACCAGTTCTCCGGCAAATTCATAGTCCTTAAACATGAACACACGGTCCCAGGGGACAAAGACATCGTCGAAAACAACCAGTGCTTCGTGCCCGCCAAATAAAATATTGCCTTGATCCAGCCGGCCCTGTTCCAGCTTGCGGGTGTCGCAGGACTGACGCCCCATGATGTACAGGATGCCTTGGGCATCGGCCGGCAGCGCAAAAGAGACGGCATAGTCCTGGTCTTCTTTACGCATGGCCATGGTGGGCATGACAATGATTTCGTGGGAATTAACGGCCCCTGTCTGGTGGGCTTTGGCGCCCCTGACGACGATACCGTCCTCTCTTTCCTCGACAACACGCAGATAAAGGTCTGGATCCACCTGCAGATGCGGGGGCAGACTCCGGTCACCTTTGGGGTCAGTCATGGCACCGTCGCAGGTGAGGTCATTTTCCTGAACATATTCCAGGTAGGTCAAGAAACGCGGATGGTACCCGCTTCCGTATTTCCGGTCCATATTGTATGTGACAATGGAAAGGGCGTTCAGGGCATCCATCCCCACGCAGCGCTGGAAGCAGCATCCGGTTTCCCGTCCCAGCAATCTGCCCATTTTACTCTTTTTGACCAGGTCATCGACACGCTGGTGGATGTGGGTGAAGCGATTGATTTTATTGCCGGTGATGTGAGAGGTGGCGGTCATGATATCCGCATGCTCGGGACGGTGGGCCATCTCATAGGTTTTGGCAACCGCCTGCATGGATGGCCGGATTATGGGATCGTCCACCACATTGTCCAGTCGCTTGCCGAACATATAGACCACCAGCTTCAGGTTTCTGAGACTCTCTTCATATTGCTCTGGGGTCATCATGGTCATGGCACGTCTCCTTTTTATCTCAGATGGGTGCTTCAAATTTTAAGAATATGGGAGTTAAAAACAATGTCAAAATATTTGATTCATCCATCGCTCCACATAGGATTTAGATATGTCATGCATATTTAAATTTTCAATCAATTTTGTCAATTGACAAAGTGAGACACTTCCCTTGTGCATTCTCATAACACCCAACGTTGCGCATTGTGTAATGCTACCTTGAACCCTTTTTCCCAACGAATTGGGAGAAGATCCAATTTTTTAGATTGTTAATTGAGTTGACTCATTGGCTGCTTATGATAGATTTGGTATAATTTCATAGAAAATAGTTACTGGTGTGGAGGATGATTATGAAGAAGCATTGTTTTTCAGTATGTATAATTTGTTCTATTTTTTTCTGCCTTTTGGTGGCTTTACCCGACCAAGCTGAGGGACAGAGTGCGTTGTCTAAAGGAGAGACGATTTATGTGCCGGCCTATTCCCATATTTACAGTGGTAACCGCGAAAAACCCTTCTTACTTACGATAACGGTAAGCATCAGAAATGTCGATCCAAAGCATCCAATCCAGATCACCACGGTCAGTTACTACGAAACCCAGGGAAAACTTCTGAAACACTATGTAGAAAAACCTGCCACGCTGGCACCCTTGGGATCATTACGCTATATCGTTCCAGAAGGGGATAAAACAGGCGGTTCCGGTGCCAATTTTATTGTAGAATGGAAATCTGACAAACCTGTGAATCTGCCTATTGTCGAAGCCGTAATGATTGGAACTCAGTCTGGGCAAGGCATTTCCTTTACCTCTCGCGGTCAAATAATTCATTAAACGAAAACAGCTCATGTCGTTATGGGAAAAAAGAAATAACCGTGAAACCGCTATCCGAGATCACCACCAAATTTACCGAGTCCGTCATCCGGGAGATGACGCGTATCAGCAGCGCCAGGGGGGGAATCAACCTTGCCCAGGGGTTTCCGGATTTCGACCCGCCGCAGATTATACGGCAAGCAGCCATTGACGCCATCCAGCAGGGCTGGAACCAGTATGCCGTCACCTTTGGTGAGGCGGATTTGAGAGAGGCGATTGCCTGTAAAGCCCTCCAGTATAATCGGATCGAATGTGATCCCCACACCGAGGTGACCGTTACCTGCGGTGCCACCGAGGCCATGATCGCCACCCTCAAAGCCCTGGTGAACCCGGGGGATGAGATCATCATATTTGAACCTTTCTATGAGAATTACGGACCGGACGCCATTCTTTCGGGTGCCAGACCGCGCTATGTGACACTGAGAGCCCCGGACTGGTCCTATGATTCAAAAGAGCTGACGGCCGCATTCAACAGGAACACCAAAGCCATTATTATCAACACCCCCAACAACCCAACGGGAAAAGTTTTTTCCCGCAAGGAACTGGAGGAGATCGGTCGCCTCTGTATCAAGTGGGATGCCGTGGCCATAACGGATGAAATTTACGAACACATCCTCTACGATCAGGAGAGGCATATCTCCATGGCATCCATGGAAGGCATGGCCGCAAGAACCGTGACCATCAACTCCCTGTCCAAAACCTATTCCGTTACCGGGTGGCGCGTGGGATGGGCCATTGCCGGACCCGGTATCACCAGCCGTATCCGCAAGGTCCATGATTTTCTGACCGTGGGTGCGCCCACGCCGTTCCAAAAAGCGGGTGTCTGCGCGCTCAGCATGCCCGAAGAATACTATACGATGCTCCAGGAACGATACGATGGTGCACGGAACCGGATTTGTACAGCCTTGAAAACCGTTGGTTTCAATGTCGAAGCGCCCAAAGGGGCTTATTATGTCATGGCCCACACAGGTGCCTTGATAAATCGATACAAAGAAGAGCTTGCCGACAGCTTCAGCCTGAAACTGCTTGACATCACGGGTATTGCCACGGTTCCGGGAACCGCCTTTTATCACTCTCCGGCCATGGGTATGGATCAGGTCAGGTTCTGTTTTGCAAAAAATGAAAAAACCATCGAAACTGTCTGCCAGAGACTCGAAAAACTGGTTGGTTGAACCGAAAAAGTGCAGTTTGCTGCAGGGTATGCTTCAATTAAACAGATATCCTTGTGGTCGCCCAGGGATCATTCATCGGTCTTAGAACAATACCTTTGTTTGGTTAAGCCAATTTTTTTAGGTCTTTGCTAAGAACCTGGCGTCTTTTTATCAGGAGGTCAGCCATGAAAGTTAAAAAATCTTCCAAAAGAGCGGGTCTTTCTCCGGGGACGCTGTTGCATGTGGGTGAGAGAAAAGTTGACGACATCAAGATCTCCATCATGGATTACGACGACGCCCACCTGCGTGAAATGGATGTGGATACTGTCGAGGCATGCAGGCAATTCACGAAAACCGATTCCATTACCTGGATCAACATTTCGGGAATTCACGATGTTGACATGATCCAGAAGTTGGGCAACTGTTTCTATTTGCACCCCTTGGTTCTTGAGGATGTCCTGAATACGGAACAGCGTCCCAAAATGGATGATTATGATGCTTATCTTTTCTTGAGCCTCAAGATGGTCTATCCGGATGCAGACTATCAGACCATCCGCTATGAGCAAATCAGTCTTATTGTCGGTCCATCGTATGTGATCTCATTACAGGAGGTGGAAAAGGATGTTTTTGATGCTGTAAGAGAACGGATCCGGCATGCAAAGGGGCACATTCGAAAAAAAGGCAGCGATTATCTGGCCTATGCGCTGATAGACCTAGTGGTGGACCATTATTTCAAGATTCTCGAGGAACTGGGGGAAAAAATTGAAACACTCCAGGATGCGGTCATCGAAAATCCGGAGCCCTCATCGCTGGCAGTCATACAAACCCTTAAAAAGGAGGTCATTTTCCTGCGCAAGTCCATCTGGCCCTTGAGGGAAATCGTCAATACGCTCACACGGGGAGACTCTGAATTGATTCACGAAGATATCATTATCTATCTTCGGGATGTGTATGATCATACCATTCAGATAATTGACACCATCGAAACCTTCCGGGATATGCTTTCGGGAACCCTCGACATCTACCTGTCAAATATGAGCAATCGCATGAATGAAGTCATGAAGGTCTTGACGATCATGGCTTCTATTTTTATTCCCATGACGTTTATCGCGGGTATCTATGGGATGAATTTCAAATATATGCCGGAACTTGATTGGGCTTGGTCCTATCCGGTACTGTTGCTGATACTCCTTGGCATATTTCTGGCAATGATATTTTGGTTCAAGCGGAAAAAGTGGTTTTAAGACAAGTATTTTAATGGGACCATGGGTTTACCTGTGGGGATCCATTGTCAACCCACCTGGCGATTGTAGAATATTCTTCATTGGCATGTAGAATATTCTACAACTACCTCATTGCCGGAGCGATCCTTGCCCGTTCATCACTTTATAACCTACCATAATCATTAATTTTTTATTTTTATCCCCGCTTTATTCCCTCATGGCACACCCTTTGCTGCATTATAGGCATTCTTATTATTATAGGGGTTGTCAGAAAAACGTTCCGATTGAGGACCGTTTTTCTGCTACAACCCCTTATGCCGCCATCATATTTTCGGAACATTATTATGACAAGCGGTATAAGTGCTTCAAGGAAAGCAAAAGCAAAAAGGAGAGGAAATGAACAGATCGCGGTTTCTCATTATCGGAGGACTTCTGGTGGCGGTCTCAATTCTGATCGGCATCAACGGTTTTGGGGCAAGCCTCAAGCAAACGACGCTTGAGGTTTCCAATCTTTCTTGTGGTTCCTGTCTGACGCGGATCGATGATGCCCTAAACGGGTGTTGCGGTGGCGGCAGTAGAAACGGCGGCTGCTCGGCATCGGCGTCAATATGGAAAAGACTTTTTAATCGACAACCGGCTGCACCATCAGCAGAGTAGACTGAAAAACATCCCCTCCTGTTTTAGGTGGGACAATTCACTTGTGGAGGCAACAAATGAAAAGAATATGGATATGTTTGATACTGGTCATGACAATTTCCCTGGCACTCGTACCGGGAGCATGGGCGCTGTTTGGTCCTCGGATAGAGATGCTGACACCTGAAAACGATGTTCTGAAAATTTCGCTCAGCGATATTGATGACGGCAAGGCCCACTATTTCAAGGTAACGGCGGATAGTGGTACCCTGGTGACATTTTTTACCATTAAAAGCGGGGATGGCGTGATCCGCGCGGCCATCGACGCCTGCGATGTGTGCTACCGGTCAGGCAAGGGCTATATTCAGGACGGTGATTTTATGGTGTGTACCAATTGCGGACAGCGATTCGCTTCCTCCCGGATCAATGTGGTCAAGGGCGGCTGCAATCCAGCGCCCCTCAACCGCCGGGTTGAGGGGAAATACCTGTTGATCAGCATGGCCGACATCAATCAAAACGCATGGTACTGTGAATTTAAAAAATCTTAAAAAAGAAGGTTTCACAAGAGGCTGAATCTGACATGGCATATGATCTTGAAAAATACAGAGACAAACGGGAAAACGTTCTCGGTGTAAAGAAAAAGGGCATCAGCTTCGGCACCTGGGCGGCAACAGTATCGGCCATCATCATCGTGGGTCTGATTTCGATGGTCGCGCCCAAATCCATCGCCTATTTTACCACCCGGAATCTGGATGATGTGATCTATAAATTGTCCGGAGAACAGGCGTGGCCCCAGGATGTCATTCATACCATTGCAACCCTGAACGGTGTCAAGTTGGCCATAGCCGACAAGCAAGGCGCACGCCTGGTTATTACCTTTGACCGGTCAATCACCGGTATCGAAGACATGTCAAACTTTTTCGAGGTGCAAGGATACCATGCTGTCCTGTTGAACAGGGTGAACCATCGTCAGCGGATCCAGACGGAGCAAGAGGAGGCAGAACTTGAAACTCTATAATATTTCCTTGAACAACCTCAAACGACGCAAGGGAAAAGTTGTTTTTCTCGTATCGGGTCTGCTGATTGGAATCGCCACCATTGTGACCCTGATTTCCATTACCCAGAGCATGTCGCGGGATGTGGAAGAAAGACTGGATCGGTTCGGCGCGAATATTGTTATGACCCCCAGAAGTGAAAACCTGTCCTTGAGCTATGGCGGAATCAGCGTTGGCGGTGTCAATTATGAAACCGTGGAATTCATGGAGTCGGATCTGGTGAATATCCGGGATATCAAGAACCGTGATAATCTCGGCATCATCGCTCCCAAGGTTCTGGGACCCTGGGAAATAGACGGAAAACGCGTTCTCCTCATGGGTGCGGATCTTCAAACCGAGCTGAATTTGAAAACATGGTGGCAGTTCGCGGGTGCCCCGACGGGCAGCCCGGATGAACTGATTCTCGGGTCCGAGACCGCCAGAATATTCAACCTGGCACTTGGAGATTCTCTGAAACTGGGAACCGATTTGTTTGTCGTATCCACGATCCTACACCCCACCGGTGGTCCCGAAGACGGTATCATCATGGGGGATTTGCACCGCTTTCAAAAGGTTCTGGGAAAACCCGGCCGCGTATCCATGGTGGAAATTTCAGCTTTTTGCAGGGGTTGCCCCATTACCGAAATTACCCTGCAGATTGCGGAAAAGTTTCCCAACGCCAAAGTGACGGCCCTGAAACAGGCGGTTATGTCCAAAATGCAGTCCATCGAAATGATCAAGTCCTTCAGCTACGGTGTCGCCATCCTGGTGATTTTTATTGGTTCGCTTCTCGTCTTCGTAACCATGATGGGCTCGGTCAACGAGCGCACCCGTGAAATAGGGATTTTCCGTGCTATCGGCTTTCGACAGGGGCACATCATGCAGATTATTCTACTGGAGGCCATGGTGGTGGGGTTGATCGGTGGTTTTCTGGGATATCTCCTGGGCAACGGCATCGCCTGGCTGGCGATCCCGCTGATTATCCAGGAAAGTACCTTATCCAATTTAAACCTTACCCTGGGAGGGGTTTCCCTGATTCTATCGGTGGCGCTGAGTCTGCTGGCAAGCCTATATCCGGCCGTGAAAGCCAGCAGGATGGATCCCAGTTCTGCCCTGCGGGCCCTGTGATACAAGGGTTTAAGGGTCGGAGGGTGGTATACGAGGGTTCGAGGGTCCGAGGGTAGCTGACAGCAGAAAGTGGACAGCAGCATCCCAGCCTCCAAGCTTCCTAGCATCCCAGCATACAATGTTTTAAGAGTCGGAGGGTGATACGAGGGTTCGAGGGTGGCTGACAGGTGTAAGCAACACAATAAACCCAAAGAACACAATGAACAAAGCAACTCAGTTTATAATTTAGATACGTGATAGGAAATATACAATGAACGGAAACGATCATTTGATTGAAATTCAGGATCTGGGAAGAGAGTACATGACCGGTGACACCACGGTCTGTGCCATCAGGGAGATGAGTTTTTTCATCGATGACGGCGAGTTTGTCAGTATCGTAGGCCAGTCCGGGGCCGGCAAAAGCACCCTCCTGGCGGCCCTGGGGGGTCTGAATCGACCCACCCGGGGAAATGTATGGGTGGATACACTGGACCTGTATGGTCTGACCAGTGAACAGCGAGCAGATTTCAGGAGCGAGTATGTGGGGTTTGTTTTTCAGTCCTTTCAGCTCATCCCATATTTGACCGCAATGGAAAACGTCAAGATCCCCCTTTCCATTGCAAATGTCAAAAAGGATATTCAGGCGAAAATGGCTGCAGAGGCGCTTGAAAAAGTGGGACTGCAGGACAAAAAAGACCGCCTGCCCGACCAATTATCCGGAGGCGAACAGGAGCGTGTGGCCATTGCCCGCGCCATCGTGAACAGACCGCCCATTGTTCTGGCGGATGAACCCACGGGCAATCTTGACAGCAAAACAGCAGGTCAGGTCATCGCTTTGTTGAAACAGTTGAACCATGACGGGCAGACCGTCATCATGGTGACCCACAATAAAAATCTGTGCCGGGACACAGACCGGACGGTTCATGTCAAAGATGGCCTGTGTGTTATGGGAGAAGCGTAAAAAAATCCAATGGGTTATGGAATAATGTAGCGTTTGCCGTCACCCGCCGAAACGTCAGTTCAAAGAATTAAACCCATATGTTTTACGGAGCAAGGTTGGTGCAGCCGCAAGGCATTTCAACCTGAAGCCGTAGTGTGCTACTGCGAAGGTTGAATAACACAGCGGATGCGCCAAGATTGCCCCGTAAAATATGCGGGGAGGGTTAGGTGCAGGTGATGTGAAACAGCCGATGCAGTCGTTGGAGTTCGGTTTCCGCATCCTGGATGAGTTCGGCAATGATATCCCTGATGGGCATGACTTTGTCTGCCAGACCCACCGATTGCCCGGCCATTAACGATCCGGATTGAACCTTTCCTTCTACGGCCGCTTCCCGGAGCGCCCCGGCCCAGAAGTTTTCGACTTCATACTGAGCCTCCAGGGGGTCGATGACGCCCCGCTCAAGCTGGTCTATGACCTTGAGCTGAAGTTTTCCGAACTGGATGGTCCCTTTGTTTTTCAAGGCTCTCACGGGGATGACGGGCAGGCGGCTGTCGAACTGAGGGGTTGCCACGGCATCTTTGGCTTTGGCTTTTCTGAACGTTTCTTTGAAATCCGGGTGCGCCTTACATTCATCGGACATGACAAACCGGGTTCCCATCTGGATGCCGGCAGCTCCCATCATGAGCAGGTGCGCCATCATGCGGCCTGTTGCAATACCCCCGGCAACAAAAATGGGTACGGTATCGATTTTAAAGAGAACCTCCTGCAGTAGCACGGAGAGCGTGACAGGACCGATGTGGCCCCCTGCTTCGGAACCCTCCAGCATCAACGCATCCGTTCCCATCTTTATGAGTCGCATGGCCAGGGGAGCCGTGGGGGCAAAACAGATGATTTTAGCACCGGAGTCCTGGGCTTTCCGGATTTCCGCCTCCCTCGGTATTGACCCTGCAAACATGATGATGTCGCATTTCATGTCGCAGACCATTTTCAACTGGTCTTTGTAAATCGGTGAAACCGTTATGAGATTGATCCCAAACGGCTTGCCCGAATACTCCCGGACAGTTACAATCTCTTTTTCGAGGATGTCCACGGGTGTATTGCCACCGGCTAAAAATCCAAAACCATCTGCATTCCCAATATCTCCCACGAGTTTGGAATCACTGATCCAGGTCATGGCACCGCACATAATGGGGTATCGACAACCCAGAAATTCCTGACCACGACTTAAAAAATTATCTATCAGCATATCATCGTCTGGTTTTCCAAATAATTATTGAGCAATTAGCTGATGCCTCACTTCGTCCCACTCGAACCCTGGGCCCCTTGGCCCCTCGAATTGAATCAACGCTACTAAAGATGATCCACAATCTGAATGTCATCGTTACAGGATATTTCCCCTCCGGTGATCACCCTGGCGAAAATACCTCTTTTGGGCATAATGCAGTCACCTGCCTGGTAGTAAATGGCACACTTGTTGTGACACTCTTTGCCGATCTGGGTGATTTCGAGGAGTACACTACCCCCTATTCTAAGGCGGCTTCCGATGGGCAAACCTGGCAAATCAATACCACTGGTGGCAATGTTTTCGGCAAAATCTCCGAAGTCCACGTCCAGCCCTTTTGCCTGCATACCCTGGATATCTTCCGTAGCCAGGAGACTTACCTGACGGTGCCAGGGTCCGGCGTGCGCATCCCCTTCAATGCCATGCCCTTCCACCAATCGGGCGGCTGAAACCGGTGTTTTGCGGGTTCCCTTTTTTTTGCTGATGGCGATGGATACGATTTTCATATCGGGATAGGTTTCCAGTCAGGATTTAACGGCGTCGAGGATGGGCGCAAGAACTTCACAGGATCGGCAAAGACGCATCTTTTGAGCCCATGTTTCCTGAACCGCGTTGGCACAGAGGGTGCCACAAGTGAACCAGCACATGTCGCCTGATTGAAACTCCCAGGCAGGGCAGGCTTTGCGTTTTTCCGGGGGGCATTTTTTGACGGTCCAGCAGTTTTTTTGACGGTCCAGAAGGCCTCTTTTTTTCAATACCAGATAAAACAGCTGTCTTTCGACGTGGGGAGGGATTGTTCTCCAGGCCTGTTCGTAGCTGTGAATGGCCTTGAGGGATGTTCCCAACAACTGGGCAAGTTCTTTTTGTGTTTTTTGCAGCTTTTTCCGAAACAAAGAGAATTCAACACTGTCCATAGCGTTACCACCGTTTTTATGAATAGACTGTTCAGATCCGCTCGTTATTACCGCGGCATGCGAAGCACCGCCACACGGCAGAACCCAGAGGGTTAGCGCTTGCTGTTACGACACACCATCATGTAACAAAGTGGTAGCCTGTGTCAAGGGTATTGTTACCCATCACGCCAGTGCTCCTATACGCCAAAATGCACGGAGTTTAAGTCTCTTTACATAGAATAAGCTTTTTTTTCATGCTTGGTTGTGTGCGCTCGAGCATGAAAATTTGTCAGAATAGTTTCAGAGGGTTTTATTGGAAACGTTCACTGCCGCAGAAAACCATCACAGCATCGTTTTTGTCGATACATGCCAGCGTCATGTTCAGCCGTGATGCCAGCTCAACGGCAAGTGCTGTGGGGCGGGAGAGCGCGATGATCATTTCAAGTCCCGCCCTGGCCGCTTTTTGAACAAGCTCGTAGCTGATGCGTGAGGACATCACTGCCAGACCGGAGTCTTGTAGCCGTAAATCCATGAAAACCCTGCCGATGGCTTTGTCGAGTGCGTTGTGTCGCCCCACATCCTCTGCAAACGATATGGGCTTCAAATGGGTATCGAGGATCATCGCCGCATGGGCCCCCCGGGTTGTCTTGTAAAGCGACTGCGTATTCACAAGTTTCGCAAAGCACGATCCAACGTCCCTTATGGACATACTCAGGCGTCCGGCTACCGGCCTTACAATCTGATAAATATCTTTTATCAACTCCTTGCCGCAGATACCGCAGCTGGTTTGACTGACAAAACCGCGTCTTTCCAGAAGATCCTTTACCATGCTTTTTCGCTCCGGCTGGAGTGTGGCGGTTACCACATTGACGCCTTCTTCGGTGCAGTATCCAATGGTGGTGAAATTGTCCTTATGATTGACCAGCCCCTCGGAAAGAAAAAATCCTGCCGCATGATAGATCTCGTCACCAGGTGTTCGCATGACAACTGCGTATGGATTGCCATCGATGCGCAACGACAGCGGTTCTTCAAGGATCAGCTCCTGGTTTTTTGTCTCGAAAACATTGTCTTCGAACATCATCGTTTTATGGGAGATAGATTCAAGCATGGTTGGTTCTCTTTTTATTCATTTGAGTATTTGATATTTGGATTTGTTTCGTATTTCGATATTCGTATTTCGAATTTATCACACGCTGACTGTGCATAATATTAATCCCTTATAGGGTTAAATCAGCGTCGGACTCTTTGGATCCGGGTATCTATTTTTCGTTATTGGATCTATGGTCTGTGTAGAAAACATAACCAATTGACCTGATACTGATAAAGTAAGACGGCTTTTTAGGGTTGTCTTCAAAGTATTTTCGGAATCGGACGATAAAATTGTCCACGGTTCGCGTGGTTGTTCCCTTGGTGTACCCCCATCCGATCTGGAGCAGCTTGTCGCGTGAGAGGGGTTTCCCCGGGTTCATCAGAAACAATTTTAAAAGTTTGGCTTCCTGCTCTGTCAGACGAACCGTACCGATCTTGCAGGTCGCTGTCATGGTGTTAAAATCGATCTGATTACCGCCGAAAGAAAAAACATTGGTTTCATTTTCAGAAAGAGCGTTTGCAAGAGCCTCGCTTGGATTGCTCCAGGAAGCTCTTTTAAGGAGACGATCCACACGCAACAGGAACTCTTCCAGACTGAAGGGTTTGGTGAGGTAGTCGTCAACGCCGTAAGCGAGACCTTTGACCTTGTAATCGGTCTCTGCTTTTGCCGATAAAATCAAAATCGGTATTTTTTCGTCTTCAAGGCGGATATTACGCAGAATGGAGAGGCCGTCAATCCCGGGAAGCATGATGTCAAGGACGATCAGATCCGGTCGCCACTCTCGCCACATTTGAATACCGGCAACGCCATTCGGGGCGATACCGACGTCGTAACCTTGAAATGAGAGGTTCAGATTGAGACCTTCGGCAATGTGGTGATCATCTTCTATAACGAGAACACGTTTTTTTTCATTTGGTTTCATGCTGGTCAATTCCTCAAGGGAAGGATCAAATTAAAAATAGCGCCCTTGCCAGAGCCGGCACTTTCCGCTGTAATTTTTCCTTTGTGGATTTTTGCTATGTGATCCACGAGGTAGAGTCCCAGACCACTGCCTTTTGCCGACATATCATCTGCACGTCCTACTTGATAGAACTTTTTGAATATTTTTTTTAGCTCCGGCTTGTCGATACCGATACCGTTGTCCTTGAATCGAAGGATGAGTTTCTTTTGCTGTTTTTCAAATGAAATATCGATCCGCGGAACGGCTGCATTGTTGTATTTGATGGCGTTGGTAAACAGATTCATTAAAAGCATTTCAAATATCGGGGGAATAATCGGATAGAAATAGGATTCACTTTTGGGAAGATGAATTTGAATATCACAATCCCTGAACAGGTGTGAGTTTTTCTGATAGAAGTTCTCGATGGTTTCCGGCAAATTCTGGAAGACATATTCACCTGTGTTGCTTTTGCTTTCGATCTGGGCCAGGTTTAGGATGCGGTTGATATCTTCGGAAAGACGCCCAGCATCACTGAGCATATATTGGATGTATTTTAGCTGATTTTCCCGGGAGAGCTCATGTTTCAGAAATGTCTCAAGATACAGCTTAAGGGATGTAACCGGTGTTTTCAGTTCATGGGTAAAATTGTTGATAAAGTTATGTTGCAGCCGATACAGCCGTAGTGTTTTCAGATTATAGACAAATATAATAAAAATTCCCATGATGATGACACCGACAAGCACCGTGAGAACCATGATAACGAACCATGTCTGGGGGGTGAAAAATTGTCCTGTATCGAGGTTGAAACGTTTGACAATCGACTTGAGACCACTGCTGATTTCAATATACCAGTAAATATAGAGAAAAAGTGATGTGGCAAGTGCCAGAATCGAGATGATCAGTATGAAAACAGGATGGATCAGCCATTTTGTACGGTTCATGTTCAATACCTCTGAAAATCGGTTAGCCCGAAGATTTCATATCATACCCAATTGTAAAACTTTTGTAAAATTGAAAGCTGTTCTGTACTTTTAAAAGACGCTTTTTTAAAAATACATGGGTGTCTTTGGCTCTTGTTCTAATCCCGTTTCAGCACCTTCCGGAACAAATGTGATTAGAAGTCATCTCAAATTTGAGATGGTTTCTGTAAAAAGACGACGATGAAACACAAAGACGTCAAGATGACGCGCGAAAATCTGGTGTATGGGCTTCTTCGCTCGGTCAAGACACTGAGCCGCTGTTTTTACCGATTTGACATTTCCTGGATAGACGGTGACTCACCTGATCGGTCCTGGGATAGTGTTCGCCTGGTGGCCTTTTTGAATCATACAAGTCTTTTTGAACCTCTTTTTGTGGGGTGGTTCCCAAACGAATTTTTAAAACGGATTGCCACAAAGGGTTTGATGCCGGTGGCGGACAAGGCACTTCAGCGTCCTGTTATGGGCAATTTTTTTAACCTGGTTGCCGGAAATGTTGTTCCCATTTCGAGAATGAAAGACCAGACTTGGTTGAATCTGTTGCATCATGTCCATTCGGATTCGATGGTCATCATCATGCCGGAAGGCCGCATGATGCGCCGGGGCGGTCTGGATAAGAATGGCAAACCCATGACCGTTCGGGGTGGTATTGCAGATCTCATTCAAAAGATTCCTCGGGGCAGGATTCTGATGGCCTACAGTGGCGGTCTCCATCATGTTCAGGTTCCGGGGCAATGGATACCCCGTTTGTTCAAAACAGTTCAGATGCGTCTTGAAAGCATCGATATTCAGCAATATCGGGATAGCCTCCTTTCGCGTTGTGATTGCAAGGGTTTCAAAGCTGCGGTTATCAAAGATTTTGAGTCCCGAAGAGATCGGTTCTGCCCTTTTTAAATCCCCTTTCATCTCTGTTTCAATATTCCTGATTGACCTGAATGGTTGCATGTACTAATTTTCAATCGACAATTATTCTGATTTAAAACCGCCACCGCTGGTGGAGGACCCGGAAAGGTTCTACCGATCCGGTGAAAATTAAAGGGAAATATCGAATATCGACCAAGGAATGTAGAATATTGACGAAGTGCTGTATTGGCGCACTTTCTTTAATCTTCGGATCATCTCAGTATCCAAATTAAGGGCAATTCCAGGGGGCGGATGCGGTTTGAATCTTGGACCCGCCTTTAACTTTAACTAAAACCCTTTTGGAAGCATCACTTCGAAATTCATGGTTTCGATATTGGATATTCCAGCCCCCTTCGAGGGAGCTTCTTGAGCCTGCCCGCTCCGTGGGTGTAGGCTCAGTTTAAAGCGGCATTGCCGCGTCAGATAAAAACGCGAAGCGATTTTATGATACGAGCAGAAAACCTGCAAAAAAGTTTTGCCGGACAAAAACTTTTTGATGGTGTCAATTTTAAAATTGGTGCCAGAGAACGGGTTGGCCTGGTGGGTAGAAACGGGCATGGAAAAACCACTCTCTTCCGGATGATTATGGGGGAAGAATCGTGCGATGAAGGTGCCATAACAATTCCCAAAAATTATCGAATCGGGATTGTGCGGCAGTCGTTGGGCTTTACGGAGCGTACGGTTCTGGAAGAGGGAATGAAAGGACTGTCAGCCGACCGAAAACATAACCATTGGGAAGTGGAGAGGATTCTGGCAGGCCTGGGGTATTCTCAACGTGATATGCAGCGTCACCCGGGGGAATTTTCCGGTGGATTCCAGGTGCGCCTCAATCTGGCCAAAGCCATTGTTTCCGAACCCGATCTCCTGTTGCTCGATGAACCGACAAACTACCTGGATATCACCTCCATACGCTGGATTGAAAAATACCTTGTTAAATGGCCCCACGAAATCATGCTCATAACCCATGACAGGGGATTCATGGACAACGTCGTGACCCATGTTCTGGGAATTCATCGAAAAAAGATTCGGAAAATTTCCGGAAATACGGAAAAGTACTATACTCAAATAGCACAAGATGAAGAGGTCTATGAGAAAACACGTCAAAATGATGAGCGTCGTAAAAAGGAGATCAATCAATTCATATCGCGTTTCAGAGCGAAGGCGCGACTTGCAAATATGGTTCAATCGAGAATAAAAACCATCGAAAAAATGGAGAAAAAAGATAAGCTCGATCAGTTGAAAACCCTGGAATTCTCTTTTCGCAGCAAACCTTTCCGGGGTAAACATGTTCTGCGTGTTGAACATCAGTCGTTTTCATATGATTCAAAAATCTCTTTGATAAAAGATTTGAGTTTTTCCGTCAATTCAGGCGACCGCATCTGCATTGTTGGCAAAAACGGCAAGGGGAAAACAACCTTGCTGAAAATCCTGGCCGGGATTCTGACGCCTGATGTTGGTAGCATCGTCTACAATCCGAATATCGACATCGGGCTCTTTGAACAAACCAATGTTCAATCTCTCATAGCAACACGAACGGTTGAAGAGGAGATCGCTTATGCCCATGAAGATATCGACCGCCAGAGAGCCCGGGATATTTGCGGTGCCATGATGTTCGAAGGTGATGCCGCGCTTAAAAAAATTGGTGTCCTGTCCGGCGGAGAGAAGAGCCGGGTTCTTCTGGGAAAGATTCTGGCCGTTCCTGTAAATCTGCTACTTTTGGATGAGCCCACAAATCATTTGGATATGGATTCATGTGATGCGCTGCTTGCGGCACTGGACAGCTTTGATGGCACGGTGATTATTGTGACCCACAATGAAATGTTCCTGCATGCCCTTGCGGACAGACTTGTGGTATTTCAAGACGAGCAGATACACCTCTTTGAAGGGAGTTATCAACAATTTCTCGATAAAGAGGGGTGGAGCGATGAGATCGATGAAAAAGGAGACATGGCAGGAATAACGGAAGACATGCCGGTTTCAGCCAAACGAAGCAAGAAAGATATCCGACGAATGCGATCTGAGATTGTGGTGGAGAAGAGTCTAAAAATTAAACCACTTGACAAGCAAATCAAGAAGATCGAGGAAGACATCGACCTTCATGAAAAAAACGTTCATATTCTCAATGAGACCATGATAAATGCCTCACAGTCAAACGACGGCAGAAAAATATCTGAGATATCTCGGAAGATTCATAAAAGTCAGGCAATTATTGAGCGTCTTTTTACTGAAATGGAACAGCTCTATCATGACAAGGAAGGGGCTGAGTTTTATTTTAATAAAAAACTGAAAGAGATAGAACCCTGACCCGCCTGTGTGAACGCAGGAAACGTTTCGATTTGCAGCGGTTGCAGGGGGCTCTTCAAAGGAGACATTTCCATGAATGGATTGACAATAAGATGGCTGACATTGACAGCGGCAATCATCGTCGCGTCTTACATGATCGACGGTATCAAGGTGGCGGGTGTTTTCTCGGCTATTTTTGCAGCCGCTGCTCTGGGAATATTTAATGCCTTCTTTCGTCCTATCGCTCTGATACTGACGTTGCCTGTCAACATTTTGACTTTGGGGTTGTTTACTTTTGTCATTAATGCCGTGATGCTCAAGCTTGCTTCCGCCATCATACCGGGCTTTGATGTTTATGGCTTTTGGGCGTCGGTGTGGGGTGCGTTTCTCATCAGCATCATCAGCTGGCTGCTCAATTCTTTTATTGGCGGGCGGGGAACCGTGGAATACATCGACTTAAAACACAAGGGCGGGAATCGATGGGAATGAGAAGACACGTATCTTCCTGTCCCAATGCAGTTCACTTTTTTTCTTGCATCCAACCATCTTATGCGTTAACTGTAGTAAGAGTATTCTCAGTTGCTATTCCATGCGTTTCCGAGAGCGATTTCTCGGACAAAACATCTCCTCCCGTACAGTAACACACACGATTGCTCGCTTGGTGGTTGGACATTTTGTGTCGCTCAACTCTCAAACCTTGTTTTTGATATTGTCGATCAGTTCCTGAATTTTCGAACTCAGTCAAGGCGAAGCGAGTTTTCGTAAAAGTTAAAACTTCTATCACCCTTAACCAGGAGGTAAACAGGCATGAAAAAACTCGCTGAAGTTCTAAAAGCTGTTAACAAGGAGATCAATGATCTATCCAAGAAACTTGATCAATTGTCCAAAAAAGCCGAAAAGCTCATGAAAGCAGCTGCTACCAAAAAAGTAAAACCTAAGGCGTTATCCGGAAAGAAAACGGTAAAAAAAGCAAAGGCCGTTCCAGCAAAAAAACCGGCTAAGAAGAAAGTTGCAAAAACAGCCCCGGCTCCCAAAAAAGAAGCGGCCAAGAAAAAAGTCAAAAAAGCAGTGAAGAAAACGGCCAAAAAGCCTGCCGGGAAACCGGCCGTGTCAGTCACACCGACCAATAAAGTTCTCGCCTTCATGAAGCGCTATAAAAAGGGCGTCTCGATTTCAAAACTAAAGGAGGGGTCGGGCCTCAGTGATAAGCAGATCAGCAACATTCTTCACAGGGCGAGTAAAGAAGGGAAAATAAAGAGGATTGCCAGAGGTGTCTACAAGCTGGCATAACCCTTAAATTTCATGAAACTCGTGTTGTCACTTTTGGCTCTTGTCTATTTTTTATTGCCCTATGATTTTTTTCCCGATGTTATCCTCGGATGGGGCTGGATAGACGATCTCGTTATTCTATATTTTCTGTGGCGTTTTTTCTACAGAAGCAAAGGACAGTTTTTTGGTCAACCACAAGGGGCCCAACGATCAAATCAGAGTTCTCACAGAAACGGGTCACCGACTACCAACGGTAACACTTCAAAGGATCCTTATGAGGTGCTCCAAATTCCCCGAGGGGCATCACAGGAGGAGATAAAGACAGCCTACAAGCACCTTGCCGGGAAATACCATCCTGACAAGGTGCTTCATCTGGGAGAAGAGTTTCAGTCCCTGGCAGAAGAGCGCTTCAAGGAGATCCAGGCCGCATATCAGAAACTGGCTGCCAGGGACAGGAAAGAGCGTTTGTGATCAGCGTTCATAATCGCTTCCCGAAATCCTATATCCAAAACACCACTTGTGTTCCCCGTGACTTGCCGACCCAATAAAACACTGCTTGCCAAGTTTCATGAAATGTTCGGGTTAAACCAGCCCCTGATCCAGCATGGCATCCACAACCTTGACAAAACCGGCAATGTTGGCCCCGATTACATAATTACCGGGTGAGGCGTATTGCTCTGCGGTTTCCTGACAGGTTTTATGTATATTCATCATAATTGTTTTAAGGCGCGTGTCCACTTCTTCACGGCTCCAGGAAAGTCGCATGCTGTTCTGTGACATTTCGAGCCCGGAGACCGATACACCACCGGCATTGGCCGCTTTTCCCGGGCCGTAGAGAAGGTTGTTCGCAAGAAATATTTCAATCCCCTCGGGGACTGTGGGCATGTTGGCGCCCTCGCAGACCAAAGACACCCCGTTATTGACAAGGTTCTGGGCATCTTTTTCGTTGATTTCATTCTGGGTCGCACTGGGGAAGGCACAGGCGGCTTTATGGTTCCAGAGGGGGTTGTAGCCGAGGGATGGATCCACCGGGGTGTATTCTGCTGATGGATATTTCTCAACATACTCTTTGACACGCCCGCGTCTGACATTTTTCAGCAATGCCAAAAAAGCCAGCTTTTGCCTGTCGAAGCCCTCTGCATCATAGATATAACCCGAGGAATCAGAGCAGGTTATGGCCTTGCCACCCAGATCGATGATTTTCTCGATGGTGTACTGGGCGACATTGCCGGAACCTGAAACCAGGCAAACTTTTTCTTCCAGCGTGTCCTGCCTGGTTGCAAGCATTTCAGAGGCAAAGTAAACCGACCCATAGCCGGTGGCTTCCGGCCGAATAAGGCTTCCTCCCCAGTTGAGGCCCTTTCCGGTCAATACCCCTGTAAATTCATTGCAAAGCTTTTTATACATGCCGAACAGATACCCGATTTCTCTTGCACCCACACCGATGTCCCCTGCGGGCACGTCGGTATTGGGACCGATGTAACGGGAGAGTTCGCACATGAAGCTCTGGCAAAAACGCATGATCTCATTGTCTGACTTGCCTTTGGGGTCAAAATCCGAGCCGCCTTTACCGCCTCCCATGGGGAGGGTGGTCAGGGCGTTTTTAAACACCTGTTCGAAGGCCAGAAATTTCAATATGCCTAGATTGACCGACGGATGAAACCGCAACCCGCCTTTGTAGGGTCCGATGGCGCTGTTCATTTCAACCCGGAAACCCCTGTTGACGTGGATACCGCCCCTGTCGTCCATCCAGGGCACCCGGAAAATGATGACCCGTTCCGGTTCCACAAGTCTCTCCAGAATCCTGGCTTCCCGGTATTCGGGGTTTCTGTCGAGAACTGGCTTGACCGACTCCATGACCTCGGTCACGGCCTGGTGAAATTCATTTTCATTTGGATCCCTCAACTTTACAATTTCGATGATGTCAGACATGCTACCTCCTAGGATTTTATTATTTCTATAACGTTCATATGGGCGGGAAAATAATTATCGTTGACATGAAATTCTTTGTTCCGTTTAAAGCATTAATAAAATCAGCTGGTAGCTATTAGCTTTTAGCATTTAGCTCGGCTATCAGCTTATTGCTACCTGCTATCTCATCATCACACATCGCGAGGTTCGGCCGTCGACCTTGATGGTGACGGGGTTGTCCAGGGTCACGTAACGCACATGTGCGGTTTCTTTTACTGGCGGAAGTGAATTCAGCCAATCCCCTTTGAAAAAACCACCGTTTTTTTCAGAAATGGTAATGTAGTTGATTCCCATCGTGGTGATGTTATGAAAAAAATGAGATCCCTGAGAAGGCTCTGCATTCAAACGTTCCGATGCTGTCTCGGCAATGACGTCCACATTACAGATGTCGGTCCACTCTACGGGGATACCCAGCCAGCGGTCAGCGGAACCCCATCTTCCGGGCCCTATTAAAAGATATTTTTGGTCTGAATTAGAAAACAAATTGTTTATTCCGCCGATCTCACGGGCGATTTCTATGGTTTTGGCCGGATCAAACACATCCGGTTTGACATATACGATATCTGTGATGTCGTTCTTATGTGCATTACCGAGGGCATTGGACGAATAACAAAAGGCTTTTTCGATCTCTTCATCACTGATATCGACGATTTCCAATTCTGCTCTGGCGGTCATGGGCCTGAGCTGCAGCAGGGCAAATGTGGGCGGAATGTCCTGCCTTTGGCTGAGATTGACTGAAAATTCGAGTTCCACCGGACATCCCATGCCATTTTGACCCATGGCTAAAAAGGCATTGATAATATCCGACAGGGGGAAAGAATTATATTTCAGAATCTGAGAAAATGTGATGACGCGGTGGCCCGGTACATGGGAAGTGTCTCTGATGCGATGTTCGTTCGGGATGTAGGTGCTGGAAAGGAATGATACCGGGTATTCATTTTCGGCGTCAGATATTTCCCGTTTATCCAGATGGGATGTGTCGTTGATACTGAGCATGGAGCACGTCTTTTCCAGCCTCAGGGCATAGAAATAACGCTGAGAGTTTTCAAGAATGTCTTCAACCGTCGAACGCTGTGGCAGAAGCTGCGGGTACCTGGGTGAAAATCGAAGTGCTTTTTCTCCCTCAACCACCATTTTCCCCAGGCCCAGGGCAATTGTAGCGATACCTTCTTCCGGTTTCATATGTGAAAACGGGTAATAATTGTGGGATTGTGCGACACCCGAGAGGGCGGGATAAAAATGTTCGCCATAGGTGTCTCCCACCATGCTCTGGATGATAACGGCCATTTTTTCTTCTTCAGTCCGGTGCCCCACCCGCCGTGAAAACGATTTGGGTCCTTTAAAGTAGGTGGATGCATAAATAAGCTTGATGGCATTGATAACATGTTCGGTCCTTCCGATGAAACTCGGGCAATCATTGGGGAGCATATAGGTGCGATAGAGACCGGCGTAGGCACGGAACTGCGCATCTTCCAACAGGCTCGATGAACGCACAGCGATGGGGTAGTGAATGTTCTTGAGATAAATCTCCAGGTCATTCCTGATCCATTTTGGAAATTCGGCTTTCAGGAATCTCTCGGCGATTTCTTCGTCCGGCATATCCGTGTCGGCAACGTCCAAGAGATGGTTGTGCTGTATGAAGGCTTCGAAACCATCCGTTGTGATGACCAGTGATTTGGGAATGATGATATTGACATTGCTGAATTTCTGTATCATTTCCGATTGGTGGCGAAGCAGGTCCGATGCAAAGGCCAGCCCCCTTGCCTTGCCACCGACAGAACCATTACCGATTTTAAAGAATTCCGTGTCAGGGTCAAAATCGTGTGCATCAAAATTGACGATAACACCTTTTTGCCTGCGTTGTCGCCGCAAGTGGATTTTGGAAACCAGGTATTTCCGTATCTCTTCTATATTATATGAAAAATCTTCCGCGCTTGCAGGACGCAGTTTGGATGCCAGAATGGTTTCGGTCCGTGCAAACAGCCATCGTGAAAAATCGTTCCGATTGGCATGGAACGCCAGGGACTCATTAGGGATTTTTTTCATTTCATTTTCCAGAGTCCTCAGGTTCGTGGCACGGGAAATTTCCCTGCCGTCCGGCATTCTGAAAATAAAATCGCCGAACCCAAGATGTTCCATGAAAAAAGAATGGACATCGGCATGCAGCGTGCGGGAGTTCTTGTCCACAAAAAAAGAAGGGATCGATGCAGCTTTGTCGGCATTGGAGGGTTCCGAACTCATGAGCAACAAGGGGATATCCCATCGATCGGTCTTGATTTTGGTCAGGAGCTCGATCCCGGAGTCGGGGCATAGTTTTCCGTCTTTGGGAAAGCGAACATCGGAAATAACCCCCAATATATACGGTTTATATTTCTCATAGATACGGACCGCGTCTTCATAGCAGTCTGCGATAAGAATTTTGGGTCTGGCACGCATGGTCAGGAGCCGGTGCTCTTCATTGAGACCTTCTTCCATGATGGCCTGGGTCTGGCTGACCAGTTCCCGGTAGAAGATGGGCAGCAATGAGGAAAGATACTGGGGAGAGTCTTCCACAAAAAGGAGCACCCGAATACCTGCTGACGATGTGTCATAATCCACATTCAAGCGATCTTCAGCACTTTTAATCAGGGCAACGAGAATATCTGTATTGCCGGACCAGATAAAAGCACGGTCAATCCCCGGGGGTTTTGTGTGACCGGGATAGAAATCAACCGAGGTAACGGCACTGTGGGCGAAGAGAATGACCGGAAGGTCCGGGTTTATTTTTTTGACCCGTTCACCCAATGAAAGACAGTCCATGTCCGCGATACTGGGCATGGTGATGAGCATATCGAATTTTTTATCCCCGAGTGCCGTAAGTGCTTCTTCGACAGAGGATACCCAGGTGAGTCTGGGGGGGTTGCTCAGATTCAGACCGCGATATTCGTGGATGATTCTTTCCGATAACCGGACATCCTCTTCCATAACCCAGGCATCATAAGGTGTGGAAACAAGGAGTACTTCCCGGATTTTCTTGGCCATCAGCTCATGGAAAATCTTAAACCGTGGATCGTAATCCCTCAATAGATTATCGATGGCAATGGCCATACCAAATATACCTGACAGTCCTTCCCATGAAGTACCCTTTTATGGCCGGTACTGCATAGAAAATATGCTTGTCTGTAGAACATTCGGGCTCTTCGAATGTTCTATTTAGAATTCAGAACTCGTGGATACGGCAACACCTGTCTTGTCAGCCTCCTGATCCCCGATAACGAGGGCCTGATCCAGTATGGATAGGGCTTCATCTACCTGTTTTTCTGTAATGATGAGAGGGGGCGCAATGGTCAGGGTATCGTACCAGGGGACCACGTACAGGCCATTTTTCATGGCCTCTCCGGAAATTTTTGCCGTCATGAGTGCTTTACCACTCAGTTTGTCGGCTTTGACGTCAAAAGCCTCTTTGGTCTCTCTGTTTTTGACGATTTCGAGACCCCAGAAATGACCGATCCCCCGGACATCGCCCACACAGGCATGCTTTTCGGCAAGGTTGAAAAGTTTTTCCTTCAGGTATGTGGACACTTTTTGGGGCAAACCGGAATCAATCAGTTTGCGGTACTCTTCCACAGCCGGCTTAACCGCAGACAAAGAAAGGGCATGATAGGCGTATGTGTGACCATGGCAGAAGAATTCATCTTCGAAGAAGTCGGCAACCTTTTTATTGGTAGCGGTAATACCCAGGGGCGTGTAAGCGGAGGTGCACCCTTTGGCAGTGGTCATAATGTCCGGAAGGACATCCCAGTTCTGCATGGCAAACGGTGTTCCGGTTCTGTACCAGCCTGTCATGACTTCGTCCGCGACGAGGAGGACATGGTTTTCGTCACAGATTTTACGTAACATGGGGAAGTACTCGGGTGGTGGAACGAGTCGGCCGTTGGTACCCACAACGGGCTCGACGATGACCGCGGCAACATTGCCTTCTTCCTTGATCATGTAGTCGAGATAACGTGCGCACTGGACCTTGCAATCCGGATAGGTCTGGCCAAAAGGGCATCTGTAGCAGTAGCAGTCCGGTGCAAAGCATACGCCGTCTACGGTGTAGCGAACTCTTTCCATGGGCCATCTGCGTGGATCACCTGTAAATGCCAAACCGGCCGATGTCGCGCCGTGATACGAGTGATAGCGTGAAATAACCTTATAGGCCGGTGCCTTGGATTGTCGGACCATTGCCAGGGCACCATCATTGGCTTCCGTGCCGCTGGTGGAAAAGAAAAACTGGCTCAACCCCTCCGGCATGATGGCGCGCAATGTCTCTACAGTCTCGAGTGCCACTTCCGTTGTAAAGCCCGGAGCAATATAGGGTAGGGTTTCAGCCTGTTTCTGGATGGCCTTGATAATGGCTTGGTTTTTATGACCTAGATTTGAGCACATGAGTTGTGACGAAAAATCCAGGTAACGTTTGCCGTTGCTGTCGTAGAAATAGACGCCTTCAGCATCCTTGATCAGCATTGGCTGCTGCCAGTTTTTTTGCCAGTTCCAGGTTCCGAAAGTGTGGGCGGCCATGTCTTTTACCCTGGATTCTATCTCACTCATTGGTCTGATCCTCCTTTAAAGGGTCTCCAGCTTTTTCAGATGGGTGGTATGTTTTTTCCCGATCATTTTCAGTGCCCGGGAAACCTCGGACAGTGCCTTAATTTTTACAGAAGCCTCAGTGTAGTACCTCTCGGCCCTTTTTTCAAGACATCTGGCTGCGTCAAGAATTTCTACGCTGGTTTTGGCCTCTGCGGGGTCAATTTCTTCACAAAAGGGTGCTCGGATAAAATCCTTGACAGGCTCCAAGATCATTTCCGTTACATTCTCCCGGCGGGTACGCTGAACATTCTTAATGTTCTTGCGGGTGTCTATTAAAAATTGATCAAAAAGATCCTTGAGTTCTGCAAATGCTGGATTGGCGGCTGCGGCAGCATAGAATGCCTCATCCTGCTTTTCCAACTCCTCTGCAAAACTCAAAATACTTCCAAAGCTGATCAGTGGCATGTTGTCTCCTTTTTTAAGCCACCCAGGGTTGCCTGGGCGGCCCTGAACAATCTCGTTTCTTTAGAACCATCGTTCGATGACAACCTTGGTATCGGTGAAGAAATTGAATATTTCCTGACCGTGTCCCTTGGTGTCACCAAACATGGAGTTGCCGGCACCGCCAAACGGGAAGAAGCTCATGGGGGCGGCAATACCGATGTTGATACCCACCATGCTCGGTTTGACCCGGTACTTGAATTCACGTGCCGTTGCACCGCTTGAGGTATAGATGCAGGACGCATTGGCATAGTTCCGGGTGTTGACGAGGTCGATGACTTCGTCGAGATTCTTGGTGCGGACGATACTCACCACCGGTCCGAAAATTTCTTCACTGGCAATGGTCATGTCCGGTGTTACGTTGTCAAAAATGGTGGGACCGACAAAAAAGCCGTTGGGGTATCCCTCAACCTGGAAGTTACGACCGTCGAGAACGAGTTTTGCACCTTCCTGGATACCTTTTTCAATATAGTCCAGAACCCGCTGTTTGTGGGCGGCACTGATGACCGGGCCCATAAAGGTCTGTTCGTCCAGACCGTTGCCCACTTTTATACCTTTTGCAGCGGCCACAAATTTTTCTACCAGTTCGTCTGCAATATCACCGACGGGTACCAGTACAGAACCTGAGAGGCACCGTTGACCGGCACATCCGAAAAAGGATGTGGTCAGGGAAGGCATGCCCTGCTCCAGATCGGCATCCGGCATGATGGCCACGATATTTTTTGCCCCACCGAGGGCCTGAACCCGTTTACCGGAGGCACCGCATTGCTGGTAGATATATTTTGCTGTGGGGGATGCGCCCACAAATGAAATACCTTCGATATCGGGATGATCCAACAGGCCATTGACCACATCGTGAGCCCCGTGAACCATATTCACGACACCTTCAGGGAGTCCGATTTCCTCCATGATCTCAAATATTTTTGTCTGGGTCATGGGCACCTGTTCAGAGGGTTTCACAATATAGGTATTCCCGGTGACCAGTGCGTAGGGCAGGAACCACCAGGCGACCATGGCAGGAAAATTGTAAGGAACAATGGCTGCAAACACACCCATGGGCTGGCGGTGCCCGTAGCAGTCGATATCTTTGGCGATATCTTCCAGTGTGTAACCGCACATCAGTGTGGTAACACCGGTGGCGTGCTCTACATTTTCAATCATACGGCGGACTTCGCCCCGGGATTCGTCGATGGCTTTGCCCTGTTCGGTGGTGAGCACTTCCGCGATCTCCTCAAAGTTTTCTTCGAAGGCATCCTTGAGACGGAACAGGTATCGGGCCCTGGACAGGGGGGGCGTGGTTCGCCATTCCCAGTAGGCTTCTTTGGCTGCCTTTACTGCTGCATCCACGTCTTCTTTGGTTCCGTAGGCCACTTTGGCGATCGTTTTACCGGTTGCCGGGTTATACACATCACCGAATGTTGTAGAATTCGACTCTACCCACTCACCGTTGATGTAATTTTTTATCATTGGTACGGTCATGATCCCTCCTTTAATACATTATTGATATTAGATTCCATTTTTCCTCAAACCTCATATATACCAAGAAAGTTTGAGATCGCAATATCTATTTTGTCTGTTTTCGTTGGGGCAAAAGATTGGCCTCTATGGCACTGATCCACTGGGGGGGGTAGGGAACCTTGAAGGCTGCGCTGTCCTGCTTGTCGTTTTCATTGATGAAATCGATTACCATCACGGACTGATGCAGATTGACGCCTTTGATGCTGTTACCCGGATACACATGTGCAATTTTATTTCCGCCGATTTCCAATTCCAGACGAGTGGTCCTGCTGCGGTAAAAAAGTCGGTCCTGCATGAGCAGCAGGAATCCGCTGCTTTTTCCCGGTTTACCCGGTTCGCTGGCCCGGCCGAAATAGTTGACGCCAAAACTCATGGCCAGGATTTTTCTGTCGCCAAACCGGGCTTCAATCCACTTGTGGTCACGCCAGCGGATGAAGGCGATATAGCCGATGATGCCGAAAAAAATGAGGGCAATATAAATCCATTGCTGGTTGGCGTAAATATTTGTCATAAATAAGCCTTAAGCGCTAAGCTATAAGCGCTAAGCAGCTTAACGCTTATAGCTTATGGCTCAACTTTCAGATTTTACCATGGATAGGGCGAAATCGATTATGATTTTATTTTAAACTCGGCCAAATATATCATGAGTTTCTTTCTGGCCAGGTTGTGTCTGTATCCATTGCGGCTGCCCATGGCCGCTAGAATCGAGTCAGCGATCTCCTCATCCGACCGGCCTTCTCCGCGCATCTGTCGGATCCTGTCACCGTTCATCTCAATGAGGTTGTGGAACCCCTCGCTGTCACGATTGAAGAACACCACGAATCCGAGCACAAAGACGATCAGCGAGGATGCCATGGCAATGTAAACATCCCAGGAAGGATCCGGGAAAAAAGACCTGAGCAGGCTGTCGGGGTTGCCGGCATTCAAAAGCGTATACATGGCCACCAGGCCGATAGCGATCAGCAGGGTGTAGACCACTTGTATGAACAGTTTGGGCAAGGCGCCGCTCCTATTTAATATTCCTGTCAATCATTCTGGCTTGTTTATGGTTACAATATCAACAGTCAGTTGGCAATAATGAAAGCATAATAGTAGATGGTTAGATAGGCGACCACCTTCTCGTACAATCCGAATTCTGCATTAAAAAAAGAGGGCAGATTGTACAATCATGCCCTCTTTGTTGAAGCTGGTTATACCGGTCGTTAAACGGGTCTCATCTCACCTTCTTCCATGGCGGCCCATTTGGCTTCAGCCTCCTCCCAGGCTTCGTCGGAAGCTTCGCTCTCCCAGATTTCCAGGCCCCTTTCAGCACGGGATGCCCCGGGTAGAAAGTTGTCCAGGATGATGCCCAGGATGGCGGTGACGGCCATACCGGTGGTCAGGATCGCCTGGCAGATGTTGCCCAGGACTGCAAGGAATTGCCCGGCCCCACTCCAGTCTATAGGTACGGCATTTGCCGACAGCATCGGATTGAAGTGGTAGGGCACACTCAAACCGGCAAAGAAGCTGATGCCGATGATAAACAGGTTCCGGGAGTTGTTCAGGTTGACGATCTGCAGGTTGGAGAGACCCACAGAGGCGATCATACCGAACAGGCCCACGAACATGGCCCCCACCACTGGTTGCGGCAGGGTGGCCAACACAGCGCCAAACTTGCCGATAATGGGAATGACCAGCATGACGGCTGCTCCGCAGCGCACCACACGCCGGCTGGCCACCTTGGTCAGGCCGATGGAACCGATGTTTTCGGAATAGGTGGTAGTGCCGTTGGCGGTCTGCAGTATGCCGGCTACAAGACAGCCCAACCCTTCGGCGCCGAGCCCCCGGGATATCATCTTGCCCGTGGGTACGGGTGCTTCAGAGATACGCGCGCAGGCATAATAGTCACCGATGGATTCTATCATGGAGGCCAGGTAACCGGCCAGCATGCCGAAAGCTCCGGCCCACAGCACCGAACTGCCGAAGTCTGGCATACCCCATTTGAAAGGCATCATGGGTTTGAAGCTGAGCCATGCGGCTGAGCCGATCAGATCCAGTTTGCCTGCAAGGTTGGCGGCATTATCCGCGGGAATCATGCCGGTGATGGTGCCCAAAAGGGAGAACGCCCACCCCGTTGCGATGGCTAATAGGACCGGGAACAGCATGAATACCTTGGATTTGTGGGAAAATACCTGGGAATAGAGAATCAGGGCCAGCAGGGTAATAATCGAAATGATCCAGTTGCCTGCCATCCAGGGTGCCCCGATATTGAAAAGGGCAAGCCCAATCATGGCGATGGTGGGGCCGATGACGATGGGGCTGATGATTTTGCGCACCTGGCCCATGATGCCGGTGTAACCGAGCACAATTTCCACCACGGATGCGACCATAATAGCGCCCGCAACCATCTGAATTTTCAGCTGCCACAGGGGGACGCCCGCACCAGAGGCCATTTCAGCCGTGCACAGGCCGAGTATGGCAAATGTGGGCCCGAGGAAAGAGAATGTCCCGCCCTGGATCACCGGTAGTTTGTTTCCAAGCGGGGACTGCTGAATCAGTGTACACAATCCCGAAGTAAAAAAGATGGTTGAGATTAACAATGCCAATTCTTCGGGGGGAAGACCCATGGCGCCGCCAACGATGAACGGGATGAGTACGGTTGCCCCGAACATGGTCAAATACTGCTGGATACCAAGCAGTACGGCAAGGCCCCATTTAGGTTTGCTCCCGATGGGGTAGACAATCCAATGTTTGTGTTCACTTTTTTCTTCACTCATGGTACTTGCCCCTCCTTTTTGTTTGCCCATTCAATTGGGTCGGGTTAATATTCAAGAACAAAAAGACAGCCTTTTAGCCTTTTAACGCTTTTAGCTGATTTCTATCAACTACCCTCGAACCCTCGGAACCTGGAACCCTATTGTATTACGGCAGTTGCTGGCAGATCTCCGTGTACATTTCAGGCCGACGATCCCGGAAGAACTGCCATCCATCCCTGACTTCACGGATCAAGTCAAGATCCAGGTCAGCGATCACCACCTCATCCTTGTCTTCGCTGCCCTTTACAAGCATTTCGCCGCGGGGGTCGACAAAGTAGCTGGAACCGTAAAAACGTCCGAACTCCCAGGGTTTTTCGACACCGATTCGGTTGTTTGCACCGATAAAGACACCGTTGGCCACTGCCTGGGCGGGCTGTTCCAGTTCCCAGAGATATTGTGATTTCCCGGCGGTTGTTGCTGATGGATTGAAAAGAATTTCGGCACCGTTGAGAGCCAGTACCCTGGCGCATTCGGGAAAATGTCTGTCGTAGCAGATGAAGATACCGATTTTTGCATAGGCGGTCTGAAATACCGGAAACCCGAGATTGCCCGGTTTGAAATAGAATTTTTCCCAGAAACCGGGCCAGGTGTGAGGGATCTGAACTTTCCTGAACTTGCCCAGGTATTTACCGTCGGCATCGACAACTGCGGCCGTGTTGTAGTAAACACCCTGCATGGCTTCCTCGTAAACGGGAATAATCATCACCATATTGTATTTCTTGGCGTATTCGGCCAGCAGTTCAGTGGTGGGGCCGGGTACGGTCTCGGCCGTTGCATACCACTTGGTGTCCTGCTCACAGCAGAAATAAGGCCCATAGAATATTTCCTGCAGACAAAGGATATTCACACCTTTTTCCCCGGCCTCTTCGATGAGGGGAATATGTTTTTCGATCATGGCCTGCTTGATTTCAGAAGGTGTTCCGTCGTGTTTTGGATTTGAGGCTTGAATGTGGGCGCACTTAATAAGTCTTGACATGTCGATCCCCTTTTCTATTATCTGAACTGAGCGATTTTTATCTTGACTTGCACCAATCTCTTGCGGATCAAGGGTTCACAAAAAGCCTCGACAGATCCACGGGTATGCCTACGGTTTTTGCGAAACCGCCTCCATCAAGATCTCGGCACATTTCTTCGGAAAAATCGCTCAGTCCAGATAGTATCTAAATTGTAGCTATTTTCGGTTCAACATGTATCTTATGTAGGGATTCGGCGTCAAGTGTTTTTGGTGTGATTTATATTGTAAAAGCGTGGTATATTTTCTATATGTTTTTTTGTCGGGCATTGCGAGGTGCCCTGAGTCTGTATCCTAATTTGAAATGCTCATATTAGGCGTATATAATAAAGGAGGCATTCGGTGAATTGTGCAGATCATTTCAAGCAGATGAACAAAGGATTCGATTTTGGACAGGCCATGGCGGAGGTTGACCGCTGTCTTCTCTGTCATGACGCACCCTGTTCCAAGGCATGCCCTGCGGAAACAGACCCGGCTGGATTCATTCGAAAATTCCGGTTTCGAAATATCACCGGGGCCATTCGAACCATTAAGCAAAACAACATTCTAGGCGGCGCCTGCGGCGTGCTTTGCCCCACAGCCGAGTTGTGTGAAAAAGAGTGCAGCGCAACGGGCATCGGCCAACCCATCGCCATCGGCAAGATCCAGCGATTTCTTGTTGAACATGCCCGGGATATGGATTTCAGGGTCTTTGAGAAAGCAGACCCGCGGCCTGAAAAAATTGCTGTGGTGGGATCGGGGCCGGCGGGGTTGAGCTGTGCCGCGGAGCTGGCCAAGGAAGGTTATCAGGTTACGATCTTTGAAGCACGCAAAGAACCCGGCGGTGTGCTACGTTATGGTGTTGTTTCGTTCCGTTTTGATCTGGATTTTCTGGCGGCGGAGATGGCGGATATCAAGCATCTGGGGGCTCAATTCAAGTGTTCCTCTCCCATTGACAGTCGGGAAGGCGCAGAGGACCTTCTCAAGAAAGGCTATCAGGCGGTGTTTCTGGCGCCTGGATTGTGGGATTCCGTGAGCCTGAGAGATGCGGGATCGCCCATTGAAGGGCTTTACAGTTCCGTGAAGTATCTGGAGGGCTTGCGTGACGGGCGCTTGGAATCCCTGGCAGCGGAAATCGAAAACAGGACGGTGGCCGTCATCGGTGGCGGTTCCGTGGCTATGGACTGTGTGGAATCGGCTATCAGACTGGGAGCCAAAGATGTTTATCTAGTCTACCGGCGCTCTTACACACAGATGCCGGCTGAAGAGAATGAAAGAATCGAGGCGCTGCAGAAGGGCATCCACTTTCTGCTGCTAAACCAGCCCATGGATTTTGTCATCGATGAAAAAAAGTGTATCAAGGGTCTTAAACTTGTCCGTACGGCCCTGGGCGACGTGGATGCATCCGGCCGACGGTCACCTGTCAACATCGAGGGCTCCGAATGGATTCTGGACACCGACGTGGTCATAGAAGCCATCGGCAACAAGGCTGATGAACAGTCACCGGCGTGGTATCCAAACATCAAGCTGAATGCGAAAAATCTGATCCAGGCGGATTCCGAGACAGGTAAAACGTCGGTGGAGGGAATTTTTGCCGGCGGTGATATCGTCAGGGGACCGGCGCTGGTGGTTAATGCCGTACAGGACGGAAAAATAGCAGCCCGGGCGATAAAAACGTATCTGAGCTCGTTGTAGCTCTTCAGACATACGTGCTTGCGGTTAAAAACCAAAAAAAATCACGAAAACACGAAAGCACGAAAACACGAATTTTTTCTATGCTCTTTTCCGTGTTTTTTACCTTTCGTGATTTCGTGATAAAATAATAGGAGGAAACATCGTGTCCAGTCAACCCATCGATTTATCCATTGAATTCTGCGGGAAGACCTTTCAGAACCCTTTCCTGCTCTCTTCGTCACCGGTATCCAACAGCGCCGAGATGGTTGCCCGGTCTTTTGAGGCAGGCTGGTCCGGCGTGGTGTTCAAAACGCTGAACTCGGATCGGCTGGAAATCATTCACCCATCCCCAAGGATGAACGCTTTTCACTATGGTGCCAAACGGGTTGTGGGGGTTCAGAACGTGGAACAGATTTCCGATCGGCCGTTGAAGGACAATCTGGCCGATTTTCTCTATCTAAAAAAATATTATCCAGCGCACATGTTAATATCCAGTATCATGGGGTTTTCAAATGAAGAGTGGGCCTATCTGGCCAAGGTGTCCGAGGACAATGGCGCAGACATGCTGGAACTCAATTTTTCCTGCCCCCATATGTGCATCGAGGGATCGGGGCATCATGTGGGCCAGGCCTTTGACCTGATTGAAAAATTCACCAGCACGGTCAAGAACACGGTTTCTATCCCGGTGATTGCCAAGATGACCCCCAACATTACGGATATGACAGAACCGGCTATTTATGCTAAAAATGGTGGTGCCGATGCCATATCCGCCATCAACACGGTGAGCGGCATATCAGAGGTTGGTCTGGAAGATCTGGTTCCAAAACCCAATATATTCGGCATAGGGGCTGTCAGCGGTACATCCGGGCCGGCCATCAAACCCATCGGATTGCATTTCATTGCCGACATGGCCAGGTGCGAAGACCTCGCGCTGCCACTGTCCGGGATCGGGGGCATCGAGACATGGGTCGACGCCCTGGAATACATCCTGCTGGGGGCATCGACAATACAGGTCACCACCGGCATCATGCACTATGGCTACCGAATCGTTGAAGACATGATCGAAGGGTTGTCTGACTTTATGACGCAGCGTGGTGTAACAAAGGTCAGCGATCTGGTGGGAAAGGCGCTGCCAAACCTGAAAACCACCGATCATTTCGATCTGAACCGCCAGGGTATTGCTCAGTACGATCTGGATAAATGTGTGGGGTGTGGTCAGTGCTACACCGTATGTACCGATGCCGCAGGTCAGGCCATCGAGTGGGACGCCATGGAGCGCAAACCGAAACTGATGGAAGACAAGTGTTTGAGCTGCATGCTCTGCAGCTTTGTTTGCCCTGTGCCCGGGTTGATCTCATTTAAGGAGATGCCCGCAACATGGCGTCGTGACGAAACCCGGGTAATGGATAAAACCCTTGAAAGTGAGATCAAGTTTGAAGCATTTACCAAGGAGGGACCCAATGAGTGTACTTATTAAAGGCGGTACGATTGTTACCTCGACCGGGCGTTATGTCGCGGACGTGTATGCGGAAGATGACAAGATCAAATCCATTGGAAAAAATCTTGACGTCGAAGCAGATGAAACCATCGATGCAGCGGGGAAATACGTGCTGCCCGGAGCCATCGATCCCCACACGCACATCTCCATGCCGTTTATGGGAACGAGTGCCCAGGACGATTACGAAACCGGTACCATTTCAGCGGCGTGTGGTGGCGTCACCACGGTGGTTGACTTTGATCTGCAGCAAAAAGGTGAATCCCTGCTGGAGGCCCTGGAGAGAAAAAAATCATGGGCTGAAGGAAAAGCGGCGGTGGACTTCTCATTGCACCCAGCTGTCATGGATCCGAGACCGGAGGTTATCGAAGAGGTCAAAAAGGCAATCCTGGAATACGGCACCCCCAGCTTTAAGATATTTATGGTATACGATTTCAGGGTGGATGATGCCACCATGATCAAACTCCTGGAGGAGACCAAAAAATATGGCGGACTGGTACAGGTCCACGCGGAAAACGTCTATATCATTCAGCACATGAACGAAGTGCTCGAAAGGGAAGGGAAGCTGGCACCCTATTACCATGCCGTCAGCCGACCCAATATTGCCGAAGAGGAGGCTGTTTCCAGGGCCGCTAAAATGGTGGAATTGACCGGTTCCAGGATCTATATTGTCCATCTTTCTTCCAAAGAAGGGCTTTTCAAGGTTAAAGAAGCCCGAGATCACGGTATTGACGTGTTTGCAGAAACCTGTCCCCAGTATTTACTTCTAAATGAAGACCGCTACAAGGAAGCGGATTTTAACGGTGCCAAGTACGTCATGTCGCCGCCGCTGAGAACTGAAGAAAGCAGCGAGGCCTTGTGGGGGGGCTTGAAGGGTGGGGATCTCCAGGTGGTTGCAACGGATCACTGCCCGTTTGACTTTCACGGGAAAAAGGACATGTTTGGAAAGGATGACTACAAAAAAATTCCCAACGGTGCGCCAGGCATCGAGACGCTTCTCATGCTGATGCATACGGAAGGTGTTGTCAAAGGCCGCATCAGCCTCGAACGAATGGTGGATGTCCTTTCCACGGGAACTGCCCGGATGTTTGGATTAAAGGACAAGGGTGAAATCATTGTCGGCAAGGATGCCGATATTGTTATATTCGATCCGGAACAGAAATTTACGATTACCCAAGATAAACTTCATATGAATGTCGATTACACGCCTTATGAGGGCATGGAAATGACCGGTATGCCGTATGTTGTCTATTCCAGAGGCAAACGGGTTGCAGAATGGAATGGCGAGCAGCTTGCCTTTGTCGGCGAAATCGGCAGGGGTCGATTCATCAAACGGGAACCATTTGAAGGGTTTTAATCTGAATTGAATCAAGCTAATTGGCTCAAACAGCGCAAATCACCATTGGATCACCCATTTTGCTCTATCGATGGTGAAACCCGAAAGTTGAGTTACAGCTTATAGCTTCTCCAATACCATGAAAGGTAGCCATGAAAGATGAAACTGCCAAGTCTCAGGACGACACGCACCCCCGTATAAAAGAGCTGAGTGAACTTCTGGATGCAGTGCATCAGTTGAGCGATACCCGATGTTCAGATGAATTGTATGGAACGTTTGCCGATATCGTCAGCAGAAAACTGGGTGCCGATGCCATTGCTATTTTCAATTTCAATCAGGAGATCAACAGCTTTAACCTTGCTTACAATCAGGGATTCAGCATCTGGAAAGATGAACTCAAAAGTGGGGATGGTTTTTTATCCCGGCTGCGCCAAAACGGCTTGCAACCCATGGAAGTCTTCGATGATATCCCTGAGGTGACATCATTTTTCAGAGAAAAAAAACCGAAAAACATGAAATCGGTGACCTGGGCTTTGTTGAGCATGAAGGAGAATGTCATCGGTCTGATGGCGATGGAAAAGTCCCTATCTGAAATTTCCAAAAATAAATTTTGTCTGGATTTTTTAACACGGATCTGCAGGCATGCGGCCGTCTCCATCAACAGTTGCCTTCTGCATGAACGGCATAAAAAGGAAAAGGAGGATCTGGATAAAACACTCAACAACCTGTCTCTTCTTTATAATATCGGACGGGCCATGACCTATATCAGCGATCTCAAGAGCCTTTTGAAGTATATACTGAAGCAGGCAATCGTGGTGACGGTAGCCGAGAAAGGCTCCATCATGCTTCACGACCCGGATACGAACCAGTTGAGCGTTCGCGTACTGGCTGGCCTGCAAGACAAAGAGTATCAGCAGAAAGTCAACAACAATGAAATCAAATGCAAAACCTTTCAGCCGGGAGAAGGTGTTGCCGGGACCGTGTTTCAAACAGGTGAGCCGACCTTCATCAACAAAACAGTTGAAGACAAAAGATTTATCGGGGTCAGTGCCTCCTTTGTAGACTCCATTGCGTGCATTCCAATGAAAGTGTACGATGACATCATTGGTGTCATCAATGTCACCAACAAGAAGATTGGCGGCGGTTTTACCCGTGAGGATATCGAGATGCTGGGTGCGGTGGCAGACCAGGCAGCCATCTCCATCAGCAAGGCGCAACTGTGGGAAATGGCCATCAATGACTCATTGACTGGTCTGCATGTGAGACGCTATTTCATGGCCAAGCTCCAGGATGAAATCCACCGTACCCAACGGTATAAAAAAAGTTTGTCCGTGGTCATGGGAGATCTGGATCATTTTAAATCTGTCAATGACTCATACGGGCATACTGCCGGTGACAAGGTGCTGAAAGCCGTTGGGGTCTTCCTCCATAAAAGTGTTCGGGACGTGGACAGTGTCGGTCGATACGGCGGCGAAGAATTTATAATATTTCTGCCGGAAACCGTCAAGGACGCCGCCTTTATTCTCGCTGACCGTCTTCGCAAGGGTGTTTCCGAAATCAAGGTCGGCAACCTGCCGCCGGTGACCATCAGCCTGGGTATTGCAACGTTCCCCGATGATGGCAGCAATATCGATGACCTGGTGCAACGGGCCGATGCGGCGTTGTATGCGGCCAAGGAAAACGGGCGGAATCAAGTGGTGAGCTATTCCGAAGAAATCCCTGTCCCGGAAAACAGGGATCTGTATGCTTAGGGCTTAAGCTTACGCTCAACTAATTCGGGATGCGAATGATAATCCCCGCTTTGCGAACTCGCCGCAAGGGCACCTAACATCAGCGCCGGCCATATGGTTAAACAGGCATCGTTATCAATGAGCGTGTTTTCATATTGGATTGTTCATTATCCTGCGCTGTAAGGTGCTTGGCTCAGCAGCGCAAATCGCCATTGGATCACCCATTTCGCTCTATCTGTTGTGAAACCCGAAAGTTGAGTTACAGCTTAAGGGGTACACATATGTTCACGCATGCACTGACAAGAAAACCCGGTCCTGATTTCAGCAAGGGTTTGACGACGTCACGTCTCGGAACACCCAGCTATACACTGATCAAAAAACAGCATAACGCTTATGTGGAGACACTGGAGAAATTAGGTCTCGAGGTGATATGTCTGGACCCGCAGCCCGGTTATCCGGACGCCTATTTTGTGGAAGACACGGCCGTGGTGACACCGGAAGTGGCCGTGATAACCGTCCCCGGAGCCATATCCCGGCAGGGAGAACAAACGAGCATCGAACCGGTCTTGTCACGATTTCGAAAAATCGAGAAAATCCAGCCGCCCGGGACTGTAGACGGCGGGGATGTTCTCATGGTGGAAGATCGTTTCTTTATCGGCATTTCCGACCGCACCAATACCGAGGGCGCTCATCAACTGGGCGCCATTCTTAAATCATATGGCTATGTATGGGACACCATCTCCGTGGGGGAGGGGCTGCACCTGAAATCAAGCGTTAATTTTGTGGGGAAAAATACCCTGATTCTAACTCGGCCATTTCAAGATCTGAATCTTTTTGACAGATTTGACAAGATTGTCCTAGACGAAAAAGAAACATACGCTGCCAACACATTGCAGGTTAACGCGTCCCTGATCATGCCCGAGGGATTCCCGGCCGCAAAAGAAAAACTGTCCGGGATGGGGGTGCCGATCATCGAACTGGATGTGAGCGAGATGGCCAAAATGGATGGAGGCCTGACCTGTTTATCCTTACGATTATAGCCTGGAAATCTGTGGAAAAATTGGCATGAAAAGGAAATGACGATGCAAGAGGAAGCACCCAATTGTGCCCGATGCCCCTATAAAGTTTCGGACCGAATTTGCCGTATAAAAGAAGGTAAAGCGCCTGAATTCTGCCCCACAAAAAACATGTCGGCATGCTTGGAGCAAAGCATGAAAGAATACCACAGGATCGATGGTGTCGGAGAATTTGCGAAACAGGCGTCCATACAGGAAGCAGAAGGTTATATGAACCGGGAACTCGGAGCTGTGCATGTCCGTGCTCAAAAAACGCGTATCGAGGAAATTATGGGGTTTGCAGAGAAAATGGGTTACAAACGCCTCGGTATTGCTTTCTGCATCGGCCTGAGAAAAGAGGCCGTTGTTGTTGAGAAGGTTTTCTCAGCTGCCGGGTTTGATGTGATTTCAGTGGTCTGCAAAGTGGGCAGAACCCCCAAGCAGCAGATCGGGGTCGCGAAAGAACAACAGATTGACCCAAAGGCGGAAGAGGCCATGTGCAACCCCATCTTGCAGGCCATGGCCCTGAATAAGGCAAAAACCCACTTCAATGTGTTGCTTGGTCTGTGTGTGGGTCACGATTCCTTGTTTTTTAAATATGCCGAGGCACCCTGTACCGTCCTCGCTGTCAAAGACCGTTTGCTTGGTCACAATCCACTGGCAGCCATTTATAATATCGATCAATATTATCGATGCCTGGTGAAAAACTGATCCAAATTTAAGAACAGCTTACGTCCAGCATACGCTCTCTGACGGATTCAAAAACATCACCAAACCTTAAAACACCTGTAACCTTACCGTCCGTATTTTTCACTATAAGTGGTTGATGGATGCCCATGACAAATAAATGCATAGCTTTTTCAAGGGTGTCTGTTTCATTGATATATTCTGGTTTTTCGGGGATATGCATGACATCAGAAACCGTTAAGCGGCTGCCTCGCTCACAAATGGTTTGCGTGGGTTCAATCCATAAATTAAAATTTTCGACGGCTTTCATGACAAAATCGGCAGTAAGGGTGCCCATTTCCTGATGTTCTGCGACTTTTTTATAATTAGGCTCCAGATTCCGAAAAACATCGAGCATGGTTACCTTGCCTATAAAATCACCGTTTGCATCCACCACAATTGCGTCACGGTGGGCATGCCCGATGTCGGCTTTCCGGGTTCGTTCCAAGGATTGTAAAACCTCCACCAGGCTATTTTCTTTTTGGACTGTCACATAATTTGAAATCGGGATCATTATCTCTTGCACTTGAATTTTATTCATAAAGGCTCCTATTTCGATCATGATTGGTGTGAGGGGGGAACATGCACGTTTATGAATGGGTTCTACATAGCACAATCACATTAAATTGAAAAATTATTTTACATACGTGCTTGGGATCCGGCTTTCTTTATGGCCTCCAGGTACATTTTGATGATGGGGGAAGCCTCGGGCGGATGCCATTTTGTGTCTTTAGGGTTTTCATGCCAGGTGTATGGCAGATGAACGACCTGGCCCGGATTATCCGCAGCATCCAGAACCGACAATGCCTTCCTGAGCACATGCCGCTGCCCCTCTGCATCGTTCACGTCACCCACGACCCGTCCGTAAGGGTATTCAATGGCTGCAATACGGGGTATCCCGATTTCCCTGTTGAATTCGGGTGTCATGGTGAGAAGGATGGTGGAGAATCCGTTTTCTTCGAGAAACCGTGCAACCAGTCCCACGGACCGGCAGCACAAGGGTCAGGCCGGGGTAAGAAGAACGGCTTCCACCCCCTCGGCATTCATGTTTGCCACAACCTTGGGCATGGTTTCTTCCAACAGGAAGGTTGGATCTGTTTGATAGCCATAATAGGAATAGACGGTGGGGGCCAACGTGCCGATGACACCATCGGTTTCGAATTCCCGAAATCGCCCCAGTGGCAGGGTCACGTTCATATCCTGTTTGATATAATCCGTGTTGATATGCAGGTGATTGACATGGATGTCCGCTTCTGTAGCTGATTTCGGCATTTTTCTGTATGAGGGATCCCCCCACGTGGGTTCCTGTTTTTCCCGCTGCATCTCAAAATCCGGATCTGTTTTCATGTTGATACCGGCGGAGGTCATCAAGGAAAAAACGGTTTCGGAGACTGGTTTCTTCAGGGGTGTCCAGGGGATTTGGCCATCGAAATCCTTGTCGGGTATGGTTTGACCGATCCAGGCGCTGAGTGATGGCGGCATGAAATAGAATCCATTTACTTTTTTGGCTGATACGGGCATGTTTACCTCCCCACAATAAAATCCTTCCAAGAAGAAATCACGAAAAAAATCTGAATTCAGTATTGTTTACCCAGGCTTTCATCACATGCCTTCATGCAGACATTGCAATATCCTTCAGTGTAAAGGTGAACATAGAATTACAGCCCTCCTTTCGCAACCATTGTGGAAATAAGATATCGATATGATCCAGGTGTGTCAAGGATTGGAAATTCCCTCTTTAGGATACTTGTTTTGTAATTTCCACCAGGGAGGCTCTCCAAATAGTGGGTGAACGATATCATGAAAATATAACTTTCATAATAAAACACGTCAATGCTGATACCATGTTATGGTATCGGCATATTTAACTGGGTAGTACTGGTTGGCTATCAACAAAAAAAGCAGGACTAAATTGACCCTACTTATACGCTATAAATTTTTGTCGTACGTAACTATTCTTGAGAGGTGCGTCTATCCAACTCTCTGTTTTATAATCACCACATGATGGGTCTTCCCGAGGATAGCGTAATCACCACTTTTCGTCATTTTATAATTATCGATGGCTTGATTTGGAAATCAAATCCGGAAATCTTCTCAGTCAATTGGTAACAAATGGTTTAATGCGGGTTGCCGTTTCACGATTATCCTCTTTGTTAAATAAAGATTTTCAATTTATGGATGGTTCGAAAACATCCATTTTCTCAGTAACAAAAAACCTTTGCGTAAAACAACGTTAATACCATTTCGCGATCGAACTTGCTTGATATAGTATAGATATTTATCTACTCGATACGAAAAGTTGTAAATCTTTGCTACCACGTCTACGTCATAACTGAAATTATCACATTCTCTACAGATGGTATCGATGGTCTCATCTTGCAACCCTTTTAAAACAAGCTGAAACTCATCCCCTTTAAAAAGGGCATCATAGCTCAAAGAACCAATATTGCCTAATATATGTTTCATTCCATAATCATTGGAACATAATATTACGTCTCCATTGGGGAGCAGCACATTGCAGCGCAATTGCCTACGACACCCGATTTTTCCTTGTTTTCCGGATAGTCTTAATCTGCCAGCAATCCGTATATTTCCAGAACGTTGGTATAAGGATCGATATTCAATTAATTTTTTATTTTCAGCTAATATTTGTTGCACAGTTGGCGATAGCTTTTTATCGTGGCAATGATAGGTAGCCATTATCCTGCTTTTCGATATTTTTTCGAGTACAGTCAAATAATCATTATTGATTTGGAATGATTTATTTTCACCTTCTGATGGTAAATGTATTTGGAAGAATTTGAAGGGAACTGACTCAATTATATCAATATCTGATAAGGTCATGCCCATTAAAGTAGTAAAGATACAGATTTTATGGCCCTTACTATCTGCATGTGTAATCATTTTCGAGCAGTCAGGATTCATCCACGGTTCGCACATACCTGCAAACCATATATCCACTTCCGACGGTATCTTATTCAAGTAAGACTTAAAGTTGTCTAAATGCATTAATACATTTTTGCTTCTTTTTTTATATGCTTTGATAATTTTATCTTGTGGGCAGTAATAGCAGTTATTATTACAACCTATTTTCGTAGATATTTGTAAATTATACATTTATCGAATCTCGTTAAAACTGTCGGTTTTCAGGGATAGTCCGTATTAATATCAGTTGATAAGAATTCAAATATTATTGTTATTAAACTCGGAGTCACAACCAGACATTGGTTACATGGTTTGGTTTTGACTGAGCCATCCCAAAAACTCTTTTTTTGGCCAGATATACCCATGTACCTCGGGTGAATATTTGCTTTTTTTAAATAAATAGCGTCGATGGTGTGAAAATGCCAAGGCGTTCCGAATATCATAACGTGTGGTTCGAGTCACAAAAGATACAGCGCCGTTATTAAGTGGAATCTCTCGTAGGTATGCCATTTCTGGACTGATATTTTTCAATTCAGGATCTAAAAACCAACTTTTTCTGAATATACCCTTTATTTCAGGACAACATTTCATTAATTTCCCGATCTCTTGATAGGATAAATTCATTTGCTGACAATTAAAACGCAGCATGTATCGCGGGAAGGTATGGATGATGCAATAAGGTGAGAGGCCACCAGTGTTAAAAAAAATGCATTTTAATATCCGTGTAATACTACGGATGTTGAACGTGGCAAATATTCTTGGGCTCATCATACGAATTTGGATAAACCATGCACCTCCTATCGGCAAGTTTCTCAGGCAGCATACGCCAAAATCGTATATAAAATCGCGTTTTGAAATATCGTAATAGCTGTCTGGTAGATGACTAAAATCCTTCATTATCCGCATATACGAGGAATGAATGTGTCGAATAATGCTTTCGGGAATAGATGTTGTCCTCAGGCGCTTTAACGAGTCTTGCATAAATAATCCCAGGGCTAATTTTTGGTACAAAGCAATCCCAGAAGAACCGTATTGTTTCTTTATTGTGGAAAATATTTTTTTTCTTCGGGGGAGAAAGTAATAATGGGAGCGGATGCTATTGTACGATTTAACTTCATTGATGTAAGCAGATATGGGAAACTCACTACAGATTTTTGGATCAATGGTATCAATATTTTCCTGCAACTGCTTTATACAAACATAGAATTCTTGAGATGTAATCATGCTGGATCCAATTAATGTTTGCCATATGATCTTAATCCGTACCGAGCGATTATTTGTTGTTGAATCTGGGACGTACCTTCTACAATTTCAAGCAACTTGGCCTCACGGAATAAGCGTTCAACTGGATGCTGGTTCGAACATCCAGCCCCACCGTAGACCTGGACAGCATCCGATGCAATTTTCATAGCGATCCTTGAGGTGAAATATTTGGCAATTGTCGTTTCTGAAACCGCATTAGAAGCATTTCTTGATCTCAAATCACCTGCATTGATGCAGAGCGCTCTTGCGGCGTGGGTATTAGCTACCGCATTGGATATCATTCGTTGAACGAGTTGATATTCGCCTATCTTTCTTCCAAACTGTTTACGTCTTTTAGCGTAAGTTGCCATATGATCGAGCGATTCTGCGGCAACGGCAACGCCTGCCCAGGCTATGCTATACCTACCATGATCCAATGCACTGCTGACGATAAAGGAAAACCCTGCACCCGGTTTGCCGATCACATTGCGTTTTGGAATCCTTACGTCCTTGAATTCAATTTCAGCAATATGGGCCGCCCTATTGGCTAGCATGCCTTTTATGGGGTATATGGAAACTCCGAGAAGGTTTCGTTCTATGATGAACGCGGTTATCTCTTTGTGGTCAGATGCGATTACGATAAAGTAGTCGGCAATCTCACCGAAGGAAATCCATTTTTTTCGACCATTGATGACATAGTCGTCCCCATCTCTTTTATAATTAGTTCGAATGCCTTTTGCATCGGTCCCTATTTCAGGCTCGGATAGCGCAAAAGCGCCAAGCATTTCGCCTCTGGAAATAGGAAGTAGCCACTTACTCTTTTGTTCTTTCGTACCCCATTTATACAATACTTCACCAATTAGTGAACCTTGAACGGTCATCAATCCTCGGGTCGAGCAACATGCTTTTCCGATTTCTTCAGTTAAATATCCATAGTGAACTGGGTTCAACCCAAGACCACCATATTCTTCAGGCAGGTTTGCCAATAAAAACCGCCTAGTTATCATTTCTTTTATAATAGATTTGGGAAGAGACTCTTTTTGGTCAATCACCGAAGCTTTGGGGCGCAGAACCTCATTGGCAAATATTCGGGCATCCTTTATTATGCCCTCATGAGATAGGATTTTTACCATAGTCAAACCTTAGTTGCAATTTTATCATCAATAAACTGAGCGATTCGGTTGATAGAACTAAAATTTATTAAATCCAGATCTTCATCAGCGATTTGAATACCGTATGTTTCTTCGATGAAAGTGACGAGTTGCATAGCGACGGAAGAATCCACAAAACCCGATTCAAAAATATTGTCATCATCTTGAACAGTTAGATCATCATCAAGCGTAATCAGATTTAATTCAATGAATTCGCGGACATTTTCTTTTATTTTCAATCGTCACAATTTCCTATAGATGTATTTTTTTCTTTTTTAAAGTATCAGCCCGATTGGAAAATACGAATCATCTAAAGCTAAAATATGCAAACAAATAGCCGATCTCATGTAATTTTCACGATAATATGCGGAGGAAAATTGTTAACATCGATTGCGCGATTCTCCAATACAATGTTTCCGTATTCCTGGTTCTTGGTCTCTTTGAAGCCGGCAAACTTAAAGGTGACGTACATTATTCGGTTTCGACCCGTATGCTTAAAATCGGCTTTAGCAAATTTCCCATCTCGCAGGGCCGATTGCATGATGTGTGTCAGAAGGATGGTCCCTATGCCTAAAGACATTACTCGGCAGGACATCAGTAACAACTTGATGTGGTGATATGTTTCACGCATTTCGATTAAAGCGAGTCCAATAATTCCATAATACCCGTACTTGCTGTTCATTTCACATACAATTAATTTGTGAATATCCGACTCCATATACACCTTCAGTTCATCGTAGCTGTAGGTTTGGCCGGTTGCGTTGAGTTGATTGGTCCGAACGGTCAGTTCTTCGGCTCTTTCCAGATCCTTTTCGGTGGCTTCGTGAATTGTGACCTCTATATTCATGGATTTCAGAAAAGCAGTTTTAGGGCCATTGAATTTTATTTCATCACATCTCTTTTTTTGGTCCTGAAGATATATCAACCGTCTCCTTTTTGAGTCATGAGTTACAAATCGGGGATTCAACCGGCTGTGATGCGGAAGTTCAAGGTAATCAGAAGCCTCGATGCATGTGATTTCCGGATGTTCATTTTTTACTTCATCCCGTTCATAGGGTTCGTCGTCGACAAACATGAACGTGTCCATGCCTATATTCAAATTTGCACGAATTGCAGCAATAGACTTTGATTTTGCGTTCCAGTTTATTTCCGGATAAAGGAAAAAATTGTCGATACCAAATTCACGCAGTTTCCCGATTGCATCGTCATGGTTATTTTTGCTGGCAATTGAGTGAAGGATGCCCCGGTGGTCAAGCGTCTTTATCACGTCGACGACACCTAACTTTAACTTGATCTTATCACCTTCGAGCAACGTGCCTTCCCAGATTGTATTATCCAGGTCCCAGACGACACATTTTATTTCCTTTTGTTCCACTACTACCTTCCCGGATTATATTTTATATTTGAAAAAGCCTTCTCCACATTTTTTTCCTAACAACCCGGCATCAACCATTTTTTTTAGGAGAGGGCAGGGGCGATATTTCGAATTGTTATAACTTTCATAAAGAATCAAGAGGGAATTCAAAACAGTATCCAATCCAATCAGATCGGCTGTTGCCAGCGGTCCCATTTTGTGGCCAAACCCCAGTTTGAAAATCGTGTCGACATCTCGTGCAGTGGAAACTTGGTCCTGGATGAGGTAAACGCACTCGTTGATGGTCATCATCAGGATCCGATTAGTAACGAAACCCGGCATGTCTTTTACAATCACACAGGTCTTTCTCAATGCCTTTACAAAAGTTTTCATCAAATCAGTAGTTTTATCAGAGGTATGGCATCCCCTCACGACTTCGACCAGTTTTGACATAGGTACCGGGTTCATAAAATGCAGACCAATAACATTTTCAGGTTTTGGCATGAGTGCTGCGATTTTAGTAATTGAAATGCAACTTGTATTCACTCCATATATCACGTCCTCATGACAGACATTCCGCAGTTCGGAAAAAACATTTTTTTTAGCCTCGTAGTTTTCCGTGATATTTTCGATAACCAGATCGATTGTCTCAAATCCCGAATAATCCAAGGTGGTTACAATATTATCCAGAACGCCGCCCAGGGGAGGGATAGATTCCTTCTTCGACATCATTTTAGTGAAACGATAGCTGTTCCTGATTCTAGTAAGGGCTAGGTCAATAAGGATGGCGGAAAGATCTTTGAGAAGAACTTTGTAACCATTAATTGAGAGATCAAGTGCTACGTCAGCGCCAATGATGCCCGCACCTACGACAGCAACATTTTTTTTGAGCATGATACCTCTAATTACTTAAAATTGTTAATAAAAAGATTTAAGATATCACAATATTACTTCAAATACAGATGGAGACTACCACTATCTAAGCAGTTGTACAAATATCATCAAGCAAAGTTACCAGTTTCGAGATATTTGTCTTAAATGCACCGAAGATATTGCCACGTGTTTTTCAATCATTGCAACAAGACAACTATATGACAACTTTTTTATCTTTATTGTTGTATGCAAATATTGTGCAAGATTGGTAAGTTACGATAAACAGAGCATTAGTAGGGATCGCGCTGATTCTGTCGCTGGGAGTTATGCCTGATTGTGGAAAAGATTATCCAAAAATTAATGAATAGATTTACACATCTTATACAAAAAAGAGTGTCAGTCAGGTACTGATACATGGAGACAAGTCCAACTATCCGACAATTTGGGAATTTGTCAGATACCATTTGGTCACCCCCACGGTACCACGGAGGGGCTTATGAATGCAAGATTTGGCCCGTTGTGATTATTTTCGCACGCTGGTAAAATTTCAGGGGCTCGATATCTAACGTTTTTTATTGGAGGAATTTGCAGCTTTGAGAATTAAACGGGGCGAATCCTCGTCGCATTGATATATGAAAACCATGTGGATTTCGTTATCGGTAACAAGATGAGGGCACGGATCGGTAGCCCGCGAATATTTTGAATAGATATGAAAATCAGCGATAAAGAGCCTGCCGATTAATAATAGTACCAGATAGTACGGTAAGCGGAAATATTCTGGCCGTCTGATTTCAGCCGCTTCAAGTAGTCGTAAATAGGGACATCTTTATAGAGATAGGTGTTCGTCAGGGACAGTTTTTCCTCCCATGGGTGGAACTCATAAACGCAACGCCCGTCCGGGGTTATGGAAATAATATCGTGATGTTGGGAAGCTTTAAGATAGTTTTTGCCCAACCCGGGAACATTGAAGACGATCTCATCGGTTCGCACCGTACCTGGCATCAGGCGTGCTTCTTCCTTTTGTTCCTGCATCAACCGAGAAATGGGCACACGAAAATCACTGGTTTCCGCTTTTCCCTTGGCATTGAAGGTATAGTACGGAGTAACACCGATCAGGCGCAATTGCTGCCGCAGGAAGCAGGCTTCGAACTTGCGTGAGTTATAGTAGGTAAAAACAAGCTGGTTGTATATTTCCATTCCGTTGCGCCTGAATTTTTGGACAGCCGCCATGGATTGTGGGGTAATCTCATAAGGATGTTCAAAGTGGGTGATGATGACAACTTCCCTTTTACCGGGAATCTGAAATCGAGCCAACTCGCGTACAAGGGATTCCGTGATGCGCTGGGGCATTGTAACCAATGTCCTCGTGCCGATACGAATGCGAATTATATTGGGGTTAGCGGCAACTCTGGACACGATGGATCCGATTTTCCGGTCGGACAACAGCAATGGATCGCCCCCGGTAATCAGCACTTCATTGATTTCCGGGGTATTTTTGATCCAATCCAGGGCAGCTTCAAGTTTAGATTTGGGCAACACTGCTGACGCCGATTCGAGATCCTCTATTTCCCAGTTGCGCTGGCAGTAGACACAAAACTGTGGGCAGGTCAGCACCGGTTTCAGGATGACGACATTGGGATAGCGCCGAGTAATCCCCTCGATGGGAGAGGTGTCGTATTCGAGCATAAAATCCATGGAGTGCTCCTGGCTATGTTTATGCTCGGCCAGTTTGTTTACGTAATGCAAGCTGGGTATAACCTGGGCTCGGATGGCTTTGTCGCGATGGCCACCGGAATCCGAATCCATCAGGGAGAGATAATAGGGGGTGATGGCGAAGGGTATTTTCAAATCACGGGCGCGTTGGACAGCCTCGTATTCTTCATCGGTTAATTTGACCAGTTTTCTAAGCGTATCTGCATCCCGAATAGCATTTTTAAGATGCCATTCCCACTTTCTCCATTCCAAGTCGGTTACCCCAAATAATTTGATTATGCGTGCCTTGTTCCGGCTGCGACGCCGGATCGCATTATTTTCGAGTCCGCTATTGTAGGTGTTCATAAATTTTTGCGATGCGCGTGCCATGCGGGAGAGATCAGCTGAACGCATCCGGGCTGCTTTGGGACCTTCGTGTTTGATGAAGGATGGGGGTTTGGCAGCGTAAATACCGGTTGTGCCCATGATGCCCCTTAACAGACGTTCCAGCTCCGCAAAAAACCCGGTTGTGGGGCGTTCGAAAACGTCATCGTTTGAAGCCGTCGACAAGGTGACAAGGTATCCTATAAAACTGTAGCCAGCCAACTTTTCACTTCGATCCGAAATGATCCTTCGAAAAACGGAAATGGCATCATGCACCAGGATATATTCCAAAGGCTTAATATTGAAGTTGTCTTTATAGGTTTCCGCCAATATGTCGGACAGCCAAGCGTGAACATCGTTTTTCTTTTCCTCGACGGTAGCGGAAGATACTATAATATCATGTAATTGCGGTGCAATGGATAGAATGTTTTGCACCCGGGTCTTGATTTGTTGTTTTTTCATTACGGGGTATGAGTTTCAGATCAAGAGTGATTTGGACCCAATATTATATACATACATGATTTGATAAAATGGGTCAAGAAATGGGTTTTTAGAGGTATATGATGGCACATTTTAGAGGAAATATGGCAGCACCCGATACACCGGGTAGCCGGGGGCTGTTGCCAGCCTCGGCAAAGAGGCGGCCCAGTGAGTGCTTTCCCCGAGGGTTTTGCCTGTAAAGGATGGTTGGATCCGTTTGCATCAATACCAGGCAATATCTTCTGGTAAATAGGAGAGCCGGATCTTCTGACCGGGATAGAGGGTGTGTCTTTGCGCATTTTCCGGTGACAACCTGGCGGTAATTGCCTGGTTAGCTACCTGAACAATGATGATGATCTCCTGGGTGTGTTTTTCCAGAACCAGTCTTGTGACGATTCCCTGAATCATACAGGCTTTTTTGTCTGGGGACAGACGCATGTTTTCCGGGTTGATAATGGCCAGGGCATCCTTTGAGGGGGGGCGTGGAACTTCGAGAGTTTGACCATCCTGGAGTTTTTTAACCCATTTACCGGGTGTTGATTCCGACCAAGGGCCGAAAATAAAATTCTGACGGCCGGTGCCAAAAAAACGTCCCCTGAACAGGTGTACCACATGTTCACAGATATCATACAGCCATTCCCAGTCGTGGCTGGCAATTACCAGTGTCGTACCCCACTTGTTCTGGGCCAGGAGAGCGGTGTCCTTGATTATCTGGGCGCTGGCGGCATCGATGCTGGCTGTGGGTTCGTCCAGCAGGAGCACTTCCGGTTTTAGAATCAAACGTGCGGCCAGGGCTACACGCTGTGCTTCACCGCCGGAAAGTTCATACCATTTCCGATGTGAAAAATCATTTCCGGACAAGCCCACCAGAGACAAGGCATCATGCACACGGTTTGGGAGGCCATGGATATCCCTGCGCAGTTCGAGTCCGTATGATATGTTTTTGAAGACTGAGCGTTTCATGAGATACGGCTCCTGGGTCAGGAGCGAGACCTGAAATCTGACATTTTCTGCGAACGGCTCGGCAGATTCACCCTTAAAGAGAATTTTGCCTTTCCCGGGCTTGTCGATGAAAGCCAGCATTTTAAGCAAGGTGCTTTTGCCGCTGCCGTTGGGTCCGATGATACCGGTGATGGTACCCGGTCCGATCGAAAAACTGTCGATATCCAGGGCTGGATGGCCATTGAAATGATGCTGGAGATTTTGTATTTGGTAAAGAGGTTGCACTATTTGACTCAATTTTAGATTGTTTAGCGATAAGCAGTAAGCCTTAAGCGATAAGCGGCTCACAGCTTACTGCTTAAAGCTTACAGCTTATCGTTTATTCACCAACGCCACCGACAAGTTCACTGCAAAGGCGATCATCAAGAGGACCAGACCAAGAGCAATCCCCATGCCAAAGAGCCCCTTGTTGGTTTCCAGGGCGATGGCCGTTGTTATGGTCCGGGTGTGCCATTTGATGTTGCCGCCCACCATCATGGATATGCCAACTTCCGTCATGACCCTGCCAAAGGCGGTTAATGCTGCCGCTGTAATGCTGAAGCGAACCTCCCAGAGGCTGCTGAGAAGAAGCTGTCTCCGGTCGGCACCCAATGACATGAGGGTTGTCCTCAGATGGCGGTCCATACTTTCAACGGCTGCTGCCGTCAAGGCAATGACAATGGGCAGGGCCAGTATGGTCTGACCGATGGCGATACCCGGTAGCGTAAACAAGAGGCCCATGTGGCCCAGAGGGCCCCGGTTGGACAGGAAGGCATATACCACGAGTCCGATAAAGACCGTAGGCAGCGCCAGGGCGGTGTCCACCAGGAGGCGTAACGGTCGTTTGCCTCTAAACTCGAAGTGACCGAGCATAAATCCCAGGGGAATGCCCATCAACAGACTGACCGTCATGGAATAGATCGTCACCCGGACCGTCACGAAAATGGCGGAATAGGTCTGTTCATCCCCGCTGAACAGGAGTTGAAATGCCTGAATAAATCCTGTAAAGATGTAGTCCATATAAATTCGTTCCACGAATTTATTAAACGCGGCTTCGCCGCTTTTGAGTTTCTTGGGTTCGTTGTGTTGCTTATGGCCGTCAGTATAGAGTCTTCAACGCGTTTCCGTTTCATCAACCCAATGAACCCTATCCCCTTTAAACCCACGATAGCCTTTTAGGGATTTCGGCTGTAGGCTGTTAGGAGCTTAACACCTAAAACCTAACACTTAAAACGGTTTGGTTTCCCCTTGAACCCTTCCATGCTTGGACGCCAGGATGCTTGGAAGCTAGGATCCTGCTGTCCACTGAAAGCTGTCAGCTACCCACAACACCCTACGTATCCCCCTCCAACCCTCCAACCCTCTTGTATCCCCCTCCAACCCTCTACTTTGCATTCGGCGTAAACAACTGCTGTCCCAGGAGCCTGAAATCCTTGATCAGCTGCTGCGCTTGGGAACCAGCCATCCAGTCGCTGAATGCCATAGCCAGATCAAACTTTGCATCGGGGCAGTTGCCGGTGTTGATGGCAATGGCGCTGTACTGGTTGAGGAGGATGGCATCCCCTTCCACAAGTACTTTCAGCACGGGATTGCCGCCACTGTTGTGACTGTACTTGATATACGTGCCCCTGTCCGTCATGGTATAACCATTGCGCTGTTCCGCAACTTGAATGGTTGCCAGCATCCCCTGACCGGTCTGGATGTACCAGGGCTCCTTATCCGGCACTGCGATGCCAGCATCTTTCCAGAGCAGCTTTTCCTTTTTATTGGTACCAGAATTATCTCCTCGGCTCACAAACAGTCCTTTGGATTTTTTTACACCCGCCAGGGCCATGTTGATGGAGAGACCCTTGGTTCCTGAGGGGTCGGAGGCCGGCCCGATGATAACAAAATCATTATACATGAGTTCCCGGCGGTTGACACCAAATCCGGCATCCACAAATTTCTTCTCGGCGCCGGGGGCGTGTACCAGCAGAACATCCACATCACAGTTCTCACCCATTTTCAACGCCTTGCCGGTTCCCACCGCGGTCCAGCGTATATCGATACCCGTGGTCTTGGTAAAGACCGGCGCCAGATAGTCGAGCAACCCGGTGTTGTCCGTACTCGTGGTGGTCGCCATCATCAGCACTTTCTCCGCTCCCAGTGAAACACCATAGAACATTCCCATCATCAAACAGCCAATGAATGCAGCTAGAATTACCTTTTTCATAAATTTCTCCTTTCTGTTTGAGCTCAATTAATGTTAGCCGTTGATAAAAGTGGATATAAATTTTGAAAAAAGAGACAAGGTCGCGTTAGATAAATTTGTGGAACAAATTTATTGGGAGAATCGCATTTTCCCCCGTTCGCTGATATCGTAACCCTCAAGGTTCCGGGAAATCTTGAGGAAGGCGTCTTCATGCAGAAGCGCCTGAAAATACTGCACACCCGGTTCAAAAAAGCGCTCCCTGGATATGAGTAGATCGTATCGTTCCCATCGCAGGGGCATGAAATCGAGACCCAGAAGCGACGCAACCGGCCGGATGCCCGGGCCGGCATCGGCACTTCCTGACAATATCTCAAGACCGATATCCATGTGCCGGTTTACGATATGGTGGTAACCGTCGATCTTATCACCTGTGAGGCCGGCGGTTTTCAGCTCCTTGTCAAAAAGGAGGCGGGTGCCTGTGCCGAGACCGCGATTGACAATCCGGAGGCCTTTTTTCCCGAGATCCGATATGCTGTTTATGTGCCTGGGGTTATCTTTCTGCAGAAGAATTCCCTGCTCGCGCTTGCAAAAGCTGACAACGGCCGGCATTTTGTGAAGTTCTTCAGAGGCAAAGGAAAAGTTATATTCGTTTTCATTGTCTTGAAGCAGGTGGCTCGACGCGATGTGACACATATCCCTTTTGAGCGCCCTTAACCCGCCCATGCTGCCCAGGTTTCCGAAAACAGCCAGATGGTCCGGGTAGCGGGTGTTGAACAGGGATATGGTTTTGTCCAGGAGGAGATCATTGCTGCCGGCGATAATGAGCAGACCCTGGTATGGCGGCAGCTGATTTCCAGTTTCCGGATAATTTTTGGTGTTGGTTTCAATCCACTGTTCCACGAGGTGTCTTGGAAACAGCCATTTGCCTGTTACTTTGGTAGCCGGTAGACCTTTTTCCGATACGAGAGTATATACCATCTTCTCGTTGATGTTGAGGAAGGCGGAGACTTGTTTGGTGGTCATCAGGTCTTTCATCGATGGTGAATCCTTTCCATTAAAACAGAGTATTGTACCCATGGGTGGCCCGTAGCGTCCTGGTGAGCGTTTATGGGTAACACAGGCAGGATTTATATTTAAAGTTATTTCAGGTCAATAAATTTATTTTCAATTAGAAAAAAAGTCTTATAAATAACCAAAATTAACCAAAAACAACAAGTTTAGATATTTCGAACCTATAGCCCAAAAGAAGGTTATTCTATGCAAAACAAGAGACTTTATTTTACGTTGCCTTAACCCTTGTCAAATGGTATGGACCTTGCGAACCACAAGGATAATTTGGAACCATGTCGGCTGAATACCTGATTCTCATCATCGGTTTTGTGTTTGGTTTTTATATGGCCTGGAACATCGGTGCCAATGATGTTGCCAATTCCATGGCATCGGCTGTGGGGGCCAAGGCGATTACCATCCGCCAGGCTGTTTTTATTGCCGGTATCCTGAATATCGTGGGCGCGACCTTTATCGGCTCGCATGTTACCAACACCATTCGCAAAGGCATCATTTCCACCGAGGTGATGTCGGACCCAGTTGTTGCTTTGGCCGGTGCACTCGCAGCCCTGCTGGCTGCCGCCTTATGGGTCAGTTTTGCCACCTGGCGCTCTCTTCCGGTTTCTACGACCCACTCCATCGTCGGGGCCATGATCGGTTTTGGTCTCATGGCGGGGGGATTCTCCGTGATCAATTGGGGAAAACTGGGGGCGGTGGTGCTGAGCTGGGTTATCTCACCTGTCTTTAGTCTTGTTATCGCTTTTGCGATGTTCAAGGTGATTGTCCGGGTCATTCTTTCAAGAGATGCCGTGTTCGACCGATCCATACGGTTTTCCCCCTATTTTATCGGCATCGCCATTTTTGTGGTGGTTCTTTCGTTTCTTTTTAAGACCCCCCTTGGCAAGAAATTTTCCATATCAATGCCCATGGCCCTGATCCTTGCATTTGTTATGGCTGCTTTTTTGGGGTATATTGGTAAGATCTTACTGCGAAAATATCTTGCGGAAAACCAGGATAACAACAATGGCGCTGAAACGGTTTTCCGGAGGATTCAAATCGGTACATCCTGTTATGTGGCCCTGGCACAGGGCGCCAATGATGTGGCAAATGCCATCGGCCCCCTGGCGGTGATTTATTTTCTGGTCAAAACGGGTACCATCGGTGACAAGGTTCCTGTGCCCATCTTCCTGCTATTGTTCGGGGGCGTCGGTATTGCCTTGGGTATCGCCATGGCGGGAAAGCGGGTGATGACAACCATCGGAACCAAGATTACCACGCTCACCAATACTCGCGGGTTTTCAGTCGATTTTGCAGCCGCCACGACTGTCCTGCTGGCTTCAAAGATGGGGTTGCCCGTTTCTACGACACATGCGGCTGTGGGTGGTGTCATGGGTGTCGGTCTTGCCCGGGGTTTCGAGGCCGTTAATTTCAGGATTATCTTTCAGATCATGATCTACTGGGTTCTGACGGTTCCGGCAGCAGCCATAACCAGTATGATTATTTACAAAATTATCCGGATTTTTTATTAAAGGAGAGAGGCCATGAGAATACCTTTCTTGTCCATGTTCATGATATCACCGTTTGAGGGCTTGCAGGAGCATGCCGAGGTCGTTAAAGACTGTGCATGGGTGTTCCAGGAAGCAGTGGAATGTCATATTTCCTATAAATGCTCCCGTTTCGACTCCCTGCGGGGAGACATTATCGAAATGGAAAGAGAGGCCGATACCATCAAACGGAGAATTCGGGGACATCTTCCAAAAGGAACGCTCATGCCCGTGGATAAATTCCAGCTGTTTCGATATTTACGGGAACAGGACAGCGTAATGGATTCTGTGGAAGATGCCCTGAACTGGCTTGCTCTCAGACCCGATGAAAAGATTCCGACGGATCTGCAGCAAGACATTTTTCACCTGGTGGACATGGTGGTGGACCCTATCGATGAACTGAGCAGCATGGTAACGGAAGCCAGGAAATACTTCAGCAATTATAAAGAAAAACAACGTATTGTTGTCAAGGACATCATCCGGACGCTGCGTCTTCAGGAGCGGGAAGCCGACCGTGTAGAGCACACGATAAAGACCAAAATATTCAATATGGATGTTGATCCCATTTCCATTTATCATGTCGTCAGACTGGCTGAAATTATCGGCTCCATCGCAGATCATGCTGAAAATGCAGGTGACATGATGCGCGCGATGATAGCGAAGTGAGAAGAGCAGGGTCCGAGGGAAGCCAAACCGTTTTAAGTTTTAGGTTTTAGGTGTTAGGTTCAGCTGTGAGCTGACAGCAGCATCCCAGCTTCCAAGCATCCTATCCTCCCAGCATGGCAGGGTTTGAGAGGAATGGGGTTCATTGGGTTGATGAAACGGAAACGTGTGGTCAGGCTCTATACCAATGGCCAGAAGCAACCCAATAAACCCAAAGAACCCAATGAACATAGTAACTAAGCTTGTAGGGTTCGAGGGTGGCTGACAGCTATTAGCGGACAGCTCCTAATAGCCTACAGCCTATATCCCTAAAGGGCTATAGTGGGTTTGAGGAGGGCGGAACGCAATTGGCCATTGGCAACTAACAGCCTCCAGTCTAATCTCCTAAAAACCTATCCGTTTATCAGACCGGCATCCTTGAGAAACCCTTTCACATCTTCCCACAACCGGTGCCAATCCGGCGGGCAATCGTTATGGCCACAGTTATAGGAAAGGAACCGGGCATTTGCCGACGTCTGGTTAAGGGATTTCCCGTGGGAATAGGGTATAATGTCGTCATGCTTTCCATACAATTTCTAAAGAAGGTATTTTCCCATGTTCTTCCACGGCCAAAGGTGGCATCAGGTGCCGGGGAAACAGCATGTGTCTCTGGGCTAGAAAGAGAAGCAGACAATATCCAGCATACAGGATAAGAGACCAGAGTGCCACCTTCAGAATCATATGTCATACGCCTCATTCGGACGTTTCGTTATAATTTTGACAACCGGGTGAGATCCCGCTATTATACAGAAATGTAAAACACCTGCAAATAGATATGCCAATGACAACACAACATGTTAAAAAAAGTCTCCTGCTTGTTCTCATTCTAGCGGCTGGTATACTGGCGGCTGGCGGGTATGCGGATATCCTGGTGGATGCCGTGGGTATGGGAAGCGTTTCCCAGGCCAATCTTGCTTATCTGGATGACGCGTTTGATCGGAGTCTATCCGGCTTTCTGATCTTGTCTGGTATCAAGAGCGGACTGGCCATTATCGAAGGATCTGAGGTGGGTATCGGCTTCAACCTGGAAATCGGTGATATCGTACAAGCGGTTTACGATTATGTGGACGTAGCTTGGAAAACGGCATTGGCCGGCGGCACGGTCCTGCTGATGACCCGTATGTGTCTGGAGGCCGTCGCCTTAATCGACCATTGGTTTCTGACGGCAATGCTGTTTGGGGTCGGGGTATATTTGTTCTTGCGCTGGTTTCTGGGCGGTTACGGACGGACAATCCAGCTCTTTCGAGAGGCGACCCTGTTTCTGGGTATTCTATCTTTCATTTTGTATATCATCCTTCCCATTTCCATTACTGGGGCTTCATTTTTATCAAAAAAAATCACACAACCCATGATTGAAGAGACTCAGACAGGCTTTGAAGCTATCCACAAAGAATTTTCTCCTGGTTATCTAGATAGGGGATTTTTCCCTGAAAACGTCAAGGAAGGATCGCTGTTTCCGGGTTTTGATTTCAAGGCAAAATATGAGTACACCAAGGAACGTATTCAATACATCGGCGCATTTTTCAAAGACAAGACCCGTCACATGGCGGTTTTGACTTTGAAACTGGTGGCTGGGTATGTTTTTGACTGTATTATTTTTCCTTTGACCTTTTTTGGGGTGCTGTATTTGGTTACCAAGAATATGGTTACATTTTTCAGAAGAGCATTATATGATGAGCAATAAGCTATAAGCGGTAAGCTGCTTATTGCTTACTGCTGAGGTGGAGCAACAATCATGAAAACCATTGGTCTGTTGGGCGGCATGAGTTGGGAATCGTCTCTGGAATACTATCGCATCATCAATCAGCTGGTTAAAGAACGGCTGGGCGGATTACATTCCGCCAAATGCCTGTTGTATTCAGTTGACTTTCAGGAAATCGAAACCCTTCAACACCAGGATTTGTGGGATGAGGCCGGCAGACTCCTGGGCGAAGCTGCGAGAGCACTGGAGAAGGGCGGGGCTGATTTTCTGATGATATGCACAAATACCATGCATAAGGTTGCGCCCATTGTCCAGCAGCAGATCAGCATTCCCCTGCTGCACATTGCCGACCCCACCGCAAAGAGCATTTTGTCCCAGGGCATCCGGAAAATTGGATTGTTAGGGACCCGGTTTACCATGCAGGAGGATTTCTACAAGGGAAAACTGATGCATGACCATGGACTGGCGGTGTTGACACCCATGGATACGGACATGGACATGATTCATCAGGTCATCTTTGAGGAGCTTTGTCTGGGGCTGGTCAAGGATGTTTCAAAGAAAAAATATATTGCGGTCATCAAACGTCTGGGAGCAGCCGGCGCAGAAGGTGTGATTCTGGGATGTACGGAGATCGGTTTGCTGATAAAGCAGCCGGACAGCCCAATTCCATTGTTCGACACCACCGTTATCCATGCTGAAGCAGCCGTGGAATATGCCCTGACAGTGTAATATCACAACCTTTCAGAAACCCATTGCACATGCTCTCAGAGTTGCACATGAATCATGTTGTAAAAACGAAAGAGACTTACAATTTTAATTTGCCAGATTTCCTTCTTATTAAAATCATTCCTGGCGGGCACTCTTGAAAGAATAGGATATTCTTCAACGATTTTGATTGTATCTACCCACTTTCGAAGACCGGAAGCTCTTTTCAGATGCCACTTAATACGTGTTGATGGGTCTATTTCGCTACTTTTCATGCTTTTCTTGATTTCCCTGTTTGACCCCCATGCTGGAAGCCATGACATCGAATCAAAGATAACATGGGATGAAGGATAAGTTTCGGCAAGTTTACGGAACAGGATTTCGATCTCCCGGGCTTCGAAGTAGCATAGTACTCCGGCAGCCATGAACAGAATGGAACGGTCTTTCGTCAACCGGGATATGTCATCAGTCCAGGTGAAATCAAAAATGGATTTAGCAATCGTCATTTCCCGTTCTGAGTCAGGAATTAGCTTCTGCCGCAGATCAACGACATCTGGAAGGTCGATATTGATCCATAGAACAGTTCCCTCGTCAACTCGCTGAAACGTTGTCTCCAAACCCGCTCCAAAATTTACAACGACAGCTCTGCTATTATTCGCTAGAAATGCTTTAACGATGTTGTCGAAGTTGTAAGCACGGATAGCCCATACACCCTGATGATCCGCCATATGGCTTTCCTCAATCTGAGAGAAATCATAGTCGATTCTTTCGATTATATGTTTGGCATAGGTGTCATATACGATGGGATTGTCCTTCTCTGCCTCTTGAGCTCTTGCCCACAGAGGCAGCATCAACGTCTCCTGAACTTTACCCAGGGCGATCTTAATATCCTGATTATTCATATTATCTCTATACATAAGAAAGAATTTGGGCCGAATTTTAGGCCTTTCTGTGTTTACTACAGTTGTAAAATCATATGGGTGTATGCTCTTGTAATATATACTTCCTATACACCGTATAACAGCATTGATAGCGGGAAATAATTTCCATGATATTGATTTAAGGCGTGAAGGGCTGCTTCTAATATACCATCAAAAAAGCATAGCGATCCATTTTCTGATCATAGTCGGTTCTGACGCTTATCTCATATCCAAAATGATGAACGGTTGAATAGACATCTACAGCCATCGCCTCTGGAGCGGGACGGGCCATACGCGGCTTGTCGCAGGTTTCGCGATTACCTGTGCACGCTTCGCAGAAACTGCACGAGTCCATAAAGAGTACAAAAGCACGTTCGAAACCGGCCAAGAAAACAGCGCGTTCAAGCTTGACCAATCTTGCGTTGATGCGGGCTGACCAGGCATGGCGATCCTCGGGCTTTTTCATTTTGCCTTCAAAGTGCATAAGAATAGCATTTGTATATTCTTTGAAAAAAGACTTACATTCAGAAACTGGCGGTGTATTGGGAGGGCAAGTGCCGCCATGGCCATACTCCCCACAGCCGAACATGCACTTCATGCGGACCCATTGGGCTACGATAATCTTCTGGGGGTCAATCCACTTGTAATCGGTATAATTGTTAGAATGGAGAATGTCATCGATTTGTTTTTGCTGCTTTGGACTCAATCCCATGCTTTTTTATCTTTTTTAACTTATTTTTCATTTTGTAGGTCTTTAGACGAAACTTCTTCTATCTTTGCCGGACCTTCTTTCAGGCATAATGCCAGTGTAAGAAAATTCACGCTGATCAATTCCAGAGCGCCTGCTTTTATTACCAGGTGACAACGTTCTTTTCATAAAGGAATTATTATTAAAATCTCTCCTGTCTTTGTTAATTCTCTGTTGCTTGGCAACTCTATTTTCTGGGCCACTGTATGAAGAAATACCTTCTTTTCTCCTATCTTTATTGACCCTGCGATCTTTGCCGCTCCGCATTTCAACCATTATAGACCTCTTAAATTCAATTTTGGTTTACGATAACCTGGGTTTTGCGCCAATTGTTCGTAGAAGCACCATCTTGAAGCAGTGCGCTATCGCGCTTCAATATTTTAAATCCTTGTATTGTCTGCGATCTTTACCAGATCTCCTCATGCGGTTTTTTGAAGCAATAAAATTTTTACGTCGATCTCTTTCTGAACGCTTTATATTGATATTGTGGAAAAATACTTTTCGCTTATAAAACAACAGAATAAGAATAAGTCCCACTAATGATAAGACGATTATAATTGCCAAGGCATCCATAAATTACCACGTTAGAATACCCTGGAATTAAAGTCAATTGGGTTTGCAAAACCCAGCAGGTTTGACGTTGTCAACATATCAGTGCATGCATAAATCATGCAAGAATATTGGAAGTTAAAAAAGGTAACTATTAGAAAGCGTTAGGTTTTAAGGTTGAAATGGAAGAAGGTAAATTGGGAAGTCAAAGTTATAATTGTTGGGTAGGTAAGGTTATAATCTCCGTGCTTTATGGCCAGAACTGTTGACACATGAGGAATACTTCTATTTCACCCAAATTATAGAAGGTCTATGATAGCTCTTCTGATACGTTCAACATTTGGCAGTATATGAGTTTCCATATTGTTCTGCAATTTATTGAGCCCTTTGGCTTATACTCTCCCGCTCAATAACTTGGTTAAATCCCCAGTTCCTTCATCTTGTCGGGTGTGGGCCCGCCAGTGGCTATATCCCATCCCACCAACGTGAAAAATTCTTCCCTGAGATTTTGTATGTCGATGGTGACACCTTTTAAAGGACCGCTGGCAAGAGGGGTCTCCCCGATGGCCCGACCACTCAATACATGGTCTTCGGGCCTGATGCCTTCCCGGGCGTTGAATGCCTTGCGCAGGCTCAAAATGCGCTCCCCGGTCTTGAAGTACGCATCTGCAGAAAGGTCCCACCCTGTCACGGCATTGAAGTACTCCACCATCGGCAGCCGACTGGTCAGGCCACCGAACAAGCACATGCCGGCGCAGTTGAGCAATTGCATATAAAAAGAGCTCGCAGCATATTGACTGACCTTCCTGGCTTTTTTACCTTTTGCTTTCTTGATCATGCGGTCGGCAGCCGGAAAGCTGTGCTTGACACCGAACAACCCGGCATACAGGTAGCAGGATATGGTGTGCCGTCCCGGGGTGGGCTCGCATTCATAAGCGATGGCATATCCAGGATCGAGCCGGGAATCATGCATGGGGAGTTCCTGCCCGCCGGCATGTATGGCAAATTTTTCAGAACCCTTTCCTATTTTTTCGGCGGCTATTTTGACGCCGTCTGCAAGGGTGTCGCCGATGCCCTTGCGGTCGATGATTTTTTCAAGTAGTTGAACAAGGACATCCGCTTGCCCCCATTCAAGTTTTAAACCGTCCGTGTCTGCTGTGTCGATGAGATCATTTTCAAAGCATTCGATGGCAAAGGCCATGACACCCCCGGCGGAAATGGTATCAATACCGGCGCGATTGCACATTTCGTTCAGCTCGATAATGGTATCCAGGTCGTCGTTGAGAAGCAGACCGCCGAAAGCCCCCAGGGTTTCATATTCGGGTTTATGTCCCTGGGTACCTTCAAAACGGCCTTTCTTGATATCGATGATACCCCCGCATCCCAGGGGACAGGATTGACAGGCATATTTTCGCTTCTGGTACCTGGTGACATTTTTGTCCGAATTTCTGGCGGCACTTTCGTAGGAATAGTCGGTCATCCCGACACCACGCCAGTTTTTGATTGGCATATCTCCTGTCATGGCGGCATAAACCGTCAGACCCGGTGTCCCGTATTGTTTGTACAACTCCCGCAACATAGAGGGCTGCGACGGAACCGAAATACCTGTTCGGGCAATGAGTTTACTTGCCGTATGCATGTAGCGAACCGTGAGTCTGTCGGACAGTTTTGATTTTTTATACGCTTCCAGAAATTTACGGTTGATGGACTTGAGCACATCGGGTCGTGCAACGGGGATCTTGGCCTGTCCGTGAAATGCCACGGCTTTCAGATTTTTGGCACCCATGACGGCACCAAGACCGGATCTGGCTGCAATCCTGCCGCGGTCGGTGGCGATACCGGATATTCGTGAAAGCGTTTCACCGCCTTTGCCGATCGAAGCGATCTGAGTCCATTTATCCTCGATCTTATCTTTGATGAGTCGTTCTGTTTCGATGATGTCTTTACCCCAGAGATCCGTGGCATCATGGAAAGTGATGCTTTGCTCCGTGATATCCAGCCAGGTGGGGGTTACCGCTTTTCCGGTAAAGAAGATGGCATCATATCCAGACCGCTTCAATTCCCTGGATAAAAACCCTCCAGCATTGGCATCCCCCCATCCGCCGGTCAAGGGCGATTTGCCCACGACCATGAAACGCCCGGAGAAAAAAGCCTTGGTTCCGGTTAAAAGACCGGAACAGAATCCGAGATAGCTTTCCGGTGACAGAGGATCAAGACCTGGTTTCTGCCTTTCCAGGATGACGGCGGCACCCAGTCCATACCCGGACAGGTATTTGCGATAGAACGCATCTCCCGGCTCAACAATTTCCACAGCTTGAGATCCAAGATTGATAATACAATATTTGCCTGTATATCCACCGGTCATAATCAACGTCTCCCTATCACATGGTTGTGGTGTTTATTGTGTTCGTTGCGTTCGTTGGGTTGCCCTTTATAGCTGTTTAGACTTTAGAGTATCAGGTGCCCACCGCCCTGTGGGCTAAATTTAGCCTTTGGCTGTCATTTGCCCTGGCGGGCGTCATTCACACTTCGTGTGACATTTGCGCTACGCGCGTAATTTATTGTCGCTCATGGTTGATAGCCCTTAGCTCGGAACTGACTTAAAACCTTAACACCTATGGCTTATCGCTTACAGCTTAGGGCAAGAAGCTTCCCCTTGGACCCTTGTATCCCCCTCCAACCCTCAAACCCTAATATTGCACCTGCCTTCAATAAAGGATTGCCTGGTCTGCGTCAACAGGAAGTATTTGAAGAACCTCGCAGCAAGCTGCGAGGACTCTTCGACCGTAAGGAATTTTGTCTATCATAGATCCGCTCGCTAACCCCGCAGTAAGCTAAAGGGCATGCGCTCGCTGTTGCGGTTCCAAGCGTTCACAAAGTTACCGCTTGTTAAACCCTTTTAGTTCTGCTAAGGGCATGGCTTCTATATAAAAAGAACAGAGGAGAAATAAGATGAAAGCCATACACGTGAAAGACTTGATGGTGCCGCTCAAAGAGTATGCAACGGTTTCCCGTGAGGCGACCTTGCGAGAAGCCATCCGCGAATTGGAAAAGGCGCAAATGGCTTTTGAACCGATGCAATATCGGCACCGTGCCATATTGGTGCTCGATAAGAATGGAAATGTTTTGGGTAAACTAACCATGAAAGACATTCTGCTCACACTCGAGCCCAATTACGGCAAATTGGAAGGAATGGAAGTGCTGACTCGTTCAGGGTACAGTGTGGATTTAATCAAATCCATGCTCGAAAAGAACGCGCTCTGGCTTGAACCGTTGCAGTTTATTTGCGAACGGGCAACCCACCTGAAAGTCAGAGATTTTATCAAGCCGCCTTCGGAGAGTGAGCATGTGGATGAAAATGCCACATTGGGTGAGGCCATACATCAACTGATTGTGTATCCTTACCAATCCCTGCTCGTGACCAGGCATAAAAAAGTCGTGGGGATATTGAGACTGTCGGATGTATTCGCAACAATTTGCGACAAGATTAGCACCTGCAACTCCTGAGTTTAGATGATCTTTGAGAGCAGGTGGTATTGGATTAATATTAATGTTGTTGAGAAACTGATGGGAGCGTTTTTACATGGACACGCATGGGGAAAAGACTGGAATATTTGCAAAGAAAGGGTTGTGGCTCGGTGTTGGTGTTGGTATTTTTATCGTGATTGCCTTTCTATTGCCAACACCTCAGTCTCTTACCAATATCATGCAAGAATACGGCTATGTCGAAAAGATGATAGATTGGGAGATCGCCGAAAACGTCGAGGAGGCTTCCAAAAAAACCATGATTGTACTGGGGATTGTTCCCATGGCGGTCATCTTTTTTGCTGTGGAGGCCCTTCCCATTGGTGCAACGGGTATCCTGATGCCTATTCTGGCCTATTTTTTCGGCCTTCTTCCTTTCAACATGATCGGAAAGACGTTTGCCGGTGATGCACCCCTGTTCATGTTGGGTGTTTTTGCCCTGGGCGGGACGGTGGTGGAGGTGGGTTTCCACAAACGGTTGGCCGTCTGGCTGCTGGGGTGGACCAAGGGGTTCTGGGTGCCCATGATTGTGCTCTGTTTCAGTATGTCAATCGTGGGTTCATTTATGTCTGCTCCTGCCATGTGTTCGTTTATGGTACCGGTGATGATGGCCGTCTACTATGGGTCGGTGAAGGCCACCAGCCCGGAGGAAAAAGTGATTCACGATCCGGCACTTGCCAAATATCTGCTTTTTTCCCTTTGCTTTGCCCTGAACATGGGAGGGCCCGGAACACCATCGGCCGGGGGGCGTAACGTGATCATGATGGGTTTTTTCACTGATTATGGTATCCCCATCACCTATTCCGGGTGGATGAAATACGGGTGGGGCCTGGTGCCGCTTGGCGGTGCCATGCTGCTGCTCTACATGGCGACGTTCTTCAGCAAGAAGATAAAGACCCGGGATCTTACTCCGGGGCTGCAATATATCAAGGATGAGACCCGTAAAATGGGTAAAATGAGTTATGCCGAGTGGGTTACGGCTGTAACCCTTTTCTGCATTGTCGCCCTGTGGATATTTGGCGGAGAGGCAACGGGACTGGGTGGACCGGCGCTTCTGGCCCTGGTTGTTCCGGTCTTGTTCAAGAGTGTAAAATTTGAAAACATATTAAATCGCATATCCTTTAACGCCTGGTTCATGTATTGTGGCGCCCTGACCCTGGGGGCGCTTCTCAAGGAAAGCGGCGGAGCCCTGTGGCTTGCCAAAACCTTTCTGAACGGACTTTCACAGGTTGGTATGGACAAGGGCTACGGGTTGTGGGTCGGGATGTCCGGCTTTTCGGGTCTTGTTACCAACTTTATGTCTGATGCCGCTACGGTGGCCCTTATCGGGCCCATTGTGGTTCCCATGGGGATTATGACCCAGGTTGCCGGGGAGCCCTGGGCCATCGGCATGGCCGTGGCCTTGGCGTCTTCTTATGCCCATTTTCTTATCGTGGGTTCTCCAGCCAATGCGTTGACATTTGCCCTGGGTGTTTATCCGGATACCAACAAGAGGGTCCTTGAAGCGATTGATTTTGTAAAATACGGTTTTGGATTCTTTGTCCTGTCGATGCTGTTGCTGTGGATCGTTGGGTTTCTGGTGATCTATCCCATCGTTGGTTTTCCGGAAGGGATTCTCGAGCAGGCGACCCAGGTGCTGCAGAGCACGGCTGCCAACTAACCCGGCTATTTCATGAAACTTGACTCGTCAAGTTTCACCCTCCAGGTTTGTGAAATAACCGGGTTAGCCCGAATATTTCAGAAAATATTTGGTCTAACTGTCAAGTCACTATTGCCGACTCAAGACGATGATCCTTTGTCGGTACGGCCTGACAAGGATGCCCGGTGAACAACGTTCTTTCCAAACTTCTTGCCGATATGGTCGAGGGTTTTGTCTACTTTTTCCCAGTTCTTGTTTCCGGCCGGGGTTTTGTCAAAGATGTCCATCTGAACAGGTTCGGCGACGCTCACAAAGCCGGAAGCACCCACACCCACCAACCTGACTTTCCGGGTCAGGCTGTATTGATCCAGAAGCCTGACCGCTTCCTTATAAATGGTGTCTGTAGACTGTGTGGGGGATTGGATGGTCATACGACGTGTGACCTGTTTAAAGTCATCATGCTTCAGCTTCAAGGTTATCACCTTGGCCTTGACACCCATTTTTCTGAGTTCCCTGCTAACCCGTTCTGATTGCTGCAAAAGCGTCTGTTTTAAACAGTGCGTGTCCAGGGTATTTTTTGCCAGGGTAAGCTCCGAACTGACGGATTTATGTTCCGATTCGGGGGAGACCGGTGTTGGATCAATTCCATTGGAAAGATCAATCAGTCGATATCCGAATTTGCCCAATCGTCTGGTCAGTATTTCTCTGGGGTACTGTTTGATGTCTCCGAGAAAGCGGATTCCGATCCGGTTCAGCTGCTCGGTGCTCTTTTTGCCGACACCGGGGACTTTTTGGATTGCAAGGGCATCAATGAAACCATTCACCTGTTCCGGATGAATCATGGTGAGCCCGTCAGGTTTTTCCAGATCAGAGGCAATCTTGGCCAGAAATCGCACGGGCGCAACCCCCACCGAACAGCTCAGACAGGTCTCTTTCAGGATCTTTTTCTTGATGGTGAGGGCGATTTCCCGGGGAGAGCCCAGAATGCCGGTGCACCCGGTGATGTCGATATACGCCTCGTCGATGGACACCATTTCGACCAGGGGTGAATATCCTTTCAGTATCGTCATGATGCGTTGTGAAACAGCCTTGTAGCGGGACATCCGGGGCGGCACAAATACGCCGTGGGGGCATTTCTTCCTAGCCTGGAAAATGGGCATGGCGGAATGGACACCGAATTTTCGAGCCTCATAGCTGGCAGCCGACACCACACCCCGGTTTGTGGTACCACCCACCATGACGCACTGGCCTTTCAGGTCTGGATTGTCCAGTTGTTCCACCGAGGCATAAAAGGCGTCCATGTCGACATGAATGATCATGAAAAAATACCTGCACGACAAAAATGAGTTGGTTGTTGCAATTTATTACAAAAATGTTATTGTTTAAAATAAACGAAAATTTCCATGGTCTTTTTCGCGATTTCGTACTTTCGTGATTTCGTGATAAAAGATCTTTTTCTTTTCAAACTTGTCCGGGGTGGGGACGTCATATGAAAAAAATTGAAGAGGTAACCCTCCTTTACGAAATCAGTGTCGCTTTGAATGCGCATCTGGATTTAAAAAATTCTTTATACCGGGTTCTGGATATTTTGTCCAATTCTATGAACATGGTTCGCGGAACCATCACCATACTGGACCCGCTTAAAAACGAAATAAATATCGAGGTGGCCCACGGTCTTTCAAAAAGGGATGTCGAAAGTGTCAGGTATAAGATCGGGGAAGGCATCACCGGACGTGTTTTTCAGACGGGCAAGGCTTTGACAATCCCAAAAATAAGTCAGGAGCCCCTGTTTCTCAATCGTACGGCATCCCGCAGGAAAAAAATGGACCAGGAGATGTCTTTTATCTGTGTCCCCATAAAAAAGAGAAATCAGGTCATTGGTGCCTTCAGTGTAGACAAACCGTATGATGAAACCTACGATCTGAAGGAAGGCGAAAAACTCATGACCGTTATCGCCACCATGCTGGCGAGACACGTGATCAATCTGGAGACGATTCGACTGGAAAAAGACCATCTTCGTGAAGAGAACAAACGCCTGCGGAGTGAGCTTGAAAAGAAATACCGTGTTACCGACATCATCGGCAACAGCAACAAGATGCGGGACGTCTTTCAGATGATATCCCAGGTTTCCAAGAGCAATGCCACCGTACTGATCAGGGGGGAAAGCGGTACCGGAAAAGAACTGGTGGCCAATTCGATTCACTACAACAGCTTGAGGGTCAAAAACCCTTTTGTCAAAGTCAACTGTGCGGCGCTTCCGGCCAACCTGATTGAAAGCGAGCTGTTCGGTCATGAGAAAGGGGCCTTTACCGGGGCTATCAATCAAAAACTCGGTAAATTTGAACAGGCACACAAGGGCACTATTTTTCTGGATGAAATTGGAGCTATCGGTCTCGATGTTCAGGTTCGACTCCTGAGAGTTCTTCAGGAGAGAGAATTTGAACGTGTCGGAGGACATCGAACCATCAAATGTGACGTACGGGTCATTGCCGCCACAAATAAGAATCTGGAAGAATCGGTTGAGGACGGCAGCTTCAGGGGGGACTTGTATTACCGCCTGAATGTATTTCCTATCTACATGCCGCCATTGCGGGAACGCAAGACCGATGTGCTGCTCCTGGCAGACTATTTTCTGGAAAAATATGCGCGGGAGAACAGCAAAGAGATCAAGCGGTTTTCAACACCGGCCATTGACATGATGGTGGAATACCATTGGCCAGGCAATGTCAGGGAACTGGAGAATTGTATCGAACGTGCGGTTTTGTTGTGTGACGAGGGCGTCATCCACAGTTACCACTTGCCCCCGACACTGCAGACAGGCAAAGAAACCAATACCATGCCGGCCCTGTCCTTGGAGGATGCCGTGAATAAGCTCGAGCGGGAAATGATCATCGATGCCTTGAAGAACATGCGGGGCAATATTACTCTGGCTGCCCAACTCCTTCAGACGACGGTACGTAAATTTTCCTACAAAGCCAAACAGTGCGGGGTAGATTACAGAGACTATCGGTAGCATGATGTTCCACAATTGACTTTAAAAAGTCGTATTGGTGGTCAAGGAACTTGGAGGCCATTGATTGTTCTACAAACCGCGTGCTCGGCACGCGGTTCCGAACCTGAACTTGCGGAGACGTGCCGTCTCCTTTGTCTTTCCCCCATTTTGGGGGAAATCCAAGCCACCCGTTTCACGGGTGGTAGTTGATTTAGAAAATTCCTAATCACAAAAAACAAATAACAAAAAGGGATAGTATGCTGGATTCATTAAAACGATTTTTTGCAACAACACAAGGAGATGGGCCACAGGGTTCGGGGCATATTCAAACCAGGAAGCACGATATCCGGGTGGCCACGTGTGCGCTTCTGGTGGAGATTGCGCGAATCGATGAGACGTTCACCAAGGAGGAGTTGGAAACCGTTCTGTCGATACTAAAGGATAAATACGACCTGTCAAATGAACACGCCGATGCACTGATAGCAGAAGCCGAAGCCGAGTTAAATAAGAGCCTTGACCTGTGGCAGTTTGCAAAGCTGATCAACGAGAATTATACCAACGAGGAAAAGATCGAGATTGTCGAGACCTTGTGGCGGATTGTCTATGTGGACGGCAAGATGGATCAGTATGAGCATTATTTGATGAACAAACTGAAAAACCTCCTGCGTCTGTCTCAGAAGCAGCTCATCGATGCCAAGTTGAAGGTATTGCATGGGGATTAAGAGCAGGGTTCGAGGGTGATACGAGGGTTGGAGGGTGGCCAATGGCTGATAGCATAGAGCACCTAACAGCCTACAGTCTAAATCCCTGAAAGGCTATTAAAAGCGATCGTGTTAGGTTTTAGGTGTTAAGTTTTAGGTTAGCTCCAGGCCATGAGTAACAATGAATAACGCCCGCAGGGCTAATGTCGTCCGAAGGACAAATGACGCCTGAAAGGCTAATTACTTTCAAAATATAATCGTTACACAATTTTATTTTGAAACTGCTTCCCAGGCCTGGAATGCTTTGCGTTGATGCGGGATGGTGATGGAGCCCCCCACCAGCAGACCGATGAACAGGGCCTCTTCAAATTCTGCGTCCGTGACCCCTTCCTCGTGGCAGCGGATAACGTGGTACTTGATGCAGTCATCGCAGCGCAGAACAAAGGACGCCACGAGACCCAGCAGTTCCTTTGTCTTAACCGGCAGGGCGCCTTCACGGTAGGCCTGGGAGTCCAGACTGTAAAAACGCTTGGTACCGAGACCTGCGTATTGCATGACAAGATTGTTCAGTGTCTTCCGTTCTTCCTGAAATTTTTCGATGATATCTTCAGACATGTCATCTCCTGCAGTTGATATGATGTGTGACACTTTTAATATAGGGTATTCTGCTTCCGATGTGACATCATTTACAAAAAATATCAATCTTTTACCTAATTTGAGCGATTTTTGAAACGCTCAACTTAGGTTCTATACCGCTTGTCATAATAATGTTCCGAAAATATGATGGCGGTATAAGGGTTTGTAGCAGAAAAACGGTCCTCAATCGGAACGTTTTTCTGACAACCCCTATAATATGAATCCAAAAAGAGGGTGAATGGGTGAACTGGGATCGGGCCAAGCAAGCATATAGGAGGAACAAATGTCTGCATATCTAATTGGACATATTTCGGTAAAAAATGGCAAGCTTTGGGACAAGTATGTGACAGGTGTTCGAGAATCCCTTTCTTCCTATGAATCCAAGATTATTTTCAGAGGTCAGCTTGTTTCGGTTCTTGCAGGTAAACATGAACACGGTCGTGTTGTCGTAATCGAATTTGCCGACTATCCCGCGCTCAACGACTGGTATCATTCCGAAAAATATCAGTCACTGATCACTCTCAGGGAAAAGGCGGCTGATGTTGTCATCACCACCTATGAGGCTTAACGTTTATTCTGAACGCTATCCTACCCCGGCCTCGCCAAGGGCATGTTCAATCTCACGGGGACTCGTAACCCTGAAGGCGAGCATTCCGATTTCTTTGGCACTTTTTACATTCATCTCATTGTCATCCAGAAAGAGAACTGAAGAAGCTTTGCAATCGATCTGTCGCAAAACATATTCAAACGATTCCCGATCCGGTTTAAGCTTGTGTATGAGGTGAGAGGCGAAATGATATTGGAACATTTTCTCGAGTCCCATGTCTTGCATGAGAATCGACCAGTGCAAGACATTGGAATTACTTAAACAGGCGAGGATATACTTGTTTTTCAGGCTTTTCATGAGGCTTGATACACCGGGAAACAATCCTTTGGGCCACTCCCTAAACCTTCGGATAAATTCAGTTTTTCCTACCGGCAAATCCATTTCCCTGATTAATGCGTCCGCAAATTGTTCGGCGCTTGAATAACCTTTCTCAAAGGAACGGACAGCAGGGGAGTTGAGCCATGCCTCCCAAAGCGTTTCTTCATCATACCGATGCTTTGTCCATTTGAGCATGATGGGCACGCCGGTCAACTCAACCAGGACACCACCTAAATCAAATAAGATTACTTTGACATCGTTCATGACGTGCTACCTGGAGCAATTTGAACCGCCTGGCTACACTTCACCCAGCACTTTAGGCGAAACTTTTTCAACGAGATCCTTCTTTAATGTGTATTGATGCAATTACGTTTATTATTTGACCATCTCCCATTCAGCGCTTTTCCTGCAAATACGCAATGATACTTTGTGCCGCCTTTCTTCCAGAAGCGATGGCATGCACGATAAGGGACTGACCGTTTGTCATATCTCCGGCAACAAAAATACCGTCCATATTCGTCATCATGTTCCGGCCTGCCTTGATATGCCCTCTCTTGTCCGGTGTCAATTGAAAATTATCGATCAGCGTGCTGTTTCCGGGTCCGACAAATCCCATGGCGAGAATCACGAGATCCGCTTCTATCTGAAATTCGGTACCCGGTTTTTCTTCCGGTCTCATCACATGGTCTGTCCCGGTTATCCACGCTATTTCGGCGCAAAGAAGCTTTTTAACGGCGCCTTTTTCACCCATGAAGGCTTTGGTGGTGACAGCCCATTTTCTCTGACCGCCCTCTTTGTGGGCATGGGATTCCCGAAGGGTCATGGGCCACTTTGGCCAGGGTGTTGAATCCGGTCTTTCAAGGGGGGGACGGGGCAGTATTTCAAGTTGAAAAACGTTTTTTGCGCCCTGCCTCAGTGCCGTTCCAAGACAATCTGAACCCGTATCACCACCGCCTATCACCACCACTGTCTTGCCGGAAGCGGTGATTAAAGGGGCCTGTTTACCGCTTTCATTGCTGACTTTTTTATTTTGCTGAATCAGATAATCCATGGCAAACACAATTCCCGAAAGATCCCGTCCGGGAATGGGCAGATCCCTGGGTTGCCTGGAACCGCAGGCAAGGCAGACGGCGTCAAAATGTTTTTTCAGATACTTAAAGGAGACATCCGTACCCACACGGACATCGGTTTCAAATACGATACCTTCATCTTTCATGAGATTGATTCGACGTTTCAGAACCTTTTTTTCCAGCTTAAAGTCCGGTATTCCATACCTGAGAATACCGCCGGGATGCAGGGCATCGTCATATACGGTCACATGATAGCCGGATTTGTTTAAGGTGTCGGCCGCCGCCAGACCGGCCGGGCCGGAACCGATAACCGCAATGCTTTGATCAAAATAATCAGCTGGGGGGTTTGGCCGTATCAAGCCTTTTTCAAAGCCTTTTTCAATAACGGCAAGCTCAATCTGCCTGATTGTCACCGGTTCTGTGTTAATGCCTGCCACACAGGCGGCCTCACAGGAGGCCGGGCAAAGACGCCCGGTAAATTCTGGAAAATTATTTGTAGAACACAAAATATCCAGCGCTTCCTGCCACTGGCCCCTGTACACAAGATCATTGAATTCCGGTATAATATTCGCTACCGGACATCCATACGCGTGACAAAAAGGGATTCCGCAATCCATACATCTTGCGGCCTGCTCATAAATGTCTTCTTCATCTGCCACAAGATCGACCGCTTTAAAATCCTTGAGACGTTCCTCTTTCGGCCGATAGCCCGGATCTTTCCGACAATATTCCAAAAACCCTGTATCTTTACCCATGCCAGACCTCTTGTCTTTCTATTGCCTCATCTTCTTTGCTCATTTTGCCGAGAATCTTTCGATACTCCATGGGAAATACCTTGACAAAAAAGGGCAGACATTTTTCCCATTCGCTTAAAATATGCGCTGCTTTTTCGCTTGCGGTATATTCATGGTGTTTTGTAATCATTTCTTTGAGTTCATGAATGTCCTGAAGCTCAGTTACAAGTTCCAGATCGACCATGTCGAGATTGCAGCGTCCATCAAATTCCTGGTGCGGGTCATAAACATAGGCAAGACCGCCACTCATGCCGGCACCAAAATTTATACCCGTGCTGCCCAGAACGACCACCCGTCCCCCTGTCATATATTCGCATCCATGATCGCCAACGCCTTCTACCACCGCATAAGCACCACTGTTTCTGATGGCAAACCGTTCTCCAACTTTTCCCTGTAAATAGACCTCTCCACTTGTCGCACCGTAGAGAAGAACATTTCCTGCAATGATGTTTTCAGAAGGATTGAAATCAGCACCACCATAAGGTGTAAGGATGATTTTAGCCCCTGAAAGACCTTTACCAAGGTAATCATTGGATTCACCCTCTAAGTAAAGTGCCAGTCCCTTAGCGGCAAAGGCGCCAAAGCTTTGACCTGCCGCCCCTTTGAAGCGGCAGGTGATGGTATTGCTCGGCAGGCCATCGTTACCGTATTTTTTGGCGATTTCTCCGGAAAGCATGGCGCCCACTGTCCGGTCTACATTTTTTATGGGCAGCTTAATTTCCACCGGCGTTTTTGATTTTATGGCCGGTTCCGCCAGTTTCAGCAACCGGCGATCAAGAATATCTTCCGTATCGCAAGGCTGCGTTTCCAATTGACGGCGGACGATCTCATGACTCAGTTCCGGCTTGAATAAAATTTTTGAGAAATCCAATCCTTTTGACTTCCAGAAATTGATGGCATGATTCATTTTCAGCAGATCGGACCGGCCGATCATGTCGTCCATTTTTAAAAAACCAAGGGTGGCCATAATTTCTCTGACATCTGTTGCAATCATTGTTAAAAAATGAACCACATGCTCAGGTTTTCCTTTAAACAGTTTGCGAAGTTGGGCATTCTGTGTCGCCACACCTACCGGGCAGGTGTTTTTGTGGCACTTTCGCATTAAAACGCATCCCATGGTCACCAGGATGGATGTGGCAAAGCCAAACTCTTCCGCCCCCAGCAACGCGCCGATAACCACGTCACGACCGGTTTTTATCTGTCCATCGACCTGAATTCTTATTCTGCTGCGAAGTTTGTTCAGCAACAGGGTTTGTTGCGTCTCAGCCAGCCCAATCTCCCAGGGCGCGCCTGCATGCCGGATGGAAGACAGGGGGGATGCACCGGTTCCACCATCATACCCGCTAATCAAAACCACGTCCGCATGGGCTTTTGCCACACCGGCAGCCACGGTGCCCACCCCTGTTTCAGACACAAGTTTTACGGACACACGAGCATCGGGATTGATATTTTTCAAATCAAAAATAAGTTGCGCCAGGTCCTCGATGGAATAAATATCGTGGTGAGGGGGCGGTGAAATCAGCGTAACACCGGGGGTTGAATGCCGGACCCTGGCGATCTCTTTATTGACCTTATGTCCGGGAAGTTGCCCCCCTTCCCCTGGTTTGGCACCCTGGGCAATTTTTATCTGGAGCTCTTTTGCATTCACCAGGTATTCTGCGGTCACTCCGAACCGGCCGCTTGCCACCTGTTTAATGGCACTTGAACGGCTGTCACCATTTTTAAGCGGCTGGTATCGTATGGGGTCTTCGCCCCCTTCACCGCTATTGCTCTTGCCTTTAATGCGGTTCATGGCAATGGCGATCGTTTCGTGAGCCTCTTTGCTGATTGAGCCAAACGACATGGCCCCGGTGACAAATCGTTTCAATATATTTTCTACGGGCTCCACCTCATCGAGGGGTACTGGGGTCGTTTTTTTAAACGAAAATAGGCCCCGAAGGGTGGATTGCTTCTGGGACTGATCGTTGATCAACTCGGTATACTCTTTGAAAAGATGATAATTATTTGTCCTGGCCGCCTGCTGTAGCCTACTCACCGACGCCGGTGTCCACAAATGGCGTTCACCATCTAATCGCTGTCGATAGTGTCCACCACTCGAAAGAACGGCAGGCGACGTGGGCGGCGGATTCTTTGCATGATGATACCGCTGGTTGGCTTCGGCCGCAATTTCATTCAGACCGATACCTTCAACATCGGAGGCTGTCCCCGTAAAATATTTTTCTACGACGTTTCTATTTAAACCCACGATCTGAAACACCTGGGCGCTGCGGTAACTTCTCAGCGTGGATATCCCCATTTTGGACATGGTTTTGAGCAGTCCTTTGCAGAGCGCCTTTATATATTTTTCGATTGCTTCCGCAATACCGTAATTTTTGGAAAGCTGTTTCTTAATCACCATTGCGGCAATGGTTTCAAAGGCAAAATAGGGATTCACAGCCGTGGCCCCATACCCCAGAAGAAGTGCGAGATGCATGACTTCCCGGGCCTCACCCGTTTCGACAATGATACCCGCACTGGTACGAACACCGGCTAGAACCAATCTTTTGTTCACGGCGGAAACGGCTAAAAGGGCCGGGATCGGGGCCTGGTCTTCGGGCAAATTCCGGTCGGATAAAATAACCAATGTGCTTCCATTGGCAATCGCTTTTTCGGCATTATCGCACATGAGGGAGATCGCATTTTCAAGGGCTTGGCCATCTCCTTTGGCAGAAAATCCAATGGGAATGCTGACACTTCGAAAGCCTTTAATATTGAGTTGCCGGATACGGTTCAGATCTTCATTGGCAAGCACAGGGTGCTGCAGTTTAATCAAACGGCTGTTTTGCGGTATTTCCGACAAGATATTTCCCGGATTGCCGATAAAGGTCATCAAGGACATGACCAACTCTTCTCGAACAGGATCGATTGGCGGGTTGGTGACCTGGGCAAAAAGTTGCTTAAAGTAGTTGTACAGCAGCTGGTTTTTTTCTGAAAGAACGGCCAGAGGCGTGTCGGTTCCCATTGACCCCACAGGTTCCTGCCCCGTAGACGCCATAGGGTCGAGTATCATTTGAAGATCTTCCCGTGTATATCCGAAAAGTCTTTGGGTAAAGAGAAGATTCTCCATGTCGGGTTGAATAACCGATACATCGGAATAAAACCCCCTGAGGGAAACTCTGTTTTCATCCACCCATCGTCTGTACGGCTGTTTCCTGGCGCAAAGGGTTTTGACTTCGCCATTTTTTAGGAGCCGTTTCTCATTAAAATCAATCAGGATGATTTCACCTGGTCGAAGAGCGCCTTTGTCAACAATTTCATTTTCAGGAATTTCCAACACACCGGTTTCTGAAGCAAAAACAATCAAGCCGGTTTTGGTAATCGTATAACGGGCCGGACGCAATCCGTTTCTGTCCAGCAGCGCGCCTGTCTGGGTCCCGTCTGAAAATGCAATGGCTGCCGGTCCGTCCCAGGGCTCCATCATTCCGGCATGATACTCGAAAAAGCCGCGCAGGTCCGGTCCCATGGGATATTTGTCTCCCCAGGCTTCCGGCACGAGCATCAGCATGGCATGGGGAAGCGAACGTCCGGCACTGACCAAATGTTCCAGGATATTGTCCAGACATGAACTATCACTGCCTTTTTCGTTGATAACGGGAAGGGTCTTTTGAATGTCGCTTCCCAACAGGTCCGACTGTAAAGAAGATTCCCGTGAGCGGATGTGGTTGAGATTACCACGCAGGGTGTTTATCTCGCCGTTATGGGCCAGATATCGAAACGGTTGCGCCAGTTCCCAAGAGGGAAAGGTGTTGGTGCTGTATCGTTGGTGCACTACGGCCACCGCGCTGTCAAATGCGCTGTTTGACAGGTCCCTGTAAAATCCTGAAAGCTGGGGGGCGGTAAAAAGTCCCTTGTAAATGATTGTCCTGCAGGAAAGGCTGGCGATATAAAAACACCCCTTTTCAACAGGGATATGATCCGTTTTATTCTCGATAACCCGTCTGAGGATATAAAGCTTTCGCTCGAGGGATGAACCAGTGATACCTTTACCTTTAATGAAACACTGCATGACTGTCGGCCGCTGTTCTCTGGCCTGGCCATGGATGGCATCCATATCCACGGGAACACCTCGCCAGCCAAGGAACTCCAGACCTTCTTCTGAAACCGTCTTTTCCATTATCCGGGTCAATTTTCGGAAAGGTTCTTTGTCCCTGGGCATAAAGATCATACCCACACCGTATTCTCCCTGGTCCGGCAATTCAATATGCAGCGGTTGACATGTATTTTTAAAAAAAGTATGCGGAATCTGAACAAGGATGCCGGCACCGTCCCCTGTTGTTAAATCACCTCCCACGGCGCCCCGATGAAGCAGGTTTTCAAGGATTTTAATTCCGTTTCGCACAATTTCATGGCTTTTTACGCCATTGATGTTTGCAATAAACCCGACCCCGCAGGCGTCATGTTCGTTTGAGGGATTATATAAACCCTGGCTGGGTGGAAAATGTCCTGATCTTGTGTTTGTAAAAGATGTCATTTTTCAGGCCTGTTAACAATTTTAAACGTGTGGGGCCGGAACGGCCCCACACGTTTAAAATTTAGATGTCATAATACAGAAAGAACTCGTGGGGATGGGGTCGCAATTTGACGGGATTGACCTCGTTTTCAATTTTGTAGTCAATCCACATCTCAATGGCATCCTGGGTAAACACATCACCCTTTTTAAGAAAATCCTGATCCTGATTCAGCGCGTCAAGCGCTTCGTCCAAGGAACCCGGTGCTGAGGGAATGTCAGCCAGTTCTTCCGGTGGAAGATTGTAGATGTTCTTGTCGAGCGGATCGCCTGGATCCATCTTGTTTTCAATACCGTCGAGGGCCGCCATGAGCAGGGCGGAAAAAGCGAGGTATCCGTTGCAGGACGGATCAGGTGTTCTGAATTCCAGGCGTTTGGCCTTGGGTGAGGACGAGTACATGGGAATTCGAACAGCCGCACTTCTGTTCCGACTGGAATAGGCCAGGTTGACCGGTGCCTCAAATCCCGGCACCAGGCGTTTATAAGAGTTGGTTGTGGGATTGGAAAAGGCACAGATTGCCCTGGCGTGATTTAGAATACCCCCGATAGCCCAGAGCGCTTCCTGTGATATGCCGGCATATTTATCTCCGGCAAACAAGGGATTGCCGTCTTTCCAGATACTGAGATGGGTGTGCATACCGGTCCCGTTGTCCTCGAAGAGCGGTTTGGGCATGAAGGTCACCGTGTGGTTGTTTTTGTAAGCTACATTTTTCAGCACATATTTGAACCACATGAGCTGATCCGACATCTGCAGGAGCGGCTTGAAGCGCATATCGATTTCCGACTGCCCGGCCGTGGCGACCTCGTGATGCTGTGCTTCAATTTCGATACCGAGTCCTTCCAGCACCAGAAGCATTTCAGTTCTAAGATCCTGGAATTTATCCATAGGAGGAACCGGAAAATAGCCTTCTTTGTGACGCGGTTTGTAACCGAGATTGGGGCCTTCGTCCCGACCGGAGTTCCAGATACCCTCAATGGAGTCAATTTCATAAAATGCCCGGTGTTTGGAGGACTCGAAAGCGATATCGTCAAATATGAAAAATTCCGCCTCAGGCCCGATATAAGCGACGTCTCCGATACCGGTACCCTTCAGGTAGGCTTCTGCCTTCTGGACGATATACCTTGGATCTCTGGAATAGGGCTCGCGTGTCAACGGGTCGAAAATATTACAGAGGAGAACCAGGCTGGTTTCCTTATAGAAGGGGTCGATTTTTGCTGTGGTGGGATCCGGAATAATCAGCATATCGCTGGCGTTGATAGGTTGCCAGCCACGGATACTCGATCCGTCGAAGCCGAAACCATCTTCAAAACTCGATTCATCCAGTTCGCTGATCGGAACCGTGATATGCTGCCATAACCCTGGGAAATCAATGAAGCGCAGGTCCACAACCTTTGCGCCGTTCTCTTTAGCCATGTCTAGTACTTCTTTTGGTGTCATTGTATTGCCTCCTTGATTTTTAGTTAAAACGTTATTTAAATGGCATCGACGCCTGTTTCGCCGGTACGAACCCGGATGGCTTCTTCAACTGATAAGACAAATATCTTGCCATCACCGATTTTACCGGTGTTGGCCGCACTTCGTATCTTTTCCACCACCTGGGCTGCTATTGCTGAATCGACAACGAGCTCGATCTTGATTTTGGGGATAAAATCGACAACATATTCAGCCCCGCGGTAAATTTCCTTATGGCCTTTCTGACGTCCGTATCCCTTGACTTCAGAAATGGTCATCCCCTGAATACCTATTTCATTGAGGGCTTCCTTGATGTCATCCAGTTTAAACGGTTTAACAATGGCTTCAATTTTTTTCATCTTTCATGCTCCTTCGTTGCTGTGTTGATTTCTGCATCGTTTTTTCGATGCGTCAAATGATTTTAGGTAATCGCTGATAAATAACTTCTTTAATGGATGATACCTGCTTTTCAGAGTCGACTTTCTGGCCGTCGACATCTCTAACGTAGAAAACATCCACAACCTGATCGATATTGGTTGAAATCTTGGCAACCCAGATATCGAGGCCTGCCTTGTAAAGCGCGTCGGTTATGGCGAATAATAGACCCGAAAAATCGTAGGTAAAGACCTCTATAATTGTAAAAAAACTGGAACTTTCATTGTCCACATTCACCTTATGGGGCCTTTTGGATGCTCTGGGTTTGATTGCGGATGCAGTCTTCATCTTTTTTTCCAGCTGGCGTGCAAGGTCCAGATCACCCGAAAGGGCGGCGGTCAGATTTTTTTCCGCCTTTGCCCAGCGCTCATTTTCGAAAATTTTATCCGGGGGTGGCTTAATAGTAAAAAGATCGAGAGCGATATCGTTGCGCCAGGTGAAGATCTGTGCATCCAGAATGTCGAGATTGTTCAGGGTGAACATACCGGCGATTTTGGAAAAAAGACCGGGTCTGTCTTTGGCACAGATGCGGACAATGCGCGTGTCAGCTGCCTCGTCTCTGGAAATATGCCAGACGAATTCTCGATCGTTCATGTTCTGATACAGCGCGATATCCTCCAGGATATTTGTCGCCGGCATGGTCAGCACATACCTGGGGGACATGATATTGAATGTAACTGACAGACGGCTCCTTTCATCAGGTGTTTTTGCTGACGACAGAATGGTATCCTGTTTTTTCTCGATGGTCTGTATCGCATGCCTGCTTGCCAGTTCGCCCTTTTTCAGGATGTTCATCACTTTCAGGAAAAGATCTCTCAGGAGTGCCATGGTCCAGTCACTCCAGGCGTTCTGTCCGGTTGATACCGCATCTGCAACCGTCAGGAGAAACAGCATTTGCAGCCGGCTGACCTTTTTAATGATTCTGGCACACATGATGGCTGTTTCTTCATCGTGAATGTCTCGGCGTGTAGCCGTTTTCATGAGCAGGAGGTGTTGCTCCACCAGAAACGACACGGTTTCGACATCGTATTCTGAATAGCCCAGACCGGCCATTATTTTTCGAGCGATCTTGGCACCTGTTTTGGCGTGATTTTTCTCCGGTGTGCCTTTCCCGATATCATGCAGAAGTGCGGCCCAGAGGAGACGTTTTTGATTTTTCAACCCTTTCCAGACATTGCCGCAGAACGGGCACCCTGATGTGTCCTGATCGGTCCCAAAGGCCCTGACGGTCTGCACGGTTCTCAATGAATGTTTGTCCACCGGGTAAACATGGTACTCGTCATACTGGATCCTGTTGAGGATGCTTTTCAACTCTGGAATGAGGCTTACAAGACATCCTGAATCCAGCATTTCTCCGAGAACGTCGATGGTTGACACGGGTTCTCTGAGAATGGTTTCAAGTCCTTTTATCACTTCTTTGTCCGTTCTGACCTCATTGTCGATAAGATGCTGGAATTCATTGACAATTCGTTTGGCTTCACCGCTCAGTGGAATCTTTAAACGGGCGCTTTCTTCAAATATCTGGACAAGCAGGGTCGGTCGGCTCAACACGTATTCCGACGACACAAAATCGAGCATGTCACGATTCACTGCCAGTCCTTCCACGTGAACCGATAAACGGTATCGATTTTTTTTTCTGTAGGTGTTGGCATAACCATGTTCGCTGAGAAACATCAGGAACTGCTGTTTCATGAAATCCATGTTGGCATGGAGTTCACCCAGAAACCTTTCCACGGCTTGCTGGCCGGAACGCTTTTTGAAATGCATGGATTCCGCCAGTTGAATCTGGTTTTCAAAGTACAGCTGATCATTTTTTTTCCCGGATATTAAATGCAGGCGGTTACGCACATTCCATATGAAAGAAAGTGCTTTCCGGGTGGAAAGGTATTCTTCGTGGGACAAATAACCGAAATATTCGAGATCCCTGGGTTGACGTATGTTCAATTTGATCCGGCCGATCCAGAGCATGGTGTGATAATCCCTGAGGCCCCCCTGTCCTTCTTTGAGATTCGGTTCCAGCAGATAGCTTGAATCACCGAAATGGAGATGTCTTGCCCGGCTTTGATCCACCAGCCAGGTGATGAGTTTCTTGGACTGTTTTGTCAGTATTTTTTTTCGCAGGGTATCCAGCAGGTCTGAAAACAGGATGGACATTCCGCAAATAAACCTGGCATCCAGGATAGGCGTCAGAACGATGGAATCTTTCCTGGACATATTGAGGCATTCCTTGAGTGTACGGGTTGCATAGCCGACCTCAAGACCCAAATCCCATAACGGGTAGATGATTTCCTGAATCAAGTCTGCCGCTGCTTTGGGTACTTCTTTTTTAAACAGGAACAGGATATCCACATCCGAGTTGACGCATTGCTCTTCGCGGCCATAACCACCCAAAGCAATTATGGCATAGGGATTTTTATAAAGTGCCAATTCCGGGCCCACCATGCTGTGTTCGAAACTTTCCCGAAAATAGTTGTCCAGAATACCTGCGTGCTGCTGCATAAAGGCAGCCGGCTGCATGGACGAAAAGGCGCTAATCAGCTGCTCTTTTTTTTGTTTGAGGGTATCGGAACGATGGTTGAATGGCTTGCGCATGCGGGTTTAAATTGCAAAGGACGTGCCAAAGCTCACTGAAGCAAATTGCTCAATAATACCGGGGTGATAAATTGCGGAGGCGTGAGAAACAGCTGACGGATATTACAAATATGTCAAAAATAGCAGCAAGAAAACACAAAATTGTAACAAGGGCTCGAACTATTGGTTCAAATAAAAAGACCATATTTTTTCAATATGTTGTCGTAGATCTTGAAACGTGTCTATGGGAACCGTATGCGGTTTTTCAGACAGGTTCAGGCGGTGAACCGTGGCACGATAAACCAGGTAGATTCGTCTCAGGAGATGGGCGACCTTTTCGTCCAGGATGCCTGTTTCGGAAAGAGCCTGAATCTGCCGGACATTGTCAGGGTAGGTCACCAGTTTATTGAATTTGTGTGCATTCAAGAGAACCAGGAACTGGACAAGAAATTCGATATCAACCATGCCACCCCGGTCCTGTTTCAGGTCGAAGCTGTCCGAATCTTTTTGCGCCAGAGTGTGGCGCATTTTTTCACGCATGGTGAGAACCTCTTTCTGGAGCACCTTTTTGTCACGTCTGCGGGTTAGTATCTCCTCTCGAACCCGGTTGAACCAGTCTGTCAGGTGCTTGTCACCGATAATGGCACGTGTTCTCAGCAGAGCCTGGTGTTCCCAGGTCCAGGCATCCTGGGACTGATACGCCTGAAAAGACCTGAAGTGACTGACAAGCATTCCCGAGCTTCCACTGGGTCGCAGGCGCATATCGACTTCATAGATACGCCCTGCCGCTGTATGTGTGGTCAACAGGTGTACCACTCGCTGCCCTAGTCGGCTATAGAATTGTGAATTTTCGATGGGAAGATCCCCTCTGGTTTGGCCCTTGTCGCCCGCGTGGATAAACACCATGTCCAGATCAGATCCGTACCCGAGTTCAAGCCCGCCAAGTTTGCCGTAAGCGATAACCGCAAAACCTTTTTCACAGGAATTGCCGTTCAGGCTTGCCGAGGGCTGGCCGTGTTTGGTGATCAGGTGCTGCCATGACAGGCTGACAACTTTTTCCAGAATGGTTTCTGCAATATCGGACAGATGATCACTGACCCGCATCAAGGGCAGCACATCCGTGATATCGGCAGCGGCTACACGCAACTCGTTCACCTGGCGAAAAATGCAGAGTGTTTCAATCTGATATTCTAAATCGCCCGATTCAACTTTGTTCAGCCGTAGGTCCAGGTTTTCCCTTAATTCATCCTTTTCAGGCGGCGCATAGAGTGTCCGGGGATCGATAAGTTCGTCCAGAAGTACCGGGTGGCGTGAAAGAAAGCTGATGATCCACGGGCTGGCATTGGCCAGGCGTATCAAATGCTCCAGAGCACCCGGGTTTTCCAGCAAAAGGGACACATAATTGGTCCGCCGCTGGATCGTTTCAATGAGATCGATGATGCGTTTCAAGACAAGATCCGGCTGTGTCGAACGTGACGTGGTCTCCAGGATTATGGGAATCAGTCTGTCGATCTTGGCTCTTCCCTCACGGCTCAAGGATCTTGTCCCCGGGCTGTTTTTAAACTGATTCAGCAGTTTTATGATATCTTCAGGTGCTTTAAATCCGGCATTGGACAATTCCCGGCCGGCCTGCCTATCCACGTGGGAGCCTGTCCAGAGGCACGCAAGCTCCTGGAGGTTTTCGTTGTTGCAGTTTTTTTTGGTTTCCGACTGTTGGGATGCCAGAAGATTGTTGAAGTGACGGTGAGCAACGCCTGTATGCTGCTTCAGGCAGGATGAGAATGCTGCCCAGCCGTCAAAGCCCATGGCAAGGGCCAGTTGAAGTCTTGTTTTGGGATTGTCCGGCAGGTCGTGGGTTTGCCGGTCCGAAAACTCCTGGAGGCGGTGTTCTGTCTTTCGCAGAAAACAATAGGATGATTGGAGTTCATCCCGGGTTTTTGATTCGATAAACGTTTCATCCACCAGGGTGTCCAGAATGTGCAGAAGGCGCTGGTCCTGTAATCCCGGAATGATACCACCCCGGATCAGTTGAAATACCTGAGCGAAAAATTCGATTTCACGAATACCACCGGGTCCCAGTTTGATATTATTCGCCAAGCCTTTCCGTTTGACCTCAATGGAAATTTTTTGTTTCATGTCACGCAGAGAATCAAATGCGCCGTAGTCAAGATAACGTCTGTAGATAAAGGGTTTGAGCCGTTTAAGTAGGTTTTCTGCGGCGGTCATGTCTCCAGCCACAGCCCTGGCTTTGATCCATGCATAGCGTTCCCATTCCCGCCCGTGAACCTGATAGTACTCCTCTGTGTTTTCAAAACTCATCACCAGGGGGCCGTTTTCGCCGTCAGGTCTTAGTCGCATGTCGACACGGAAGACCTGACCATCGGGTGTGATTTCAGAAAGGGTTTTTATGAGATTCCTGGCAAGTCGGACAAAGAATGCGTCATTGGTGTGGGGCTTTTCAGGATGATCGGTTTCACCGGCCTCAGGGTAGGCAAATATCAAGTCGATGTCAGATGAAAAATTAAGCTCTCTGCCACCCAGTTTTCCGAGTCCAAAGACCGTCAGGCTTTGCCGGGAACCATTTTTAGCACGGGGAATGCCGTCCACGCAACACTGCAGGTTATAGAGAACCGAAAGGGAACAATCGATGCATGCATCGGCAAAAGCAGAGAGATCGGCCATGGTTTCCGCAAGCGCTGCCCGCCCGGACAGGTCCCGCCAGGCAATGCGAACCATTTCGCGTTGTCGAAAGTCTCTCAACAGACGCTGCAATACAGAGATCTGGTTTGTCAGGTTGGTACTGGTCAGGTCTGTGGCGGATCCGTGATTAAAATCAGTCAAGATCCGCTCGAGGTTTTTTCTATAAAAATCGGAAGGGTATACCTCAAACAAATGCTTGCTCTCAAGAAGATCCATCAATATGCCGGGGTCTCGAAGACAGATTTTGGGAATAAAATCGCTGAATCCCCAGACACGTAGCAATTCATCAAAAAAAACGTTATCTGCTTCGATAGCCGCACCATGCGTTTTGGAAGCCTGGGTATACGTTTTCCAGCGACTTCTGGCGTCGTTTATGATTTCCGATGGAAGGATTGGCTTTTCAGGGATCATGCGTGCCCTAGGTGTGTAAAACAAATCGTTTAAATTTATATCACAAATTTAATAGATTTTGAAAAAAAACCGAAACAAGTTTAAGTATTTTATAGCGTTTGCCAGAATAATGTTCCGAAACCACTTGCGGCAAATAACGTCAAACAACCGCTCATTATAAAGAAACCTGATCTCGATCAACAAGACAAATATATCAAAGCCCCGATGGACATCAGTCGTGCCATTACATCCGATCGGTATCTGGAAGATATCCTCAAACTGATTTTGATGGTCACGGCCAAAGTGACCGGGGAGGATGCGTTTTGATGCCCAAGCCTATGGAGAGCCTCCCTTTCTCCTGATTGTTCTCTAGTTCGCGAAAAAAAAGAAATCCAACCATTTTACAGGGGTGGTTTCCGAGATTTGAACAGAAAAGAGCGGCAGTTTAAAATTTGCCCCCCAACCCCTTGAGAAGATTGTTTGACACATCGTTTCCCAGATTCAGACGGGACGATATTTCTTGGGAGATGCCGTCCAATCCGGACATACTGTCGGCAGTATCTGCCATGGGTTCCCTGATCTTATCCATAATGCCTGTCTGCAGCTTGTCCTGAAATTCATTTGTCAACGCGTTGATTTGTCTGCCAACTGCATTTTTCAACACCTTATCCAGGTCCGAAGTCATCTTGATCTTGTAATCGTCAAGTGGTCCTATCACTTTGGCGTTTACAGAGAATTTCGAGACGTCCGCCAGTGCGGTGCGCAGCGCTTTTGCAAGATGATTGTCAGTGGTCTTTTTACTTGTTTCGAGGACTGCTGCATCCATGCTCATCCGGACATCGGCTTCCAGCAACTCTTCATGCAGAACTGCCATAAGATTCAAGTTGGCCAGACCATTTTTCAGTGTAATGGGCAAATTGTCAGAGGCGGACAACTTGAAATCTTTGACACGATACTGCTGAACCGCCACAGCCACCTGATCTTTGGAATTGATCGGGTCGATATGATCAAGAGCCCCCGTAATATTGATGGACTGAATGCCTTCGAGCTTATCGCCTGAAAAATTAAATTCCAAGGGGAGGCCAAGCAAGGTCTGGTTTGTTGTTATCTGTCTGATTTCGCCTTTTATTTCTCCTGCCGGTATGATCATAGAGACTCTCACTTGCCTTGCCACCAGGTCGGGCAGTGGATCTGTTTCCTTGAAGCGGACATAGATACCCTTGCCCCTGTCCGGTTTTTCTTCTGAATCCTGTTTGTTACCGCTCCCGGTTTTTGTCAGAAGGGGCTTAATTTTTCCATACCAGAAGATGACTTTCCGGGTTGTGCTGCCGATCTCGTCCCCAAACAGGAGTTGCGCGACATTTCCCAGTCCATCGGCGGACAGAGTGTAGGTGTTCAGAATACGATGGATGTCTTGCTGTGGCATTAACTTCAGTTGATGTAGTTTCTTTTTTAAGGTGTCCGTATCCCGGATAAAATCCTTTTGGATATCCTTGAGTTGATTAAGGTCTTTGGAGACATCCTTTTGAAGTTCTTTTAAGTCGTTGGCCATAGTCAAGGCACCGGAAATACCTTTGACGCCTTTTTGGATTGTTTTGGCGCGCGCCTGATACTGCTTGAATGTCTTTTGGTCGGGTGCCTTTGCCAGACGCTTTTCCCAGTCAGCTTTCGCGGCATCGATTTCCCCTCTAAGGTTCTCTATCTGATCCAGTGACTCGAGTTTTTCTCTTGCAAGGATTTCATGGATGTCCGGTATCTGAAAAGAAGGAAAACCCGGCACTGCGGGCCATGTGCCGCCAGTTTTTCCATGGGGTTCCTTGCCTCTGGCCTGGGAGGTCACAGCACCTGAGGTTTTCCTGGGCGTGTTGAAACGGACCCCTTCCATGGCCATGGTGTTGATGATAATTTTACGTCTCAGCAGGTTCATCATGTCAAGGGAGAAGTCAATCGAACCGGCCTCAACTGCATTTGACATGGGATTGTCCGGATCTGTGACCTGAAGGCTTTTCAACGTGATGCCCAATGGTAACAGATGAACATCTGCATCGGCCAATTCAACCTTGGCACCCACAACGCGCGTACCGGTTTTTTCAATGGCGCGTTTTACAAGAAGATCCGCTAAAAAAAACCAAGAAAGCAACAGAGAGAGAGAAACAACTCCAAACATGATAAGCCCATGCCAGCGAAGCCATTTTGTCATGAGAGGCCTCCCCAATCGGAAACCGATTGATAAATACCGTAGAATTTTGATGCTTTGAGTGCCTGTACAATGCGAGATTTCCTAACCCAGGCGAGAAGATGCTCCCGGTATTTTTTAATGGCAAGATTTGAAAGCAAAAAAAGAGGAACAAAACACACCAGAGAAATAACCAGACTCCCCATCAAAATGGAATTGTTAAAATTTGAAAGGCGCCCCAGAGTTGAATTATAAAGGGCTATCCATAATCCGTGCAGGGTGCCATTTGTCAGGATATGGAGTCCCAGGACATGAAAGAGCGGATCCAGTATATAGGCGATGCCGCAGAAACCGAGCCATCCCAGTATGAATGTGGTTAGATTGACACGCAGAATAAGTACCAGCAGCAGAACAACGATATTGTGAAGACTCCACAAGGGTGTTAAACCGGCAATCATTGCAAAGCTGAGCGCCAGACTGATCTGAAACGGTTCTGTTTCGGAATTGAGGGTCTTGAAAATCTTAGCAAGGATCGTCAGCATTGGTAAGCTCCTTTCGCTTCAATAATTTAGATCAGCGCTTTTGGAAATGATCCTATAAGATAAACATGATTGGCCTATTGTCTAACACCGGGAGTTTGAAAACAAACCACGGATAACCCAGGCAATCTTGGTTGGGGTGTCTGGTCGGTCTTTGTTGGGTGCAACACCTGATCTGCGTTCGCCAGGCAACCCTAGTGACAACGTCGTGTCTTATAAATTCGTGAAACGAATTTATTTGGGGTTGATTTGGACGTTGTTTGTGCTAATGGTGCATACATTCGACATGGCCCGGCAATTCCATGAGGCATGTTATTAACATGGCTTTCAAAACGGACCTTGGACTTTCTGCAAGGAGCAAGCAACAAATAATGCCCGATCATATGAAAACAACGTCAGACGGTGAATCGAACCACTGCGGAAGACCCCGGGAAGCCTGTGGAATATTTGGCATTTCAGGACATCCCGAAGCCGCACGGATGACCTATTTTGGGCTTTACGCCCTCCAGCACCGCGGCCAGGAAAGTGCGGGCATCGCCATTACCAGGGACCAGGCTATTTATGCCCACAAAGGAATGGGACTGGTGCCGGATGTGTTTGATGCCGACCACATGGAGGATCTTTACGGTCTGCACGCCATCGGTCATGTCCGCTATTCAACAACCGGCAGCTCCATACTAATGAATGCCCAGCCATTCGTCGTTCAGCACAGGAAAAAATCATACGCCGTGGCACACAACGGCAATATCGTCAATGCCTATGAATTGAAACGTGAGCTGGAGGAGGCCGGGTCCATATTTCAGACGACCATGGACAGCGAGATTTTTCTGCATCTCTTTGTAAAAAATCTTGAATTGGGATTTGAACAGGCACTGGTGGCGGCCGTCCAGAAACTGAAAGGCGCCTTCTCCTTTATTATGCTCACCGGCAAAGGAGAAGTTGTGGGTATCAAGGATCCATACGGATTCAGACCCCTATGCCTGGGTCGCCTGAACGGCAATTATGTGCTGGCATCCGAGACCTGTGCCCTGGACCTGGTCCAGGCCGAATTTATCCGGGAGCTCGATCCGGGAGAGATCGTCATCATCGACGACGGCAGCATCCAGAGCATCCACGTGCCGGTACCCGGCAGACGGGCTTTCTGTATTTTCGAATTCATTTACTTTGCACGACCGGACAGCTCCTTTTATGGAACCAATGTCTACCAGATCAGAAAGGCACACGGGAGGTATCTGGCCCGTGAATCGAGTGTGGATGCCGACTTTGTCATGCCGTTTCCGGATTCCGGGACATATGCGGCTCTGGGCTATTCAGAAGCATCGGGCATACCGTTTGAAATGGGCATGATCCGAAACCATTATGTGGGAAGGACCTTTATCCAACCCACCCAGAGCATGCGTGATTTTGGTGTCCGGGTAAAGCTGAATCCCATTAAATCCCTCCTGAAAGGGAAAGATATTATTATCATCGAAGATTCCATTATCAGGGGCACCACGGTGAAAACGCGTGTAAAGGCGCTGCGGGAGCTCGGTGTCAACCGTGTTCATATGCGCGTGAGTGGGCCCCCCCACAGATTCCCCTGCCACTACGGCATCGACTTTTCAACCCGGGGCGAACTGATTGCCGCAAACAAAACAGTCGAGGAATTGAGAGAGCACCTGGATCTGGATTCCTTGTACTACCTGAGCCTCGAGGGTCTTTTGAGCGCAACCAACGTTGAAAACCCGGAAAATCACTTCTGCAAAGCCTGCTTTGATGGGTGTTATCCTGTCACGTTTGAGGACAATCTGAGCAAGGGCTGTCTTGAGGCCTGATCTGTTTTTATCATATCAGCACACGGCACGTCTCGGAAAGTTTAGGTTCGCAAGTGCGTGCTGAGCGCGTAGTTTACAGAACAATAAATTTGTGGATCGATTATATTTTTCTTGATAAAATACAGTTCTTTCTTTAGGCTGCCTTATGAAACGGAGGATCTGTAATGATAGAATCCAAATATTTAAAAGAAAATATTGAAAATATTCAAAAACTGATGACAATTTCGGCTCTGAGCAATTTTGAGACGAAAAGCCTTGGAAAACTGCTGCGTCTGAGCAAAATACGCCAGTATGAGGATGGGGAGCAGATTATTAAAGAGGGTGATTTTGATCCCTGGCTCTATTTCCTGCTGTCCGGAAAAATCCGGGTTGCCAAGGAAGGCGTCACCATCGGCCACATCAGTCAGCAGGGTGAGATTTTTGGTGAAATGCGCGTTGTCGACGATGAAAGACGTTCTGCATCGGTGTATGCCGATGGGAAGACCGTCTGCCTTGCTGTGGATACATCCGCGAAGAAGCGGTTGTCTTCTTCTGATGATCCAGACGAGCGTGTGGATTTTCTCCTTCTGCTCTACAGGATCTTTGCCGAGTATATTACCGCACGTCTCCGATTGACCAACGAAGAACTCATCAAGGCAAGAAAAGCGCTCAGTAGTTTCACTTCCTAATCCGTTGAATCTGCAATAAGACGATTAAAATACCCTGCAGCTTGCTGCAGGTACAGATGTTTTAGCCTTTCGCGAAGGAGTGGTACAGGTCGTGTTCTATAAAATCGTGATTAGGATTTTATAGCATAAACACATTGTTGCCTGCTCACAAGCCAGGTCAAACAAGACAGATTCATGACAACCCTATAAAGGTGGACAGATGATGGAAAAAACCGCAAAATACCTTTCGGGCATGCCGCATTTTTCGTTCCTTCCGGATCAAGAGACACACAAAATTTCCCAAGAGGTTTTATTCAGACGTTACGAGAGGGGAACCCAGCTGGCTGTAAAAGACGAGACCGTCATCGAGAGCGTCTATGTCGTTAAAAAAGGATCCCTCGCTCTTTTCGATGTGAGGGATGGGGAGAGTGTCCCTTCCGGATTTATCAAAAGCGGAGAGGTTTTTGGGGGTATTACCATCCTCATGAACGGTGGCGTCTCCCTGCGAACGGTCCTTGTGGAAGAAGACTGTTCAGGATACGAGATACCCAGGGAAATCTTTCAGGATCTCTGTGCCCGCTATCCCCGGTTTTATGAATTTTTTCTGGAGAATTTCAGCAAACATGTTTTTGATGATTCCATAAAGGCTCTGATCGAAACCGGACAGGCCCGTCATTTTCTGTCCAACATCGAACCTTTTTCCTTTCTTCCAAAAGAATCCATCTCGGAAGCCATCGATGAGTTGACCGTGGTCCATCATCCCAGGGACCGCGTCCTGTTCGCCCAGGGAAAATCAAGAGTCGGGCATCTGTATATCGTGCAGCGGGGGTCTGCGGAACGATATTTTGAAGATCGCGGCAGAAAGACCATGCTGGGTATGCTGGGTGAGGGGGATATTTATGGCGGTATTTCCATGCTCCTGAATGATGGGATTTCCGTACGAACCCTGAGGGTTACGGAAGATGCTGTTTTTTACCTGATTCCAAAGAAAGTATTTCTCAAGTTGTGTGATGTGAATGAGAACTTCACTGAGTATTTTACCGATACCTTTGGCAAGCGGATGCTCGAACGGTCTTATGCCGCCATTATCGCCAAAACCTTACAACCCCAGGAAGAGGGGCTGGTTTTCTTCAACCAGCCCGTATCGAGCATCTACACAAAAAAACCAATTTTCGGAACTGTTGACCTGAGTATTCGCGAGGCGGCGGACAAAATGAACAGGGAAAATATCGGTTCTCTGTTCATCAAAGATACCGATGGTCAATGTACGGGTGTTGTCACGGAAAAAGATTTGACCAAGAAAGTTATAGCCGTGGGGTATGATACGAATCGTCCGGTTGCCGAGATCATGTCGTCCCCGATTGAGACCCTATCCAATCAGGCCCTTATTTTTGAAGTGTTGATGACGATGATGAAAACGGGAATCCGGCATGTTGCCATCACAGATGAAAACGAACAGATCGTGGGGATCCTGTCAAATCGAGATATCCTGACGGCACAGGGGCAGTCCCCTGTCTTCCTGGTCAGGGAAATTGCAACGGCGAACAACATGGAAGAGATTATCGATCGTCACAACAAGCTTCCCAGACAAATCAGGTCCTTGATCAGCAGTGGTGCAAACGCCAAAAACCTGACCCGCTTCATCACGACCATTTCGGACACCATCCTGGATAAACTGATAGGTTTTGCCCTGGAACAGCACCCACCGCCGCCGGCCCGGTTTGTATTCATGATCCTGGGCAGTGAAGGCCGCAGCGAGCAGACACTCAAGACGGATCAGGACAATGCCATCATCTTCGAGGATGTTCCCGAGGCATCCCAGGCAGCTGTACAGGCGTATTTTCTCAAATTTGGAGACACCGTTTGTACGCTTCTGGACGAGGCCGGGTATGCTTTGTGTAATGGAGAGGTCATGGCCAGAAACCCCAAGTGGTGTCAGCCCCTGAAAAAGTGGAAGAAAAATTTTTCTAAATGGATCCATGCAGCCGAGGGCGAGGACCTGCTGCAGGCGAGCATCTTTTTTGATTTTCGCACCGGCTATGGCGATGGGACGCTGGTTGATTCGTTGCGGACATTTCTTTTCAAGTCGCTGGACGGCTGGCCCGGATTTCTGCGTCATCTCACCGAGAATGCCATGTATTTCAAGCCCCCCATCGGCTTTTTCAGAAATTTTGTTGTGGAGTCAAAAGGAAAACATCGGGATATGTTCGATATCAAGAGCGCCATGACGCCGATCGTCGATTTTGCCAGGGTTTATTCACTCAAAAATCATATCGATGAAACCAATACCCTGGAAAGACTGCAGCAACTGCACTTGAAGGGTGTCCTTCAACTGGAGGAGTATGAAGAGCTTGAAAAAGCCTACAGTTTTCTCCTGCAGCTGCGCTTTGTCCGTCAGGTAACCGCTATTGTTGATGATGCGGGTGCGCCGGACAATTATATCAACCCCAAAAAACTCACCCGTATTGAGCAGAAGATGCTCAAAGAAATTTTCAACCGCATCGAGAAATTCCAGGCCAAGCTGGAGTTTGACTTTATTGGGCGAATCTAAATCCCACCGAAGATGAGCGATTCAAATTTTACAATTTTATATCCGATACTTCGAGCCTATTTTTTGTTTCACATAATTGAGAAGGGTTTTTTCAGGATGTTTTCCCTCGATGTCGGCATAAAACGAACTGATAAGTCTCATGTCCTTTTCCATGTCGCCGGTGATGGTTACCACCGGACCGACTCCGCCTGTTTTCCTTTTAAAATCAAGGAACCCAAGCACTACAGGGACATTGGCACCTGCGGCAATGTGGTAAAAACCGGATTTCCAAATTTTGACCCTTTTACGTGTTCCGGAAGGCGGGATCGTCAGGATAAGCCTATCCATTTCAATAAATTTATCGATCATCTGTCTCACTACATTGTGGGAGCGGCTGCGGTCTATGGGTATGCCTCCCAACCATTTGAACAATCCCTTGAAGGGTTTTCTGAAGAGTACCTCTTTGCCCATCCAGTATAGTTTGGCTTTAAGCTTAAAGGCCACCGACATCATAATGGGAAAATCCCAGTTGGATGTATGGGGGGCGGCTATCATCACGAATTTGGGAATATCGGGAAGAGTCCCCTTCTGTCCGCCACCCGGTAATTTTGAGCAAAAAAATAGATATCCATCGAATAACGGTTCGAACGATGGGTGTGTCAAAGATTGTGTAGTTCAATGGGGCCACCTCTTATATTGTGATTAACGCGGATATCGCAAATCCCGATATGATCGGCTCAAGGTTTGCCGAGTATGGGGCCCTGCGAATAAAAAGTAAAACAGATACGATGATTTTACAAAAGTATTACAAACCCGGACAATCCAAACCCATGAAAAGGATTGATTAATTTTAAAGCAGGCGGTATGAGGTGTCACATGATCCGGCGGATATGGCAATGTCGCTTGGCGATATCACCGGATTATATACTGCAATCTTTACAAAGCCGTCCGGCAAACGTGCCGAGGCGGCTTTTTCTATGGTTTAAGCGACATGACTGGTCGTGGTGTATAACGGCCAGTATGAGGAAAAAAATGATGAAGTTTTCTTCTTTTAAGTTGAAAGATGAGATTATCAGGGCCATTGACCAAATCGGATTTGAATACGCCACCCAGATTCAGGAAAAGACCATCCCTCTGATGTTGACGGGTGATACCGATGTCATCGGTCTGGCTCAGACCGGTACTGGAAAAACAGCGGCCTTTGGCCTGCCCCTGATCCAGTTGATTGATTTTGGGTCATCAAACCCCCAGGGACTGATCCTCTGTCCCACGAGGGAACTCTGCCTTCAAATCACCGGTGACCTGAGACAGTTTGCCCGGCACACCCTGAACGCACGCATTGCCGCTGTCTACGGGGGTGCCGATATTCGGAACCAGATATCCCAGATAAGAAAAGGGGCCCAGATCATCGTAGCCACGCCCGGCCGACTACTGGATCTGATCAAGCGAAGGGCAGTCAAATTGGGAACCGTTGCCTTTGCGATTCTGGATGAAGCCGATGAAATGCTCAACATGGGGTTTCAGGAAGATATTGACGACATTCTGAAACGGACACCCACAGACAAACGAACCTGGCTTTTTTCAGCCACCATGCCAAATGCTGCAGCGAGAATCGCTGATACGTATATGACCCATCCTGTAACCATCACTGCCGGATTGCGCAATAAAGCCGCTGAAAACATCTCTCATGCCTGCTATGTGATCAAGGAGAAAGACCGCTACGCTGCGCTCAAGCGAATGATTGACTATATCCCCGATATTTTTGGGCTCGTTTTCTGTCGCACACGCAGGGAAACCCAGACGGTGGCTGACAGACTCATGAAAGATGGTTACAATGCCGAGGTGCTGCACGGCGACCTGTCCCAGATGCAACGGGATCAGGTGATGAAAAAATTCAGAGAAAAAACGCTTCAGTTACTCGTGGCCACCGATGTGGCCGCAAGGGGTCTGGATGTAGATGACATTACCCATGTCATTAATTACAATCTCCCCGATGAACCGGATCGCTACACCCATCGCTGCGGTCGAACCGCCAGGGCAGGCAAATCCGGTGTGTCCATCGTATTGGTAAACACCCGGGAAGTCCGACGGATTAATGCGCTTGAATCCCAAAGTGGTATTCGATTCGAGTATAAAAAAATCCCCAGCGGTCGTGCCGTCTGCGAAAAGCAGCTTTTTGCAATGGTGGCACGAATGGTTTCCGCGGAGGTCAACAACGAAGAAATCGACAATTACCTTCCTCCGGTGTTTGAAACACTTTCCGGTCTCAGCAAAGAGGAATTGATCCGTCGATTTGTTTCGGCGGAGTTCAACCGCTTTCTCGATTACTACCGTGGGGCCGAGGACATCAATGTGAAAGTTAAAAAGCGTCCAACTAAAAAAGATAAAGCAGACCATCGTCTCGCAGGCAACACCCAGCGATTTTTCATCAATGCAGTGAAATAAAAAAGGGCATTACCTCAATATTTAGAGGAATGCCCTTTTTATTCAATTGTTGCGAAAGAAGCCTACACCACGGTTACATTTACTGCAGAAGGACCCTTGGGGCCCTGCTCGATGTCAAACGTAACACGGTCGCCTTCATCAAGGGTTTTAAACCCGGTGGCATTGATTCCGGAATGATGAATAAAAACATCCGGACCATCTTCTTGCTCGATAAAACCATAACCCTTGCTGCTGTTAAACCATTTTACTATGCCATTAGCCATTGTAACAACCTCCTTTAAAAAAAAATCTCATGGTTCCAAACTTCAGACTGCCACGCTGGCAAATGGATCTTTCCTTCAGTACGAAACCGGCCTTATACCCTGACGGGTATTATTAATACTGCTATAAATAAGTATAAAATATAAAAATATCAAGCTGATTTTTCAATTTTTTGATTTTAGGGCCAATTTTTACCATCCATTGGTTTTCTACTATTTCTCTTTGGCATGAAAAACAACTTCCAATAATATGACTTGTGGGATTGATCGCCGGTTGTGCGTGGCACTGGCCCGGTCCATTGTTTCAGTTGTATGCTTTTGAAATACAAAGAAAAATCCCTGTTGAAATAATTGTTGAGGTAGTAGCCGGTGCTTATCTGACGGGGATTGTCGTCTTTTTGTGAAGGCATCTCATGGCCGCAACATTGCTGCTTGCTGCCGGAATCGGATTCATAGGGATCGAAAGCCTGGATGGCACCGAGGTAGGTAGGTGACGCCACACCGATTTTATCCCCTTTTGATATCAGGACTTTTCCCACGGCATCCAAAGCCCCCTGAGAACCACTCGATATAAACACATTCTCCGGTGTGGCCTGAATATCTTTCATTTTTATCAGACGTTCTGCCAGATGATGTCTCAATGGTGCAAATCCCTCGGTGGGACCATACTGAAAGGCTGTTGACCCGTAGGTGTCGATGACCTGCCGGGTCAATTCCCGGATAATGTCCATGGGGAAGCTTTCGGGAGCTGGAATTCCACCGGCAAGAGAAATCCTACCCGGCTGGGATACGACCTTCAGTATTTCGCGTATGGCGTTGACACGCATTCGGGCGGTTCGTTCGGCAACCAGGGATTGGATAGGCATGATATTTCGAGGATTAAATTTTTCGCCTGACACAGAAATTGGGCAAAAGGGATAATTTTTCACAGGTCTCAAACTTTGAGTTGCTGGACATAGAACCTTAGCTGCCCGATAGTCTCATCGACAATGGCGTCATCCCGGGTGGATGTATACAGGGCGGCTGCACCGTTTAACGAGATGACAATGAAATTGGCGATTTCCTTATGGTTTAAATCGGGTTTCAGCAAGCCCTGGTCCGCGGCCTGGTCGAGCCAGGCCTGGATGAGTTTTGATATGCGGATAAATCCCCGCAGAATCTGCTTGCTCATGGGGTCTGACTGCCCCGAGAGTTCCACGAGCATGTTCAGGAAAAAACAGCCCCCTTCGAATACGTCTGCACCCAAATAGTTCCTGAGATCATTTTCGATAAAGGTGGCGATGCGGGTCAGGGGGTCGGTTCGATCCTTGACGCCTGAAAAAACTTTTTCCCGCCAGATGGATACGGCTTCGTCATAGACCGCCTGCCAGATTTTGGCTTTGCTGGCAAAATGACCATAGAGTCCCCCCTTGGTGAGATGGGTAGCTGCCAGGATATCACTGATGGAGGTGTTGTAATAGCCTTTGACAGAAAAAAGCTGGAGTGATTTTGCGATGATGTTGCGTTTGGTTAAATATCCTTTGTCGGACATGATAGCTCCCGATAGAAACGTTTTTCTAAATAATAAACCGACCGGTTGGTATTTATTCGCAGAAATCGTTTCCAGTGTCAATGATTAAAAAGCTATAAGCTATAAGCTGTAAGCATTAAGCTGCTTATGGCTTATGGCTTATGGCTTAGTTTTCGGTTTTCACCATAGATAGTTCGTGTCTGTATTACATCTTGATAAATACGGATGAATGATGGTATTGATTGATTTTATGCAATAATAACTAAACGTTCAGGAGTCAGCGAGCACGAAATGATATATGATTTTGTCATAATAGGCGGGGGGATTGTCGGTATATCAACCGCCAGGCAACTGCAGAACCGTTTTCCCCATAAACATATCATGGTGCTGGAAAAAGAACCCCGTCCAGCCATGCATCAGACAGGCCACAACAGCGGTGTCATCCATGCCGGGGTTTATTATCAGCCCGGCAGTTTGAAAGCTGATTTTTGCAAGCGCGGTGCCATCCAAACAATCTCTTTTTGTAAAGAGCATGGTATACCGTATCAGCAATGCGGTAAGCTTCTTGTGGCGACGAATTCTTTGGAATACGAACGCATGGCAGCACTGGAGGCGAGGTGCATTCAAAATGGAATTGACGTCAAGCGATTGTCAGGAGAGGAACTTCGAGAGCGTGAGCCTGCTGTTTCAGGTGTGGGTGCTTTGTTCGTACCCGCAACCGGCATTACCGATTATCGAAAAATTACCGGGAAATTAGCCGCACTGCTGGTTGAAAGTGGTGGAAAAATATGCTTCGGCGCAGAAGTCAAGGCCATCCATGAGCATCGTGATAGCGTCCATATCCTTTTAGCGTCCCAGACTGTTAAGAGCCGCTATGTAATCGCATGTGGCGGGTTGATGGCCGATCGCTTGGCCAGAATGATGCATATTGACATCGATTTTCTTATCATCCCATTTCGGGGTGAATATTACCAGCTACCTGCCAGATATAACAATACGTTCAAGCATTTGATTTATCCAATTCCAGATCCTGAAATGCCTTTTTTAGGGGTTCACCTCACCAGGATGATTGACGGTTCGGTGACTGTCGGTCCTAATGCAGTGTTGGGATGGAAACGGGAAGGCTATGGCTGTTTGAACCTGAATTTGAAAGACAGTTTTGATATGCTGACTTTTCCCGGGTTCTGGAAGGTCATGGGAAAAAATCTTCTTTCCGGTATTGGTGAGTTCAAAGATTCTCTATATAAGACCGGTTACCTTGAACGGGTGCGAAAATACTGCCCCCTTCTCACAAGGTCAGACCTTCTGCCATATCCAGCCGGCATTCGTGCGCAGGCAGTGAAAAAAGACGGAAGCCTGGTGCATGATTTCTTGTTCGCGGAGAGCCGTCGTTCATTGCATGTCTGCAATGCGCCTTCGCCGGCAGCGACATCGGCAATGCCTATCGCTGACTATCTGTGTCAGAAAGTGGTCGACACGTTTGAACTCTGATAATGGAAGGTGAGTTATTCTTAAAACCCCACTGCCTGTCCATCTTTTCTCGGATCGGAAGCCGCGCAGTAACCATCATCCAGACAAAAAATAAGCTGAGCCCCACCAAAGTCCCCACTCAGAGAGTGATAAGACCTTGGTAATACCTTATGTCCTCTATCCCTGAGTTCCTTGATCACATCAGAAGAAAAACCGGCTTCAAGGCTGACGCTCGAATCTTGATTCACCATCCATCGCGGTGCGTCGCATGCTGTCTGTGGGTTTTGACCATAGTCGAATATTCGAACCATCATCTGAACGTGTCCCTGGGGCTGCATATGCCCCCCCATAACGCCAAAACTCATCACGGGCTGATCCTTGTGCGTCACGAAACCCGGAATAATCGTATGATAGGGGCGCTTCCCGCCGTCTACACAATTGGGATGTCCCTTTTCAATGGCAAACCCGAAACCTCGATTTTGCATACTGATTCCGGTATTCGGAATGACGATCCCGGACCCGAAACCCAAGTAATTGGATTGGATGAAAGACACCATCATACCGTCCTTGTCAGCGGTGGAAAGGTATACAGTCCCGTGATCTGTCGGGATCATAGAGAAGCATTTTGACGCACGATCCATTTGAATTTTTCTTGTTCGATGCGCCAGAAAAGCGGGCTGTAAAAAATCAGAAGACGGCACCGTCATATATTCAGGATCTGCAATGTGGCGATGGGCTTCGGCAAATGCAATTTTCATGGCCTCGATCTGCAGGTGAACACTGTCCGCTGAATCCACCGGGTACTTTTTTAGGTCGTGATGACGCAGAATACCTAAGGCCATCAAGGCGGCCAGACCCTGGCCATTGGGGGGGATTTCATGCAGACAACTGTTTTGATAATCAATTGAAATGGGATTGACCCATTCAGAATTATGGTTTGCCAGGTCCTCCCGGGTTATGGCGCCTCCGCTTGATCTGGCACATTCAACGATTTTATTTGCAAGATCACCCCTGTAAAAGGATTCAGCGTGGCTTTCTGCAATTTCAGCCAGTGTTGCGGCCTGGTCCGGACAACAAAAAAATTCACCTGAAAGGGGTGACTTTCCCATGGGTAAAAATGTTTTGCAAAAGTCGGGATATTCCTGGTACTTCACCTGGGCCTCAGACCATCGGTAAGCAGTAATGGGGGAAACGAGAAAACCTTTATGTGCATATTCTATGCCGGGGACAAACAGATCCGCAAAGGGCAATTTACCAAATTTTTTCGAAAGGGTAACCCAGGCATGCACCGCACCGGGTACTGTGACGGAATCCCAGCCGAACTGCGGCATTTCTTTTAATCCGGAAAAATGTTGATAGGTCCAGGCCCGGGGTGATTTCCCGGAACCGTTCAATCCGGATAATTTGCCGCTGTTCCATATAAGTGCAAAGGCATCGCTTCCGATGCCGTTGCTGGTGGGTTCCACCACGGTAAGTGCAATAGCGGCAGCAAGTGCGGCATCAACGGCATTTCCCCCCTTCATCAGCATCCGTAAACCAGCCTGGGCAGCCAACGGCTGGGAGGTGGCCACAACATTTTGTGCAAATACCGGCATTCGCTGAGATGGATAGGGAAACGTCCAGGATATGTTCATATTTTTCTCGGATAGAGGAAATGGTGTTTTATTTATGATACGACGACATTATTCTCTGAATTTACCATTTGCAAGTTGATTTATTACTGCTAGATATCCTTTGTAGACGGATGCCACGCTTTTGCTTGACCTGATAAATTGATATTGTTATATTTTAACCGGTTTGCCCGTTCAAACGCCATCTGTTCGACAGTTCAAATTGATTTAATTTCACTGCTTCTCCTCTTAAGGCAAAACCCCATTATTGATTTGAACCAAAAGGACATTCTCTGCATGGGAAGCAGATGCGTGCCTCAAAGAATGGAAAAAGAATGAAAACAGAACGATTAAAATCCGTTCCCAGCATAAAATCTCCTAAAACCTGTTTGTTCAAGTATTTGTTTATTTTTCTTATATTTTTCTTATCTGTAGGAGCAACGCATGGTTTTGCGAAAGATATATCCGGTTATATCCGCACGTCGTCAGGTAGTGGTATTGACGGCGTCACGATAACGTTTAGTAATGGTGAAGAATCCACTGAAACGAATAGCTCCGGCTATTATAAAGAGAAGGTAAAAAAAGGTTGGAGTGGTACAGCCACACCATCCAAGGTTGGTTACAGTTTTTCCCCGGCATCCCGGAGTTACAGTAAGGTAAAGTCTGATCAAAAAAACCAGGACTATACCGGGACACAAGCCCAGCGAACCATTTCCGGTTATGTCCGCACATCATCAGGCAATGCATTCAGTGGCGTCACGGTAACGTTTAATAATGGCGGAGGTACAGACACGACTAACAGTTCAGGGTATTACAGCCGTGAGGTAAGGTATGGCTGGAGTGGTACGGTTACTCCTGCCAGGGGAGGCTACCGTTTTATCCCGGTATCCAGAAGCTACAGCAACGTGACGGCCGATCAATTGAACCAGGATTATACGGATAATCCAGAGGGTAGGTTGTTTAGCGTAACCATAAATATTGTTGGATCAGGTAATGTTGAGATTGCCCCTGACAAAGATTACTACGCTAAGGGTTCATTCATTACGATGACAGCAACGGCCAAATCAGGGTGGCTGTTCAGTGAATGGCGGGGTGAACTTGATTCTTCTGATAATCCTGAGAGAATATCGATCAATTCTGACATGACCATTACAGCTGTATTCTTAGCAGATCGTGATAATGATGGTGTTAGCAATAAAGAGGAAGACGCTGGTCCAGGCAATGGCGATGGAAACAATGATGGTATACTTGACAGCCTTCAAAGCAATGTGAGTTGCTTATTGGTTGGCAATACAACGGATTATGTGACGCTTGAAACACCTCCTGGCACGTCTATTAAGAATTGTAAAGCGGTTATTGAACCACCAGACAGCAATTACCCTCCTGACGTAGAATTCCTATATGGATTCTTTTCATTTGCCGTGGAAGACATTGGTATCGGGGGATCTACATCGGTAACTTTTTATTTCCCCTCTGGCGTTACATTTAACACGTATTCTAAATATGGCCCGACCCCAGACGATCCATTTGATCACTGGTATGAATTTACCTTTGATGATATGACGGGAGCTGAGATAGATAACAATATAATATCCTTACATTTTATTGATGGTATAAGAGGAGACGACGACTTAACTGAAAATGGAAAACTCATTGATTTAGGCGGTCCAGGCTTTAGTGCTGAAATATTTTCTGAAACGAATTCTACGTTGGATGCCGGCGGTGATAATAGTTATGGTTGCTTTGTAGGAGGTCTGTTTTGATTTTCTTTTTGAAAACGGTTCAATAACTTTAATGCACTGTGTATTCATCGGATTATTTCCAACGGCCTCTATGCCTACGGGAAAAGGTTTCCACTTATCGCACGTTTTTTTGGGCAATTCACAGTCTGTAGAAAGGCCGTTCACCTTTTTGTATGTAATAGGGCATCATTTTGGGCACCAAAGCCGCAAGCTTTTTCTCACGGTTTTCTGGAGACGGATGTGTGCTTAAAAATTCAGGAGGACCATTACCACCGACTTTGGCCATCTTCTGCCAGAGGGTGATCGAAGCCCGGGGGTCATAACCAGCCTTCGCCGCCAGTTCAATCCCGATCTGGTCCGCTTCAGACTCTGCTGTACGACTGTTTGGTCTTTGGACTGCCAGGGTGGCAGCGAGAACCGCTCCAGCCAGTGCCAATCCCTTATTCTCCGCTGCGACACCTACCGCGGCCACACCAATCGAACTTGCCATGTACACGGACATTTTTTCAGCTGAATGCTTGGCCAGAGCATGGGCAATTTCATGACCAAGAACTTGTGCCAGTTCGTCATCTGTTACCTTGAGCTTTTCCACGAGACCGGTATAAAGAGCCATTTTCCCACCTGCCATCGCCCAAGCATTAACCGTTTCGGGTTCATTGATAATTTTAATGCTCCAGCTCCAGTTTTTGGTTTCTGGCCGCATCTCTATTGCCTGTGCGATTAAGTGTCCGGTAATCCCGTAAACACGACGCTTCAATGCCGGATCGTTGTCAAGCTTTCCCTGTTGTTCATAAGGTTTGAGCATCTCTGAATAGGCCTGCTTTGAAGCGGCAATGGCTGAGTCTTCCGAGACAATCATAAGCTGACGTCTTCCGGTGGGGCTTGTGGCACAGGACACCGTCAGAAGTGCAATCAATAGGAATAACGTATAGCGCTTTTTCATAAACATGCCTGTAATTTTTATGGGTTCAGGATGATGTTTTGTTTCAACTTATACATAATATATAGCATATCCCTCTCTTAATCAAATGACGCCTCTTGAGACCGTCTCGCAGGAATGAATCGTTTCATTAGTGGATTTCCACTGCATCTATAAAGTCCATTGATTTTTCCAAGAATATAAGGTTTTCTGTTGGCAAAATTCGTTTCACCAAAAACCCCGTTTGCAGTAAGGAGAAAAATAATGCACAAGATCAATCTTCATGGAATATTCCCCCCGATAGCGACACCTTTTGAAAACGGCAAGATCGCATTTGACAAGTTGGGGACCAATATTGAAAAGTTGAGCAGGACAGGTATTACCGGAATCGTGGTGCTAGGATCCAACGGCGAGTATGTGTATCTGTCCGAGAAAGAAAAAAGAGAAGTGATTGAAGCGGTGGTCAGGGCGGTTCCGGATAATATGCCGGTGATTGCCGGAACCGCCTGTGAGAGCGCCGCCGAAACCATCCGGCTGACCTGTGATAGCGCCGAATTGGGCGCACGGGCAGCCTTACTGACGCCACCGCACTATTATGGCGGGAACATGACCGACGAGGCGCTGATCCGGTTTTACACGGAGGTTGCGGATAACATTCCCATACCGGTGCTGCTGTACAATGTTCCCAAATTTACGCATCTGAATCTGACGGCCGGATTGGTATCTCGATTGTCCAGACATCCCAATATCGTGGGTATAAAAGACAGTTCAGGAAACGTGAATCTTTTGGGGCAATACTTGAATAATTCTGAATCGGACTTCAACGTACTTGTGGGGACTGCCAGTGTATTGTTCAGCGGTCTCGCTTTGGGATGTGCCGGCGGCATCGTGGCCCTGGCGAATGTTGCGCCGCATGCCTGTACCGAGATTCTTGCATCTGTTCATCAAGGTGACTTTGAAAAGGCCAGGCGTCTGCAGCTCCAGATGCTCCCAGTGAACAATGCGGTTACGCTTACGTATGGCATCAGTGGCTTGAAAGCCGCCATGGACATGCTGGATTATTTCGGCGGTCATCCACGCTTGCCGCTGCTGCCGGCAACGGAGCAGGAGAGGACAGAAATCAGGCAAATACTCACTCAAGCAGGATTATTGTCCGGGAATTAAGGTATGAACACAAACGACAACAAAGTGATGGCATTGTCAGATGCCATATCCCGATATGTATCTGAGGGCAGTCACTTGTCTCTGGGTGGCTTCACGATTAATCGCAATCCCATGGCAGCTGTATATGAAATTATTCGCCATAAAATTAAGGGCTTGCATGTATATGCGCATTCAAATGGTCAGGGTGTTGACGAACTTGTGGGTGCCGGTTGTGTGGTAAAGCTGGAGATCGCCTATGCTGGAAGCGGGCGATTTGCACCGACCTGTGTTCGGTTCAGAAAAGCCGTGGAAAAGGGGTTTCTTGCCGTGGAAGATTATTCCAATTATCAGATGACCCTTCGGTTTCTTGCCGGGGCTATGGGTATTCCATTTATGCCCACGCGTTCTTCTCTCGGGACCAGCATTGTTGACAAATGGGGGTTTTCAAAATCCATGAGAGAATCCGATCCAAAACTGCCAGACAAGAAATTGATTGTCACTGACAATCCTTTTGGTGGCTGGGGCGATGCTTCACAGCTGGTGCTTGTGCCTGCTATTAATCCCGATATCACAGTCATCCACGTCCAAAAAGCAGACCGACAGGGAACATGCCGCATTGACGGTTTGACGTTTGCCGATGTCGAGCAGGTCAAAGCTTCCCGAAGGGTGATCATTACCTGTGAAGAACTGGTGGAAACCGACATGCTCAGAGAAAAACCGGACCAGAACCAGATCCCTTTTTTCTGCGTGGATGCTGTTGTTCCCATACCCTTTGGGGCGTATCCAACCGCCTGTTTTCGACATTATGATTATGACCCGGTCTATTTAAATGACTACCGCGAGGCTGCAGAGGATGAGACTCGTTATCAAACTTATCTGAATGAATTCGTTTTGGGTGTTGAGCATCAAGGCGAATTGTTGGACCGTGTGGGCCGGGATCGGATTGAAAAAATCAAGGCGGATCCGCGAACCGGCTATGCAGTGGGGCTTGATCGCAGGTGATTTATTCCGTCAAATAAAACCTGGTCTTTTTGGCCAGGTCAGAGGTATTTGGCTATGCGGATGGCGATATTTACTCAAATCCGAAGCACCAAATTCGAAATCCTAAACAAAACCGAATGATAGAAATTCGAATGATCAAAACAAGGACTTGAAGATACCCGTCCAAGCACTGTGTTTGAACCGAAACAGGCCATGCGAACAGGAGAATAAGAATTGGCAACATACAGTCCCAGGGAAATGATGGCGATTGCGGCCGCCCGTGAAATTAAAGACGGTGATATTGTTTTTTGCGGAACCGGGATTTCCATGCTGGCTGCCATGGCGGCTAAACATATCAGTGCCCCCAACAGTACCATTTTTTTCGAAACAGGTGCAATTGATTCGAGGCTTGAAGAAGTCCCATTGGCGGTGGCGGATTCTCGTGTGATGCACTGGACCGCCGTTAACGGCAGCCTGGCGGATGCGTTTGCAACCATGCAGAACCGGTATACCGGAAAACGGGTGGTTGGCATTATGGGTGCGGCCCAGATCGATCGCTTCGGCAACCTGAACTCGACGGTCATTGGTGATTACCATAAGCCCAGGGTCAGGTTCTCAGGCAGCGGCGGTGCCTGTGATGTGGCATCATTTGTGGGACGTACCATCATTTTTATGCAGCACGAAAAGAGAAAGTTTGTCAGGCGGGTGGATTATCTGACCAGTCCCGGGTGGCTCGATGGCCCGGGTCAAAGGGAAAAAATCGGTCTTCCCAGGGGTGGGCCTTCGGTGGTGATAACGAACATGGCCATTATGGGCTTTGACCCGGACTCGAAAATGATGTTTTTAAAAGGGTGTTTCCCGGGTATTTCACCACGGAGAATCCAGGACTGCATGGAATTTGAGGTGGATGCATCTCAGGCCATTGAAGTCGTGCCGCCCAGCAAAGATGACCTGCGAATTTTAAGGGAGGTGTGTGACCCTCAGCGACTGATTTTAGGTGTGTAGAATTTTTGAAGCAGAACCACAACGACGAGAACAGCCAGACCGACAATATCCGCCCAATACGCCGGCCAGAACAGCCCAGCCGCTGCAAGCCAGAAGAGGATGGTTTCCGGCCAGGTAGCACGCCGCAGGAAGTAGCGCTCCAGAGCAGAGGCAAATGCCACCAACCCCAGGGTGGTGACGGCCATGGTCAGGGCCACCTCCCAGTTGAGCAACTCATAGTTCTCGCCAATTCCTAACAGGGGGCGGTAGGCCATGATAATGGGTATAATGTAGAGACCCTTGGCAAGTTTCCAGGAGGTGAAAGCCGTTCGCATGGGATTGGCTCCTGCTATACCTGCGCCTGCAAAACTGGCCAGACTTACCGGTGGGGTAACATTGGCATCCTGCGAATACCAGAACACAATCATGTGGGCGACCATGATGGGTACCCCCATGTCCAGGAGGGCGGGACCGGCCAGGGTGGCCAGGACGATATAACTGGCCGTGACCGGCAGACCCATACCCAATACCAGGGAAGCCGCGCCGATGAGCAGAATGGCCAGGGCCTTAATGCCAAAGCTCAGATCCAGTACCAGGCTGGAGAATTTCAGGCCCATACCCGTCAGCGTAACCATACCGACGATGATACCGGCTGCGGCACATGCCACCGATACCATGACGGCATTTTTGGCGCCTTTTTCGAGGGCGCCGACCACTGTTTTGAATTCCCGGAAGCAGAACTGTGATATTGTCTCGCGTGTTGATCCCCCCACCGACGGGTGGCCAATGTTAAAAGCCCAACGAATGGCGTTAGCAGCCAGGCTGGCGATCATCGTGCTCATTACGGCAACAAAACCTGCCATCATGGGTGAGTAGTTGGATACCAGGACATAAATCAGAATAAACACCGGTATGATAAAGTGCAGACCTTCTTTAATCACATCCCAGACCCGTGGCAAATTTTCTTTTGGTTGCCCTTCCAAACCGTGTTTCTTGGCTTCATAGTGAACGAAAAAAAGTACGGTCAGATAGTACATGATGGCCGGCACCAGAGCCACCTTGATGATGGTGAGATAGCTGGTGTTGGTAAATTCGGCCATCAGAAAGGCACCCGCGCCCATTATGGGGGGCATGAGCTGACCGCCGGTGGAGGCTGCCGCTTCGATGGCACCGGCCACATGGGGGCGATAACCCACTTTTTTCATCATGGGGATGGTGAAGGAACCTGTGGCCACAACGTTACCAACGGCCGATCCGGATACCGAACCCATGAAACCGGAGGCTATCACGGAGGTTTTCGCCGGGCCTCCCGAGAAACGTCCGGTGAGCGCGTAAGCCAGATCAATAAAGAAACTGCCGCCGCCGGTATATTCCAGAAAAGCCCCAAAAAGCACAAAGACAAATACAAAGGTAGCGGCCACACCAATGGGCAAACCGAAAATACCTTCGGTGGTCAGCCACAGCGTTGTCGTTATTCGTTCAATACTGTAACCCTTGTGGATAATGAGCTCCGGCATATAGGGTCCAAAATACGCATATAGCACGGCGGTCAGGCAAATACCGGTCATAATCACCCCGATGACGCGTCTGCAGGCCTCGAGCACCAGAAGCGTTCCGATAATACTCACTATCAAATCACTGGTCAGCCAGTCACCCTGGCGCTCAAAAATAGCCGTCAGGTTGGTACAGATGTAATATGTGCAGGAAACGGCCGCCAAGGCGAAAACCCAGTCCATGACTACCCAGATGTTCAGTTTGTCTTTACGCGCATGTTTAAATGGGGGATGAATCAGGAATGTGAGGCTCAAGATAGCACCGAGATGGATGGATCGCTGCACCAATGCCGTCAGGGCTGCAATGCCTGCCGTGTAGAGCTGGTAAAGGCTTAAACCGACAGCGATGAACATTACCAGGCGGGCCGTTATCATCACCAGGGTCTGGTTGCTGTCGGCCGGTGGTTTTGCGGTATGCTTATCGTGTTCTTCCGGAAGACCTTTTTCAAGCATGCTTCACTCCTGATAAATGTCTGTAGACATCATGGCATAGTCATTTTAGGCGTGGCAGGATCCGGGAAAAGTTTGCGCTGCAGCCGATGCAGCAGCTTCACCGGCCGGGCTGAGAACTGGACGGCTACGTGCGCAGCCACGGCTGAGAGATTGGTACGGGTATTACGCCAAATAACGGTGTGATCGACTCCGGGGCTCCCGATCCGCAGGATAAAATTGCCTGTCGGCATGTGCATGTCTTCGATCACTTCAAAAGGTCCTCGATGCACCATTCGTCCCACACCGGGCATACGACCCATTCCGGCACCGAATTTCAGATAGCGCTCTTCTTCAATATAAATTCGCCCGTCCTTATCAAGGCTGTGTTCTTCCCAGATGGGGGCGTTTTCTACCGAGTGATAGTAGTGTATCGTAAAGCGCTCGCCCGGTTGCAGTGGCAGGATCAGCAAAGGCGGGCCACCTTTTATGGGGGTGATTGTTAGCTCAAGGCCACCCGGGCTGATCCCTGCAACAAGCAACGACAAAATGAGCAGGCAGGTCGCGGCCAAAATGATTATGCGTACCAGCCTGCTCAATATTATGGCCTTATGGCATCAATTTTTCCGGGACTGCAATACCCATTTCCTTCAGGTATTTAATGGTGCCCGGGTGCAGCGGAATCGGCGAATACTTCACTGCATTTTCGGGTGTCGTGTAAGCAGCCGAAGGATGGATTTTCAACAGGTAATCATTTTTTTCAAAAAGAACTTTGGCCAGGTTGTAAACCATGTCCACATCCAGGGAGGCCTGGCAGATCATGACATTCCACACACCGATGGTGGCCACGGGGTTATCCACGCCCCGATAAACACCCCCTGAAAGTTCAACCGATGAGTATTTTGAATTAGCCGCCAGAATTTTCTGGGTCTGCTCTGGGGTAAAGGCAATAATGTGTATGTCGTGGGTGGTGGCCAGATCCAGTATGGAGCTGGTGCCAGGTCCAACTGACCAGACGCCCACCTCGATGGTGCCGTCTCTGAGTGCATTGGCACTTTCAGTAAATGACAGGCGGCTGTCATTAAAAGAGTCCAAAGGGATGTCCAGGGCTTTGAATACGGCCTCTGCCATGAAGTTGGTGCCGCTGCCTGGGCTGCCGCTGCTGATATTGCGGCCCTTGATCTGCTCGATGTTTGTAATGCCGCTATTTTTCAGGGTTGCTACCTGGAGAAGATTTGGGTACATGATCGCCATGGAAAGAATGTCATGCTTCTTTCCTTTGAATTTACCCGTGCCATTCAAGCCGGCATCGGCGACATCACCCATGACCTCCCCGATCACGGTTTCACCCTTATGGGCAAGCTTGACATTTTCCACGCTGGCACCGGTGACTTCTGCCACGGCTTTTACACCGGGCACGTATTTTGACCAGATTTCAGCCACACCTCCACCATAGGGATAGTAGATACCGCCGGTACCACCCGTACCGATACTGATGAAGGTGGTTTTCGCAGCAGCGGAACCTGAAAAAATCAAGATCAGACAGAGAGCCAGAAGTATACTGATTCGTTTCATATTAACCTCCTATCGACTTAACACATGTGTCATGAATGAAAAATTTGTAAAAAAGAATTTTCAAATAAGCTGTTTCAAGGTGCCATCGTGCTGACAATTAAAATAATATGATTCGGCAACCCTGTCATGCCATTGACCGGGTATTCAAAGGAGGCAGTCTGGCCGGGTTTTACAAGACCGCCTTTGGTAGTCCTGGGTATGAGGCCTCCCACAGCTTTACCATTGTCCAGAAAAATATGTACTCTGAATCGCTGGGGCGTGTTGCTGATGTTCTTGAGACCCACATTGAAATGCAACACGTCAGCACCTTCGAACATTTTAAATTCACATGAAAAATCTGTCAACATTGCCTCTGAAGAGATCGATTTTTCTATATTCCCTTCGGAAATACAAGGGGGTACGCCTCCGGCAAGGGAATGCCCTGCGATGAAGATACCCATAATGATCCAGATGAACACCGATAACGGCAATACGCTGTTGAATCGTTTCATTTATTTACCCTCCTGTATTTAATTAAAAGGAAAGATCCCAAGAGATAGCAGCTGGCTGTATAGCGTGTTCAAATGATTTAATGGGTTAAATCATTTGAGTACTGGAACGAGAAAAATCGTTACGGGATAAACTTCAAACATCTATAGCACTTATTGTAAAGCAAGGAAAGTCCGCTGTTTTTAATGCGACGAAAAATTCTCAATCAAGTTTATTCATTGGCCGAATTGAGGAGGCAGTGCAGCAGAACATTGGCTCCAGCTTCACAGTCTTCCCAGGTCGTGTTTTCGACCTCCACATGGCTTCTGCCGCCGATACTGGGCACAAAGATCATGGCGGTGGGTGCCACCTGATTCATATAACTGGCATCGTGTCCGGCACCACTTACCATATAGTGACCCGGGTACCCGAGCGCGTCCGCAGTGTCCAGGACGCGCTGTACCAGTTTCTCATCAAAAGGGGAGTGCTCCACCCGCCATGTTTCCTCAATACGGATGGGGCAGCCCCGTTGACGGGCAATGGTCTTGAAGTCATTCTGAAGACGTTCCCATGCATCGAGGGCATGGGTGTCGTCCCATGAACGGATATCCACCGTAAAATGAACCCTGTCCGGAATAATATTTCTGGAATTGGGATAATTTTGAATTTCCCCCACAGTGGCAACCATGTTACCGCCCATGGCCTCCGGCAATTGGTTGACCTTGAGGATCATCTCCGCTGCCGCACACAGGGCATCGTGGCGGCCTTCCATGGGTGTCGGCCCCACCTGGTTTGCTTCGCCCTCGAGATAGATGTCGTACCAGTGAAGACACAGAATGCCTTTGGGGGCGCCTATCCGCTTACCTTCCATTTCAAGAATCGGGCCCTGCTCGATATGGTATTCGTAGTAGGCGTGCACCGGCCATTTATGGCAGGGCACCTCGCCTTTATAGCCGATGCGTTCCAGTTCGTCCCCGAATTGCTTGCCATGGATGTCCGTGCGCTGGTAGACCCAGTCAATGTCCAGGGCGCCTGCCCAGACCCCCGAAGCCACCATGGCCGGGGCAAAACGGGAGCCTTCTTCATTGGTCCAGTCCACAACGATGATGGGCCGTTCCGTCTCGATATTGTTTTCATGAAGGGTCCGCATGACTTCCAGGGGGCCCATGACACCCAGGATGCCGTCGAAGCGCCCGCCTTTGGGTTGGGAATCGATGTGGGAACCGCTCATAACCGGCGGCAGACCATCGTGTATGCCGGGTCGCCGGCCGAAGATATTGCCCATGTTGTCGATGGTCACATCCAGATCGATTTCCTTCAGCCACTGAACAAACAGGTCTCTGGCTGTCTTGTCTTCATCTGTCAGGGTCAGTCGCTGAACGCCGCCGTCCGGGGTGGCACCGATTTTGGCCATGTCTTCCAGTGACTGTCGCAGCCGTTTGCCGTTGATACGTAAACCTTTAATATCCATATATAAACCTCCTATATTATTTTAAAGCACAGCACTAGGCTCGGCTTGTCAGGAAAAGAAAAAAATATTATATCACGAAACCACGAAAGGACGAAATCACGAAAAAAACATGAAAAATTTCGATATTTTTTGAGTGACAACGTCACTCTTTATAAATTCGTAATACGAATTTATACGTTGAAACGGATCTCCATGATATCCCCATCCTGAACCGCGTAGGTTTTTCCTTCCAGTCGTACCGTACCTTGCTTTCTTGCCTCGGCATAGGATCCGGCTGCCATCAGGTCCTTGTAGGCGACCACTTCCGACCGGATAAACCCTTTTTTCATGTCCGTGTGAATGACACCGGCGGCATCGTCCGCAGGTGTTTTCCGGGGTATGGTCCAGGCCCGGACCTCGTCTTCACCCACCGTAAAAAAAGAGAGAAGACCCAGGAGTTCATAAGATCGATGGATGACCCGGTCCATGGCAGAGGCTTTGATGTTGAATTCCGTCAGGAATTCACGTGCTTCCTCATCGGTCATCTGGGCCAGTTCCTGTTCCAGTTTGCCCCGTATCACCAGGCAACTTTCATGATCCGTAAGATCGCCGATATGGGGGAGTTGGTCATCTTCATCCGCATTGTTGAACAGGGTCAGCATCGGTTTTGCTGAAAGAAACGCGTATCCCCTGAGCAACGGCGACCTTGCAATATCGGGCACCTTTCTCAAGGGAATTTCTTTTTCCAGGCATTCAAGACAGTCTTTCAGTAAAGATATCTCCAGCGGATCGGGATTTTTCCCCCGTTTGCTGTCGAGTTGGAGTCTTTCCAGGCGTTTTTCAACAACAACGAGATCGATAAGGATCAATTCCTGGTCCAAGCGCTGGAAATCCTTCAGGGGCGTGGCGGGTTCCTGACCGAAAGCCTTAAAATTTCGGATGACATGAATCAGCGCCTGGCAGTCCCGGGCCTGGGTCCAGATGGACTGTTCTTTTTTGGCCTCCTGGACGCTGCCGCCTGTTCCGGGAAGGTAATATTCCACCTGGGCATGGATGGTCTTTTTGGGCTGATACAGCTCCCTCAGCCTGTCTATCCGGTCATCGGGCACGTGGACGGTTCCGATGCGGCTCTCCTTCTTGTGGGGCTGGTCAGACAATTGGTGTGTCAAGGCTTCGAAAACCGTCGATTTTCCACTGCCGGAAAGTCCCACGATGCCAAGTTTCATCAGACATGTCCTCCTTTGGTCATAAACGGGTTCGTTGTTCGAATCCAGCATCCGCCACCATAGCAGAAGGGGTACGACGGGACAAGTTCTTTGCTCTTTGTGATGAAGACCGGCACTGTTGGGACGGGAGCCAAAGCCATAAGCTATAAGCGATAAGCACTAAGCTGTAAGCTGCTTACGGATTACCGCTTACTGCTTGCTGCTTACAGCTTAGAGCTTAAAAGATCCATGACGCAAGGAAATTTTCTCGAACATCTGTGTAAGACCTGCCCCGAGCGTGTAAATTGCATTGATATGGAGATTTTTATCTGCGGTATCGTCAAAAAACAGGTTGAGACTGGATCCGAGACCCTCTTCCGGCAGCCAGTAACAGATCATGATGGGGACTTTTGGCAGGGGGTGAAGTACGACGGAGATGTCTGCTTCAAACTGCTCTTTTACTTGTTGGCCACTGAAAATGTGGACCAGATCATCAAAGAGATCCGTGTATATATCGGCTATCTGTTTGATAGGTTCTTCACATCTTTTGCGAAAGAGGGGATAGAATTCTTTCCCGTCCTTGAGTTCCCTGAAGGATTTCCAATTTCCCGATGGTGAGAGTCCTTTTCCAGTCAAGATATAATTGAGAAATGGCACGGCCACCCACGCATTGACATGGATACTGGTGGAGATCTGTCCTTTGGCGTCTACGCTGAAATCTTTCCCCAATATCTTAAGTCTCAGCCTGCCGTTCTTGAACTCAGCACCGATCTTTTTAGCCGCTTCTGCCAGGTCAATGTTTGAAATCTCTTTTTTCAGGATTTCAAGGTATTCGTAGCGGCTTTCTTCGATTGTTTTCTGCGTTGATGATTCTCCAGACAAGCGATGAATGATTTCCTGATCCAGTTTCGGGCAAGCTGAGATGGCGCGGCGGCCGGTATAAACCGACCCGGCAAAGGCCAAACATGTTTTTTCGCCACATTCCCGGCAGTTCGACTTGTCGAGATACCGATAGATTTCCATGGCATTTTTGGGTGCCGGCATAGGAATTTCCCTTCTTCTTGTCAAATGACTTAATTTTTTATCACGAAAACACGAAAGGTCGAAAAAGATGAATATGTTTTTTGGTGTTAGGTGTTAAGTTTTAGGTGTTAGGTTCTGTTTTTAGCTGATAGCAGCCTCACAGCTTCCCAGCATTATAGCCTCTTACAGCTTATTGCCTATCGCTTGAATTCAACGATCGCAGCAGATCCAGATTCCGTTGATCCCAGTCGATGTTGCCTTCCTTTTTAGCGGTTTCAAGCAATTTGGGGACATGCAGGAGCCTTTTATCGTTCAGGAGGTGCTTGAACGCGTCGACACCCAGGGCGCCCTTCCCGATGTGGGTGTGACGATCGACCCGCGATCCGAGGCCTTTTTTGGCGTCGTTGACATGGATTACGAACAGTCGGTCCAGGCCCAACACCGCATCAAAGTGACGCATGGTCTGCTGATAGGTTTCCGGTGTGCGAATATCATAACCAGCTGCAAAAATGTGGCAGGTGTCGAGACATACTCCCATGCGATGTTTTTGCTCTATCCTGTCAATGATTTCGGTTAGTTGCTCAAATGTGTGACCCAGCCCAGACCCCTGGCCCGCGGTTGTCTCGAGCAGAAGACGGGTCGTGGCTTCTGCTGTTTCCGAAAAAATGCGGTTGATGCTTTCCGAGATTTTCAAGAGCCCTGCATCGATGCCGCTGTCCATGTGTGCTCCGGGGTGGAGAACGCAAAAGGGGATTTTTAATGCCGAGGAGCGAATGAGTTCCTGCTTCAGGGCACTGTGGGACATGGCATGCTTTTTGGGGTCGGGAGAGGCCAGGTTGATGAGATAAGACGTGTGGGCAGCAATGGAATGAATGCCGGTCTCTGTTTTTGCCTGTTCGAAACGTTCCTGTTCCGCCGCTGTAACCGTGCGTTCCTTCCAGACGGTTGCATTCTTGGTAAACATCTGCAGCGCATTGCAGCCGTACGCCCTGGCCTGATACACGGCATCGTGAAGCCCTTTTGCTATGGGAAAATGGGCGCCTAATATCGGTTTTATACTTTTCTTATCCATTGAATCTTTCTTCCGATAATTATAGTTATAGCAGATTAAGCCATAAGCGATAAGCTGTAAGCCATAAGCAGTCGGCCTGCTTAAAGCTTACAGCTTATCGCTTACCGCTTCCTTTTCCCCGGCCAGTGACACAGCTTTTCCATTGGACATTGTGTGCATTTCGGCTTTCTGGCACTGCAGGTTTCCCTGCCGAAATAAATCAGGTGCAGCGAGAAGTCATTCCAGGCGCGTTTCGGCATCTGTTCCATCAGGTCAAACTCGATCTTGACCGGCTCTTTATGGTCCGTAAGACCGAGTCGCTGGGAAATTCTGGAAACATGTGTATCTACAACAATACCGGGGATGTTGAAAGCAGCCCCCAATACCACGTTGGCGGTTTTGCGGCCCACACCCGGGAGTTTTACGAGCGTTTCCAGCGTTCCCGGTACCTTGCCATGGTGCTGCTCAATCAGTGCAGTGGCACAACGCTTGATATTCTTGGCCTTGTTACGGAAAAACCCGGTGGAGTGGATCAGATCCTCGATCATTGTGATGGGTGCTTCTGCAAAAGCCTTTGGCGTTGACAGTTTTTTAAAGAGCGTCCGGGTAACCCTGTTTACCTGCTTGTCCGTGCATTGGGCCGATAAAATGGTCGCCACCAGCAGCTGAAACGGGTTTTGATAATCGAGCTGGGTCTTGACTTCCGGGTATGTGGTTCTTAATATTTTACGTATTTTATCGGTTCGTTTTCGGTCTTTGGTCATGGGGAATTTTCTCCATGCTGGATAAAATTCATAAAGCGGCGAAGCCGCGTCAGATAAAATCGGCTCCGATTTTATTAAACAAAGAAACCATGAAGATCAATCAAAAAAAAAGCAGCGGCCTCGGGCTTTGCTCCGGTGGTCTGGACAGCATCCTTTCAGGTCTCGTGTTGAGAGAACAGGGGCTGCGCGTCGAGTGGATCACATTTGAAACGCCGTTTTTCTCTTCTGAAAAGGCACGCAAGGCCGCCGCTGTTACAGGGATTCCGGTGACCGTTCAAAATATAACAAAGCCTTATCTCACCATGCTGAAGGCGCCTAACTGCGGTTACGGCAAGCACATGAATCCCTGCCTGGATTGTCATGCCCTTATGTTCCGTATGGCCGGTGAAATGATGAAAGCAAGAGGGTTTGACTTTCTTTTCAGCGGTGAGGTCCTGGGGCAGCGTCCCATGTCCCAGACCCGTCCTTCACTGCGGTACGTTGAGAAGCATTCAGGATTTGAGGGATATATTGTCAGACCATTGAGTGCCCAACGGCTCGAGGAAACCATACCGGAAAAGGAGGGGCTTGTTGACCGGGAAGCCCTGCTGGGTATTACCGGGCGATCAAGAAAAGAGCAGATACACCTGGCGCAGCATTTTGGTCTTACCGATTACCCTGCCCCGGCGGGAGGATGTCTTTTGACAGACAAAGGCTATGCCAATCGCCTGAAGGACCTTTTTGCTCACCAGGGTCAACACTCGGAAAACGAGCTTCACCTGCTGAAGCATGGCAGGCATTTTCGCATCAATGCCGATGCAAAGATCATCGTGGGGCGCACAAAAAAAGATAATGAACAGATGGAGCGGTATGCCGACCCTGCTGTGGACGTGTTGTTAAAGGTCCGGAATTGCCCCGGGCCTTTGGTGGTTATTCCCAATGGTGCAGACAAGGATACGGTTCTTCTGGCCGCGTCTGTCTGTGCGGGATACGGCAAGGCACCGGCGGATATGCCGGTTCAGGTCAACGTGGTCTCTTCAAAGGGCCGGGAAAGTGTGACGGTTTTGCCCCTGGCACCCAAGATGGTGAGTCAGTATCTGATCAGTTAGCAAAAAATTTTCTTATAAGAATACAGCGGTCAGGATACAGGATTTGGCTATTTAGTCACCTGTGTAAATACAAAGAAAAATATCGAATGTCGAACAAGGAATGTTGAATATTGACGTGTGTTATCACTGCGTTCTTTCTTTTTATTGTCCTAAAAACGGGTAATCAACACTTCGAAATTCATGGTTTCGATATTGGACATTCCAACCCCCTTTGAGGGACTTATTTGAGCCTGCCCGCCCCGAGGGTGCCGAATTTTTGAGATCAGGGCGGCTAAGGTTTGATGGCTCTGGCCCGGAGCTGGCCACAGGCCGCCGAGATATCCTGGCCTTTGCTGCGCCGGATCATGACTGTGTAATGGCTGGCAATAAGAATGTCCTGGAATCTTGATATGACCTGCTCGTCCGGACATTCAAAAGGGCTGTCGTCGTATGTGTTGTAAGGGATCAGATTGATTTTGGATTTGATCGGCCGTAACAGTCTGGCCAGTCGCCGGGCATCTTCGGGAGTGTCATTGATTCCTTTCATCAGAATGTATTCAAAGGTGATTTTTTTTCGATTTTTCAGGGGATAGTTGATACACGCTTGCATGAGTTTTTCAAGGGGGTATTTCCGATTAATGGGCATCAACCTGCTGCGTGTTTCATTGTCTGTGGCATTCAGGGACACGGCCAGGTTGATCCGGGTCTCTTTTCCCAGGTCTGCCATTCGCGAAACAAGACCGGCTGTTGAAAGGGTTATCCGCCTGCTGGAAAGTTTCAATCCCACATCACTGTCCGTGAGTATCTTCAAGGCATGAATGACATTGCGATAATTTGCCAAAGGCTCCCCCATGCCCATGAAAACAATGTTGGTCAGGTTCCTATCGCCGGCCGTTAAATGGCTGATATCCCGAACCTGTGAGATGATTTCAGCCGGTGTCAGATTGCGAATCAATCCGCTTTGGGCAGTGAGGCAGAATCGGCAGTTCTGGCTGCAGCCGACCTGGCTTGAAATGCAGAGGGTGTAATGATCCTTTTCCGGTATCAGAACGGACTCGATGAGGTTGCCGTCACCCAGCTCGAACAGGTATTTCTCGGAACCGTCTTTGGACGTGGCCACCTGATTCAACGAAAGGCGCTTGCTTAAAAAATTCTGAGACAGCAGTTCCCGGGTTTTTCTGCCCAGGTCTGTCATTTGATCGAAAGCATCCACCTGCTGCAGGTACAGCCATTTGAAAACCTGGGTTGCACGAAACGACCGCATGCCATGATCTTCGAACCACCTGGCCAGTGCTTCCCTTGTCAAATCCTTGATATCGGTTTTGGGCGGATGTGTTTTCATACCTTAAAAAATAAACGCTTGTTTACAGCAGATTGAAAAGCGGCGAAGCTGCGCCAAATAAATTCGCACTAGCGAATTTATCCTTGACATAACATGCAATTAATACTACTTTCAAGTGTTTAATGAGTCAAGATAAGTTCTGACAGGCGCTGAACTGGGGATCACACGGTAATATGTTTGACAACTTAAGCAACAAGCTTGGTACAGCCTTTAAGAAGCTGAAAGGTCACGGGAAGCTGTCCGAAAAAAACATTACGGACGGTTTGCGTGAAGTCAGAATGGCGCTTCTGGAGGCCGATGTCCATTACAAGGTTGTCAAGCGGTTTATTTCAGATATCAAGGAACGGTCACTCGGTCAAGAGGTCATGACAAGCCTCACACCTGGCCAGCAGGTTGTCAAAATCGTCAACGAAGAGCTGACCGCGCTCATGGGTGGTCAGCACCAGGAACTTGTTCTTTCGGGGTCGAGACCCATGTCGATTATGCTGGTTGGTCTACAGGGTTCCGGAAAGACGACCACCGCTGGAAAGCTTGCCGTGTATACCAGGGAAAAGGGGTACCATCCCTACCTGGTTCCGGCGGATGTTTACCGGCCGGCTGCCATTGATCAGCTTACAAAATTGGGCGCACAGATAGATGTGCCGGTCTATCCTTCCATGGCCGATATGGATCCGGTGGATATTTGCCGGGAGGCAAGGGGCGCGGCAATTAAGGCCGGGTGTGATACACTGATTCTTGACACCGCGGGCCGGCTTCATATTGATGAAACATTGATGACCGAATTGCGCCGGATCAAGACCGAGGTGAATCCATCCGAAACACTCCTGGTGGCGGATGCCATGACTGGTCAGGATGCGGTGAATATCGCCAAAGCCTTTGATGGCGTATTGGACCTTGGTGGTGTTGTTCTGACCAAAATGGATGGGGACGCCCGGGGCGGTGCGGCTATCTCCATCAAATCCGTTACCCGCAAACCGATTAAATTTATCGGCGTTGGTGAAAAACTGAACGAGCTGGAGCCTTTTTATCCTGAAAGGATGTCTTCCAGAATACTGGGTATGGGAGACGTTCTGACGGTGATTGAAAAAGCCCAGGCCGTGATGGACGAAAAGCAGGCGGTTGAACTCGAGAAGAAACTCCGCAAAAGCCAGTTCACACTGGAGGACTTTCGAGATCAGATGGTCCAGATTCGAAAGATGGGTTCTTTTTCAGATCTGATCGGTATGATCCCGGGCATGAATAAGGTTAAACAGCTGAAAAACCTTGAGGTTGACGACAATGAATTTGTCAGGATCGAAGCGATTATCAATTCGATGACACCCCAGGAGAGGCGCATCCATACCATCGTCAACGGAAGTCGACGCAAAAGGATTGCAAAAGGGAGTGGAACTCGTGTACAGGATGTGAATAAATTGATAAAAAATTATGCACAACTACTTAAAATGATGAAGAAAATAAACAAAGGTGGCACACGCGGCTTGGGGCGCGGAATGCTTCCTTTCTAAAGGAGAGCTTGTATGTCAGTAAAAATCAGGTTGGCCAGGCATGGTGCAAAGAAAAGGCCATTTTATCGAATCGTTATTGCAGACAATGAGAGCCCGAGGGATGGGCGGTTCTTGGAGGCCATCGGCACGTATAATCCATTGAAAGAACCGGCTGAGGTTACACTCAAGACAGAGCGGGTAAAATACTGGATAGACAAGGGAGCGCTTCCAACTACCACGGTTAAAAATCTATTGAAAAAAGAAGGTTTATTCGCGAGTCCGGCATAATATCGATACGCTGATTCTCAACTACAAAGGAGATAGAGCGATGAGGGATCTGATTTTTTACATTGCCAAGGCACTTGTGGACAATCCAGAGCAAGTCTCCGTTGAGGAGGTTGAGGGTAACCAGACCTCCGTATTGGAATTGAAAGTAGCCAAAGAGGATTTAGGGAAAGTTATCGGGAAACAGGGGAGAACCGCAAGGGCGATGCGGACGATTTTGAGTGCATCGTCCGCAAAGATCAAAAAGCGGACAGTCCTGGAAATTATCGAATAGTTTTGTGGATAATTCACATCTCCTTTCCATAGGGAAAATCGTTGGTGTGCATGGCCTCAAAGGTGTGCTCAAGGTCTTTTCCTACGCTGAATCTATCGCCAGATATACGCCTGGCATGTCTTTACATCTGAAGGATTTTCGCGGCAAGAGATTCATACTGAAGATTGTTTGGGCGAAACCGCATTCCAAAACCATTCTTTTATCTCTGGAAGGCATAAGAAATCGTGACCAGGCAGAGGAACTTGTCGGGTCAGAGCTTTTTATGGAAAAAGCCGAACTCGAAGTACTGGAAGAAGGGACTTATTATTGGACCGACCTCATGGGCTTGTCCGTGTACAGTCTGGCGGGAGACTATCTCGGCGAGGTGAGCGCCATTGTCCAGACCGGCAGCAACGATGTTTATGTTGTTAAAAGAAGGAACGGGACAACGGAAATAGAAGTACTGATTCCTGCACTTACGTCCGTTGTTAGAGAGATCGATCTGGCTCAGCGAATTATGCGGGTGGATTTGCCTGAGGGGTTATAGACAGAGGGTTGGAGGGTGATAAAGGGTTCGAGGGGGGAAAAATTGTCATTTGCTTCGCGTCGTAGTAGATCGTTTTAAGTTTTAAGCTTTAGGAGTCTCTAAGCCAAGGGCATTAGCAACAATAAATGGCGCGCGAAGCGCTAATGTCGTCCGAAGGACAAATGACCATAAATGACATCCGAAGGATATATGAATTTTACCGTATTAACCATATTTCCGGAGATGTTTGAACTGTTTTTACGGCATGGCATCATCGGAAGAGCTGTGACAAAGCAGCAAATCGATGTCGCTGTTTTCAATGTCAGGGATTTTGCAACAGACAAACACCAAGTCACCGATGACCGGCCATATGGCGGCGGCTCAGGAATGGTCATGAAGCCGGAACCTCTGGCAGGAGCCATTCGGGCTGCAAAAAAAGCCTTTCCGGCATCGAAGACGGTTCTGTTGACACCCCAGGGCAGACCCTTTGATCAAACCATTGCACGATCGTATGCCGCCGGCGACGGATTGATCTTGATATGTGGAAGGTATGAGGGTGTTGACGAGCGGATTGACCATCAGTTTGTTGATGATGAGATTTCCATCGGTGATTATGTGCTGATGGGGGGGGAACTGGCGGCCATGGTCATGATGGAGTCGGTGGCGCGGTTGATACCCGGTGTCCTGGGTGGTGAAGATTCCGCTGAAAAAGATACATTCTCAGGGAGTCTTGTGGAACATGGCCACTACACCCGGCCCTATCTTTTTGAAGGTCAGGCGGTTCCGGACGTTCTCCTGTCGGGTAACCACAAGGAGATCGATGAATGGCGGCTTGAAATGTCCCTGATACGCACCTTCTTGAAACGACCCGATCTGTTGAAAGACAAACAGTTGAGCAACCGTGAGATTGACATTCTGAAAAAATGGTGCACTGACATTGAAAATATCATCAAGGTCCAATCTTCACGTGATACTGCTACACTATCCGGTCGTCAGTAAAAATGGTGACATCATTGCATCGGCGGTTACGAATCTCGATCTACATGATATTGCCAGGGCTGCTAGAACCTATGGTGTTCGTTCTTTCTATGTCGTGACGCCTGTTCGTGACCAGCTGGAACTTGTTGACAAAATCGTGTCACATTGGGTATCAGGTGCAGGGGCTGCATACAATCCCCAAAGGAGGGAGGCCCTGTCCATCATTCGTGTCAGTGAATCTTTTGAAGCGGCGTTGGCGGACATTGCAGCAGACGACAATGGGTATCCGAAAACGATTGTTACCAGTGCTCGAAAACGGGCCAACAGCCTGCAGATGAATGTGTTGCGGGATATGATCTGGGGGGGTGGCCCTTATGCACTGGTATTGGGCACGGCATGGGGGTTGACGGATGATTTTCTGAACCAGGCGGATTATCTTCTGGAACCCATTTGTGGCCCTACGGATTACAATCACTTGTCGGTGAGATCGGCAGCGGCGATACTGCTGGACAGGTTATTAGGAAAATAGTATTTTAGGTTTTAGGTTTTAGGTATAGGCTTTAAGCTATAGGCAACAATAAATGACGCGCGAAGCGCAAATGTCGCCCGCAGGGCAAATGACACCCGCAGGGTGAATGGCGCGCGTAGCGCTAATATCGTCCGAAGGACAAATGTCTATCAATGACATCCGAAGGATAAATAACGTCATATTGGAGTAACTCATGGAAAAAATGAAACAACTGGAAAATGAACTGTTGCGCATGGATCTTCCACACTTTGATCCCGGCGATACCGTAAAGGTGAACGTTAAAATCAGGGAAGGTGAAAAAGAGCGGATTCAGGCCTTTCAGGGTGTTGTTATCAGCAAGCGAAAAGGAAGCGTCAACGCATCTTTTACTGTCAGAAAAGTTTCTTACGGTATCGGTGTTGAACGTATTTTCCCCCTGCATTCACCGATTATCAGCGACATAGAGGTGATTACAAAAGGCAGGGTGCGCCGTGCAAAGATTTACTACCTTCGTAAATTAAGGGGTAAGGCGGCCAGAATCAAGGAAAAGCGCTTTAACTAATAGAATCGTTACACGATGCTATAATGAATAAAGACTTGTGGGTGTTCGAGAACAAAGCGCGAAAAAACGGCCATTCACTGATAGCGGGAATCGATGAGGCCGGCCGGGGTCCTTTGGCCGGTCCTGTTGTTTCTGCGGCCGTTGTTCTGCCCGAGATTTTCAGCATCGACGACGTGGATGACTCCAAAAAACTGACACCCAAAAAGCGGGCGGACCTGTTTCCCAGAATTCAGGAAGCCGCGCTGGCCGTCGGGGTCGGTATTGTCGATCCTGAAACCATCGATTCTATCAACATCCTCCAGGCAGCGCTTCTCTCCATGGCGAAAGCCGTGGAAAATCTTGCCATACAACCTGACTACCTGCTCATTGACGGGTCTTTTCCAATTCCACTGAATCTGCTTCAAAAACCTCTCCCCAAAGGTGATTCCCTGAGCATTTCCATTGCCGCCGCTTCGATTGTTGCCAAGGTTACACGGGATCGAATGATGGTGGATTTTGACAGAATCTATCCGGAATATGGGTTTTCAAAGCATAAGGGATATCCTACCAGGGCACACAGGGAAGCGATTCGAAAATTTGGCTGCACGCCCATTCACCGCAAGACCTTTAAAGGGGTCAAGGAATATCTCACGGAATGAATCAGCGCCAGGCATTCGGGAAAGCGGGTGAGGACTTGGCGGTTCGCTACCTCAAAAAAAGAGGCTACAAAGTCCTTGAGCAGAACTATTCATGCCCGGTGGGTGAGATCGACATCATCGCAAGGGATAAAAAAACGATTGTCTTTGTGGAGGTGAAGACACGGCGTTCCCTGTCATACGGGAGTGCCAGATTCGCCATAACATTGCACAAACAGAGAAAAATATCCATGACGGCCCTTTTTTATCTCAAGTGCAATCACCAGATGGATCAGGATGCCAGATTCGATGTGGTGACAGTTCAATCATCCACCGGTGGTATGCAGGAAATCGATCTCATTCAAAATGCGTTCGATCTGGCATACCCATAAAAAAACAGCGTCATGCCATGGCGCTGTTTTTTTATCTGATAAGATCGTAACACGATTTTATTATTGCTTGTTTTCCATCTCTTCCAACTGGTCGTGCATTTTTTCGGCATTATTTCTGACGTAATCTCTTACCTTGGCATCCAGTTCCTTGTGGGTCTCCAGGGCATCCTTGAAGGCAAACAAGTCAAGTTCACACAGGGAGTACATGGTCATGTCCGCCGGATCCTGCCAATGATCGACGATGGTGGCGCCGTGAATCGTTGTTTTGGAAAAGGTTTTAAGTGCCTGCTCGACATGCTGTTCTTCCGATGTCTCGGACATGTCTCCGGCCGTTGTGGAGGCCATGTAATCTTTTGCCAGAACAGCGACATAGGTCTCCAGGGTCTTGGCGATTTCAGCCCTGGCACGGTTGTCCGCAGTCGTTACCAGCAGTGCTTTGTTTTTAATACCCGAGGCGATCCCCACCCCATAAAAAACTTTTCCTTTTTCAGCGTCAAATGCACCACTTCCTTTGTAGACCCATTCAGGTCCTTTGGAAAAGGCGCTTTCAGGTGTTGAAGAGCAGCCCGCCATAAGAAGCAAACCCGATACTATTAGCGTACAGATGACGATGAGGTATTTTGTTTTCATTTTTTTCTCCTTTCTTTAAAATCATCTATCATATCTTTCATTTCTTCCATTAAATCTTCCATTTCGCGCATTCCCTCCAGCAGGGAATCCATCTGATATGGCTTTTTATCAGTCAGAATTTTGCCCTGCTTGGGTTTTGAAGGCATTTGTTTTTCAGTGGATGGGGTGTCTTTAGATGCTGCCGGCTTGCTTGGCTTGGGCGCTGCGGGAGGGGGTGAAGCGGTCTTTTCCCGGGCCTTTTCCTGGGTGAGGACCGGTTGCTTTTGCGAGGGTTTTTCTGCCACCGGCGGGACGGTTTCTTCTTTTTTCACCGGGGGCTCTGGTTTTACTAGGATTTCTTCCGGTACGGCTTCAGGTGCTTTGGGTTTTTCAGTCAGCTGTGCCGGAGGTTGCGGTTTCGGGGCTGCCGGACGTACGGCCGATATTGAGTAGCCGTTTTGATTGAGCCAGTCGATGGCGACCTTGGTCCGGATGGAAAAATTGACATCCGTAATGGTAAGTCCATCGGCTGCCTTACGGGCGATCATGGAATTGATGCCGATCATGGCAGCCTGATCATCCAGCAGGGGTCCGCCTGAGTTGCCCCTGTTGATGCTGGCATCTGTCTGAAACAGGTCTTTTCCCTGTACGCCGCCATAATTTTTCCACCGTGCGCTGATAACACCCGTTGTCAAACTCCACAGACCGCCCTGTTCAGGATGGCCGATGGCATACACCTGCTCACCGATGTCGATGGTTTCAGAATTTGCAAGGGGCACGGTCTGAAATGTTCTGTCTGGATTGACGATCTTGATGAGCGCCAAATCAAGCGGCAAATCATATGCCAGGATCTCGCCGCGATAGCCTTTTGACAGATCAGCCTTATGATCGCCGGTCACTCTATCCGGCTTCAGAAAAACCGATATATTGGAGAGAAGTTTTGATGACTCTTTCTGGGTAAAGAGGTGCGCGTTTGTGATAACGAGACCCTCAGGGGTGATGATCGAACCTGTCCCGCCACTTCCTTTGCTGGACCCTTTGGAGGCAAAGATGAAAACAACACCGGGACCTGCCTTCTGATAGATTTCTTTGGGTGTGTAAGCCTGAACCGGTCGGCCGAACAACCAGCAGGTGACAAGAAGGGTGATCAGTAAAATGGGAAAAACGTTAAGGGATTTCACTGATTTTCACCTCCTCTGTGTGAGGAAAGAATCGCATTTCAGTACAATGACAACTGAACAAGAGACGACAAAAACTGTTGTGCGGCCGTTTCTAAACCGAAATAGCGAGCGAATCTAAATTAGACAGAATTCCTTACGGTCGATGCGCAAAACTGCCGTAAGGCAGAATATTCCTCGCAGCTTGCTGCGAGGTTCTTTAATTTGTTTATGAAAATAAAATATAATCCGTTTGAAGTCAATTGTTTATTCCCGATATAAAATATTGACGGGTGTATTGGACCTTTGATATCTATCTAACAATCGGTTTTTTTAATGGAAAGGGGGCAATATTGAAAGCCTTATCGATGATCGTATCGATTTTGTCGATATTCACTTTTATCTCATGTGCATCAACACCGTCATCTGACAGATCATCCGCTTTCGATAGTCGTCAGGAAAAGGAGATGTTCGAAAAACGAACGCCGCGCTTTTCTCAATTTGTGGAAGCCCTCGAGTATTTAGGGAATCGATTGAACGAAGAAGTATACAAACTCGGGCAGACGGACGGATTTTCGACAGTGACGAGGGGCAGTGAAAACGAACCGCTCTCGCCGGAAGAGGAGACCCAGCAGAATGCAGATGATGCAATGGCGGAACTGGAAAGAGAGATTGCCAAGCAGGAGGGGCGGGCAGACGCGTCGGTGGCCGTGACGTCGAAAGAGAGCTACACCACCAGTGAGTCATCGAATATGGGCAAGACCGGCGGGCCGCCGAGTAAACCCATGGTCATCGCAATTGCAGATCTTGTCAATGACGATCAGTCTGTTTCAAAACTGGGTCGCTATATTGCCGACAAACTGACACCCTATTTTTCAAGTTCGGAACAGTTCTCGGTCCTGGAGCGTGCACTCATTGACAAGGTCATTGCAGAGCAGCAATTCCAGGTTTCGTCGTTTGTTGATGAGTCCTCGACTCAGGCGTTCGGAAAGCTGCTGGGTGCGGAGACCATTATTTCAGGATCCGTGTCGGAGTTGAACGATGTCTTTTATATCAACGCCAAAGTGGTAGGCGTGACATACGGCAACCTTTTGACTTCTGTAGATGTAGAAGTCGATAAGGACAGCAGACTGGTGGCGCTATACAGGGCGCCGTTGCCAAAACCCCGGAAAGAGCCTTCGAAACCCAGAATCTTCAGAGCCAGAGGTGTCGGTATCCCTTCACCAAAGCACAAGAACCCCACCTTGGCCAGGACACTTGCCACCAGGGCTGCCCAGGCTGATGCCATGCGGAATCTGGTACAGCAAATTGAGGGTGCCCAGATAGATTCCAAAACGACTGTCAAAGACTTTGTTGCCGAGAGCGATCAGGTGAATGTTCAGGTCAATTCTTTTCTAAGGGGTGCCAGAATCATAGACAGAAGAGAAATGTCGGATGGTGCGGTTGAAGTCGAAATGGAAGTGGAAGTGCCGGGTGAATTTTTTGACCGATTGATTTCACAATAGGGCACATCAGAATTCTATAATCCACGTGACACCACTTCTTCTAATCATAGCAGCGATAAGCTATAACTTAACTTTCGGGTTTCACCACAGATCGAGCGAAATGGGTGATCCAATGGCGATTTGCGCTGTTTGAGCCAATTAGGGCACCTTGCATCAGCGCATGACAAGGAACAATCCAATATGAAAACACGGGCATTTAATCGCTACGCCTGTTTAACCATATGGCCAGCGCTGATGTTAGGAGCCCTTGCGGCGAGTTCGCAAAGCGCCAGGGGATTATTCATTTCGCGTTCGCTGAATCCCGAAAGTTGAGCGATAAGCTGTAAGCCGCTTATAGCTTATCGCTTACTGCTTACAGCTTTATTTCCCAAACAATGTCCTCTGAATCTCCCTGTCCACAGCTTTCCCAGCCGAGGCAGATAGTTTCTTCAGTGTTCTGCGGCCGGCTTCGTCTCTGTCGGGACCGGCGCCTTTGGTGGATACATCCACATTCCCGAGTTCGGTGTTGGACGAGAGGTCGAAGATCTTGATCACCGCCCGGGCTTTGGCAATGATGAGGGCAGACCCGGCGCTGGTGTCCAGAAGGGTCGCCCTGGCTTCGCCGACTATGGCCAGGTCCGCTATCGCCGAGAGTTTTTTCAGCTTCGGAGCCAAACCCGGTCCACCGGTCAGATCATAGGCTTCCAACCGGTACTCCCGCGGTATTTCCTTAATGATCTGCAGTTTGGACTGCCCCAGAGATTGGACGACATGGTTTTTCAGAAAGGATTCGCGCTGTTCGTATCCAAGGTTGTATTCATGGATCAGCACGGCGACACGGATTTCTTCAATGGGCGGTAGTTCATATGTAAACTGGGCGTATACGGGTGTGACAATCGCTGACAATTCCTTTTGAATGTTGGGGTCAGACGGGTAAACATTGATATACACGCTTATTTTATTGATTTTTTCACCGGTGGGCCCCAGGTTGCCGACAGAGGAGGAAACCAGGCCGTCCTGATTGGATCGTGTGTACGGGTCTACATTGCCGGAACCCTGGACAAAGGTAAACATGATGGGGATGGATGGTGCCGGCTGATTGTTATAGAATACCTTCAATAGCAGCGGTTGGGGGAGATTGCCACCGACGATTCCCTTCTGATTGTCGCCTCCCAGTATCTCAAATGAGAATTGCGACATAAGGTCGGTCACATCGGTCTGAAGCCTTGTTAACGTGCTGGAGATGTCTCGGTGGATCATCTGTGGTGCGATAATTCCCAGATATTGATTTTTTCTCATCGCCAGGATCAGTTTTTTTATAGCCAGGCCATAAGCAGCAACGGATCGGTGCACTTTTTGAAGATGTTGCCTGCTCTTTTCAGCTTCCATGCTCATGACAGCCGCATTTGACTTGAGGGCGGTAATTTCGTCCGAGATTTTCTTGCCCTGTACCATCCGATCCAGAACCGCAAGTGAAACCATCCGGTCATGTTTTTTATCATAGTAACGATTTTCGATTCGGACGCCCTCCACTTTTATTTTGACGTAGGCGGCGGTTCTTTCCCATATATCTCTCTGGCTCAACGTTTCACCGGTGCTTGATGCCACCTCCCGTTCAAAACTGGAGGAAAGCTGCTGAATAACGACTTCGATCTGCTTGGCAACCTGCGCAATGGATTTTGAATCCGCCTCGGCCTGAGCGGCCGCCGTATCACTGTATTTTACATCGGCACTTCCCACTCCGGTGATGAAGCGGTCTGAAGGAAACTGGTCAATACCGCCGGTGTCCATCCAGCTTGGGACAGCCTGGGCGTCTTTTTGAACCTGTTTGGCCTGTCCGCTGCAAGAGAGCACCAGAACCTGGAGGATGAGCAGAGAGGCAACCAACATGGTTTTTTTCATAACCGTCTCCTTTGGACATCGGGGAATAGGGATTCCCAAAGCTCAAATTTGCTGATTCCCTGCTGCTTGCAGCGCGGGTTATCATCAAATTAGTTGAGAATCATTATTAAGAAAGTTCAAAAAAAATTCAACACAAATATATCTGCATTTCGGTTGCGCAAGCCCTGTCAATTACGTTATACTCATTCTCGATGTTATGCCCCCGGTAAACGTTTGTGCCCATCGGGCTATTATTGTGAACACCGTTATGGAATGACGGCATGGATGAAAATACGAATCATACAGCTTTGAATTCCAGTGTAAACGGCATCCTTTACGTGGTGGCCACCCCCATTGGAAACATGGCGGATATCACGTTCCGGGCGATCCAGACCTTAAAGGATGTCGCTCTCATTGCAGCGGAAGACACGCGCCATACCAGGCGGCTGCTGATGCATTACGCGATCCGCAACAATATGATATCTCTCCATGAGCACAACGAAAACCAGCGGACAGACTTGCTGGTCAAACGCCTGAAGAGCGGTGAGTCCATCGCACTTGTCTCCGATGCGGGCACGCCAACACTTTCCGACCCGGGTTATCGCTTGATCAAGGAAGCCATAGCATCGGGAATTCGTGTCGTCCCGATACCGGGTGCTTCCGCTGTGCTGGCCTCACTCTGTGCGTCAGGGCTGCCCACCGATGCTTACGTGTTTATGGGTTTTTTGCCCCGCAAGGAAGGGAAACGGCAGAAAATTCTGAAATCTTTGGCCAATGAAAAAAAAACGATGGTTTTCTATGAGTCGCCAAGGCGAATCAGCGTGCTGATCAACGATCTGATGGAAACACTGGGGGATCGGCAGGGGGTCTTGTCACGGGAGATGACCAAACGTTATGAAGAATTTGTTCGCGGAAACTTGTCCGAAATTCTTGATGTTCTGGCAGGTCGTCCGGAAATCAAGGGGGAATGCACGCTGGTCGTTAAAGGAGGCGCCAAACAGAAAATGCCCGGTGCGGATGGCCTCAGGGAAGAAATCATCCATGGGCTTCGTTGCGATGGGTTGAGGCTTTCCAGTCTGGTAAAAAACATTGCAGACCGTTATGGCCTGCCAAAGAAACAGATCTATGCCGAGGCACAAAAAATTAAGGATCATCTCCAAAAGCGTTGATCCAAAAAAGAAACTGAAAACATTTTCCATGAGACAGGGCAACACCACATCGAATCTCGCGCATCGGATCTTTCCGGTCATACTCCCTGTACCGCCAAAAGACCACGGACTCAAGGGCAGGGAAAGGGTTGCGGCGTTGAGTCGCCTGGCACGTCAAGCCCTTGAAATCTGTTCAGAAAAAGGACGATTTCAGGTTGGAAAACTTCTAAAGGATGCCAATGGCGCGCCTGTGCCCTTTGATGGTCATTACTGGTCACTGACGCACAAGCCTAAATACGTGGGTGCGGTAATCTCTCTACAAAAGATCGGGATCGATATCGAAGAAGTCCGGAACATTTCAGACCCCATGTTCAAAAGAGTGGCAGGTGATGGGGAGTGGCGGCTTGGGGGACCCCGTTCTGACATGCTGTTTTTTCGATACTGGACGGCCAAGGAAGCGGTTTTGAAGGCTGAAGGGGTTGGTATGGCCGGGCTTTCAAATTGTGTGGTTAAGCGGTTATGGGACCGGCAGCATCTGGAGATTGTTTACCAGGACAAAAAATATCTCATCGAACAGGTTTATTTCAACGGTCATATCGCAGCGGTTGTCAAAAACAGACTCGACAGTCAATGGACGATTCAGCACACCCATGTCAAAAGGAGTGAGGATCCATGCAGCGAATTATCATTGCCGACGACGAAGTTATCATTGCCTCCCAAATCGGAGAGTGCCTGACAGCGAACAACTATGAAGTTGTTGGAATTGCCTCCTCGGGGGTGGAAGCCGTCGAGATGGCTCTGGATCTCAAGCCGGATCTCATGCTGATGGACATTGTGATGCCCGGAAAACTGGATGGGATATCCGCTGCGGCAAAGATCAACAAGGCCCTCAATATACCGGTAATTTTTCTGACGGCCTATGCCGATGAAGAGATGATCCAACGGGCCAAACCCATCGGCCCCTATGCCTATGTTTTAAAACCCCTGCAGGAAAGGCAGCTCCTTGCCGCTATTGAAATTGCGCTGCACAAGAACATCATGCAGCAACAACTCAAAGAAGCTCACGACAAACTGGAACAGCGGGTGGATGAGCGGACAAGGGAATTGAGAATCAAGTCTGAAAACCTTGAAGAAATGAATACGGCCCTGAAGGTACTCTTGAAGAAGCGCGAGGAAGACAAGAATGAACTCGAGGAGCAGGTTATCTACAATGTCAAGGAACTGGTCATGCCTTTCCTGGAAAAGATCAAAGCGAGCCGATTGGACAATCGGCAGAAGACCCTTGTGGAAATCCTGGAATCGAATCTGAACGATATTGTGTCGCCTTTTGCAAAATCCCTGTCGACACGCTATTTGAACTTGACACCCGCCGAGATGCAGATCGCCAACATGGTGAAGCATGGCAAAACCACCAAAGAAATTGCTGAGACACTCTTTTTGTCTGCGCGGACCATCGAATCTCACCGGGACAGCATCCGACAGAAACTGGGGATCAAGAACAAGAAGGCCAACTTGCGGACACACCTGATGTCGTACTCGTAAGAAAGGATCCAAGGGTCCGAGGGGGATACAAGGGTTCGAGGGTTCGAGGGTTCAAGGGGCACCGTTGAAAGACCCGCTGTAAAAGCGATTGGATCAGTATACATAGGATGTGCGATAACCAACTGGGTTCTTCTATTTTTTTCTAACGAAGTGGGAGCAACGACTCAACGAGGAGGCAGAACATGGAGATTACATTTTATGGCGGTGTCAGGGAAGTAACCGGTTCGCTGCACCTGTTAAAGACGGATCAAGATCGTATTCTTTTTGACTGTGGTATGTTTCAGGGGCGTCGAAAGGAATCACAGGAAAAGAACCGGGTCATGCCGGTCGATCCGGCAGCTCTTACCAACGTGGTGCTTTCTCACGCCCATATCGATCACTCCGGGCGGCTGCCCGTATTGATAAAGCAAGGTTTCAAGGGCCGGATTCTGTGTACGAGTGCCACCGCGGATGCCTGTAATTACCTGTTGCTGGATGCCGCCCACATACAGGAGTCGGATGCATCTTATCTGAATTACAAGACCCTGAGAAATCACCTCTCCCAACTGAAAGGTGAAGCCCATGGCGGCAAATCGCGTCAGAAAGATACCCGGGAAATTCAGAAGATCCTCAAGAAGAAACGCCATCAACTGGATGTGGAGGCCATAGACCGCCTGATGACCGAACACGGAATCGAAGCTGTCCGGCCCCTGTATACCATTGCCGATGCCGAGGATACGCTCGAGGTCTTTGACGGGTACCCCTACGAGCATCCGTTTTCTGTGGGGAAAGGGATAAGCTGTACGCTCTATGATGCCGGGCATATTCTGGGATCAGCCTTCAGCATCTTCCGTATCCAGCAAGGTGGAAAATCCGCCACGATCTGCTATACAGGCGATATCGGGCGTTTTGGAAAGCCCATCATTCGTGATCCCACCACCCGTTTTGCGGAAGAGGACAGGGATGTGGATTTGCTGATCATGGAGAGCACATACGGTGATCGACTGCATGAACCTGTCAAGGAATTAAAACCGGGCCTCAAGCGCATACTGACCGAGACACTGGCGCGTGGCGGATCCGTACTGATACCGTCCTTTGCCTTCGGACGGACCCAGGAACTGTTGTATACGCTTCACGAGCTATACAAGGATGGTGAAACGGAGCAGGTACCGATTTATGTGGACAGCCCTCTGGCGACGAACTTGACGCGGGTTTTCGGGGAGCACCCTGAAGTGTATGATGCTGAAACGCACAAGACATTCCTCCAGGAGGGTCGGAATCCTTTTTGTCAGGGACAGATTCACTTTGTTTCTTCCGTGGAGGAGTCCATGGCCTTGAACAGGGATGAGAATCCCCACATTGTTATTTCGGCGTCCGGTATGTGTGAAGCAGGACGGATTCTTCACCATTTGCGCTACAAGATCCACAACCCGAAACATACCATTCTGATCGTCGGGTACATGGCCGCCAACACGCTGGGCCGCAGGATCCTTGAACAGGGGACGGCCTACCAGGAGGGAGGGCGAAAGGGATCCCCACCGTTGATGAAGATCCTTAACAAGGAGTATCCCCTGGAAGCCAGGGTCGTTAAACTGGGCGGCTTCAGCGCCCATGCCGATAAAGAGGAAATGTGTCAGTTCCTGAAGTCGTCGAACCTGAGAATCAAAAAGATTGCCCTGGTTCACGGCGAAGAAGACCAATCCCTCTCTTTTGGAGAAACCCTGAAACAAGAGGGATATGATGTCTTTGTACCAAAGGTGGCGGAGACGGTGGGGATCGAATAAAAAAGGGTTCGAGGAAAACCTAAAACGATAATTCATAACGCGCGTAGCGCAAATATCGTCCGAAGGGCAACTGTCTATCAATGACATCCTGGAAGGCTTTAAAATAGCGGCGCAGCCTCGTATGATAAAATCGCGCAGCGATTTTATTTGGGGAAAGACAAGGATGTCATAAATATTTTCTGAAAATCAGGATGCCGCGCCAGATCGATTACACGGATCGATTGGGCCAGTTCCAGTGCTTTTTGCCGGTGGGTCTCATCAAACAGGGTCAGGATGGCCCCGGCCCCGGCGGCATTGCCGACGATGTTCAAATCGGCCATATCCATTTCAGGAAAAAGACCGATGGTCAAGGCATCCTGCTTGTCGATGTAACTGCCGAAGGCCCCGGCTATCAACATCCTGGATGGTTTTAAAATACCTGTTTCACGACAGAGCAGATGGATGCCTGTATACAGGGCGCCCTTTGCGAGTTGAATGGCCCGGACATCGTTCTGTGTAATGGTAACGGGGTGATTCGTCTGTGTGTGTTCTGCCGAAATGAGAAGATATTGGGGTAGTTCTTTATCATCGCACAGAAAAACGTCCGGGAAACGGTTGTTGAGCAGACGACCGTCTGGTGATATCAACCCTGTTTTGTAGAGTTGGGCAATGGCGCTGACAATACCGGATCCGCATATGCCGGAGGGTCGCTTGGGGTTTGCCGGATCTTTTTGTATTACCGAGCAAATGGCTTTGCCTGTTCGGGTATCGATCCTGACGGCATCGATGGCACCGGAGACGGCGTGCATGCCGTGACGGATGGACGCGCCTTCAAAGGCCGGACCCGTGGCACAGGATGTCGCTGAAAACCGGCCTTGATTCAGAAGGACCACTTCACCGTTTGTGCCGACATCGATGAGCATGGTGCCATCCTTCCAGTGCTCATGGTCTGCAGCGAGTACAGCTGCAACAACATCGGATCCGAGGAATCCCGAAATCAGGGGAAGGGTGATGATATGGATTGTGTCACTGAAATTGAAGCCGACTTCGGCTGCTGAAAATGATCGCTCTTCCTTGAAGCGTGGCTCATAGGGGTATATACCGATGGATGTGGGGTCTTCTCCGGCGAACAAATGAATCATGGTGCTGTTGCCTACCACCACCATTTTAATCAGCTGATCAGGAGCGACGTCTGACGACCGACACAGGGAGTGAACACCCCATTCGATGGCATTCGAGGCCATTTTTTGAAGCTTCGACAGATGTTCCTCGTGCTGGTAGACCGCTGTAATACGCGTCATCACGTCATCCCCGTAAATCACTTGAGGATTTCGCATGGAAACAGAGGCCTTGACCGTGTGATGGTTGAGATCACACAGGTAGACAGCAATGGTTGTGGTGCCCAGGTCTACCGCGATGCCAAACGCTTCAGGTGTTCCCGGAACGAGCTTCTTTGCAGACCTTATTTCGGGAAGGAGGGTGGGTCCTTTCTGGGCGACTTCCGGTGCAAGGAGCGTCTGTGTCGGTATGCGGATGGCAAGGTTGGCGGATGCCGACACCTGGCAGGCAAGCCTGAGACCGGTCCGAAGGTTTTTTTCCCCCAATGAGCGGTTTTCGGTTTCGGTGGGCAAAGAAACCTGACCACGATATTCGTCAGAAATCTGAATGCAGCACTTGCCGCACTTCCCTTTGCCTCCACAGTCAGCACGGAGCAGGATTCCGGCATTGATAAGCGCTTCCAGTATTGATTGATGCTTGTGTATCTGAATCCGTCGATTTTCCGGCAGCAGTGTCAACTCAATTTTATCTTGATTCATGGGCAGCTCCAGTTCTTTGTAAATACGGCAGCCTCAACAATCGCTCAATTTAGGCCGATATGTCAATAGCACGGGAAATTTATGAAATATTCAGGAGAAGGCCAGCGCGGAAGCCGGCAGAAAAAGAGTTGCATCTTCCTGGGTTAACCGATTGACATGGTTGCCGCAGAGAGCCGTCGGCAGGGGATCTAAAGATGCGGGGTCTTCCGAATCCATAATACATAAGCTTTTACTCTTGACATTTTAGTTTTCCTATTGTAATTCGCTGTACAACCATGTTATTCTTGGTAGCAACAAAACCAAATTAAAAAGGGGGGAGCACATGACAAAAGCAGAATTAATTGAACAGATGGCAAAAGACGCGGGTATTTCAAAGGTCGCTGCTGGCGCATCACTCGATTCTTTTATGGGCAATGTAACGAAAGCGCTCAAGAAAAGAAACGGCAAGGTAACCCTGGTGGGCTTTGGCACATTCAAAAAAGTCTATCGCAAAACACGTAAGGGTCGTAATCCGCAGACCGGTGAAGTCATCAAGATCAAGGGCAAAAACGTCGTCAAGTTTTCTGCCGGCAAGAAACTGCTCGACTACCTCTAAGCCGTATCCAAGAAGAAACCAAGGGCAATCATGCGCTGAGCGTGTGATTGCCCTTTTTTTATTGAGCTGTAAGCTTTAAGCTGCTTACCGCTTAGAGCTTAGCACTTAAAGCTTAGAGTCCTACCGCATCGACCAGACACGGTTCTGTTGTAAAATAACCTATACATTTATATTTACATTGACATTTACATTATTTGTTGGGTATGCTGGATTTCCATCGGCAACAAAGGTATTTCCCGGTGTAAACCGGTGACTTTTTAGCCCGGACAATTTATGGAATATTCGGGTTAGACAAGCAGGAGTATGTGCCAATGCAATCGCGATCACAACTTACCCAAAAGCAGGAACAATTCCTGGCGTATCTACGGCAGGCGATCGATCGGGCAGGTCAGATGCCGAGTCTTCGTCAGGCAGCCCTGGATCTGGGGGTGAGCCATGCCGCTGTCGCACAGAGCCTGAGGGTTCTCGAGGCAAAGGGTTATGCCAAACGGGAAGGGCGTTACAGCCGATCGGTTCATCTTTTGAATCGTGCACGTGAAGTGGCTGCGCGTCAACGCTGGCGGGAGGTGCCGATTATCGGTCGTGTGACAGCCGGTCTGCCCATGTATGCGCAGCAGGAATGGGATGGGAGCATTGTTCTTGATGCAACGATCTATCGCGGGCAGAATCTTTTTGCACTCCGCATCGATGGTGATTCCATGAAAGATGTGGGGATCCTGGATAACGACCTGGCCATTTGCGAGCCTCGTCAATATGCCCGAAACGGAGAAATTGTCGTGGCCTTGATCCACGGTGAAGAGGCAACGGTCAAACGATTTTACCTCCACGAGGATCACATCGAACTCCGTCCGGAAAATCCCCGTTACAAACCCATGCACTACGGATTTGGTGATGTGCTGGTTCAGGGGAGGGTGGTGGGGATTCAAAGGGCTCAAGGGGAAAGCCATAAGCGATAAGCCATAAGCCGTAAGCGATAAGCGGCCTACAGCGTATCGCTAATATCGCCCGCAGGGCTAATGACTATCAATGACGCGCAAAGCGCAAATAACAGCCGCAGGCGTAATACCGCCCGCAGGGCAAATGACATCCGCAGGATAAATAACGTGCGCAGCACAAATGACACAACACATGCTCAGAAGTATCCCTGCCACATCCGTGTCGGCACCAGTGGCTATTCGTACGCGGAATGGGCAGATGCGGGATTCTATCCTCTGGATACGAAACCGGGTCGGATGCTGACGTGCTACGCGCAGATATTTTCCGTTACCGAGCTGAATTACACCTGGTATCAGATGCCGAAATCACAGGCGATCGAACGGATGCTGCAGCAGGTTTCACCGGATTTCCAGTTTGCTGCCAAGCTGATCCGCTACCTGACCCATGAGATTGACGAGGATGCCTGGCGCGGGTATGTGAAACAGTACAGGGACGGTATTGCCCCACTTGTGCAGTCAGGGCAGCTGGCAGCGGTTTTGCTTCAATTCCCGCCTTCATTCCACCGGGTTCCCAAAAACAGGCGCTACCTGGCGGCGCTGCTGGATGAACTCGATGGATTGCCCATGGCAATCGAGTTTAGGCATGTGTCTTGGGCGGCAGAAAGTGTTTGTGCCGAGCTCGAACGGCGCAGGGTAACACTTGTTGCCGTGGATACGCCGGATATAAAAGGATTGTTTCCAACGGTCGATATTATTACAAACCCGGATCTTTTTTATGTCCGTTTGCATGGCCGCAATGCCAGGGGATGGCGCTCCGGAAACATGCAGAAACAGTTCAACTATGATTATGCCGACAATGAATTGCGTGAATGGGCGGAAGAGCGGATCGAGAAAATGGCCGGGCATACCCGAAACGGCCTGATCTTTTTCAACAACCATGTTCAGGCCCAGGCACCCGAAAATGCCATGAAACTGGCAGGGATGTTAAAGGCCGGGGGGCTAATTTGAGGGTCGGAGGGTCCGTGGGGGATACAAGGGTTCGAGGGTGGCTGACAGCTATCAGCCAACAGCAGCAAACCAGCTTCCAAGCATCCTAGCTTCCCAGCTTATAAGGGTCGGAGGGGAATGGTGTTCTTTGAGTTTGTTGCGTTTCTTGGGTTCATTGAGTTGATGGAACGGAAACGTGTTGAAGGCTCTATACCGATGGCCATGAGCAACACAATAAACACAACGAACCCAATGAACAGGATAACCCAATATGGGCTCAAGGGTAGCTTACGGCTTAATGCAACAATAAATGCCGCGCAAAGCGCAAATGACAGCCGCAGGCGTAATATCGCCCGCAGGGCAAATGACATCCGAAGGATAAATGACGCGCGTAGCGCTAGTATCGTCCGATAGGACAAATGTCTATAAATGTCGCCCGATAGGGCTAATGACGCCTGAAAGGCAAATGACCTCTGAAGGGTAAGTACCGTATGTCCCGCGCCATCATCCATATTAATATCGCTGATTTTGCCGTGGCTGTCGAGCGGGTGGTGGATCCCCGGCTGGTGGACCGGCCGGTCATCATTGCACCCAAAGGCTCTGCGCGGGCAGCGGTGTACGATATGAGTGAAGAGGCTTACCAGAGAGGGGTTCGCAAGCAGATGGCGCTGAAAAGGGCCCTGCGTCTTTGTCGGGATGCCCGTACGCTGTCTCCGCACCCGGACCGTTATGAGCGTGCCATGCAGGCGCTTCTGAAACAGGCTCTTCCGTATTCACCCCGGATTGAGAGTGGTGACGGAGACGGGCATTTGTTTGTGGACGTTACCGGCACCAGCCGGCTTTTGGGTCCTCCCATCGATGTTGCCTGGCGCTTGAGCCGGCATGTGAAGACAGGTCTTGGTTTGAGCCCCATATGGTCGGTAGCGCCCAACAAACTGGTGGCCAAGGTGGCCACCCGGCTGGTCAAACCTGTGGGAGAATATGTTGTCGGGGAAGGCGAAGAACAAAAGATTCTGGCACCGCTCCCCATCTGGTTTGTCCCGGGAATCGAACAGGACGACCTTCTCAAACTGCGGGAACTGAACCTGTCCACGGTGTCGCAGGTTGTGGCACTGCGCCTGGCACACCTGCAGGTCCCCTTTGGCAGTCGTGCCATGTTTTTATATGAATCGGTTCGGGGTATCGACAATTCTCCCGTGCTTCCCGTGGGTAAAGAACGTCCGGTTGTCAGGATCGGTCACGAATTCAGTGAAGATACCAACGAACTGCCCGTGCTGGAACGCGTGCTGTATGAGATGACTGAGGAAGCCGGCCGTAAACTACGCCGTCGACAGCTGGCCGCACGCCATGTTTGTATTACCCTCGACCATTCCGACGGTCTCCGGCGTTCCCGCCGACTTGCTGCAAAACCGGCAACTGCCAATGATCTGACCCTTTTCAAACTGGCCAGGCGGGCGTTGTTTTTCGCGTGGACCCGCCGGGTGCGTATCCGACATATGTGTCTGCTGTGCGATCAGCTGGTCTTCCCACCGTCTCAGCTGGCGCTGTTTCCGGAGTACCGAAAGAAAAAGCAAACGCAGGACAAGCTCGTGACGGTCCTGGATCGTATCCGCGACCGTTTTGGCCGGGACATGATTCGCATGGGCAGAACCTTAGCGGCATAAACGCCAACAGTTCAAAAAATATCACGAAAACACGAAAGTTCGAAGATACGAAAAAAACAATGAATGAAATAGAGCGTTAAATCCGAAGCACGAATATCGAAATCCTGTCTAAACAATACTGAATGACCAAAATACAAATGATCAAAACAAGACTTCGGCGGTACAAGAAAAGGGCATATGTTTGGGGTGTTTGAGTATTCGACATTTGGATTTGTTTCGTATTTCGATATTCGAATTTAGAATTTTATCACAACCAGATTTTTGGCTGGGTGCCTGCTGTGGTTCCCCTATGTGTTCGATCAAATTATTCCCTCATGTGGGGTGTGGATAGTGTCAAGGCGATCTGCCGGGCTGCCGCGCGCATGGGCTATGACCGTCTGGCGCTGACAGATACCGACAATCTTTATGGTCTCTGGACATTTCTGTCGGCATGCCGACAGGAAGGCCTCCAGCCCATTATCGGCGCAGAGCTGACCGATCCGCATTCAAAAAAACGGGTGGTCTGTCTGGTTGAAAACGCTGAAGGATACGGCAATCTCTGCCGTATCCTGACCCGGCGCCACCTGAGCACGGATTTTACCATTAAAGAAGTGGTCCTGGCGCATGCCCGGGGATTGTGCTTTCTTGTTACGGATCCAGGCCTTATGAAAGCATGGCACGACGCCGGTATCTGGGTGGCTGCGCACATGCCGCGCAGACCGCTGATAGGCAGCCACCCGCTCTGTCGCATGGCCCATCACCTGAAAATCCCTCTGGTTGCGACCCCGAGCAGCTTTTTTCTGTCTTCCCAAGACGTATCGATTCACCGGCTCCTCAGGGCCATCGACAAGAACACGACCCTGACCCGGCTAAAAGCGCAGGATGCCGCTTTGGCCGATGCATGGCTGGCATCCCCTGAAACATATGCCGCACGGTTTGCCATCTGTCCCGAAGCCATCCAGGCAACCCGGAAAATTGCCGCACGGCTGACGTTTACCGGACCTTCATTCGGTACGGTTATGCCGCCGTGGCAGGACCATAAGGGCCGGCCGGCCACTGCCTGTCTGCGGGATGCGGTCTACAAAGGTGCAAGGGGGCGTTATGGCGGGGAACTGGCAGAGCCAGTTGTCGAACGGATTGAAAACGAGCTTCGGATCGTGGATGACATGGGGTTTTCCGCTTACTTTCTGGTTGTCCGTGATATTGTCCGGCACAGCCCGCGCACATGCGGTCGGGGGTCGGGAGCGGCATCCATTATTGCCTACTGTCTTGGCATCACCAATGTCTGTCCCCTCAAGCACAATCTCTATTTTGAACGGTTTTTAAATCCCGGGCGGAGCGACCCGCCGGATCTTGACGTGGACTTTGCCTGGGATGAACGGGATGCTGTCCTGGACAGGGTTCTGGCAAAATACAGTGGCCACGCAGCCATGGTGTCGAACCATGTTTTTTTTCAGCCACGCATGGCATTGCGCGAGGTCGCCAAGGTCTTTGGGTTGCCGGACAGGGAGATCCGGACCCTGACGAAACGGTTGCCATTTTATTTGCGAACGGGCAAAGCCGATGCCTCCCTGGAAACAAGGCTCCGGCAGCTGCCGGAGCTCAAAAACATGGACTATCCAGAGCCCTGGCCCCGGATTCTTCATCTGGCTCACAGGATCACCGGTATTCCCCGCTATCTTTCGGTTCATCCCGGAGGGGTGGTGATTACACCGGACCCCATTGACACGTATGTGCCCCTGGAGATGGCTCCTAAAGGGGTTCCCATTCTTCAATGGGAAAAGGACGGCACAGAGACAGCCGGTCTGGTTAAAATCGATCTTCTGGGGAACAGAAGCCTTGGCGTTATCCGCGATGCCGTGAAAAATGTTCACCAAAACGATGGAGATCTTGATGAATCCTGCTGGGTGCCGGAGGACGATTTTGCCACACAGGAGGCCATCGCCCAGGGTCATACCATGGGATGTTTTTATATCGAAAGCCCGGCCATGCGTCTTCTGCAGAAAAAATCAGGTCTGGGGAATTTCGAGCACCTGGTCATTCACAGCAGTATTATACGCCCGGCTGCCAACAAGTTCATTCAGGCGTATATCCAGCGCCTGCATGGTGCCAGGTGGGATCCGATTCATCCACTGCTGGGTGATGTTCTCGACGAGACCTTTGGAATCATGGTTTACCAGGAAGACGTGTCCCGGGCAGCGGTGTCCATCGCCGGCTTTTCGCATGCCGAAGCGGATGGATTGCGGAAAGTGTTGTCCAAGAAAGATCGTGAGCACAAACTCCGGGATTATCGTGATCGGTTTTTTACAGGGGCGGCATCCCGGGGCGTGCCCGGGGAAAAAATATCCGCGGTCTGGGAAATGATCATGAGTTTTGGCGGGTATTCTTTCTGCAAACCCCACAGCGCATCCTATGCCCGTGTGTCCTTTCAGGCGGCATATCTCAAGGTGCAGTTCCCGGCGGAGTTCATGGCGGCCGTCATCAGCAATCAGGGCGGTTTCTACAGCACCTTTGCCTATGTTTCCGAAGCCCGTCGCATGGGTCTCACCATTCTCCCACCGGACATTCAGCGCAGTGACATTGCCTGGAAGGGGAGCGATCAGTCGATGCTTGTGGGATTGTTCTCTGTTAAGGGACTTTCAAAAAAATGCCGGGAATTGATCGTGTCTGAGAGAAAAAAGACAGTTTTTCAAAGCTTTCAGGATGTGTTGCAACGGGTTCGACCGGATGATTTGGAGGTGCGGGCACTGATCAACTGTGGTGCTCTGGACACTTTTTGTGCTACAGGAAACCGGGCTGGACTCATGTGGGAGATGGCACAGTGGCATAAAAAACGATCCATTCTATCTAAAAACCAGAGCCTGTTTAACGATACAGAAGGGTATCCAACGCCTCCACAACTTCCGGACACGGACGAACTGGAAAGCCTGCGCAGGGAGTTTAGGATTCTCGGTTTTTTATGTGACCGCCATCCCATGATACTTTACAGGAGAGAGCTTGAGCGGCTTGGTTCTGTTAAAGCGGTTCAGCTGAACCATTTTATCGGCAAGCGGGTTCAATTTGCCGGCTGGTTGGTGACGGGGAAACGGGTTCAAACCCGGCACGGGGACACCATGGAGTTTTTGACCTTCGAAGATGAGACCGGTATTGTAGAAACCACATTTTTCCCCGAGACCTATGAGCGGTTCTGCCACATGGTCGACCGGAACCGGCCGTATGTGCTGGGAGGAAAGGTGGAGGTCGACTGGGGGGCGGTCACCCTGACGGTGGATCATGTGGCAGTGCTTGCCCCGGTGAACCGGGTTGATAAAAAGGGAGAAAGCGTATAAGAGCAGGGTTCGAGGTTTCCAGGGTTCCAGGGTTCGAGGGGATAAGCAATCAGCCATAAGCGGTAAGCTGCTTACAGATGAGGGCCAAACGCAACGCAATAAACCCAAAAACGCAATGAACTCAACAAACCCAACGAACCCAACAAACCCAATAAACGCAATGAACCCCAAAAACGCAGTTATAAATATTTCCGTGAGAGATCTCGTGGAACGCTTTGTTCGGGCCGGTGATCTCACCAGCGGTGTTTTCATTCCGGACCGGGCCACGGCGGCCATCGCCCTTCATCAGAGAATCCAGCAATCGCGGCCGGGGGCTTATGAACCCGAGGTTGTCATTTCTCATACCTGTAAATCCGGCCCCTGGTCGATCCATATTTCAGGCAGGATCGACGGCATTTTCCGATATGCAGATCGTATGGTTTTAGAGGAGATCAAGACGACCATTCGAAACCCAAAGGATTCCGGAGATGCGGACAATCCGCATCACTGGGCCCAGTTGAAGCTCTATGCGTACATGCTCAGCGTGGAATATGATCTTGAGTCCGTTGACACCTGTCTGACCTATGCCCGGCTACATTCGGATGCCACATGGGAGATCCAGCGCACTTTCAGTCGCACCGATCTCGAAGCGTTTTTTTCCCCATTGATATCACGTCTGGTTCAGCGCACCGAGGGTATTCAACACTTTCAGACGCTACGTGATCAATCCATCGGTTCCCTTAGATTCCCCTTTAAGGAATGCCGGCGTGGGCAGCAGCGCATGATGGAAGAGGTTTACCAGGTCATTGTCGACGGAGACCAGCTTTTTGTGCAGGCACCCACGGGCATCGGCAAGACCATGGCAGTGATTCTGCCTGCATTGAAAACGCTTTCCCAGGGGAATGTTGACCGGATGTTTTATCTGACGGCCCGGTCTACCGGTAAACAGGTGGCGGAGGAGGCATTTGGCATCCTCCTGGATCAGGGTCTTCGCCTGAAAACGGTCACCCTCACGGCAAAGGAAAAAATCTGCTTTAATGCCGATGCCGAATGCAACCGGGACGAATGTGAATTTGCCAAAGGATATCATGACCGCATCGACGAGGCCATCACCCGTGCCCTTGAAACGGACTGCCTCAGCAGGGATGTCATTGAAAATATTGCCAGGCAATCCATGGTGTGCCCGTTCGAGCTGTCCCTGGAGGTGTCTGAACTGGCGGATTGCATCATCTGCGATTACAACTACGTGTTTGATCCCCAGGCAAACCTGAGACGTTTTTTTTCCCGGCCGCGTGAGGCATACCTGTTTCTTGTGGACGAAGCCCACAACCTGGTGGATCGGTCCCGGGAAATGTTTTCGGCAGACATCCGGAAACACGCATTCCTGGATGTCAGACGTCAGGTCAAGAAAGCGCTTCCGGATGTATATAGCGCCCTTGGAAAAGTAAACACACGCCTGCTCCGGTTCATGAAAGCCAGTCCGGATAAAGCGCAGGCGTTTGCAGAGACGGAACTTCCCGAAGATCTTTGGCTGGCGTTAAGTGATTTTATCAAGGCCTGTGAAAAATGGCTGGCACTCAACAGGGATGCTTCCTTTCGTGAAACACTCCTGGAACTTTACTTTGGTGTCACCCGCTTTCTGAAGGTCATCGAGCTGTTCGACGCCTCATACGCGGTCTGCTGTGAAAGGTTTGCAAAGGACTTCCGGGTCAGGCTTTTCTGTATCGATCCTTCGGGGCCATTGAGCAGGGTGCTGGAGAAAGGCCGGGCTACAATCTTTTTTTCGGCCACGTTGACACCTACCGAATATTTCCAGAAGACCTTTGGGTGTGGAGAGACGTCTTCAGGACTGGTCCTGGCATCCCCTTTCCCCCGGGAAAATTTGTGTGTCATGATTTCCAACGTGTCGACGCTTTTCAGGAACCGCCGCAACACCAAGGAAATGGTGGCGGGTCTGATCCAATCTCTGGTTTCGCAAAAGGTCGGTAACTATCTGATATTTTTTCCTTCCTACAGCTACATGACCATGGTAGTCAGATCTTTCGAGGTTCTTTTCCCGGAATTCGAGACCCTTGTTCAGACGCCTCGTCTGACCGAGATTGAGCGGGAGCGTTTCCTGAAAAAATTCAGCCGGCATAATTCATCGACACTGGTGGGGTTTGCCGTTATGGGGGGGGTGTTCGGAGAAGGAATCGATCTCGTGGGAGATCGTCTGACCGGGGCAGCTGTGGTGGGGGTGGGGATGCCGCCACCCAACCTGGAAAGAGAGCTCATCAATGCGTATTTTGCCGAGCAATACAATGCCGGATATGAATTTGCATACATATTTCCAGGGTTCAACAAGGTGTTACAGGCTTCCGGCAGGGTAATCCGTTCCGAAACCGACCGCGGGGTGGTTCTGCTTATTGACCGCCGTTTTACATCCCGGAACTATCAATCCATGTTCCCTGAGGATTGGAATCCCAATGATGTTCGCAATCCAGGTGATCTTTCCCAGGTCCTGGGGGATTTTTGGCGTTAATTGTCTTTATCTAAGTGATTACTTTTTTACTCAAGGAGGTAGCGGGTGGAAAAATCAGATCAGGTTTATGTCAACCTGCAAAGGCATCTGAATTCACAGGCTGTCGGTTTTCCAGCAACGAGGTCGGGCGTTGAAATAAACATATTGAAGCATATTTTTTCGCCGGCAGAGGCTGAGATTGCCTCTTTTGTAAATTACAGATTTGAACCCCTTCATGTTATTTATAGCAGGACCGAACATCTGGTAGAATCACCCGAAGCGCTGGAGGCACATCTTGACCGCATTCAGAAAAAGGGCGGTCTTGAGTTCAAAATAAAAAAGGGTGAAAAACATTATTGTACGGCACCGCTTGTGGTAGGGATGTATGAATTTCAACTGGAAAGACTGACGCCTGAATTCATAAAAGATTTCAAAGCATATACGTCTGACAGGAACTTCGGTATCGAATTTTTGAGTACGGAACTCCCGCAAATGCGGACCATACCTGTCGCAGAAAGTATCCTTCCCCAGCATGAGATCAGCACGTTTGATGAAGTAACGACCCTGCTGGAACAGGCACAAGGGCCTTTTGTCATCATAGAATGCATTTGTCGCAAGAAAAAAAAGCTGGAAGGCGGGACCTGCAATGTTACGGATCGTAAAGAAACCTGTCTGGCCATCCATGGCATGGCCGAGATGCTCCAGGCAAGCAATGTCGGCAGGACCATCAGCAAAGACGAAGCCCTGTCGATTATAAAACAGAATCAAAAAGACGGATTGGTTCTTCAGCCGTCAAATACCCGGAAAGCAGAGTTCATCTGCTCCTGTTGCGGATGTTGCTGTGGCATGTTGAGCATTCACAAGAGTCTTCCTAAACCATTGGATTTTTGGTCTTCAAATTTTCAAGCGTTTGTGGATACCGAGGTATGTATAGGGTGCGGAAGTTGCCAAGAGAGCTGTCAGGTCAGTGCGGTGAGTGTTTCTGAACAGGAGCAATGTGCGGTTGTCAGCCTGGACCGCTGTCTTGGTTGCGGCGTTTGCATCGCTGACTGTCCGGCGGAGGCCATATCCCTTTTGAAAAAAAGCACCGAAGTCATACCACCGCAAACACGTGAAGAATTGTATGACATCATCATGGAGAAGAAAAAAGGTACGTTTGGGAAAGCGCTGTTGACAGGAAAGCTTCTCATCGACGTTGTCCGGACTGGTCAGACACATCTTTTAAAATTATAGGGTGGATTTTCGTTATAATCGATGTTAAGATTTCAGACACAAGATGCCAATACAACAACCCTAGACATCGCTAACCCCTTGACCCATCCCGCCAAATCATATATTAATCTTAGTAACACATTTCAATCACACCTGATTTTTTTGAACCACGTTAGTGATACCCGAACCGGTTTTCTTTTCGATCTGTAAGCGACACGCCAAGAAGTATCAGTTCCAAAATTCGGTAGCTACAGGCCGTTCATGGTTATCAGGAGGATATAATGACGTTTCTATCTTCAATATTTCAAGCGAATTTTAGGAGAAACTTTACGGTTTTTTACTTTTTATCATCAGCCTTGCCGCTTCTGATAATGGTTTTTGTCGTCTATCGATATGTGACACCGATGCTGAGCGAAACCCAACTGCATGCTCTTAATCCCATCTTTACATATGGTGTGATAGCCATGCTTATACCCTCGTTACTCAGTATCGCATTGGGGTATAATTGGATAGGCGCAATTGAAAAACTATCAAAAGAGATTAGATCGAAATCAGCAAGGGTAAAAGGAAAACAGCCTCATTTAAAAAAGGATCAGAGCGAGTTGGCAGATATTCATGAAGTATTTAATGAAATTCATGGCGATCTTGAAAGTAAGATGAGCAAACTTGATGAGGTAACAAAGCAATTGCTTGAGCTAAACGTGAGACTTGAAGCGATGGCAACGGTGGATTCGCTGACTTCTTTGTACAATAGACGATATTTTGATTTGAAGTTGATCGAAGAGGCTGGCAAAGCAGACAGAGAAAAACAGGACCTATCGCTTATGATGATCGATTTTGATAATTTCAAACGCTATAATGATTCATATGGGCATCAAACAGGAGATAAACTACTTCAAGAAGTGGCCTCAATAATCAGTAACTCCCTCCGCAGATCAGATATGGTTTTCCGATATGGTGGAGATGAGTTTGCCGTTTTGGTTCCCGGGTGTAATATTATCAAGGCGGAGGAAATAGCAAAAAAATTTGTGACAAAAGTTTCTGATACCCAGTTTACAAGTTCTGATGGGAACCCTTTAGATGGCATTACCATAAGCTGTGGTGTTGCAAATTATGGAGGCAATTTAGATGATTTTATGACAGCAGCTGATAAATGTCTCTTTGCTGCCAAAGAGGCTGGGAAAAATTGTGTTACTATAGCAAAACCATAAGAAATTGGGAGGTCGGTATGAGTGTTAAAGTCTTAATCAAAAGGACGGTTCCACAGGAAAAAGCCAGGGAAATGTTAAACTTGTTTAAAGAGATGAGATCGTTGGCAACAGGTCAGGATGGGTACATTTCCGGTGAAACCTTGAAAAGTACTGACAGGCTTGATGTTTTTCTGGTCATAAGCACATGGGCAACTTCAAATGATTGGGAAAATTGGCTCAAGAACAAGCAGCGGCAGGAGATTCAAGGCAAAATTGATGCGCTTCTGGGTGGCAATACATCCTACGAAATGTTTCAATATGGATTAAGAGAATGAAATTGAACTAAATAAAGGTGAAAAACATGGCAATTGGAGTCTTAATAAAGCGTGTTACGAAGCAAGGCGTTGATGCAAAGGTGCTTTTGCCTCTCATCGTAGAATTGAGGTCCCTTGCCGTAAGACAGTCGGGTTACATTTCAGGGGAAACTTTTTTTAACTTGAATCGCCCTGAAGAATGTGTGGTTATCGGCCGGTGGACCTCTTTGGAATATTGGCAGCAATTCAAAAAGAACCCGCGTCGTAACGAACTGATTGACAAAATCGAAAAACATCTTGATAAAAAGGCCGAATACAATTTTTATGGTATAGGCCTCTGGTAGCCTTCGAATAGCACAGGATACGGTCTTCTCACGTATGGTAATATGGTGCTACCTCATAGTAATCGCATAACGTTTCAAGCAATGATGACTTTCCTTTGAGAGGATGCCATGGGTGTCTTCGAGAACAAAGCGCATGGCTCGCCATGCAGATCGAAGGCGGAATCTCTCGATCAAATGACTCTGCCACAGCCAAATCCACGGATTGAACCCTCGAAATCTGTCAAACGCTGCTACACATTGATGCACGTTGCCGAAACAGCTGGGATACGGGAACTGGCCGATGGCGAATATAAGCCGCATGACAAGACGCTCGAAGATGGAATCAATCGACAAATCAACTATCTTCTTGACCAGGTCGGCTGCACCCGGCCGGCCTTTCGCCTGCTCGATATCGGTTGCGGTTATGGTCGTCTGTTGAGAAAAGCGAAGGCCCGTGGAGCCCGTGCGGTGGGCGTAAATATTTCTGCTGAACAAGTGAATTATTGCCGTGACCAAGGCTTGCAAGTGTATTGTTGTACTTACCGTGACCTGCTTGATTCACCAGAATGGCACGGGCAATTCGACGGTGTGATCGCCAATGGTTCCCTGGAACATTGGGTGCAACCCGAAGATGTCAAAGCAGGTAAAATGAACGACATCTACAACGAATCATTTGCCATCGCTCACAAAGTGATCGACCCGGATGCACCGGATACACGCTATGTTACAACGGCCTTGCATGTCAAACATGTGTTGGATCCAGAAGACTTGTTAATGCCCTGGTATCGTCTGCCCCGCGGATCGAATCGCAGACAGTTCAGCCTGTTGCATCACTGGTTCAGTGGTTACTATCCTGTTTTCGGACAGCTGGAAACGTGTGCAAAGCCATATTTCTCGCTTGAAAGGGAAGTTGACGGAACCTTGGGCTACAAGATCGCCAGCGAATATAGAATGGCGCGGATGCGGCGTGGACTGTATACAAACCCGAAACTGGTCTGGGGCATTGTCAAGGCGTTGGCTCGACATCCCTTTACGACCGTTACGTCACTTGAAGGTTATTTCATTGAGCAGGCTTGGGATTGGCAGTTCCGGGGAAAAGAGCCGCCAACGACGCTTCTGCGTCAAACCTGGAAGCGGAACATGCAGGCTTCGTCGTGACCACGACGAGGAATCGCAATGGACCTGTTTGAACCTTAACAGCGAGCGCTTTCCCGTAGCTTACTGCACGATGTTTCAAAAAGCATGGGATATCATATGACACCTGCACCACATAATATCTTATAACTTTTTCAAGCTCTCAAAATATAGTGTTATTTGAAAAGATATTTGTGCAGTGGCTGCCTCCAAGGTAGGCGTTATGAAAATAGGCCAAAATTTTAAAAACACGACAATTCATATCCTTTCCACCTTATTAATCCTGACATCTTTTAATTCTTTTTCTACTGCATCGGCTATCACCTATCCAGCAGGGGACTGGCAAGTTTCTACCCCTGAGGAACAAGGGATGGAATCTCGGATTCTTGCCGAAATGATGGATTACATACAAAAATACAATTTCAACATTGATAGTATATTCATTGTGCGAAACGGCTTCGAGGTTTTCGATGCCTGCTTTGGCCATTTTCAAAAGGACAAAAGCATAATATTTATTGCATCAGTTTTTTGGTCTGTTGCTCTATTTTTTTCCAGTTGAACTGTTTGGCCGCGGACAAGCCGTCGTTCTCGTTCAGTCCTTTATAGTGAAAGATGAATATAGCACCCATTTGGCCCGTGCCGGGCAGTACAACGACCACTGCCCCCTCGTTGTCCACTTTCGAATGATGTATGGACACCTGGTAGCCGTCAATAGTGGTTGTCTTGATCTTTGCTTCAGCGGTTTCCATCTGTCCGGACTGCATTCCCTGGGCATGGGCCTGGGTCATCATGGCATTTCCGATCATGACCATGGCATCGGCTTCCTTAGCGTTCCGGGTGTATTGGCGCGCAGCCTGTATGATTTTGGTTCCGCCCATGTCCATGTCCATACCTTCGGCCGGCTCCGCCTGCCAGCCCTTGAGATCGATCAGGAGAGGGCTCAGTGATTCGTATTGTCCTGCATAAACCGGGACAGTTGCTGCAAAAAGAAAACATACCCCTATCAGCCATCCTGCGTATTTGAATATTCTTTCCAAGCGCTTCATCTCATCCCCCCTATCGGCTCGAATGTCCTGGTTTTGTTGATCGGTCGCATCATAAAACAGCTCGGCAGCTTTTGCAAATATTTCCGGCTTTGAAGAACCTTGTAGCAAGCTACGGGGAATGCGCACACTATTTCGGTTCAAGAAGGTGGATCCCCATGTGACTTGAACTGTTTGTCCTCCGCTTGAAAGCTTGTCCTGCATGTGTCCGCTTTCTTCAAAGCAGCTTCCTGCCTTGTCTGGCGTGCTTTTCGTTTGTGTTCGTACCAGATGGTACAGGCAGTACGAAATTTGCAGTAGATGTCAGGGTCGTGGCACTCGAGACACCGTTCACACAGATAGATGCCGTGCTTGGAGCACATGTAGCTGGTTTCTCTGTCTGGATGATTCACGCATTTTCCCATTTTATTCCTTTCAACAATGATATTTTTCAGTAATGGATTATCCCAGTTCCCAAGGCCATGGGTTCCCACATGATCAACTCTATTTATCCCGGTGCTTCTTCACTCAAAACAAGCGTCGGCCCTAATTCGCGCGAATCCGTCGAATCCGTCTTTTCCATAGCTTTGCCGAATATCCAGTCAACGAGTTTGACGTACCAGGCAGCCGATTGAATCTGGATGACGTATGCCAACGCGATGAGCAGCGCAATGGTAATTCCCTGTTTCCCGAAGGCTGTCATGGCAATTGCCAGCGCAATGGACAAGTCCCGCATTACCACACCAAAGACCATGGCGATGGCATCCCCCCGGTGAAAAAACAGTCTGCCGACAAGGGACAGCAGGACATAGGAAACAAGGTAGAAAACCGCCAGGGGGGCCAGAATAATCAGAATATCGCCTGGATTAGCAATGATACTTTTAGCCTTGAGAGACATGGCTACAAAGGCGATGAGGATGACGCCAGAAGCCGAAACGGGAGGAAATTTGGGTTTTAGGCGCTTGTTCCAGTATTGTTCACCATATTTCTTCTTCAAAACCGACTGGGTGGTCAGGCCGGCAATCAACGGTACGAACACGAAGAATGCGATCTGCTTGAACATGTGCAGCATGTTTACTTCGATAGTGGCTCCCATGAACACTTTGGTGTAGATTGGCGCTGCCAGGGCGCCGATGATCAGACCGAATATGACCATTTTTATGGCCGCCTCTTTGTTGCCTCTCGCAAACCCGGTCCACGAAATGGTCATGCCCGAGGTCGGAAGAACACCGATCAAAAACAGACCCACCGCCCAGAGCGCATATTTTTCCGGCCCCCCCGAAAAAAACAATTTGCCGGTGAAGTAGGCAATGATGGGGATGAGAACAAAATTAACAACCTGAGTGGTAACCTGCAATTTATAATCCTCTCCCTTGAAGACGCTTTTTACATTTAAAGTCGCCATCATGGGATACACCATAATAAAGGTAACGGGTATAATGAATTGTTTGAGAGGGTCGGCATTAAAAAAGTATCCAAAAACCAGCCCCAATGTCATGGAAATCGGGATGGCCCATACGAGGTTCTTCTGTAACATCGATAAAACCTTGAACATGTGTTTGTCCTTTCTATAATATGAATCGGTGGTTGTGATACGTCCAGTCGGAAGTTTTTGAAACCCCTGATAAAGAAACGAACGTATCGAAGATACTATCCCTAACAAGAAGTATGCCAATGGGGAGGGGTTGTGATAATTATGCTGATTAATTTTTAAATATCAGCACATTATAAATGTGGATTGGGTGGTGTTGGTTTTGCTTGGCAAAAAAATACACGGTTTATGTGCTTTTTATCCGAAAGGTAACGGTTGGTAACGTTACCTCAGTTCAGGTTGAGCTTTTTTAAGAGTTGATTGGCTGTGGTCAACAACGGATCCCAGGTGGGGCCGAAGGGTGGCGCATATGCCAGATCTGTCTGTGCAAAGGCTTTGACCGTCATGTGGCTGTGCAGGGCAACGGCAATGGCGTTGATACGGTGCGCAACCCCCTCCTTGCCCACCATCTGTGTTCCCAGAAGACGACCGGTCTTTCTGTCGGCCAGCATGTGGATTGTAATGGTTGACGAACCCGGGTGGGCGTGGGCGCGGGATTGGGATTTGATGACCACACCGACAGGGTCGAAACCGGATTCAAGCGCTTCCGCTTCCGTCAATCCTGTGCGTGCGACTTCCAGATCGAACACCTTGAAGACGGCTGTGCCGACGATACCCGGCAGTTCGGTGGTTTTTCCGCAAACATTGTCTGCAACAGCCCAGCCGGCCCTGTTGGCGCGCAGGGCAAGGGGGATCCACGCCTTTTTCCCACCAACGACGTGATATGCATCGGCACAGTCGCCTGCAGCAAAAATGTGTTCGTCCGATGTGCGCATTTGCTTGTCGACGGCGATGGCGTTTTTGATGCCGATTTCAAGACCTGAGTCTGCCGCCAATTGACTGTTTGGCTTTATCCCGACAGCCACCAGGACCATATCCGCTGTAAGTGTTTGATCGGGACAGATGAGTTTTAGCTGATTGCCTTTTGCTTCAATGCCATCGATGCTGTGCCCCGGGAAAAGGCGGACCTGATTTTCTTCCAGCTCTTTTCTGACGATATCGGACAGTGCTTCCTCCATCCAGGGCAGAAAAACCGGTCCGGGTTTGACCATATCCACATGGATGGATCGGCTGCGAAGCGCTTCCGCCATCTCCAGGCCAATATACCCCATGCCGATGATGGCCACCTGTTTAACCGGATGGTCCGCGAGAAAGGCTTTGATATTTCTGCCGTCGTTCAAGCTCTTCAGGGCCATGACACCGGGGAGGTTCATACCCGGTGTGTCCGGCAGGATGGGTGATCCACCCGTGGCGATGAGCAGCTTGTCATAAGGGAACTGAAATGCCTTTCCTTCGGAAGTGGTGCCCGAGACGGTCTTTTGGACCGGATCGATAGACTCGGCACGGTGCCCCGTTTTCAGGTCGATATCTTGTTTTTCCCTGAAGACATGTGCTTTTCTTACGACGAGATCATCTATATCCCGGTCGGCCTCGGCTATGTTGTAGGGCATACCGCAAGCGCTGTAGGAGACATCGTCAGACTGTTCCAAAACCATGACCTCGATTTCCGGTATCTGCCGCTTGGCTCTGCTGGCGGCACTCATGCCCGCAGCATCTCCGCCGATGATGATAAATTTCATGCTTCCTCTCTTTTTTCTTATGGTGTTTAAATCAGTATATAACAGCAGCAGTTTTAGCGACAGGATTTTTTTTATTTCGTCATTTAAAACCTGGCCCTTTGGACCCGGGAATCTACTGTTTCGTTGATATGCATATCTTTATACGGTATGTGTGGCAAGCGGTTTATCCGTTACCCTGAGAGAAAAGTAACGTTACCAGTCGTTATTAAATGGTTCCAAGAGAGATTTTTGCCATGTGTTCGTTTTGGAAATAAAAAGTATCGATACTTTTATATCAAAATAATACAGAATGTTATGTTTTTAGCGCCCAAAAGGATCTGCAAACTTGACGATCGTTTTTCATATTGGCACAAAAGTTGATAGTGTAATCCAGTATCAACCGAAAAAGGAGGAAAACTGACCATGAAAACAAAACAACTTGCGACCACTGAAGACTTTGAAAGCGCCATTGAGCGTGGCGTATCACTCATCGATTTCAATGCACCCTGGTGCGGTCCCTGCCGTGCACAGGAGCCGATTATCAAGCAGCTGCTTGATGAGTTTTCCGATAGGGCCACGATTGCTGAAATGAACGTCGATGAAAACCAGGAAACAGCCGCCAAGCTGGGGATCCAGAGTATTCCCACCCTCGCTGTTTTCAAGGACGGAATCGAAATTAAGCGTTTTGTTGGTCTTCAAACGGCCCAAACGCTTTCCCAAGCCATTGAAGAACATTTACAGTCGTCCTGAGTTGTCGAAGAGAGATATTTTTTATTAACATATTTTATTAATAGGAATTTTGACATGCCGATATATGAGTATCAATGTGAAAAATGCCGGTCTGTATTTGAAAGAATTATTTTCAAGGGAGATGAGGAAGAAATCCAGTGTCCCGAATGTGGCACAACCGCAGTCGCCAGGGTATTGAGTGCCACCAGTTTTGTGAGCGGTTCGGGCTTTGGGGCATGTTCTCCCGGTTCAACATCAGGATTTTCATGAGCGGGTTAGAAAAGGCGCGGCAGTTCGTCGTGCGCACAATGGAATGAGCCCAAAAACTAAATTATTTGGATTTTACTGAAACGGGAGTAATCATGCCAAAGGAAATATCGAGAAGATCCTTTCTAAAAGGATCCCTGGTGGCGGCCTGCGCCACCTGTGCTTCACAGGTGCCGCTGCCGGCATCGGCTAAATCCAAAAGCGGTCAGGAACTGGCCACACTTATCGACATCCGCAAGTGTGTCGGATGCGAGGCTTGTGTGGAAGCCTGCCGCGAAGTCAACGATTTCAAATACCCTGAACCGGAAAAACCCTTTCCCAAAATGGTCCCCAACCGCGTCAAGGTGGCCGACTGGTCGGACGAAGAGGGACGGGAGGTCAGGGACCGCCTGACCCCCTATAACTGGTTGACCATACAATGGGCAACGGTTGAGGTTGATGGAGAAGAGACCGAACTCTCATTTCCCAGACGATGCATGCACTGTCAGAATCCACCCTGTGCCGATCTTTGCCCCTGGGGTGCCGCCCGCAAACTTGAAAATGGTATTACCGTCATCCACTCGGATATCTGCCTGGGGGGAAAAAATGCCAGGTGGTCTGTCCCTGGGACATTCCCCAGCGCCAGACCGGTGTGGGTCTCTATCTGGATATTTTACCCAGTCTGGCCGGCAACGGCGTGATGTACAAATGCGACCGATGCTATAACCGCATTGAAGACGGAGAACTCCCGGCTTGCATCGAGCAATGCCCCGAAGACGTGCAGATTATAGGTCCGCGGGAAGACATTGTCAGGGAAGCCCACCGCCTGGTCAAAGAAGAGGGCGTCTACATTTATGGTGAGACGGAAAACGGCGGCACCAATACCCTTTATGTGTCACCGGTTCCGTATGAAACACTCAACGAGGCCATGGGCAAAGGTCCTGGCCAACCCCATTTCGACAAGGTCGAGGATCAGATGGCGCATGCCGACAACCTTGCCAAAGCCATGCTGATTGCACCCCTGGCCGGTCTGGCTGCCGCCGTTGGAAGGATTTACAAAGCCTCAAAGACATTGGGTGACAATACAGGAGAAGCATCATGATACGCAAAAAAACGTCCAGGGCCTTACCTGAACTAACCTATTTCAAGCCGGTTTATTTTTTTCTGCTTTTTGCCATGGGCTTGACCGGTTTTGCCCAGATGCCCATATTCAAACGCTACTATATTGCCGATATTCCGGGGCTGGGCTGGCTGGCGGATTTTTATGCCACCCATTATCTTCATTATATAGGGGCAATTGTTCTTTTTGGATTTTTTGTCTATGTTGCTGTTGTTTATTGGGGACTGATGCGTCGGCGGTTTCAGCTGACCGGGGCAGCTTATACCAGGATCGCGATTCTGATATTGATTGCGATTACAGGCATCTTTCGTGTTCTTAAAAATCTGCCCGATGTGGTCTTTTCACCCCTGTTTACGATGGCGATCGATATTTCTCACCTGGTCTTCATGATGTTTCTGATGGTGTTTGGCATTCTTTTTATGATATTGAAAAAAGGGTGGTTGGTTCGTAAATAGCTGTTGTCAAATAATTATAGGAGGAAGAAACATGAAAAAAATACTGGTTGCGTATGCTAGCCGAACGGGTAACACAAAAAAGATGGCCGGCTATATTGCAGAAGGCGCACGTTTTAGCGGAAGTGAAGTTGATGTAAAGAAAATCAATGACATAAAGAATGAAAAAGGGCTGGAAGGCTATGATGCCTATGTTTTTGGCTCACCAACCTATCATCGAGATATGACCGGCAGTATGAAAACATTTCTCTTTCTTGGGCAAAAAGTAAATCTGATGGGAAAAATTGCCGGCGCATTTGGTTCCTACACCCATAGTGGTGACGCACCCAAGATCATTCTGGATACGATGCAGCATGTATTCAAAATGGATATCGTCGATCTGGGTTCCTTTAATTTATTGGAAGATCGCGTGGGCACGGACGAGGGCTTGCGTGCCTGCCAGGATTATGGAAAAGCCATCGGTGAAAAACTGGTAGGCTGAACCGAAACAGCGAGTGCATTCCCCGTAGCTTGCTGCGGGGTTAGCGAGCGAATCTAAATCAGATAGAATTCCCTACGGTGAAGATTCCTCGTAGCTTGCTGCGAGGTTCTTCAATTGTTGACAGTGATTTTTTACTAAAATCCAAACTGGGAAAAACCAGAAAAGAAAAAGACCTTTTATCACGAAAACACGAAAGTACGAAAAATACCATGAAAATTTTCGTGTTTTTCAGATTTTGTGTTTTCGTGATTGCTTTTATTTTTCCCGAATTTCAGCGGAAATGCTAAACTGCGGCGGATCGAGAATGTTTCTTTTCACCGAACAAAGTCCGGCGGTTTTAGCAACGGCGGCTTTGTATTTTGGCGGGAAATCCGGCGGGAGATCAATATGGATATGAACCGCCTCGGTCAAACTCATTTTTTCGTTTCTCTCAAATTGCAGTCTCATCTTGATGTCTGATGTGTCAATGCCGCGCTCTTGACAGAAATAGACAACGTAAATTCCAGCGCACGTGCCGATGGAGGCAAGAAACAGGCTATAGGGTTCCGGTGCACTTCCGTCTCCACCTTCGTCTTTGGCCTGATCCGTTTCAATGGTAAATCCTTTGTAGCTAGCGTTGACTTTCTTTCCACCGGGAAAATAAACATTCATTTCCATGGCAACCTCTTTTGTCTTTGTTGTTTGAAGTTTTAAAACACTTATTTCAGTATAGATATGTTAACGCATTCGTAAGGCGAGTCAAGGAGCCACAATGAAAATAGCAGTCCCCGCTGATGGCCCCAACCTCGAAGCCCGGGTTCAAGGCCGGCTGGGAACTGCGCCTTATCTGCTGATAATCGATCCGGACGACATGTCCTTTGAAGCGTTGGAAGGACCGCCCTTGTCCATCGGATCGGGTGCGGGTGTCCAGGCCCTGTCTATGGCTCTCGGGAAGGGGGCTACGGTTATCCTGGTGGGATACATATCCCCAAATATTTCCAGACCTCTTCAAAAAAACGGGATTGAAGTGATCACATCGGTTTCCGGCAGCGTCAGGGAAACGGTAATGAAATACACATGCGGTGAATTTGCTCCCGCAGAAAATTCCGGCGGAAAATCAGACTTGAAAACATCCGCCCAACCGGGCAGCCGGTGGACTGAAGCACTGAGAAAAACCGCAAAACAGTATAGTACCCTCATTCCGGTGTTAACCGGTGTTATTATGCTGACCGGTCTTTTTAAGACCTTTATACCTAAAGGGCTACTGCTCACCATGTTTTCAGGCAGCATGATTCAGGACACTTTTGCAGGTGCTTTTATTGGCAGCCTGCTGTCAGGAAACCCAATTAATAGCTACGTGATCGGTGAAACCTTTCTTGAAATGGGTGTAGACTTTTTCGGCGTAACCGCCATGATGCTCACCTGGATTACGGTCTGGTTGGTACAAATGCCCGTGGAGTTATCGGTATTTGGAACAAGATTTACCCTGATCAGAAATGGGGTCGCTTTTCTCGTCGCCATTCCGACGTCCATTTTGATTGTGTGGTTATCCGGGGGTGCCTTGTGACAAAAAGTATTGTAGATGGAAAACCACTCCAGAAGCGTTCCCGTTTACGGTCATGGATTTTTCCGGCATGTGTCGGCGGTATCTATCTGATTCTTTTTCTGATAGTGCCGGATCGGACCTGGGTCGGCATACAGGCTGCCGGTTGGGTACTGATCCAGGCGGCCCTGCCGATGCTATTGGCGTTCGGCATGATGTTTTTGCTGAATCTTTTTGTTACGCCGGTCCACGTATCAAAGTTTCTAGGCAGCGGGGTAGGGATTAGGAGTGTTTTATTTTCTGCAACTGCCGGTATTATCTCCATGGGGCCGATATTTGCCTGGTATCCCTTTCTAACGTCTCTCCGGGAAAAAGGTACCTCTGACTTTCACCTGGCGAACTTTCTTTCCCACCGTGCCGTAAAGCCGGCATTACTTCCGATGATGATCCTCTATTTTGGCTGGCGGTTTTCCCTTATATTTACCGTCTTTTGTATTTTGAGTGCACTGGTGACGGCAAGTGCTGTCGGTTTGCTGGGACGTTATCGTTGATTCCCAATATCCAACATCGAAATAGTTTGGGTTTCATGAAATATTGAAGAACCTCGAAGCAAGCTACGGGGAATGCGCTCGCTGTTTCGGTTCAGGCTATTCCGGACAGATCTGATAAAACTGCCCGCGTGCCTGGTGGGTTACAGAGACCTTCTTATCGGCTTCCAGCACATCCAGATATTTATTGATCTCATTCGCATGCAATCCCAGTATGTTTGTCAGGTCTTCCAGCGTGCAGGGGCGCCGGGCAATGGTTTCGAGAATAGCGCCTTCCACGTCTTTCCGATAGGAAACTATCTTTTTTCGGACCTGGGCCTTGGCAATGATTGAAATGTTGTCCAACTGCCAGAAACGGATAATCCGCTGGAGTTCTTCGGGAGTGGCTGAACGGATGCTTGATACAGGTCCGGGTCTGTCCAGGGTGTTGAGCTGAACCCGGTCCGGTGAAATATTTACGATAGCAGACTTGAGGGCCGCCAATTCAGATTCGGTATCGTTGATCCCGGGGACAATAAATATTTCCAGCCAGATCCGTTGTTTTGCCGCATTCACAATAAATGCAATTCAGGGAACAGGTTTTCATGGGAACCAGATCGATGCCCAGAGAAATACCCAGGCGGCGGGAAGGTACCGGTCCGAACAGATATTGATACATGGGTCCACTCTTTCATCCGCTTTCGCAGAATACCACGGGCATGCCCGTGGATGAATGCTAAAAATTAAGTTAATTGCTACGGCGCGATGTCATCCCATGGAAAAAGCGGATAACCGCGCCGTAGCCGAAAGCGAAGATGGGTCTTTAAACCGCATCAGCCTCCATGGTTTTACAACAATTTCTAGCTTTCATGGTATCCTCCTTTCGATTGTTGGGTTTGACTTTCCTACAGCATGATATTTAAATTTCATCGCTACAGTAGAATTTCTATAGTTCAGACAGGTGTATTCGAGTGCAGATTAATCTGTGTCGGAATACATCTCTCCATGGGGTACGTTTTCTCCCGAACGCCAGGTATCGTACTCTCCCGGTTGCACATTTTCACCCGCTTTTATGGTCTTTTCAATCCAAACAATACGGGTGTTGCATTCCTGCACACTTCTTCCCAACTTTTTTTTTCGCTTTTCAAGGGCATTTTCGGCCGTTTCCCTTGTCTTGTGAACAGATAAGACTTTTTTTTTTGCATTGGCCAGGTCATGTTCATCATAGATAAGTGCATACATGTTTATTTTCCTTTCTTATAAGCATGTTTCGTAACGGATAAAATGTTCCTATCTATATTTTAATGCATAATTGGTGCCACTACCCGTCATCGGTTGCTAACCCCATTTAAAAAACAAATCGACCCGGAGGGCCTATCCCAAGGGGCCGATTTGCTGCTCAGATGGGCAATTAAGCATCGAATGGAGGTAATGCCAAGTTAATTCCCATATGCAGAATTAAAGCAATTATGGTGCCAGATTTTTTACACCTTCGGTGATAAGCATTTTGAATCGATCCAGCGACACCGGGTAAGCCTGCATGGGAATGCCCATCCAGTCGCAATATTCCAGAAATTCTTCCGGATCCTCGGCCATGTACTGATCGAGATACCCGATACCGTCCAATACGATGGCACCACCGCTATGTCTGGGGAAATTCTCATTGGCAAGGCCTTTGTCCCAGCCTTTGAATACCTGCTTGCGGAACTTGACCCAACCGGGGGTCATCCACCACACCGGTTCTCCGCCTGCAATCTCCTGGGCAATTTTTTCACGCTCCTGCTCTGAAGCGATCATATCCATGCACTGGGTGGCCTGAATCCGACCCACCCGGGGTCCCTGTTCTTCGATGATGGTTTGCATGAGGCGGGTGGGCTCGTCTACATTGACGTAACAAAATTTTCCGCCGTAAATCACCAGAACCTTTTCTGCGGTCCGTTTGCCTTTTTCGATCATCCTGATAAGTTGGCGCTCCATTTCCGGAATGTCCTGATGCAGTCCCGGGGTCGTGTAATGTATATGCTTCGTATCCAGAAATCCTTCTTTCTGCAGGTGGTTCAGCTCCAGACTCATGGTTCCACAGGCCACGATAGCGATATCTGCAAATGATATTTTATCCATATCCATAGTGTCCTCCTTGATCAATGACAATAGAGCTCTGTTTAGCTGTTGGGGTACAATAGAGCAAGATCAATGCCAAGAGCGTTCTGCAGGCACTGCCCAACGAACGATGGATAGAATTATAGGGACATCAATGGATAGTACATGCCATATCAAATGCTGATATTGAATTTTCTTATCTGGTTCCAGACACTTGTCCTGGAGATGCCCAATATTCTGGCCGCTTCGGACTGGTTGCCACCGGATTTACGAAGAGCCCCGATGAGCCGCTGCTTTTTTATCTTCTCCAAACTTTCTGAGGCGGTGTGTTCTGTCTTGTCGGCAGACCGTCCCTTGGTGAGTTCGGTGGGAAGGTGTTGGGGCAGAATGGACTCGCCGTTGCAGGACACAAAAGCATATTCGAATGTGCTCTTAAGTTCCCGGACATTACCCGGCCATGAATATTGAATAAGGAATTTAAGCGCTTCCGGGGAAACTTCCTTTATGTTTTTCCCGCTTTTTACCTTCAGACGTCGGAAAAAACTTGACGCCAGGATCGGGATATCGCCGATTCTCTCCCTTAGCGGTGGAACGTAAATGGGAATTACATTGATCCGGTAGTAGAAATCTTCCCGAAACGAACCCTGCTTCACCAGTTGTTTCAAATCTTGATTGGTGGCCGAAATAATGCGGACATCGGTGTTAATCGGCTGGTTGTCACCCACCCGCTCGATCACTTTTTCCTCGAGAACCCGTAGCAGTTTTACCTGAGTGGAGAGGGGCAGGTCACCGATCTCGTCTAAAAAAATATCACCGTCCCTGGCGGCCTCGAACCGTCCTTCCCGTGTCTTATGGGCACCGGTGAAAGCCCCTTTAACATGCCCAAATAACTCACTTTCGAGAAGAGATTCATTCAGGGCAGCGCAATTTACCTTGATAAACGGTTTGTCTTTTCGAACACCGATCTCATGAATGGCTTTTGCCACCAATTCCTTGCCGGTACCGCTTTCCCCGTAAATAATGGTCGGCGCTTCGGACATGGATGCATTTGATATTAAATCAAATACTTTTTGCATGGATGCAGAAGCTCCGATCATGCCGCGGAAGCGATCTTCTTCCTTGAAAACACGCTTGTAGCGCTCGATCTGAATCTCCTTGTCGATCAGATCTGTAATGTCTGTAAGGGTTTCAACGGCGCCGGTGACATTCCCGTCAACATCTTCCAGAACAGAGGCGTTTTTAACGATGTTCACCGGCTTTCCATCTTTTCGTTTCATGGTGCATTTCTGCTTTTTCAGCTTGCCCCGTTCAAACATGATGCACCAATGACAACTGCCGCCTTCCCGTATTTGTTCGCATGCGCTGCAGCCCAACATGGAACAGGGTTGCCCGATCACTTCTTCCTGACCATACCCGGTGATGGTTTCAAATGCTTTGTTGATAGATATGATTCTCCCTTCCGTATTGACGATCATCACACCGTCCTGGATGGTATCCACCACCGTTTTCCAGTAATTGTTCAACTCCTTTTCAAACATAGCTGTCTCCTGTTCAACAATTTGACACATTGAATGTCCAAAACATTAACACATAGTTTCGGGTTGACAAGCAGGCTTTACACTTAATTCGCATAACACTTGCGGCATGATATCAAATAATCAGCCGTCATTTGTTTCTTGGTATTTTTGACCAGATAAAAATCAGTGGCATTGGAATTGCAAACAATTAGTTCTTCAAGAGGAAATCTCAAAAAATGTGCGAAATGGGAAATACAGGCAATGCTAAGTATCGATCTTAGGAATTTAATCCTTCCGTTTTGTCTTTTAAAAGCGAGTAATGCATTTCGGTCGCTCAAAAAAGATGATGTACTCGAGATTCTGTTCAGTGATGCGGAAAATCTTATGAATCTAATGAAAATTTTGCCTTCCGATGCATGGGAACTCCTATCGGTGAAAGATTTAGACGGACCTGGGTCGGATTTGAAAGTCCGACTGAGAAAAAGCAAACGATAAGGATTATCCCAGGCAACAAAATGAAGCGTGGATGATAAAAATCAGCATTGCAAATGGGCATATAATAGTACTATGTACCTAATTTGTAATTGCTGAGATTTTTAAAAGCTGAAAGCTCATCTTAGGATGTAATTATACTTGGCATAGATAAGATACGAAAAGACGTTTTAAACCCAAATCATAGAACGAGGTGGAACAATATGGCAAAAACATCCCGAAATAACGCTCCCGGTCGTATTGCCGATCTTGTGGAGCTGAAGAAAAAAGGATCATCAGTGACGTGTCAAACCAGCTTTGACATTCTGCCGGTTGATTTTGCGCATCGCGATAATCCGTTTCAAGCCTTCATCTTCCTATGCAGATTTAAAGGTACCATCAACGGAGAAGCGTACGAATTCAGAAAGTGCTATGCCCGGGGTTGCCCGGAAAACCTGTGCCCACACGTGTCCCAGGCGGTAATGATTGCCAATCGCTATCTACAAAAGGATTATCATAAGCTGGAAAAGGCCGGCATAAACATCGAAAGACAACTTTTTACTTTGGAAGATATGACCGTAAAATTTGACGGGTATCAGAAAGAATATGATGCGACCCTGGTCATCCACGACTATATTAATATCGCCAAAGAGGGCAATGACGTGTCTGTAACGGTGGAACTAGAGTATGTGCCCGGAGTGGAGCACGTTGTCGGTTATGACAATGAAATGATTTTTATGATGGTGGGGTTTACCATTACATGTCTTGGGAAGGTCAACCGTTATGAGCGTTGCCTGGCCTGTTTTCAGATGGAAAGAGAAAAGGAAGAAAAACAATATCGAATCGGCATTGCCAATGAACGCATGAAAAGTCTATACGAGGAATTTGACAACGCATCGATAACATATGAAAAATGTTTTTTTTAATTTGTAAAGGCTATCAAAGGAGTAGGCAATGAAACTGACTGACATTCAGCCTATAGAAAAATGGATTGAACTGGAAAAAAAGATCATTGAAACGTGTCAAATACAATCGGTGACGTTCAATATAGAAGGCGCCAGGATTACCGATTATGTGAAATGGTCAAACCGGATCTGTCCGGTCATCAAGGGTAGTGAAAGAGGCGGTCCTTTCATTTGTGCCGTTGCGCATATGAACATGGCGGCGCAGGCGAAGAAAACCCGTAAGCCGGTTGTTGAAGAATGTGATGCCGGGATACTGAAAATTGTGGTCCCCATTTTTGTGAAAGACGAATTTGTGGGAACGGCGGGAGGGTGCGGCCGCCTGCCGGCAGGCGGAGAAGTCGACGCATTCATGATCAACAAAACAGTCGGTCTGGAAGAAGAAAAGATTAAGGATCTGACCGGTGACATGGGGTCAATGACAGCCGAGGAAGTTCAAGAATGCACCGGTTTTGTTGAGAAAGAAATCAAACATCTTGTTGAGGCATTTGAAGCGGAACAGAAATAGAAAATTATTTCCAAATCAGGATAAATAGCAAAAGAAAAAAATTATATCACGAAATCACGAAAGGGCGAAATCACGAAAAAGACCATGAAAACTATCATGCGCTCATAATGGTTTTTTTGCTATTGAAAGTTCAAAATTTTCATTAAAGTACCAAAAAGGGTTCACGTATAATGACGAAAAAAGTTCTTATAATCGGTGGTGGCGTTGCCGGTCTTACGGCGGCATCTGAACTGGCCGAGTTGGACATTGACGTAGACATCGTGGAACGATCAGACTTTCCCGGTGGCCATGCCATCCAGTATGCCTGCAAGGCTACGGACCAGTGCGTCAAATGCGGTGCCTGTGTGGTCGAGGAAAAACTCGACCGGGTTGTTCAACATCCGAAAATCAACACGATGACAGGCACCCGGGTTCAGGAAGTATCAAGAGCGAAGGATTTTTCCGTAACACTACTGAAAAAACCGGTATTTATCGATCCAGAAAAATGTAACAATTGTGGTATCTGTTTTGAAAAATGTCCTGAAAAGGATGCCGTTCTGAAAGGGTTTTCCAAAAATCATGCGCCTCTTTATGCCATTTCAGAGGAACAATGTCTCTATCTGAAAGATCGATCGTGTACCCTGTGCCAAGAGTCGTGTCCGGAAGACGCCATCGATCTCAATGCCGGAGAGACGACAATATCCACACATGTCAATGCCATAATTCTGGCCACAGGGTTCAAACCGTTCGACCCTGTGGGCAAACCATACGGGTACGGAAAATTTAATAATGTCATAACAAATCTGGACATGGAACGAATGTTGAGAAGAGACGGACGGGTATTGACACCTTCCAACGGTGCTGAGGCAGGCAGCATTGCTTTTATTCAATGCGTGGGCAGCCGCGATGCCAAAAGCAACCATCTCTGGTGCTCAAAAGTCTGCTGCGGCTCAGCCCTGCGCATGGCCGGTCTGGTGAAAGCAAGACAGCCGGATACCCAGATCACTTTTTTCAACATGGATGTACAGACATTTGGCAGGGATTTTGACGAATTTTACGCCAAAATCAGGAAAGATGTCCGAATGATAAGGGCCATCCCAGGCGACATCTATCCTGCAGCCGATGAGCAGTTGCGCGTGACGTTTTTGGACAATGTATCCAGTGAAACCTTGCAGGAGGAATTCGACCTGGTGGTGCTGTCTGTGGGGATGACCCCTTGTCAAGACATACAGAAAACAGCGGGTACACTCAAGGTGCAACTTGCCGAAACTGGATTTGTGAAACGGATAGATAAAGGGGGCGTGACGTCTGAAAAAGGTATTTTCCCGGCCGGCGCCGTTTCCGGCCCCATGAGCATCCCCGAGTCCATCGCCAGCGGCGGTGCGGCAGCCTTTGAAGTAATAAAATATTTGGGGAATATGGTCTCGTAAAAAGGAAGGTTTTTTTTACGAATTTATCAAGATCGAAAGGATTTTCTTTGGATAAAAAAACACTAATCCTGGGTTGTAGTCGCGATGCTCGACAAATTGCTGAAGAATTGCTTGAGACGGATGGTGAGGTCATTGTGGCCATACCGGGCCATTCGAATGATGCCGTTCTGTTTGATGAGCTAAGAACTGGAACAAAGACAGATAAGTTAGAACTGTTATCGTCGGTTGGGTCTGTTTCCTGTAGTGGGTCGGTGGGATGTTTCAGCCTGACATTTACCGGAAACGGCACGCCTTTTACCCGGATCGTTTCCAGTATTGTCGTGACCGATGACATGCTGCGCAAACCCAATTTTGCTCTTTATGATCTTTCGGCATCCAAGGGTGTTGTTTCGCTTTCCCGATTCCATGAAATGATCGAAGCCGGATTTGATCCGGCAAAAGACATGTTATCCGGGAAAAGAATTGCATTTGTTACGGGGCTGGCAGAAGAAAGCAACCCGGTGATAACCGAAGAGGTTATGCGTTGCGCGCTTAAAGTGCAACAGGAATTAGGGCTGCAGACCTATATATTTACCGGAAATCTCAAGGTGGCCGGAAACGGTCTGGAGGCCCTCTATCGGCAGACCAAAAAAGCGGGTACCATCTGCATGAAATTTACGGAAACAATACCGGAGTTTCAGATGGGTGAAGAGGGTAAGGTCACCATGACATATATGGATGAGATCATACGTGAAACATTCACATTTAATCCGGGTCTCACCGTCATCGATGAGGCTCTTCAGCCATCGACTTTTTCCCGGGACCTCTCAAAAAAATTTGAAATTGATATGGGGCCGGATGGATTTGTTCAGTCCGATAATGTTCACAGGGCCACAGTACTTACCAACCGTAAAGGTATTTTTGTGGCAGGGTTTTCGAGATGTGTTCAAACACAGGGACAACGTCAGGCAGATATCAGCAATGCCGTCCTCGCCGTACAAAGCCTGTACAATAAACCGCCAGAACCCATGGTGGGGAAGGCCGAGATACATTTCACCGGACACTGTGTGGGTTGTCTGACCTGTTTTCGCAGCTGTCCGTATGGCGCTATTTCCTTGAATCCTAAGGTGGCAGTCAACCCCCAGGCGTGTGAAGGTTGTGGTATCTGTGCGGCAGAGTGCCCGCGGTTTACCATTGAGATCAATGTGCCTGAGGGGGAAAGCATATCCCAGCGAATCCCGGACAGGGAAAATAAGACCCAAAAAGGGGTTTTCGAACCAATGCTCACAGCTTTTTGTTGCAGTCGATCTGCTAAAAGAGCCTGTGCGCTGGCATCCTGCATGGGCCATCGGCTTCCGCCGGGTCTGAAGATTGTTGAAGTACCCTGTGCTGGAGCCATATCACGGCAGCATCTGTTTTCAGCCCTCAGCAAGGGTGCAGACGGTCTACTGGTGTTGGCATGCCACAAAGGTAACTGTCATTCAGAATACGGCAATGACTATGCACAGCAGAGAGTGGATCAACTATCGGACATGCTGCCCCAAATTGGTTTTGAGCTTGAAAGATTGACGTATGGGACACTGGCCTCCAATATGGGAAGGGAATTTGCCGAAACCGTCAATGCCTTTGAACATACCATTCTTGGCCTGGGGCCCAGCCGGCTGAAACCGAAGGGTTAAAACCCTGCACTACGTATTTTGGCCAATGTAGCGCGGAACTTTAGTTCTGCCAAGGAACAGATCATTATCACAACAAAACGAAAGTGTTAAATAATTTCGTGTTTTCCCTGTTTCGTGCTTTCGTGATAAATTTTTTTCGATTTAAAAGGAATCACCATGACTGAAGCTGCTGATATCATTGACTTGAACCAACTGGATCACACCAAATTCCAATCCTGGGAGTTCTCCCAGGATTTGTGTGTGACCTGCGGGATATGTTCCAGCTCCTGTCCTGCATCGGGCATCGATGGATTTGATCCCCGAAAACTGGTTCGAATGTTATCTCTGGGTCTTGAGGATGCGGTAATCGAGTCGCGCTGGCCCTGGATCTGTACCATGTGCGGAAAGTGTGAAAATGTCTGCCCCATGGAAATCGATATTGCCGATGCCATCCGGCGAATCCGATCCTTGAGGGAAAGAGACAAGGTTCCCGGAATTGTCCACAAAGGATTGGAGGCAGCGCTTGAAACCGGCAACAACCTGCGCTTGCCCAAAGATGATTTCATTTTTATCCTCGAAGATGTGGCGGAAGAAATTGCCGAAGATCCCGGGTATGAGAATTTCAGTGTGCCCATTGATAAAAAAGGGGCCAACATCCTCACCACCATCCACAATAAACTGGTCAACACCCACACCGAGGATTTAAAGCACTGGTGGCGCATTTTCCACGTGGCCAAAGAAGACTGGACGGTTCCGTCTGTAAACTGGGAAGGAACCAACTGGGGTTATTTCACCGGTGATGACGCGGCCATGAAAACCATGAGCAGCCGTATTGTGGAACAGATGGAGAAACTGGAGGTCAAGACCCTCATGTGGCCCGAGTGAGGGCACGCTTACTTGGCGACCCGGTCGGGTCTCGAAAAGTACCATCCTGAAGTATTTGAAAAATACGAATTTGTCACGGTATTCGACCTTCTCATAAAGTACATTAAAGAGGGACGAATCAAACTGGATAAAACGCGCTTTAAACAACCGGCAACCTATCACGACCCCTGCAATTATGGCAGAAGGGCCCAGAAACGTTTTGGGCATGGGTTTTTTGAGGAGCCACGTTGGATCCTCAGCCAGTGTATGGATAACTGGACCGATCTATATCCTGCGGACATGAACCAGATTTGCTGCGGTGGCGGCGGCGGCGCCCTTGTGACGGGTTACAATGAAGAACGAATATTTTATGCCCGCAGAAAAGTGGACCAGATCAAGGCTACAGGAGCCGGGATGCTGGTGGTACCCTGCCACAGCTGCCATGGCCAGATGAACAGCATTAAAAAAGAACATGGAATTGCTGATCTGGAGGTTAAATATCTGTGGGAACTCGTAGCAGACTGTATGATTATTGAGCCATAAGCGATAAGCGATAAGCGGTAAGCAGCTTATAGCTTACCGCTTATGGCTGCTTCAGCTCTTTCAATGTCTCATCAATAAGATCCAGCCCCGCCAGCAGATGCTCTTTTTCGCCCCCGATGCCGATGCGAAGGTAATGGTCCATACCGAAACAGTCACCCGGAATGATGAATACGCTTTTCTCCAGCCGAAGTTTGTCTGACAATTCCGTAGAGTTGATTTCCATGTTGTAGCGCATGAAAGCCATACCACCTGCCCGGGGGGGAATGAAGTCAAAAAGTTCGGCATGCGTATCGGCCCATTGTTGAAAGGCATCCAGATTTTCTCTCAGCATCTTACGTCCCCGAGACAATACTTTCTTTCGGCGTTCGGGCTGCATGATCAGGCTTGCCACGTACTGGCTGATGATGGTAGTTGAGATGGAGGTGTAATCATGATAGGCCCATCCTTTTTCCATGAGTTCTTCGGGACCCACCAACCAGCCCATACGTAAACCGGGCAGGGAATATGATTTTGACAAGCTCATGGTGACAATGGCTTTGTCATATAATCCATAAAAGGTGGGTGTCTCTTCACCTTCAAGTTCGGCCCCGCGATAGATCTCATCCACATGCAGCAGCGCATCATTTTTTTTGGCTATTTCGACGATGGCATCCATGGCATTGGCGTCGAGGATAGCACCGGTGGGATTGTTGGGGTTGCACAGACAGATCATTTTTGTTCGGGGTGTAACCAATTGTTTCAATTCGTCCATATCCGGTGCCCAGTTCAAATCTTCTTTCAGATAAAAGGGCTTTACCTGGGCATCCAAATACCGGGCGATACCCCAGATCTGCATATAGTTGGGTAGCATCACAACCACTTCATCCCCGGCCTTGATATTACTCCAGGCAAAGGTAAAATTCGATTCGGCCGACCCGTTGGTTACCAGAACGTTATCAATACCCGCACCCTGGTAGTGTTGGCTGATGGATTTTCTCAGCTCGATGGACCCGTTGGTTTGGCCATATCCAAGTCTCAGGTTCAGCATGGTTTCTATTTCTGACTCACTGAGCAGTTCCCTGGTCGTGTAGGGATGGATACCACTTTCGGTTAGGTTGTATTGAACCGTGTTCTCATAGAGGGATTGGATTCTTTCCAGTTCAAAGGTTTCAAATTTCATGGGATACTCCTTTCTGATAAGCTTTTAGCTTTAAGCTGTAAGCAATAAGCAGTAACCGGTAAACTGTAATCAGCTTAAAACTTACCGCTTAAAGCTTACCGCTCTTGCTACCAGTTTACATATCTGGATGTCCTGTATGGCCACACCCGTCAGGTCTGCCACGCTGATCTGATCATCGGATGTTCTCCCGGGTGATTTTCCGGTAATGACGTGGCCCAATTCTACAACCCTGTTCTCGGCAAGGGTGCCGGCCTGTCGCGCCTGAAATATTTCGCCACGGGAAAGGCTTTGCTCGATGCTGTCGGCAACGATGATATCGGCCTTTTGCAGAATAACCGGATCCAGTTCTATCTTTTCGGGGGTATCCGAGCCCATGGCAGTGATGTGGGTACCGGGTTTTATATCCTCTGCCGCAAGGAGTGCTTTCTTGGATGGGGTTGCCGTTACAATGAGATTGCAGGTTTTGGCAACATCGGCGGTCTTCAGGGTTGTTTGAATGTGATAGCCTTTGGGTGCCATCTCATTTACGTATGTATCGAGTTCTTCCTGATCAAGTCCCCACACCATGACGTCCTGGCAAGGTATAACCGGTTTCAGAAATTCAAGCTGCATTTTTCCCTGGTATCCAGCCCCCAGGATGCCGATGCGATGAACCTTGGCTGGTGCGACCTGGCGAGCTGCTACAGCACCTGCAGCGGCTGTTCGGACATTGGTGAGACAGCCTTCATCCAGCAGGATGGTTTCGAGTCTGCCGGTCTTCTGGCTGAACATTAACATGAGACCTGCATTGGGTGAAAGACCGAGGTCTCTGTTTTGGTAGAAACCAGATGCGATTTTGATTACATAGGCGTCATCTCCTAAGATATACCCGTATTTGATATGTGCTTCGCCAGGTGGGTTTTCAAAAAGCATTTCCCCCACCGGCGGCACCACAACGCTACCTTTGGAATAAGCCACAAAACCTTCTTGGATGCTATCGATGATGTGGGAGAGGGACATGCTTTCCAATATACTCTCGATTTCATCAAGGGTGATGGTACGAACTGTTTGTTTAAGGGTGTTCACTCAAGATCTCCTTCAGTAATTGAGATGTAATTTTTTTCCCGCTGATGATCAAAACGGTATTTTGTCTTTTAAACCGGTTTTGTCTTTTAACAGGCAGGCAACCGAAAGGGCTGCCGCACCTTCAATGAGCATTTGATGTTGTTCGATTATATGTCTGATGGCAGCTCTGATTTTTTTTCGCTTACCAGAATGTAGTCATCAACAGCTTCTCGGCAAATGTCAAATGTTAAAGATCCCGGTTCTATGCCACCCGCGGTGCCATCTGCAACGGTCGGGCTGGATGCCATTTCGATGATTTCCCCGGCTTTGATGGATTCATACATGACGGCCGAGTTTTCGGGCTGGCAACCAATGATTTGGATCTTCTTATCCGTTGATTTAAGATATCCTGCGATGCCGGAAATCAAACCACCACCGCCCACCGGTACCAGGACATTATCCATGGTGTCGATTTGCTGGCGCAGTTCAAGGGCAATGGTTCCCTGACCACCGATGATCTGGGGGTCATTGTAGGGAGAAATGAACACCTGTTGTTTTTTTAAGAGCGGTCTCTTTGGCGAGCGTTTCGCTCATGATACAGTCGGTTCCAAAGAACTTAAGAGCCACACCGTATTGACGAAGGATGTTGACCTTGGCCGGGGAGGCATTTTCAGGCAGATAGACAATGCCTTTGCCATTAAATTTCTGAAGGATGGCTGCAAAGGCAGTACCATGATTTCCGGAAGACGCGGTGATGACCGGGCCCTGACGATCCTCCTGCGACAGGGACAGGAATTTATTCAGGGCACCCCTGTATTTGAAGGATCCGGTATGCTGCATGCATTCGAGTTTGAGATGCACCTGGCCATCTACCCTGCCGCTCAGATAGGGAGAATATTCCAGGTATGTTTTTCTGATGTGCGGTCGGATGCGCTTTTCGGCGGCTATAACCTCTTTGTGCACATTCTCGGAAAGTGAGTTGCTGTTTTTCATGGGGTTGTCCACTTTGAGTTGAAATGGTTTTCAAGTATAAGATTTTTCAATGTATCTCATCGGGTTATCTTTTTCAAGCAGACCTATTTGGTGGCAGGATTTAAAATTATGGCTTGACAGAGGTCAAAATAATCAATATATGCACATATGATAATATGTTAAATTGATCAGTCAAAGGAGTTAGCATGCAGCAATTAGATCCGGTTTTAGATACGGCAACCACCTGTGCCACCAAGGGAATTCATACAGATATTGTTTCATATGTTCAAAACAGAATCCCGGAGAGTGGCAAATTGATCCAACTCGCAGACATATTCAAACTCTTTGGTGATGGTACGAGACTCAGGATTCTGTGGGCATTGAGCGAATCGGAAATGTGCGTCTGTGATCTCTGCGCCCTATTGCAGATGAAGCAACCTGCGGTATCGCACCAGTTGAAAAATCTAAAACAGGCCCGCATCGTGAAAAACCGCAGGGACGGCAAGGTGATTTACTATTCCTTAGATGATGACCACATACGAAAATTGCTCAATTTAGGCATGGAGCATGTAAAAGAGATAGGGCAATAGGTGGAGAGGCTGTAGGCTGTTAGGCGCTCAACGTGCAACCCCTGACATCCTAACAGTCTAACAGCCCAAACAACCTGCGCGAATACGCGCACAAGGATTAAAATTAGATGACCGAAGAAATGACACTGGAAAAATTCAATGTAAAAGGCCTTGACTGTGCTGCATGCGCAGCCAGGATCGAGCAGGGATTGAACGGTCTTGATGGTGTTGAAACCGCTGTTCTCGATTTTGCCAGTTTAACCCTGCATGTCAAAACCAGCAGTGTTACAAGGGTGCTGCATGCAGTTAACAAGATAGAACCACAGGTTCAGTTGCTGCCCAAGTCAGAAAAAAGATCTGAGGAAGATTTCAGCGGTTTTGAAGCATCGATCAAATTTAGAAAGGATCTGACGTGGCTCATTCTTGCCGGCTTACTTTTTGTTTTTCAATTATTGGGGAAAGACTGGTTACACGGAAATGATCTGAAAGGCCTTGAGGTGGCAGTTGTTGCCACAGCCTATCTCCTGGCCGGCTGGAATGTACTCTGGAATGCCTTTAGAACGGTGCGGAGCGGACATTATTTTGATGAAAATGTGCTCATGGTCATTGCCACTGTTGGCGCCTTGGCTATTCATGCTTATTCAGAGGCCATTGGCGTGATGATATTTTATAAAATAGGTGAGCTGTTGCAGGAACGAGCGGTTGCGGGCTCACGTAGATCCATTGCAGGGCTTCTGGCTGCAAGACCGGATAGGGCCTTTGTACAATCAGGAAATGGATACCGCGAGATGGCACCGGAATCGGTCAACATAGGGGAGCAACTGCTTGTTAAGCCGGGTGAAAAAGTACCCTTGGATGGAGATGTGGTGTCCGGGAACTCTCATCTGGACACATCTGTCTTGACGGGTGAATCGGTGCCGGTCTCGGTCAAACCCGGGGACGCTGTGTTGGCTGGTCAGATCAATCAGACAGAAGCCCTTGTCATTAGGGTATCACGGCTTTTCAAGGAATCTTCGATTGCAAAGGTGATGGATCTGGTGGAAAACGCCACTGCCAGAAAAGCACAGACCGAAAAGTTCATAACCAGGTTTGCGAGGTACTACACACCTGCGGTGGTGTTGATGGCTGCCATGATCGCGTTTGTTCCTCCCTGGATCTTACCGGAAGCCTCTTTCAAAACCTGGATTTATCGTGCGTTGGTATTGCTGGTGATTTCATGCCCATGCGCGCTTGTTATCAGTATTCCCTTGGGATATTTCGCAGGTATCGGCATGGCTTCCCGAAAGGGAATCCTGGTCAAGGGTTCCAACTATATTGATGCATTGGCTGATGTGGATACAGTGGTTTTTGATAAGACCGGTACACTTACCCAGGGGGTGTTTGAGGTCATTGAGATTGTCCCTCACAATGGATATTCGAAAGATCAGGTGCTACGCTATGCGGCGGCCGCAGAAACGCAGTCGAATCATCCCATCGCCACTTCCATTTTGGAGGCATTTTTCCGGGCGGGGCTTGAACTGGATGCGGGAGAGATCACCCAGCACACCAATATGGCTGGGCAGGGTGTCAAAGCAAGATATGGGCCGTATGAAATTATGGTGGGCAATGATCACCTCTTGCATAAGAAAGCCATTGATCACGATCGATGTGAATTTGACAATACCGTTGTTCATGTGGTGGTGGCAAATCAGTACGCTGGATATATAACCATTGGTGACAACCTCAGAATGGATGCTGCCCTGGCCATTGAACGCCTTCGGAAGCTGGGCGTTGGAAAGATAGCTATGCTGACAGGTGACAACAGGTGCGCTGCTGAGGCCGTTTCCAAAAAACTGCACATTGATAGGGTTCACGCCGACCTTCTGCCGGAAGATAAAGTCAAATATTTTGAACGTATAAAAAATCAAAACAAAAAGGGCGGTAAGATTGCATTTGTCGGGGATGGCATCAACGACGCCCCTGTTATTGCGAGGGCGGATGTGGGATTTGCCATGGGTGCGCTTGGCTCTGACGCGGCCATTGAAACGGCCGATGTAGTTCTCATGCAGGACTCGCCCTTGAAGGTTGCGGAGGCTATTGAGATTGCCCAGAAGACCCGGCAGATTGTATGGCAGAATATCGGGTTTGTTTTCCTGATAAAGGGTGTTTTTATCGTCCTGGGCAGCATGGGCATGGCTTCCATGTGGGAGGCCGTATTTGCGGATATGGGAACAGCCCTGGTGGCCGTTTTCAATTCCACCAGAATACTTAAGAGCAGCTCTAAGCTGTAAGCTTTAAGCCATAAGCTAGCTTACCGCTTAAAGCTTATCGCTTAGAGCTTATTGCTTACAGCATTCCGCCAGGACTCGATAATGCTGCATGCCAGGAGAAGGGTTCGCTGCAGGAGACTGTCCTTAATCATGTATTCATCCCGGCTGTGATCCCTGGCACCAATCGGGCCCAGCCCGTCGAGCACCGGAACATTCAGGTCGGCAATGAAATTCGCGTCGGATACACCGAATCTGAATTCCTCCTTTACGGGATATCCCATGTGATCGGCGATGTCGGCAGTTATTTCAAACAGCTTGCGATTGCCCGGGCTCTGTTGCATGGGGGGGCGACCGGTGATGAAGTCGACACGACATCGGGTTCCTTGAACGACGGTTTCACCGGCTATCTCGAACACCCTTTCTTCGAGGTTTTTGAGACCAGACGGGTCCACGAATCGAAAGTCTACCTGGGCGTTGGAGAACTCCGGTATGGTATTGGAGCCGATCCCGCCATCTATTTTTCCGACATTGATGGTAATGCCTTTGTCAAAATCATTGAGGGATTCGAGATCGATGATCTTGTGCGCCATTTCAAGGATGGCACTGGGTTTATCTTTTCTTGCAAAGGCGGCATGACCGGCCTTTCCCTCTATGTGGAGCTCGATGGTGAGGTTCCCTTTCCGGCCGGTAACGATCTGGTTTTGAAGCCCGCCCGCTTCCAGGACAAATGCAAAGGCACTTGAATTGGCCTCTTTCTGGATCAGATCAATGGAACTTCTGGAACCGATTTCTTCGTCTGAATTAAAAACAAAGGTAAGGGGAATCTGTTTAAGAAGGCCGAGTTTATCGAGGGCTTTGAGGGCATAGATGCCCACCACCAGTCCCCCTTTCATGTCCACCACGCCGGGGCCATAGCTTTTGTCGTTGTCTGCTTTGTACCAGTCAAAGTCGGTATCTACAGGAAAAACAGTATCCATGTGCCCCACGAGCAATACCTGCTTGTGGGCCGACGTTTGTGCGCTGGAGCGCACCACCAGATGGTTTCCCTGCAGTTGTTGTTCGATGGTTTCTGTGGACACGTCGAGTCCTTGGAAAGAGCGGGCAATTGCGTCGGCGGTTGAATCGATGCCAGGCTTGTTATGACTCCCGCTTTGAATCGTCACGAGCTCTTCAAGAGAGGCGAACATTTCCGGTTCTTTGGATATCAAGAAACTCTCAATATCGTTAAAATAGGTGGTATATTTTTTCATGGGATAGTCCTTTCAACGCTGAATTTCTCGAAAATTACAGGTTTTTATTACCTGACACGCTGGCACGTGTCAAAGCAAATACGTTCAGGAGAATTTATTTTGACAAGCCACCCACAGACAACTTAGTATCCTAATTGTAATTTTTGTGCCTTTTGTGGGAAAAATAAAATCAATCGCGAAAACACGAAATCTGAAAAACACGATAATTTTCCCGGTCTTTTTCGTGATTTCGTGATTTCGTGATAAAGGATCTTTTTCTTTTCCGGTTTATCCGGGTTGGAATAAAGATAGACCTCTTGGATAACAGATAGATCTTACTGAAGGATGATTTGATGAGTAAATACTTATTGGTGGATATCGGTGCCGGAACCATGGATGTTCTTTATTACGATGATACGGACCGGCAGCACTACAAGGCCGTTGTGGCCTCACCGGTCATTCGGGTGGCAAATCAAATTGCGGCTACTTCCGGGAACCTGTTGGTGACCGGTGTCGAGATGGGGGGTGGCCCGGTCACGCAGATATTAAAAGAGAGGGCCAAGACAGCAGCGGTCATTGTTTCTGTCAGCGCAGGGGCCACGTTGAATCATGACCTTCAAAAGATAGAATCTTGGGGTATTGATGTCGTGGAAGACCAGGATGCAGAGAAGCTGAAAGGTGCCAGTGACTACACCCATGTCTGTCTTGCAGATCTGGATTCGAGACGCCTGGCGAATCTTGTGGAAGGTTTCGGTGTCCCATTTTCTTTCGATGTGTTCGGTATTTGTGCCCAGGACCATGGCGTGCCGCCCCGGGGCGTTTCCCATCTTGATTTCCGTCATAATTGTTTTGTGAAAATGCTCTACAACAAGCCGTTCCCACATACCCTGCTTTACGAGAAGAACGAAGTGCCAAAAGAGATGAACCGTCTGCGGACCATCGCACGGCAGGCGGGAGCGATACCGGCAAGCGAGGTCTATGTCATGGACAGTGGCATGGCCGCAATCCTGGGCGCATCACGGGACATGGCCGCTCTGGATAAGCAGACCCTGGCGGTTCTGGATGTGGCAACGTCTCATACGGTGGGCGCGACGCTTTCGGGCAGTGAGATAGCCGGTTTTTTTGAATACCACACCCATGACATCACCATTCGTCGCCTGGAAGAATTGATCAGGAATCTGGCGGATGGAAACCTGCACCACCATCAGATTCTCTCTGAAGGAGGGCATGGGTGCTACCTGCGTAAAGCGGTGGGATTTGATAAGCTGGAAGCGATCATTGCAACGGGTCCCAGACGACGCATTGTCAGCGGATCGAAACTCCCCATTCTGTATGGCGCACCCATGGGGGACAACATGATGACCGGAACAGTGGGTCTTTTGGAAGCGATCCAAAAGAGAAGATTAGACTAATAGTCTATAGACTGATAGCTCAACTTAGGTTCTATTTTTCGGGTCTTAGCCAGACCTTGTTGAGAAGAAGATAGTCATTGGGATGGGCTTGAATATTCTGCACCTGTTTTCGTGAGGCAATATAGCTGTTCTGCCAGTACGGAATGCCTACGGCGCCGTGGTTCATTTGAATTTCTTCGAGTTTGCAGAAAATCGCTTTTCGTTCCAGAACGTTCAGGGTATTGTTGGCCTGATGCAACAGCTGAGAAAATTCTTCATTGAACCAGCGGGTTTCGTTCCAGGGGCCCGGATTTCCCTGCTCATCCACGGCGCTGGCCAGCGTTAGAGCCGTGACACCCAGAGGGTAATGGGCCCAGGGGGTGATACCGAGGTTGAACATGGTCCGATTCCGGTGATATTCGTGAGGGGGCACTTCCTGGATATGAATTCGGAAGCCTGCTCGAGCGGCATCGTTCTGGAGGACCAGCGCCTGGGTCCTGATGTCGGGTTTTCCTTGAGCAATGGTCAAATGAATGTCCAGGCCGTTTCCATAGCCTGCTTCCTCCAGCAGGGATTTTGCCCTGCGTGGATCGAACTTGATGGTCTTCTTTTCACAGTATTCGGGATGTGTGGGGCACACCTGGAAATCGTTTCCAATGGCACCCTGGTCGTTGTGGGCCAAATAACGGATCTTGTCCCGGTGCTGGCAGAGTTTCAAGGCTCTGCGTATGCGGTTGTCATACCAGGGTTCCTTGTCTACGCGCATGCGAAGCACATTGGCCCTGGCTGTGGAAACAGGTGTCAAATGAATATTCCGGTCGTTTTTCAGGGTACCGTAAGCATCTGAACTGCCTGCATCACTGAGATCGATAAGGTCGACGGTACCGTTTTTCAGGGCCGTGACCCGTGACGATACATTCCGGCCGATATCCAGAAATTCTATTTCGTTTAAAAACGGTAACCCCGGTTGCCAGTAGTCATATCTCCTTTTTAAAAGACAGCGGATATTCTTTTCAAATTTTTCAATTCTGAACGGCCCTGTACCATGAGGGGCTTCCATAAAGTTCCCTTCAAATGTGCGGTGGTTCAGGATTATGGCCGAAGGATGGAATAACTTTTCAGGCAGTTCCAATTCCGGACGGCTGAGATACAGCACCACCTGATGGGCGTCTATTTTTTCGATGCCATTGGGTGTCAGACTATCTCCAAGAATTGATTTCATGGGAGAGTTGATACCCGGACTCAGCCATTGTTCAATGGAGAAAATAACATCATCTGCGGTGAGAGCCTGTCCGTTGTTGAAGAAAATATTTTTTTTAAGATACAGGGACCAGGTCTTAAGATCATCACTCACGACCCATCTGTCCAACAGGAAGGGATGGGTGATATTGTTTTCATCCGTGTATGTGAGATATTCGGCCACCTGCCTAAAAACCTGGCTTGCCGGTATTGAAAGATTTTCAGCCGGATGGCCTGTTTCCGGGAGCAGGCCTGCTATGCGCAATTTCCGGCCATAGACAGCCCCCATTGCCTGACCGGGGACTGCCCAATCAATCAGATGGGATGCGGTGGTTGTGGATAGTCCCAACAGGGCGGCAAACCTGAGAAATTCCCTGCGGGACAATTTCCCGGTTTTGTGATCCGACCAAAGGGTGCCCATGAGGGGGTGTGTCCTGTGTTTTCGTTGCATGGCTTTATTTAAAGGAGACTTTCGGGTGATTGTCAAGCGTAATAAACTGGCATCGCGACTTTATTAAATCACGCTAAAGCATGACAACCTCGAATCCTGCGTGCAACCCTGGTCACGTCGTCTTGTTTGATTGACCAGGCCTTGTTAAATTGGTATAGGAGGAGAATCCTCAATTGTATAACATCCTGGAACAATTTTATTTTTGAATCATGCCTAAGAATTTGTCAAAGAGATTTTCGGGGTTCAAGAGCCTGCTTTCCCGGGAGCACAGCATCATGGCCGTCCTGGCAATCATGGTAGGGCTGGCGGGTGGATTCGGTGCTATCGGTTTCCGGTATCTCATTAATTTTGTACAGTCGTTGTCATACGGCTCCGCGGACGATCTTTTAGATGTTGTCGGCAATGTTCCGTGGTATTTGAGGGTCATCATCCCGGCTATCGGAGGTGGTATTGTAGGGCTTTTGGTCTATTTTTTTGCCCGTGAGGCCAAGGGGCATGGTGTTCCCGAAGTCATGGAAGCCGTAGCTCTTAGAGGCGGCGTTATTCGAAAACGTCTGGTGGTTGTCAAATCCCTGGCATCCGCCATCAGCATCGGTACGGGTGGATCTGTAGGGCGTGAGGGGCCGATTGTACAGATCGGGTCGGCCATCGGATCGAGCTTGGGGCAGGTCTTGAAAGTCTCAGCCGACAGGATGCGTACCCTGGTGGGATGCGGTGCTGCGGCCGGGATTGCGGCAACCTTCAATGCACCCATCGCCGGATCCATGTTTGCCCTTGAAATTATTCTCGGGGACTTCGGTCTGGCCACATTCAGCCCCATTGTGATTTCATCTGTCACGGCCACGGCTGTTTCGCGGCATTATCTGGGTGATTTTCCGGCCTTTGTCGTTCCGAACTATGAGCTGGTCAGTGTCTGGGAGTTCCCCCTTTATATTTCCCTCGGGCTTTTTTGTGCCCTGATCGCATTTATTTTTATCAAAACACTTTATCGCTTTGAAGACATGTTTGACGGGTTTTTGTTTCCAGGATATCTCAAGGCTGTCCTGGGCGGGTTGATACTCGGCTCTGCCGGGATGGTGTTTCCCCATATACTGGGTGTGGGATACGGTGCTATCGATCTTTCCCTGATTCAAAAACTGGCCTGGTGGCTTATGCTTCTCCTGATTTTTCTTAAAATCCTGGCGACATCCGTCACCATTGGTTCCGGGGGCTCGGGCGGTGTTTTTGCACCTTCGCTCTTTCTGGGGGCCATGACGGGCGGGCTGTTCGGGGTTACGGTGCATGGTTTGTTTCCGGGAGTTACCGCATCACCGGGTGCTTATGGAATCGTTGGCATGGGGGCCGTGGTCAGCGCAACGACCCATGGACCACTGACTGCTATCCTGATGCTGTTCGAAATGACCGGTGACTACAAGATTATCCTGCCGCTCATGATCACCTGCATCGTCAGCTCTCTGACGGTCCAGAGGCTTTCGAAAGAATCCATCTATACACTGAAGCTGATACGCAGAGGAATCGATATCCGCGAAGGACGGGAAGTGAACATCCTCAAGTCCATCAAGGTAAAAGACATTATGAACCGTTCCGTAGAGACGGTACCGGACTGGATGGGGCTTGAGCAATTTTCAGACATGGTGTCCAAGAGCAAGTTCAACAGCTTTCCGGTAATCAACAAAGCAGGGGAGCTGTCAGGAATTTTATCCTACAACGATTACAGCAAAACTATTTTCAATGAAGACCTCAAAGATCTCATTATTACCAGGGATATCGCCACCAAAGAGGTGGTTACTGTTACCACCGAGGACAACCTATACCAGGCCCTGGAACGGATCACCCTGAGAGATTTTTCAATTATGCCTGTCGTGTCACCGACAGACAAGTTGAAGCTTGAAGGTATACTCACCCGTCGGGACATTATCGGCGCCTATGACAAGGCTATCATCAAAAAGTCACTGTTTTATCCGCAGACCGGTAACATCCCGTGATCTTTACTTGGATCATCTCCAATAGCGTTGATCTGAATGAAGGCTTCATGGGTTAAAGGATTCCAGGGTTCAAGTGACACCAGGTGAAGCATCGGCGATCAGCTTAGGAAAGCGTTAAACGTTTGGGATACGAATACCCTGCGAATGTGCCCTAAAATTATCCGGGAGGTGTAGACGTAAATGGCTAATGAACATGAACAGATTTCTTTTGATGTTCTGTTTGTCGGTGCAGGCCCTGCTAACCTGGCAGGAGCCATACGATTGATGCAGGCAGCAAAAGAGAAGAACCTCGAACTTGAGGTAGCCCTTATCGAAAAAGGGGCCGAACTGGGATCCCACGGCATCAGCGGGGCCATCCTCAACCCGGTTGCCCTGCAGGAATTGATACCTGACTACATGGAAAAGGGCTGTCCTGTTGAAACCACCATACAGGGCGACGCGTTTTACTATCTGACGCGTAACCGTGCCATATCCATACCCTTTATACCGCGATATCTGCACAACAAAGGGTATCATGTCATCAGTCTGGCAAAATTCAACCAGTGGATGGGTGCCATTGCAGAGGACATGGGCGTGAATATTTTCCCGGGGTTTGCCGGCAAGAAGCTTTTGCTTGACGACAAGAACCCACGGGTGCTGGGCGTGCAGACCGGCGAAAAGGGTCTTGACATCAACGGAAAACCGAAAAGCGCTTTTGAACCCGCCATCGATCTTTTGGCCAAGGTGACGGTTTTTGGTGAGGGGGCCCGGGGAAGTCTTGTGAAAGAACTGGACAGCATGATGGGCATTTCCACGAGCAGCATGCCCCAGGCCCATGAGACGGGTATCAAGGAAGTGATAGCGCTGCCGGATAATTCCGGTTTCCACGCGTATAAGGGCTGCAGTCTCCATATGTTCGGTTATCCCCTGGGTCTGGGTACACCCGGTGGCGGATTTGTTTATGAAATGAAAGACAACCGGGTGGCGCTCGGTTATCTGATGGGGCTTTCCTATGAAGCGCCTATGAGTGATATTTATGACACCTTCATGCAGTTCAAACGCCACCCTTTTGTCGCAGCCCGGATACAAGGCGGCAAGGTCATCGAGCAGGGGGCCCGAACTGTTTCCATTGGCGGCTATTTCAGTATACCGAAACTGGTTGTAGATGGCGGCGTGCTGGTAGGTGGTTGTGCCGGGATCCATAATGTTCCGGCGTTGAAAGGCATTCATGTGTCCATGAAATCCGGAATGCTGGCTGCAGAGGCCATCCTGGAGGCCTTGGCGGAAGAGGACACTTCCGGGGATGGGCTGGCACGTTACCCGGATGCCATTGAAAAGAGCTGGTTGAAAAATGAACTCTATGAGGGGCGTAATTTTTATCAGGCCCTGTCAAAGAAAGGTGTTTCCAAGTTCTTTCATCTGGGGGTCCAGTATGTTACCGGGGGAAGGGGCATTTGTGACAGAATGCCCCTGGAAGATGACAGCCGGACACTCAAATCCGTCAAGGAATCAGGTCTGGATACGGGTCGGTCAAAGGACCCTGCCGCCTACGACGGGGTGCTGCATGTGGACAAGCTGACAGGTGTGTACCTTTCCAAAACCATCCACAGGGAAGATCAGCCACCCCACCTGATTATCCATGACATGGATCTTTGTGTGAACGTGTGTTTTCCCAGGTACCAACATCCCTGCACCCGTTTTTGCCCCGGTGATGTGTATGAAGTCGTGGAAGACGAAAACAAGCAAGGTAGCCGGCGTATAAAGCTCAACCCCTCCAACTGCTTTCACTGTAAGACCTGTGATGTCAAGGATCCATTCAACAATATTACCTGGACGTGCCCGGAAGGCGGTGATGGACCAGGTTATACCGTTGTTTGATACAAAGGATTTAATCAAAAAAAGATCCTGGTCCCATGGGCCAGGTGATGGGTAATAGGTTCAGCCGGATTCATTCCGAGAAAGTGTTCAAATTCAGAATACAGAATAAGATAAATGCCTCCGGCTTAGCCCAGAAGATATGAATGCTGGAGTGAAGAGACCTATGAACGATTCTGTCTCCTGGCTTCTGTCTTCTGAATTCTCAATAAGAAATTTATCGAGAAAAAGGAGGTGGATCATGAGTATTTATGATGAAAAACCATGGCTGAATTTTTATGATGAAGGCATGGATCCGGACGTCGTCACTCCGGATGCATCCTATGCCGATCTGTTCCTGGAAACAGCGGAGAAGTTTCCAGCCAACCCGGCGATCCATTTTATGGGCGTGACCCTGCCTTATCAAGGGCTCAATGATCTGTCGGCACGATTTGCAGCATATCTAAAAAGCTGTGGTTGTGCTCCGGGCGATACCGTCGGTATCAATCTTCCCAACATTCCGCAGTATCTCATTGCCCTGGTGGGCGCCCTGAGGTGCGGATGCGCCGTCACGGGCATTTCACCGCTCCTCACAGCCAGCGAGATGGCCTACCAGATCAATGATTCCAACACGAAATTCCTTGTGACCCTGGATGCCATTTTCGAACACCGCTTGCGGGAAGTTGCCGGAGAGGTTCCCCATCTGAAGCATGTGGCAGGTGCCAATATCGGTGATTACCTGCCCGTGGTCAAGAGAACCCTGGGCAAGTTGTTGAAAAAAATTCCCACCGGAAAGCTGGCGTCGCTTCCGGGTATGGAAGTCATTCCTTTCAAAAAGATAATGGCCATTTCCCCACCGGACATCTCGCCTGTGTCCATCGACCCGGAGGACACCTGTCTGCTTCAGTACACCGGGGGCACCACCGGGCTTCCCAAAGGTACCATCCTGACACATCGAAATCTTGTGGTGAATATTCAACAGGTCACCGGGTGGCTGGAAATGGCGGAGGGTGAAGAAGTGATGTGCTCTGCTTTTCCCCTGTTTCATCTGGCAGGATTGATGGTGGGTATGTCGTCCCTGGCTAATAGCATTCCCCAGTGTCTGATCCCGGATCCTCGAAACACCCGTCACATATGTGGTGAAATCGAGAAGTATCGTCCCACCCTGATGACCAATGTCCCATCCCTTTACCAGATATTGATGGAAGAGCCCAAGTTCAAAACCCTCGATTTTTCCAATTGCAGGTACTGTATATCAGGGGCCGCGCCGTTTGCAGTGGAGTCCATCGAGGCTTTTGAGTCGATAGTCGGAAAAGGCAAGGTCCTCGAGGTGTACGGCATGACGGAAACCAGCCCCATCCTGACGATGAACCCGGCCAGGGGAATCAAAAAAATCGGTAGTGTGGGGATTCCTGTGCAGAGCACCCGCATTAAACTGGTGGACATCGAAACCGGCACCCTGGAAATGCCTGTGGGAGAAGAGGGCGAATTGATTGCCAACGGTCCCCAGGTGATGAAGGGATATCTCAACAAGCCTGAAGAGACAGCCCATGCATTGCGGGATTTTCAGGGTGAAAAGTGGTTGTATACCGGCGATGTTGCCAAGATGGATGCAGACGGATTTTTCAGCATTGCCGACCGGGTCAAGGACATGTTGATTGTCGGTGGTTACAAGGTTTTTTCCCGGGAAGTGGAAGAGAAGCTGTACCAGTTGCCGGATGTTGAATTTTGTGCCGTGGTGGGTGTGCCAAACGCAGAGCGGCCCGGCAATGATATCGTCAAACTGGTGGTTCAGCGGTCGGCACCGGCTGCGGAAAAAGACCCGGAGGAGCTCAAGGAGGAGATTACGAGTTTCTGCAAGAAAAAAATGGCACCTTACAAGATCCCCAAGATGATTGAGTTCATCGATGCTATCCCATTGACATCAGTTGGCAAGGTGGATAAGAAGGCGTTGCGATGAGCGATAAGCCATAAGCTGTTAGCGGCTTAAGGTTTATGGCTTATTGCTCAGTAAAACCCAAACGTTGAAGACACAACACATAAGACCATCATGTTCTGCAAAGAAAACACCACCAGAACGAATATTATTCTAACCGGATTCATGGCCACGGGAAAAACCACCATCGGTAAGCGCCTGGCCGGGCAGTTGGGTTATGAATTTGTTGACACGGATCATCTCATCGAAGATCGGAGCGGCCTGACAGTTGCTGAGATTTTTCAAGAGAAAGGCGAGACGGTTTTCAGGTCCATGGAAACTGAAATCGCTCGGGAATTGGGAAAAAAGGAAGGACTTGTGATCGCTACAGGTGGCGGACTGGTTCTCAATCCGGTCAATGTCACGGCACTGGAAAAACAGGGACGGATTTTTTGTCTGGTTGCGACTCCCGAGGATATTCTGGAAAGGACCACACGTGATGCGGTGGTGCGACCGTTAATCCACGGTCCCACCACCAGGCAGCATATCACGGAACTGATGCAGGACAGGAAAGAGGTTTACAGTCATTTCACCCAGGTGGAAACAAGCGGCAAAACACCCGATGAGGTTGCCGGGATGCTGCTGTCCCGAATATTTCATGAGGAACGTTTCAGTTTTCATAAATAAAATCTCCCGTAAAGATGAAAGGATATAGACCGTGAATACAAAACGCACTCTAACTGAACGATTACAGGAAGGCATCGTAATTGGAGCGGAAGGCTATTTATTTGAAATGGAAAGACGAGGCTATCTCAAGGCAGGTGCCTATGTCCCTGAGGTGGTACTGGACCATCCCGAAGCTTTAAGACAATTACACCGAGAGTTTCTGCGTGCCGGATCAGACATTATGCTGGCCTTCACTTACTATGGTCACCGGGAGAAAATGAAGACGATCGGTCGAGAGGAGGCGTTGGAAATCCTCAACCACAGGGCTGTACAAATAGCCAGAGAGGTCGCAGGGGAAGGCGATGCCCTTGTAGCCGGTAACATTAGTAATACATGGGTCTACGACCCGAATCGCCATGACGAAACTGCGCCGCAAACCTTCAAGATTTTCGAAGAACAAGTCCGCTGGGCATTGGAGGAAGGCGTCGATTTTGTACTGGCTGAAACCATCGACTCCCTTGGAGAAGCCCGGGAAGCCCTCAAGGCTATCAAGCAGTTCAATCTGCCAGCCGTGGTGATGCTGTCATCCATGGATGAGACTACCCGTGACGGTTACACCTTCCCCGAAGCCTGTCAACACCTGGAGAAAGCCGGGGCCGATGTGGTGGGGCTGAACTGCACGCGGGGCCCTGCGACCATGATGCCTATCATCGAACGGATTCGTGATGCTGTAAAATGCCACGTGGCTGCCGTACCGGTCACCTACAGAACAAACCCTGATCAGCCGTCTTTTCAGACACTCAAAGAACCCGGCAAGGAACGTGCTTTCCCAATAGAACTGGATCCTTTTGAACACACGCGTTCTGAAATGGCGGCCTTTGCCTTGGAATGCAAGAAGCTGGGCGTTAACTATGTAGGTACCTGCTGCGGTGCCGGTCCCCATCACGTGCGCGCCATTGCCGAAGCCCTGGGGCGAACAGTACCGGCCAGTCGCTATTCACCTGATTTGTCACAGCATGCCATGTTAGGAAAAAATGTTCTGGATCACAACAAACCATATCTGTCAAAATGGAAAGATTGAGGAGCGTTGGGACTCATTCGGAACACATTTATAGTGCTTGAACTGGTATCTCCAAGGTCTTGTTTTGATCATTCGAATTTGGATCATTCGGTATTGTTTCAGGATTTCGAATTTCGTGCTTCGGATTTGAGTCACTACCGCCATCTGCATAGTCAGATATCTCTGACCTGGCTCAAAGGACCTGGTTTTAAATGACGGAATAAAAAGGGCAGCCAAAAAAGCTGCCCTGTTAGGAGGAGTTCAAAAGATGAGAGGCGGTGACCTTTTGAACATGTTTCCGGTGTTTCCAATTATTTACAGCAATAATCATGCCTAAAATTGAAATTTCATAAACTCCCAAGCCGCAGGGATTTAGAAGCAATTGGGTTGTTGCTGATAGGATTAAATATAACGAATATTACATATAAAACGTGTAACATATACCACGGTCAGGATTGAGTGGAGAGAGTGAGCGCATTTGATTAATACCAAAATTATAAAAAAAGGCGATACAAGCGGAAACGGCTTGATTGCCAGATTCCGGCTTCCTTCGGGTTTGGAAATCGTTAGTCTTCCCACCAAAAACTTTTATGGCGGTCACTGGGACCTCGGACCTACCTGGAATTATGTTGTTCTGGCAGATCGGCCCTTTCTGGTTGATGCAGGGAGATATGGTCAGGGTCGGCACCTGGTTGACATGCTGCACCTGGCAGGAATCAAGCCCGTGGATCTTGATTTTGTACTGATCAGCCACGGTCATGAGGATCATGACGGTGGACTGGCCGAACTGGTAGAACTCACGGAGCTCAAGATAAGAGCTCACACGGTATATGATCTTTTGATCAGGCAATATCCAAAAAGTGCTCCCCCGGGATATAAAGAACACTTTCCGGCAAAATGTTGGCACTGTTTTATGCCCGAATCCTTTTTCAAGGATAACTGCCTCCAATATCATCATGTATTGCAGACCTTGGATATTGAACGAATCGGGGATGATTGTGAAAAGCTCGGGCCGGACATTTCGACCCTGCACCTGCCGGGTCACAGCCCGGATTCCCTGGCTGTGATGTTGAGCCACGAGGCCCTGATTGTCGGTGATGTGGTTCTGCCGGGCATTACGCCCTGGCCGACGTGTCTGGAGCAATACGACGAGGTTGCAGAGATTCTGCAACCCTTATATCCACAGGCAAGTTCTCTTTTTGGATTGAAGCGCTACCTGCGATCCCTAAAGGTGCTGTTGCAGATTGCCCATCAATACCCGGATATTATGGTACTGCCGGCTCACCGCCTTTATTATCAAGACCGTTGGAATACCTTGCAACTTAAACTGAGACTACACGAACTGATGGAACACCACATTCAGCGCTGTGAATCCATTCTGGATATTGTGGCGGCAGGGGAGAAGGACGCTCATGAAATCGCCCGGCTTCATTTCAGTGAAATTCTTTTAAAAGGTCCGGGAAAGCAGATGGCAGCCAATGAAATCGTCAGCCATAGTGAATTGATGGTCGCCTGCGGTGATCTTAAGGAAGTGAAAAAGCATTGTTATGTCGCGACCGGCAGTGGCAATTTTGAAAAATCTATCCGAGCAGAGAGCGCTTAGATCAAAGGATTGAAGAACCTCGCAGCCGCATTTACAGACGGCCTTTTTTCAAGATAGCCACCAGGAGCCAGATACCCATGAGGGCTGCAGCCAGAAAACCGATGATGCCGATGAGGGAGATACCGAAGAAGAGAGGTGGTGTTTTGGAGATGACAATCAGGGCCGAGCCGATGATGAGTGCGGCAATGATTATGGAAAAGGAGATCCGGTTGCTGATCTGATCGTGGGTCGACAGCATCTGGTTGAGCCCTTGCAGTTCGTGAGAAAAGGAGAGTTTTCGCTGGCGGATCAAACGGGTGATTTCGAGAAGATCTTTTGGAAAATCTTTGAGAAAGGTAAAGAGCTGTGATGTCAGGGACAGGACATCGCTCTCCAGCCGCCCGGAAGAAAAGCGTTGGAGTTTGATTTTTTTGATGAAGGGTTCTGCGTGCTGCATCATGTCGAAATCAGGGTCCAGTCTGCAGGCCACGCTTTCCACGGTACTGAGTGCCTTCATCATGAGAAAAATATCAGGGTAGATTCTTAAACGGTGACGGGCGGCGAGCTCCAGCAGATGCTGCAGCAGTTTGCCCAGCTCTATTTCCTTCAAGGGTTTGTAAAGGTGCTGTCCTATGAATTCGGCGACGTCTTTTTCAAAGGAGCGCATATTCGGCTCGTCGTCCCAGGAGGTGATCTTTAGAAGACAGTTGGCTGCACGGGTTTCGTCTTTTCGCACAATGCTGTCCACGAGCTCGACAAAATTTTCCCGGGTATTCCGGTCAATGCTGCCCACCATGCCGAAATCGAGCAGACAGATCACGTTGCCCGGCAGGACAAAGATATTGCCCGGATGAGGATCGGCATGAAAAAATCCGTGGTCGAATATCTGGCTCAGACAGACATGAGCTCCCCGAAATGTGATCATTTTTCTGTCGTAGCCTCCCTGGTCGAGCAGATCCAGTTTGGACACCTTGATGCCCTGTACCAGTTCTGTTGTCAGTACCCGGGAGGTGGTGGTCTCTCGGTAAACTTTTGGAATATAGACGGTGGGGTCCTGGAGGAATTCACGTGACACACGTTCCGTGTTGGTGGCTTCTATGGTGTAATCCAGTTCACGCTCCAGTGTTTTGGCGAATTCTTCGACAATCTTTACGGGCTGGTGGAAAGAAAATTCTTCGATGTGGTTTTCGGCAAGCGTTGCCAAATGAAGCATGATTTCGAGATCAATATCAATGAGCCGTTGGATGCCGGGTCGTTGAACCTTGACGGCGACATCCTCACCGTCGAGATAGCGTGCCCGGTGTACCTGGCCGATGGAGGCGGATGCCAGGGGTGTTTCCGCGAAGGTCGCGAAGATGTTTTCCAGGGGCGCTCCGAGTTCGGACTCGACGATTCGCCTGGCATCTTCGAATGGAAAAGGAGGCACCTCATCCTGCAGTTTCGAGAGTTCGTGAACGAAATCGATCTGCACGAGATCCGGTCGCGTGGAGAGAATCTGTCCCAGTTTGATATAGGTGGGGCCTAACTCTTCGAATGCCATCCTGACCCGCTCGGCTCTGGATGATTTCTCAACGCGTTCCCGGCGTTTTTTGCTGATCATCTGCAGGCCGATTTCGATGTACTGCTCGATGTTCAGGGTTTCAATCAGATCGCCAAACCCGTATTTGATAAGAACACCCAGGATCTGGCGGTAGCGGTTCAGGTTGCGGTACGTTCGACCGATGACACCGATTTTGCGTATGCTAAGCATTCTGATTGCTTATCATTTTCTTCAGTTCCCGGATTTCTTTTTTTAACCCTTTGAGTTCGTCACCGGTGACGATATCCGATCGCTTCAAGAATTCGTTGACGCTCTTTTCCACTCTTTTTTCCAGCTTGGTCTGGGCTTCCGCGTACCTTTTCTCCAGGTCCTTCAGAAACGCTTTTCCCTCTTCCCTGGGCATTTCTCCTTTTTTTTCCAGCTCTTTGGCCAGGGCTTCCACTTCATCCCATGTTTTGAGAGCCAGGCCGATGCCCGTGAGCATACCTTTTCTGATCAGGTCATACATGGTTTCCTCCATTATTTCATTTTTCCCAGGATTGCGCTGGCAATGGTGTTTTTCTGAATTTCACGCGTTCCTTCATAGATCTCCGTGATTTTGGCATCCCGGTAGAAGCGTTCCACCTCGTATTCTTTCATATAGCCGTACCCACCGTGTAGTTGAATGGCTTCATCGGCAACTTCCACGGCCGCCCGTGCGGCTACCATTTTGGCCATGGATGTAAGCTTGGGATCGATTCGACCCTGATCGAAGTTCCAGGCGGCTTTATACGTCATCAACCTGGCCAGTTCGATTTTAGTGGCCATGTCGGCGAGTTTGTGCTGCGTCACCTGGAACTGGGCGATTTTTTTACCGAACTGTTCCCGTCCTTTGACATATTCGAGCGCCCGGTCATATGCACCCTGGGCCGTTCCCAATGCCTGGGCAGCCACCTGAATTCTACTCTCGTCAAAGAAATGGAGCACGTGATAAAACCCCTTGTTTTCTTCTCCAATGAGGTTGGACAAGGGTACCCGAACGTCCTTTAAAATGACTTCAGTCGTGGACATCATGTTGATACCCATCTTGTCGCCGACATCCACTGTGCTCAAGCCTTCCCGTTCTGCTTCTACCAGTATGATGCTGATGCCCCTGTAAGAAGGTTTTGCATCAGGATCCGTCTGGCACATGACTGAATAGAATCCAGCCATCCCACCGTTGGTAATGAAGGTTTTGACGCCGTTGATGACCCATTCATCCCCCTCCTTGACGGCCGTGGTGTCCAAGAAGGTGATATCCGATCCATGATTCGGTTCGGTGAAAGCGCCTGCTGAAAGGGTTTTGGCTTCCGCTACCTGGGGCAGCCATTTTTCTTTTTGTTCATCGCTGCCATTGTGCATGATGAGCTCGGAGGCGAAGCTGGAGAGCGCTACAGCGCTCCCGATGGTGGAATCACTGCGGCACAACTCTTCGATGACCAGGATATCTTCCAGGCTCCCCATGCCCTGACCGGAATATTCTTCGGGAAAATGGACGCCTATGAGTCCGATATCGCCTGCTTTCTGCCATATTTTTCGTGGGAATTCATGTTTCTTATCGAGCTCAAGGGCCAGTTCTTTATCAAACTCGCCCTTTGTAAAATCCCTAACCGCCTTCTGAATGTCCTTTTGCGTCTTGCTGAGTTCAAATTCCATTGTCAATCTCCCTAAATCATTAACGATATCAATGTTTCACACCACAATTTTCCCAATAAAAAAAAAGTAACATATGCCAATGGGTATTGCAAGGGGATTAGGTGGTTCCTCAGCTGCTATGGAGATAGCGGCAAACAGCCAGAACTGTATAAAATGCAATCCATTGACATCTATGCCCGGGGCGGAAAAGTGACTTGACTGATGGCGCATTCTGCCATAGATTCATTTTTCGAGCTCTAAGTACCAAGCTTTAAGCTTTAAGCTGCTTAGTGCTTACAGCTTTAAGCTATAATAAGAAAGGAGCCATATGCCAGTATCGATCGCGCTCGCAGGAAAGGGCGGCACAGGCAAAACCACGGTTGCAGGTATGCTCATAAAATATCTGGTGAAGCACCAAAAGACACCCGTGCTTGCTGTAGATGCGGACAGCAATGCAAATCTCAATGAAGTACTGGGGCTTGAGGTCTCTGGAACCCTGAGTGAAGCCCGGGAGGAAATGAAAAAGGGGCAGGTGCCCACCGGTATGACAAAAGATGTTTTCATGTCCATGAAATTCGAGCAGGCTGTCATTGAAGATAAGGGCTATGACCTGGTTGTTATGGGACAACCCGAGGGTCCCGGCTGCTATTGTGCTGCCAACACACTTTTGACAGGTTTTTTGGAGCGGTTGACCAAAAACTATCCTTATGTGGTGATGGACAACGAGGCTGGAATGGAACACATCAGCCGATTGACAACCAATAATATCGACATCCTTTTGATCGTGGCCGATACCTCCCGAAGGGGGCTTCAGGCCGGGATGCGGATAGATAAATTATCAAAGGAATTGAATATCGGCGTGGGCAAAAGCTGCTTGATTTTGAACCAGTCCAAAGGTGCCCCTGCATCGGCTGTCCTGGGCATGCTGGAAGACGCGGGTCTCCAACTTGCCGGAACCATACCGGAGGATCAGACCGTCTACGAATTTGATCTTGAAGGACGCGCCACCATCGAGTTGCCGGAGGACAACGACGCTGTTCAGTCAGCTTTTGATATTTTTGATAAAATTATTCCAAAAGGTTAAAACCCTCAGATTTGGATAAACCAAAGAATTAAAGCCACATGACGATGAAAAAGACAGGTTTTTTATTTGATCAGCGGTATCTTCTCCACGACACCGGACCCTATCATCCAGAGGTACCCGAGAGACTCCAGGTCATCTACCAGGGTATCGAGGACGGTGGGCTAATTCCGAAACTCAGGATGATTGCGGCAGTCAGGGCGGATCTCAAATGGGTGGAAGCGGTTCACAGTGTGGATTATATCCGGCGTTTTGAGGAGGTTTGTTTTTCGGGCCAGAGCACCATGGATTCACCGGACAACAGAATGTGTACGGAAACCTATGAGACGGCGTTGCTGGCGGTGGGGGGTGTGCTCCAGACGGTAGATCTGGTTATGCAAAACGAAATCGACAACGCGTTCTGCGCGGTCAGGCCGCCCGGCCACCATGCTGAAGTTTCCGAAGCCATGGGGTTTTGTTATTTCAACAATATCGCCATTGCCGCAAGGTATCTGCAACAGCAGTGGAAGATCCCAAAGGTCGGTATTATTGACTTCGATGTTCATCATGGAAACGGAACCCAGCATATCTTCGAAAAGGACCCTTCGGTGTTTTACTATTCCATTCACCAGCATCCTTCTTTTGCCTATCCCGGAACCGGCAGGGAATTTGAGAAGGGCTCTGTAGACGGTTACGGATTTACCAAGAATACACCCGTGCTTCCAGGCCAGGGGGACGAGGAATATCGGCATTATGTCACAAGGGATCTGGTGCCGGCATTTGATCATTTCAAACCGGATATGATTCTGGTTTCAACCGGGTTTGACGGACACAGGGACGATGATATGTCCGACGTCAAATTGTCCACCGGGGCGTTTTCCTGGATCATGGAAACGATTTTCCAACTTGCAGAAGATCATTCGAAGGGCAAACTTATTTCTATTCTGGAAGGCGGGTACAGTCTCAAACGGCTCCCGGAGCTGGCACGTAATCATGTGCGAATATTATTGAACGAACATATTTATCCATAAAATCGATAGAAGACATTTTTGGATCGCTTCAAAACGATATCTATAAATAGTGTAATAGGAGGACACGATGTTTGTCAGCAGATCTATGACAATTAAGGTTGTCACGATTCAACCGGATGCAACCGTCCTTGAGGCGCAGGAACTGATGGCAATCCACCAGATTCGCCACTTGCCGGTCATTGATGCGGAAGACCGTCTCATCGGTGTTGTCACCGACCGTGATGTTCGAAGCGTCCTGCCTTACGATTGTTATAAAAACCCTGATTGTGCCAAAGAGCATGAAAGCGTTGCCGGGCTAAAAATCAAGGATGTCATGGCAGTAGAGCCCCTCACCATTTCCCCTTCCGATACGATTCAGGATGCCTTGCTGCTGATTCAGAAAAAACGCGTGGGGGCTTTCCCGGTAGTCGACGATACCGGAAAACTCAAAGGCATCATTTCTGTCCGGGACTTGCTGCGGGCGTTTACAAATGTTCTCGGCATTGGTGAACCGGGAACGCTGCTCTGTATCCTGGTTGAGGAAAAAATTGGGCAGATGAAAAAGATTGTTGATGCCATCACCGAAGAAGGTATTTCATTTGGCAGCATTCTGGTTGCCAGGTATTGGGAGGAAGACAAGCGGGCTGTTTTCCCTTATCTTTTAACCCAGAATATAAGCCGTGTAAAAAAGAAACTGCAGGGGATGGGATATACCTTGCTGGAACCCATGGACTGGTATCTTGACCAATTACCAAAGCACGAATAGAATCGCTGCACGATTCTATAGAACGCGACGTTGTCGCTCTTGTCATCGAAAAGTTTATCCACTCATCTTTTCGTTCGCCACCGAATCCCACGTTCCCTCTTGTGGTCATAGATAATTGGCGTTGCCGGAATCCGTTTTGTTCCAACAATCCACAATGAATGAGATCACTGTAGCGGTTGAAAAATTGTTTGGAAATAGAATAAAATGGTGACGCCACCGCCGGATCCCTACGGGGATCTGTTTATCTATTATCTTAAAGGCTGTCTGGCCTCGGACAGCGCGATAGCGGACAGGTCATTTATCGGTAACTGGGAAGAAGACGGGTATTCTTTTCTATTTTTCAAGCGCTCATCACTTCAGATCATCGAATCACTGACTTCTCAACAGCCCCATCTGAAATTACTGGACAAATTTCAGATGTCTTATGAACAATGGCAAGGTGGGCCGGTTTTGCCGATTCAAATCGGGCGGATCCATGTCATTCCACCCTGGCTAAAGACATCCACCCATATGGACTGTCTGCCGGAAGAAACGGACCGGGATGAAAAGAAGCCCATCGAGATCCTTTTAGATCCCGGTGTCGTGTTTGGTACAGGTACACATCCAACAACCCGGCATTGTATCGAGGCCATCCAGATGCTTGCATCCAGAACGTCGATTGGAACGGCCATCGACATTGGAACTGGAACGGGTCTACTCGCCATTGCGGCAGTGAAGCTCGGATGCAAACGTGCACTGGCCATCGACTTGAATCATTTGGCTGTGAGAACTGCCGCTGAGAACATACACTTGAACAGACTGGAAGAAAAGGTATTGGCGGTCCAGGGGTCTGCGGATATATTTGTAGACTTACCGAGCGATCTTGTGATATCCAATATCCACTATGATGTCATGAAACGCCTGCTTAAGCGTGACCGTAAATGGTCTGCCAAATATGCAATCTTATCAGGTCTTTTGCGAAGCCAGGCAACAAAGGTTGAAGTTCTGATGAAGCAGGTGCCCATCACCCTGTTGAAGAAATGGGAAACCAATGGCACCTGGTATTCCTACCTCGGGAAGATATCCAACGGCCGGCAGTAGTGTGAAGGTTCGGGAACGAGGAGACATGGTGGGACTGAAGGGATAAATCTCTTCCTGCCACAAAATCGGTGGAACTATTTTCCACTCTAAGGAGCGGCGCTGTCACGTATCAAAAAATGGCTGCAGGTTCTTTATACGAGACGAGAGAGGGTCCATGGTTATCAGGTGCTGGGGGTCGAGAGGGTCCATACCTGTTTCAGGTAAAGAATACATCAAATATGGTGGCGACACCGCCTGCATGGAGATTCGGACCAGAAGTGGGGACATCATCATTGTCGACGCCGGCACCGGGATTCGAAGACTCGGAAACAAACTCACCAAAGAGGGCATTCAGCGCTATAATTTCATTTTTACGCACGCCCACTGGGATCATATCATGGGTTTGCCTTTCTTCAAACCGTTGTATAGCAAACAAACAAAAATCAAGGTATTTCGATGTCCGTATGCGGGCTTGTATGCTGAAAAACTGATTACGCGTGTTCTGACACCACCGCATTTCCCGGTGAAGTATTCTGATTTGAGTGCTGAATTTACGTATGAAGATGGCTGCCCCCATGCGTTCGAAATTGGTTCGGTAACGGTGGTGCCCATCCATTTGAGTCACCCGAACGGTGGCAAGGGATACAAGTTTATTGAAGATGAAAAATCATTTGTTTTTCTGACAGATAACGAACTGGGCTATATGCACCCCAATGGGCTTATGCTGGACGACTATGTCGCGTTTTCACTACAGGCCGACCTTCTAATCCATGATGCGGAATTCACACCGGAGGAATACCACCGGTATATTGAATGGGGACATTCGTCTTATGCCGATGTCCTCAAACTGGCATCCCTTGCAGAGGTAAAAAAACTGGGGCTTTTCCACTTAAACCAGGATCGCACCGATGATGCGATGGATGCGATTGTGGATGCCTGCCGTCAGGAGATAGACAGGGACGGCTTTGGTTTTGAATGTGTAGCCGTGGGAAGTGAGATGTCATTTGAAATTTGACGGTCTCGTAAAAAGTCCAACTTCTGTGTTATGCTGCATTTCGTAATCATTCAACGTACGATACGTACGCCTCATGATTACAAAATTTGCACGCCTTGAACCGAAATAGCGAGCGCATTCCCCGTAGCTTGCTGCGGGGGTGGGTTTTGGTGGTTCTCGCAGTGTCGAGGTTCTTCAATTTGAGCTTTTTACAAAACCGTCTAATTTGGACCGTTTACGAGTTCATCAAATTTGAAGCACATTAGAGCGAACGTTTTACCCACCAGAAAGCATGGATCGAAAAAGTATGGAAATAGACGTATCCGGTGCCGCTGATGGTTGGATTCGATTGGTGCATCTGTCTCCCCCAAGCCTACAAGACAACACCGCCGATGCCGACCGCCTGATAAATCAACTCAAGAAGCAGCTAAATACCAAGTGTATAAAGATCGATTTAAATGTTCTGCAACAACTGCCGGTTCGATTGCGGGGCTGGGGGTATGCAGCTCGCTGTGTCGTCGTAAAAGAACGAGATGCTGATCTATGGCATCTCATCGGTATTTTGAATCCATTGGAGAACCAGCGGGTAGTCGGGGCGGCTGTTGACCTGGGAACATCCAGGGTTGTGATCAGACTGGTGGAATTGTCAACGGGCAAGCGTCTTTTTAATGCATCGTTTGACAATCCTCAGCTTGGTGTGGGTCCTGATATTTTAACACGGATCCATGCTTGTGATCAATTGGGCGGTCTTGAAAAACTAAACCGGATGATCATCGATGAACTGAACCGGCAGATCCGGAATGCCTGTCTTGCCAGTGGAATCGACACGAGTGATGTTTATCTTCTGGCACTTGCCGGAAATACCACTATGACGCATCTATTCATGGGGCTGTCGCCCAGATGGCTGATCAGAGAGCCCTATATTCCGGTGGTCAACAGCCCCGATGTTCAAAAGGCCGATGCCTACGGCCTGCAGATCAATCCTGCTGGCAGGGTTTTTATCCTGCCCAACATCGGAAGCTATTTTGGCGGTGATCTCATTGCCGGTATTCTGCACAGCGGTATCAGCCGGCAGGCGGATCCGGCCATATTGGTGGATGTGGGGACCAATGCGGAGGTTGTTCTGGGTAACGATAGCTGGCTGGTAGCCTGTGCTGGGGCAGCCGGGCCCGCTCTTGAAGGGGGCATGGCCCAGATCGGCATGATGGCAGGCCCGGGTGTCATAGACCGTCTGCGCATCGATCCGGACACACGGGCGTTCCAGGTTCACACCATTGACGAGATGCTGCCCATGGGGATATGTGGTTCCGGCATGATCGACCTTGCCGCAAACTTGTTTCTCGCAGGCATGATCGACCTCCGGGGCCGGTTTGTTCCCGAGGTGTGCGGCAGGAAACTCGTAATGCAAGCACGCATACCGTATCTGGAAATCGTTTCAGCAAATGAATCCGGGACAGGACAGCCACTGATGATCAGCCAGGTGGATTTGGACAGTTTGATTCGATCCAAGGCTGCCATGTATACCATCCTGGAAACCATTACGGAATCTGTGGGTATGGCACTGACGGAGTTGAAGACCTTCCATGTGGCAGGGACATTCGGAGCGTTTATCGACCCTGTATCGGCTGTTACCATTGGTATGCTGCCGGATTTGCCGCCAGATACCTTTCAATCCCTGGGGAACACATCTCTCGAAGGGGCGACGCGGGTTCTTACATCCTGTGAAAGCATGACGACTATCGAAGGGATAAAAGAAAAAATAACCTACCTTGAACTGAATGTTAACCAGACGTTCATGAACCGTTTCAGTGCTGCAAAATTCCTGCCCCACACCGACCGGTCCCGATTCCCGTCCGTCAAGACAGCATAATCAAGCAAATTCAATGTGCCAAGATTTTTGATTGTCTGAAACAATGGTGTACGTTTGTATGAAATAAGATAATTGCAATTTGTGGTATTCAGATAACTTCCCAAATTTAATTCCACATCTTCGTAAATACGTACCATCTTGGAGATACCTGACTTTGCGATCAGAAATAATTTTGCATGGGATGTTGTTAATTGAAAAATTGTTGTCGGCGGTGACAATAGACATCTTGTTGAAGTCACCGGACCAAACCGTCGTTGTTTTATATTCAGCTCTAATACCTGTGAGACTGATATCGATAATGGTCCCCGAATAAACGGTGCGATGTTTAAATAGACCAAATGCGGTTGATTTATTAAATAGAACAGAGGCTTCCGTTTTGACGGCGTAACGCGCCTCCTTTCTTTGCACACCACCAGAACTATCCTTTGATGATATTTTTTTACTCATGCCTTTAGCGTTCCCCACCTTTTTTTCGTCAATACCTGCAAGACCTTGCAGGGGATACAGAGGAGAAAGACTGCCAAATAACGTTTGTACTGTTATAGCGTTTGCCAGAATAACGTTCCGAAACTGCTTCGGCAAATAACGCCAGTCAAAAGCCAAACGGAACATACTTCTGACAACAGTTCTAGATTCCTTAGTAGCTGAATTTTTATTGCGACCTGAATGTGAGAGTTGGTTGAGTTCGAGATGGCTGATTCAGATATCTGCTTCAGATCGACAAAAAAATTAATTCAAATCGCAGTTCAAAGCATTGACAGGTATCATATTGGAATAGAAAAACAAAAATCAAGCCCTTTCTCAATATCGGCATAAAATGTTAATAAACCCTAACGTTGAAAAAGCCGGATGGCTTTCGAGTCAAGTTGCCCGAGGGTGACGTCGTCGTTTTTTACTTCGAACCCTCAGCAACGCAGGATCTGAAGTTCTCCGGCTTTCCCGCAGGGTAAAGAGAAATACCCCACCCCAGGGTGGGCATCGTTTCAGGAGATAAGAAAAAGTTGAATATAGCGGGGATCGAGGTTTTTTCTGGATACCTGCCCAAGCTCAGATTCTATTTCTGCAAAAAGACTTTCAAGTGTTTTCCCGCATTGTCGGGCAATCTCGGTGCCGGTCAAACCACTTTTGTCTGCCAGCCATTTCAGGAAGTCACTTTTTACTGATAACCGAATGGTTCTGGGCTTTTTAGGACTATGCCACAGCATATTGAAAAAAGACATGAAAACATCCAGAGACAGGGGTGCAAATGCTGTTTGTCCGGTGCCGGAATCAGTGGCTTCTCTGGACCAGTGGGTCAGCAGGAAGTTTTTATAGGTCAGGACTCTGCCGGGTAAAAGGGGTTTTGTCGCGAGTGGTAATGTTGCCAACAGATCGTCTAAAGCAATGATTTCCGTCAGAATCGCGTCCGTCACGAAAATGTCCTGGGCGCTTGAAAATTCACGATAGAACGTACCGGCTTGATATTTGTCGAAATAAAGCGGTCTTTTGATCAGGAGTCCGCCGATAACACCCAGCCATTCCTCATCCCAGAAACTGAGTGGGAGCCCCTGGGCCTTGAACCAGCTGTTGTTGTGCCATTTATCCGCCCGCCACTTTAACCGGAGAGCCCTGCCGTAACCGATCCTGAAAATATCTGCGAGCAGGTAACGTTCTATCTGTTCGACCTTGTTGCCGGAGAGCGTTTCGAGACCGATGCCGATATACCCGGATGCTTTTTTTACCGCATCTTGCAATCCGCTTCGCCCATTGATGGCTTTTTGGTCTGCTACCAACAACTGGTTGCAAAGACATGCAAATTCAGACTGCAACCGTATCAGAAAATTCTCATTTTTCACAGAAGAGAGCGCTTTGGCGAAAATACTGTCGGACGCCAACAGATTTTGCGCGGTGTAAGGTACCGGCATGAAATTGTCATCTGTTGCCGGCTCTGTCCGAAGCTTTCTGGTTCGTTTATTTAGATTCTTTCCCGTCAATGGCTGATAGATACCCACGGCCTCATCAAACGGCAGAAAGCCCATTTCCGCCAGACGGACGTTACGCAGGCGGTACATTTCCTCCTCGGTTTCTGCTGGAATGATGGCCGCTGACTCCAGCAGTATGTCCTGGAAGCGATGGTGATCGAATTTCGACAAACGCTGTAGCAACTGTATCAGAAAATCCCTGCGGTATTCCAGGTATTGATCGTCGTGTGGCGTGGTTTCCGGATCTGCATCGGTTTCCGGTGAAAAGGGCGGATCAAGGATCCGGAAATAGAAAGTATCGTCAAAGGTGATAAAGTCCTTTCCCATTTCGGAGGGGCTTTCATCATACTCCCTGATCCTCACCTCGATATTGTGCAGTAAAAAAAATTCAAGAAAGGCGTCATTTTCCTTGGCGCACCATTCAGCCAGTCTGGTGGGGTCGGCCGAAAGCAGCAGGTTCAGCCATTCTGTTGCCGCAGAGAAGTCCATGCGGTCTTTATGCCAGGTTTCAATATCGAGGATATACTCCCATTGTCTGTTTGATGCCATGGCCAGCAGGGGCAACGCATCTTGAGCACCGATATCGCGAACAAGCAGGTGAAAATCTTCCGGAGGAAAAGAATGCACGATTGCAATGGTACCTTTTTCGGAAACCAGGTGCTCCAGGGCAGTCTCAGACGGGAGAGACAGGAGTCGTTCGCGTTCTTTTTTAAGGTCCTGTAATTTTGCAATGCGGTTTTTATCTTCGGAAGTCATATTTGTTCGAACAACAATGAACGCTATTCCCCTGTCACCTTGGTTTGTAAGCGATAGATCCAGAGAATCAGAAATAATACGGGGATACCGATGATAGCCGTACCGATAAAGAACATCGGGTATCCAACGTTGTCGACCATGCTGCCGGAGTAGCCTGCAAGAATCTTGGGAAAGAGTGTCATGATGGAACTGAAAATGGCATACTGTATGGCAGTAAAGGACACGCTGGTAAGGCTGGACAGATAAGCCACAAAGGCAGCTGCAGCGATTCCGGCACTGCCATTGTCGGCGATGATGACCATGAGCAGCAGCATTTCATCTGGTCCCTTGCCGGCGACATAGGCAAAGAGCAAATTGGTGGCGGCTGCCAGAAATGCCCCCACAAACAGAATGCGGATGACACCATAACGGATCGAGAGAATGCCGCCCACAAACCCGCCCCCAAGGGTTGCCCACAGCCCCCAGAACTTGGTGTAGGTGGCGATCTGGGCTTTGGTAAAACCCACATCGAGATAGAATAGATTGGCGATCACACCCATCAGGATATCCGATATCCGGTAGGTGCCCACCAGAAGCAGAATAACCAGTGCCGTGGTTCCATATCGCTGAAAAAAATCTGCCAGAGGATCGATGTAGGTCTCTTTGATGTGATCAAACGGAACGATGCGGGCTTGAATGGATCCCCAGGTTGCCAGGCTTCCCAGGAGGACACTGAAAATGAACCGCCCGGTTTCCGTTAGAAACCCTGCCAGCTGTTTTGTCCAATCCCAATGATCAACCAGAATTTGTTTAATGGCATGAGCCGATGAGGCGGTTAAGAAAAAACCGGTGATAAAAGCGCCGATGGTGATCAAAAAAACAAGCAGAAATCTCACATAGTCGGTTGTGTTGCGAAAAACGCTGTCCCTGGATTCTTTCACTTCGGGTTCTTTGATGATGAAAGTCGTTACTACACCCACCAGCATCATCAGGGCCATGATGCGATAGACATTCGCCCAGACAGACACGTCATAGGTGTCCTTTCCCCACCAGTCTGCCATCCAGAGTGACCCCGCTCCAGCGATCAGCATGCCGATCCGGTAGCCGGCAATGTACATGGAGGACAACATGGATTGTAGATCCGCCGGGGCAGATTCGATGCGATACGCGTCGATAACGATATCCTGTGTCGCTGACGAAAAACCGATCAAGATCGCCCCCACGGCGGTCATGGTCAATGCGATTTTGGGGTCAAAAAAGGAAATCCAGAGCAGCGAAGCGATAATACATATTTGGGACACCAGCAGCCAACCCCGTCGCCGTCCCATTCTGGCTGTGAGAATTGGACAAGGCAGGCGATCGATAATGGGTGCCCAGACAAATTTAAAGGAATATCCGAGAGCCGCCCAGCTGAAAAACGTTACGGTGGACCGCTGTACACCTGCTTCACGCAGCCAGACAGACAGTGTGCTGAATATGAGCAGTATCGGCAGACCGGCTGAGAAACCGAGAAAAAGCATGGCAAGTGCGCGGGGGTGGACCAGGGCTTTGACCGCCATGGCCCAACTGCTTTTTCTTTCTGGGATCAATGTGCCTCCAGAAGCTGGCCGGGAGAAACAACAGGCCCATGTGTTTTTCTGAGCAGCAGCAGCTCTTTGTGCTGTTTCCTGAGAATGGTGAAGAGACGTTCCGGGATCCTTTCTTCCTTGCTGTATGCATCCAGTTGCAGATCGATTCTTGATATGATGTTGTCAATGTATAGCGAAAAATGTTGATTGTAGAGATCCAGGGCATAGGTTTTGTCTATGATGGACTTGAAAAGAGATTTGAGGTCAACAAAGAGAGGCAACTCGCCGATGGGTGTCTCTATGCTTGCAACATCTTTGTAAGCCTTTCGCTCAAGCCACGCCAGCCAGACCTTTACATCTTTTTTCTCTCCCAATAATTTTTTGGAGGTGCCGCCTCTGGCTTCATGGGTCAGAAAATAATTCAGGCCTGCCATCACCGGTTGTTTGTCCTCAGCAATTTTCGGATTGTTGAAAAATTGAAACTGCGCATTCATATAATCGCCTAATGCGCCTGGAATGAAGGGGGCATTTGCCCAGGGGGCCCTTTTGACACCCGTGGCGCCTACCTCGGTCGCGGTTGCGGCAGAGACGATGGTTGCGCCGATAACCACGCCTTCGTCGGCGCTTTTGGCCGCCCACACCGGGGGCATGGTGTCGCTGTCACGGCCACTATAGGTAATAATACGTGTTTCAACACCGGCCGGATCTTCGGCAAAGTCGGAATAGTTAGCCAGCGCAGTGGATGACACCGTGCAGCGGGAATTGGGGTGGGACATGGGTATAGGCTTTTTGTTGCTGCCCGTCTTTCCTTTGAACCAGTCTCCCTGAAAATTGATACCTTTGTCAGGCGAGTCTTCACCATTGCCGACCCAGTGGGGGACACGGCTGTCATCGATGAGCACATTGGACCAGATTACCTCTGCCCCTTCGTGTCGCAGGATTTGCATCAACTGGGGATCGCCTTCCCAGTTGACATCTTCCACGATACCGAAAATGCCGCACTCCGGATTGACGGATCGGATGCTGCCGTCATCGGCGATCCATAGTTGTGCCAGGTCGTCCCCCACGAAAAGGTGTCCGGCCATGGCGGTGGTGGTTTTGCCGCACCCGCTCGGGGCTGCACCGGCACACCATGTCACCCGGTCTCCAGGGCCTTCAATGCCTGTAATGAACATGTGCTCGGATAATTCGTTTCCCATGTTTTCATATACGGCTTTATCAACGGCAAAGCGATGATTTCCCTTTTTGAGCAGCAGCGTGTTACCTGCATAGGTGCAGTTAAAGCTGAAGGTTGTCCGGAAACTCCTGTCCATGAACACCCTTGCATTGGGCAGGTCTTCAGGGCGGTTGAGGCCCTCGCTGTGAACATTCACGAAAAAGTGCCCTGACCGATCAACCTCCTGGTCGAAGGAGAGGTAGGCATTTCGATAAAGGATTTCCGCACTGTGAGAGACATATGCAGAGCTGGTGATCTCAAGGGCAGGATTGGAGACGGGTGAACCAATGGGGCCACGGACATAGAAACCGATGATCATGGTTTTGCCTTTCATGATCCGGACCATTTTGTCGCGCACTTCGGCGATGGCGTCCACGCGATCCATACGATTGGCCAGCGAACTGATTTCTTCATCCTCGTTGGCGATGTAATAGGTACGGTCGATGATTCTTCCCTGCTCTTCCGGCAGGTCAAAGTGGATGGTGTGCCGTGACATTGCCAGGGGGGCTTCCTCCCCTTTTTCCAGGGCCAATTCACGGATAAACTGCCTGTCTTTTTCGGAGCCCGTGTTGACATAAATGTCGTCGGGTCTACACATGGCGATGGCGTTGGCAATTTTGATGATGACTTCCGTGTTTTTTATTTTCTGGATGCGTACAAGATGTTCATCGGTCAAGACCGATTCTATATACTTGGCAGCCGTCTGATATTCTTTGAGTCCCCCTATTTCAACGATAATGTCGATACCTTTGTTTTTCTGAAGCATGACTGTTCTCCTAGGGCATATGAATTTCAATCCACTTTATAACGCTGTCAAATTCATTTCTGAACTCATCGAGGGCTTTTCCCCTGTGGCTGACACGACCTTTTTCTTCCCGGGTCAGTTCTGCAAAGGTTTTTTTTAATGGTGGGTAAAAGAAAATGGGATCATACCCGAATCCATTGCTACCCACGGGAGATTCTGCTATGAGTCCCTCACATCGTCCTTCATATGTCAGTGCCGGACCGGTGGGCACCGCAAGCGATATTACACATTCAAAGGCAGCTTTCCGATTGCTGATACCTTCCATTTCTCGAAGCAATTTTTGAAAACGTTGTTCGTTTGTGGCATCAGGACCCGCATAGCGTGCGGAGAACACACCGGGCGCTCCGTCCAGGGCGTCTACCACCAGGCCGGAGTCATCCGCCAGGGCCGGATGTCCAAGAACTCTGGCAGTGAAACTTGCTTTTTTATAGGCGTTTTGATCAAAGGTCTCCCCGTCTTCTTCTACTTCCGGTATGGGTCCGAAGTCGTCCAGATTTTTAATCGTAATAGGAAATCCAGAGAGGAGTTCTCTGATTTCAGCTGTTTTACCCTTGTTACGGGAGGCAATAACCAGGTAGTTGACTTTTTTCATTGGTAACGCCATTCCTCAAAAAAGGTCCCCATTTCCCGGTTGAACGGGGGGGATGATCGGAGATAGTGAGCACATTTCCCGCAGGTTCTACCGTTCGGCAGTGCTACGAATGCTGCAGGGTACGCTTCAATTGAAATCATAGTAGAGCGACAAGGTCACGTTCCACAAATTCACAGAGACAATGTATTCTCGTTATCATGTTCCGGCCAACAATTCCATTCAAATCATTTCAAGGGCGGCAAGATTTTCATTAATACCGATGCGGGATCGAAACGGAATCCGTGAATATCCGCCACCGCGTAAACCCGCATTCTCAGATCCTTTGTATGTGACTTTCAAAATCGCTCAACTTGGATTTGACTATGCACTGTATTGCCGTTATAATTTTCGAATATTTCCAATTGAGCGAAATGCTCATCTTGGGTGAAAGGTTATCCCAACGGGGGCCCAGTGGTCAAGGGAATTAACTAGGTATAGTGGAACCGTGAAACGATTTGATGAGGAGGTCAACATGGGTGATGTTCTTTCTTATGGACTTGCAGACAAAGTGTTTGTTGTTACCGGCGGCAGTCGGGGTATCGGTTTGATCATTGCAAAACTTCTGCTCGAGCAGGGCGCCAGGGTCGTTATCTGCGGCAGGAAAGAGGAAGGGCTTTCGGCTGCCAGGGCCTTCCTGAATGCCGGAGAACGCCTCCTGGCCATACCGGCACATGTTGCCAGGTTGGAAGATGTCGATAATCTCATGGACCGGACAGTCCAGGAATTCGGCAGATTGGATGGACTTATCAACAATGTCGGAATGAACATCGTGACAAGTGTTGTCGATGTCGATCCGTCCTTGTGGCAGAAAATCATCGACACCAACCTGAACGGGGCCTTTTTATGTTCCCGAAAAGCAGGCCAGATAATGCGGGAACAGAAATGTGGCAAAATAGTCAATATATCTTCACTGGCGGCAAGTCGTTCAGCTCCGGCCATGGGGATTTACGGTATTGCAAAGGCCGGTATCGAAATGATGACAAAGGTTCTTGCCCAGGAACTGGCACTGTTCAATATTCAGGTAAATGCCGTTGCACCCGGAATGGTTCGAACCGCATTCAGCGAGCCTTTCTGGTCCAATGAGGATTTTTATCAATTGATTGTCAAGACAATTCCAATGGGCAGGATTGCCGAGCCCGAGGATGTGGCTCATCCGGTTCTTTTTTTGTGCTCCGACGGTGCCGGTTTTATTACGGGTCAGACGATTGGTATTGATGGGGGAGCGAGTGCGGTGTAAAAGAAGGGTCCGAGGGGGATACAAGGGAGATACAAGGGTTGGAGGGTAGCTGTTAGCTATCCGCCGTAAGCAACCTAATCGTCTTCAGCCTAAACCCCTAAAAGGCTAGTAAGGAATTGTTTTAAGTTTTAGGTTTTAAGTATTAAGATTGCAACAAGCAAAAACCCAAGAGCAAACAGCTAACGCATTCCCCGCAGCTTGCTGCGAGGTTCTTCAACAGACCCGGCTAGGCCGAGATTTATACCCGTGAAAAGGTGGTACAATGCATGATCTATCGAAATATCATACCCTGTTTATCGGAAGGATGGTAGCGGCTGCCTTTTTGGCGATTTGCCTGGCGGGTCTATTGGGTTGCAGCGGTATGTATGGCCGAATTGGGGGGCGATCCAGTCCCAGTGGCACGTATGGCCGGCTGGTAGTTAATCCGGATGTAAAGGCGCTGTTCCAAAGAAACGAAGTGCTTCCGGACCATCAATATTTCTACACCGAGTCATCTACCCGGCCACGGGTCATTATCGGTCTTCACAAGGATTACACCCTGCAGTCGGATTTCTGGCATCCAGTAGAAGCAACCCCGAAAAGACTCAAGCGATGGACGGATTGGCAACAGGATTACAGAGAAAAGTTAATGGGCCAGAGTGGCGCCGATATCTTTGATAAAAAGGGCCGCAGGATTGGCGTCTGGTACGCATTGAAAAATGCCCGTGATTGGGGCGTGGTTAAAATGATCGATGACAAGACAGTCAATATCATTTTGCAGCAAGCCCCGGAGGATCCGCTGATATTCAGATTCAGACAACAATAACCTGAACTGAGCGATTTTTCTCTCGATCTGCACCCATCTCTTGTGAACCCTCTTCGATCAAGATCTCGGCACATCTTTTCGGGAAAAATCACTCAGTTCAGGTATAAAAAAAAGGGCAGCTCATATAGGGGTATAAACCATTTCACAATTCCATTCGTCATCGTGACACCCTCCTTCCAAAAAAAATCTCAAGGTTCCAAACCCCGGAGTGTCACACTGACAACTGGAAGTTCCTTCAGTTCGAAACCGGCCCGCCTTGAACTTGAACCAAAACCCATTTTTTGAGATGGCTTCTATTCAATGATTCTGAAAAAGCCTTCGTCAAACTCAGGTTTGTTTTCATACCGGCTCATGAAAAAGCCGGGCAGTTGGTCGATATTTTCAAACAGACCTGGATCGGCTTCGATGCCGGCCTGATGAAGTGCCTTGACAATATCGTCCGGCTTTGGCGGGCATCCCTTGATGGCAATCATTTCCTGGATGTCGGGATTGTTTTTGTGCAACTGGTACATGCATTTTCCCAGGAGGATTGTTTTTTTCATGCCTTTGGTGGGCTGCATGATTTTGCCGTTGAGCAACTCGATATCTTCCCACGGCTCACCTTTCCAGGCGTATCGGATGGCTGTCAGCACAAGACCGGTCACCCCTGAACAATAGGTGCAAAGGGTCGAATCGAATTTTCGATAATGAATGCCCTTGAGCCCCTGCTTGGCAAGCGGTACCGGAAGACAGCATGTCTCATTGACCGTGTATGGAAAGTTGTGTTCGTGAAATGTCGCAGCTGTTTCCATATCTTCCCCCACAATCTCAATGTCCGAGAGATCGGTTGGACGATCCTGGTTCTTGGCCGCATGAACCAGATGGGGAACATCTGTAACATCGTATCCCAGCAGCTTGGCGCCGACCATGTCTCCCGCAAGAATGTCCGCAGATGCCACCAGCAGATTGGAGCGCTGCATGCGGCCGTCAAAGCCTGGACCGCGTTCGAGGGTATAGATACCGTCTATCAGCGTGAATATAGGGGGCAGTTTATCTGCCAGGCGTGCCACATGAAAATGAAGATCTTTGACCGGGTCTGCATTGTGGCAGATTTTTCGGGATTTCATGTCGATGGCGCCTTTAAGATTCTTGATACCCAGGCTCACCACCGTCTGATTGTGGGTCTTCATGGCCGGAATATCCACAATAAAGTCGCTGTCCAGAATATCTTCATTGAATTTCAGGGTGATGTCCGCTCCCAGGTCGACTTCCCTGAAGGGGCGTTCAAGTACATTGACTGTGGATAAATTATAGCGTTTTTTGAGGGTGTTGTAGCCCAGGGTCTCGAAAGCATGTGCCGGTGTTTCAACATCCTTCTGGTTTCTCATGACCACACCCTCACCGATGGTAATATGCTCGACGCCATGTTCTTTCAGGAGCTTCACCATATCTTCAATGACTCGGGATGTCGTGATAACGCCCCATTTTGGAAAGGCCACGGAGCGGGTCCAGAAGACGATGTTGGGTTTGATAAAAACCCTTGCCTGGGACGGTAGCCGATTCAGACCATCACAAAGCGCCACAGCCTTTTTGACGGATTCATAAGGCTTTTCATAGCGAACGACGGCAACAGTTGATTTGCGCATATAACACTCCTTAATCTCTTAATGGATGGGCGGGATGTTTTGTAGATACAACCTTGTCTTTCCGCCATTTTGTGTACCGGCACAGGGCGGCAACGGCCCGTGCAGCCCTGTGGGGGCTTTGCATGACAGGGATGTTTCTTGCCCGTAAGCCCTTGATAAAAAAGGCTTCCTGAGAATGAAAGGAAAAACCGATCACAGGCTTTCCATAAGTCCGGACGAGTTCTTCTATTTTATCGGCAAGTTCCGCTATCAGCTTTTCAGTCTCGGTTGCTATCTGATTCTCCGGTACCCCCATGCTTTCCATAACACGGTGGAACATATGTTTTGGAAGGAGAAGATAGATGAGCAGGATATCGAAGTGGTCGGCATCAAGGAGACAACCGGGAATGCTTGAAAAATAGGCCAGGCGGTCTTTTGAAAAAGTAATATCCACGGGATTGCCGATACTTCCGGTGTGAGGAACCAGCGTAGAAAGCTCTTTTTTAACGACATCCGGCATGATCGGTATTTTCAAGCCTTCCCTGTCACAGGCATCCGCAGCTACGGCTCCCGGACCTCCCGAATGGGTCTGGATGACCAAACGGTCTCCCCTGGGTTCCGGTACGCTGCCGAAAAGAGAAGCCATGTCGAACATTTCTTCAATGGACCGGGCCCGAATGATACCGGTCTGTCGAAACACGCCGTCATAGAGACGGTCCGGTCCCGACAAGGCGCCTGTGTGCGACAGGCAGGCCTGTTTTCCGGATTTCGACCCCCCCACATAATAGGCGATGACTGGTTTGTCCAGCGTCACAGCATTGGCGGCTTCAATAAAATGTTTTGGGTTTCGAATCGTTTCGATGTAAAGGCTGATGACCTTTGTATGGGGGCATGCGGCCAGGTATTTGAGACCTTCCACAAGATCGATGTCTGCCTCATTACCGACACTGATGGCAGTGCTGAAACCCATCCCGATCCTTGAAAGATAATCGAACATCTGGGTAATGAAGCTGCCGCTCTGGGACACCATCCCAAGGAATCCGGCGTTTCCCTGGTAGGGGAGGAACGTGGTATTTAATTTATGGTGGGGATTGGCCACCCCCAGACAGTTTGGGCCGAGAAAACGCATTCCATATCGATGGGTGGTCTGGATCAGGGCCTGTTCCAGATCGCGTCCTTTTGCACCGACTTCCCGAAAACCGCCCGAGACGACAATGACATTTTTGATACCCTTTTCTCCGCACTGTGTCACGGTGTCCAGTACGATTCGTGTGGGCAGGATCATCACAGCCAGATCGGGTGTTTCCGGAAGATCCGCCACGTTCTGGTATGCCTTTAATCCCAGTACGGTGGGCTCTTTGGGATGTACCGGATAGATGCTACCTTGGAACCCGAGATGCAACAAAGAGGCCAGTTGGCTCGTTCCCATGGATCCAAAGTTGTTGGAAGCGCCAAAAAAGGCGATGCTGTCCGGGTTGATCAGTTTGTATAAAGGGCTGTCTGTAATGGAAGCAGGCATATTGTGGTTAGAGGATGTACTGAATGGTATTTGTGACATCTGTTCTTGAGATCCTTCCACTGTTCTGAAGATAGTTCAAATGGGCAATCGCCTCGCCCGTGGCAAACCACTTCTGAGCGATGGGAAATTCATGCCAGTTGTTGCATCGAATGTCCCAGCTCATTTCCGAAGCAACCCTGTAGGCATGTTTTGGAGAACCTGAGGCGAGAATTGAACAGATCTCGTCAAGCCGGCTCTGGTGATGCTGCTTCAGTTCATCTATCCGTCTGCGGTGGCCCGTGAAGAGTCTCCGGTGGCCGGGAAGGACCATGCTTATATCAAGCGCATATACTTTGTCGAGACTTTTCAGGTAATTTTGCAAAGGATTTTCTCTGTCAGACCAGCACTGAATATTGGGAGTGATATCCACCAGGATGTGATCACCCGAAATCAATATTTTTTGCGACGGCTCATAAAGACAGGTGTGGCCCAGGGTATGCCCGGGCGTTTCAATGCATCTGAAGGCGTATGCTCCGACATCAATGGTGTCGCCATCTGACAGGGCTTCCAGTGCCGGGGCCCACTCCGTACCGAATTTGTTCCCGGGGTGTGCCGCAAGGGCTGCACGCAGGTCTTCACGAGGAAAACCGTTTTCCCCGGCAAAGGCAATCATCGGTTCAAATCCTTCCCAGGTTTCAATAAGCTCCATTTCCGGTCGGTTGAAATAGAGATGGCTGTTGTCGGTAACCAGTCTGCCCACCAGACCGAAATGATCTGCATGCAGGTGAGTAATAAAAAAATCGGTACAATTCAGGTCAATATCGAGGGCTTGAAGCCCTTTCTTCATGGCGTCATAACATTCTTTACGGTTGAAACCGGTATCGACGATCAGATTTCTGTTGTCCGACCTGATTATGTATGAATTGAGATATTTCAGCGGGTTGTCAGGCAGCGGTATTTTACACCTGAAAAGGTTGGGACTGATTTCTTCCATGATATAGGTGAGATCCTTATCTTGTGGTTTTCCAAATGTTAGGACAAATAGCACCGTTACGAGTGATTTATCCTTTGAATGCCATTTAGCCTTCGGCTGTCATTCGCCTTGCAGGCGTCATTTTTCCTGCGGATGACATTTAGTCTTCGGCTGTCATTTACCTTTCAGGTGTCATTAGCGCTTCGCGCGTCATTTATTGTTGCTATTAGCTCTTGGCCCAGAAACTATCTAAAACCTAAAACGTAAAACCTAAAACAATTCCTTATTAGCCTTTTAGGGGTTTAGGCTGAAGACTATTCGGTTGTTTACAGCGGATAGCTAACAGCTACCCTCCAACCCTTGTATCACCCTTGAACCCTCAAACCCTAAATTTTTATCTTAATGCTCTGCCAGGTGTTTGTTTTTTTCCAGTCCTTTCGCTGTTCCGGATTGTTCCTTCGTTCATTTTCTCTTCTTTCCGGCAAGCCGTCGGGGGCCGGGGTGACCGGAGAGGCTTCTCGCCGGTCATGCCTGCCCCTGCGATCTTGGTCTCTACGATTTATTTTGACAACAATGCTGCCTTCAGGTTCGTTTTCTCTCAGGATATCGATGATTTTTGGTAGATATTCATCTGTATTTTCCACCGGGAAACTGCAGGAGCCGGCACCTTTGTGTCCGCCCCCTTCAAAATAGGAAAGCATCTGACCCACATTTACTTTGCAATTTCTATTGAGAATGCTGTGACCTACTTTAACCACGACTTTTTCTTTTCGGGGATTTTCAAATCCTATTTTGACACTGGCAACGGCGTCAGGAAACATGGAGTAGACCAGAAAGCGATTCCCATAAGGCATGCTGTCAAGTACGCGGAAGTCTGAAATGGCCACACGTTCCAGAAGCTGGGTATGTTTTTTCAGCAGCGCCTGGTAGGAGGCGTTTTCATGAATGACGGTTTCTGATCTTTTCCGGACCTCTGTATCGGACAGTATGGTTTCTATATCCTCTTTTCTCAAAAGGTCGAGGACTTTGTTCCAGTAAGGTTCATCCGATGGAATGTGATCCTGTATGGTCATGGACAGCAAGACAAAAGGATATTTTTCAGGTGTGAGAATTTCGTTCAAAGAGAGATTTGCCGAGTCGATCTTATCTGTTTCCGCCACCAGTTGTGTGAAATCCTTTTGGAGTTTGTTCTGGTAGTATTTAAAAACAAGACCTGCTGCAGATGGTGCAATTTGAAAAAGACCCTTGGTCTTGTGCCGGATTCTGTTTGAGAAATGATGATCAAACCATAGCGAACAGTTGGGGTGGTAGGGAAGATTGGCAATGATATCTCCACGACGGATGTCGATGTTTCCTTTTTGCATGTCGCCTGGAGACACCCATTTTACGGACGGTGAAACATTCTCGGCTTCCAGAATCAAAGCAGCGCAGACGATACCGTCGAAATCAGGTCGCGTAACAATGCGCATATGTTAATCTCCTCTTTACAAAGGCTGCCGGTTGATGTTCAAGCGTGGTCCGGGTCGAGATGTACTGCGATCATATGATTTTATAAGATAAAGTCAATAGGATAGATGGCTCAAATTTGGGTGTCTGCTATTAACATCCATGGTAAAATCCTTTTAAAAACGGAATGATAAACAAAAAGAAGGGTTCGGATATTTACTTGACATCCAGAATGCTTTGGCATATTTAAGCTATTTATAAATACTTATTTCAATAAGTTATCTATAACAGAAGTGGTATGTATGTTAGGAATGTCCAACCAGAAAGGAACGGGCAGGATGAATCGATCTATCAAAGTGCTGATAACCGTATTGATTGCCGGAATGGTTTTGTTCATGGGGTTTACGCAAATCAGAAAATGGCATCAGGCCGGAATCGCCAAGGTTTTGTCTGAGGAAAAGGCAGCTTGCGATGGAGAGATAGCCGTCCTGAAAGCCGATCTCGAGTCAATCAAGAATGAGTTGACACAGTTCAGGGATACCGAGGAATATGAACGGCGGGTATCGGAAATATTCGGGGAAAAAACGGATTATTTTTCCTTTGGGGACGATAGCGACTGTAATGAGCTAGTGCTTCAAATGAGGACATTTCTCAAATATATGGAACAGCAGGACTATATGGGGTCCTACAAGGGCAGCGGTGGCAGTCAAAAATTGATTGGAGATGTCACAAAACTGCTTACCAGTTCTACCCCGATGCTTTCGGGTGAGCTGGAAGACCTCATCCGCCTTATCCAGAATGTCACGCATCTCTACCGGAACCTTGGAAGAGAGCGGGTGAACATTCTAAAAAATCTGCTTAAAAGCGAGTCGGATATCATTGAAACGGTTATGGCAATTTTTTATGTCTACATGACGTCGGGGGATCGATGCCCGGATAAACGCATCCAATTTCCATCTCTGGAGGTCCAGTATCAATACGCGGGTTATTTTCTGAACACACTGGCCGGGAGAAGTTATCTTCTGAGAAGAGATTCAAAGATAAGAGTCCTATTAAGTTATTACGCTGTTTTGACCATCGACATGGCAAACGACGAGATGTTAAACACCTATGGCATTGATATTCGTCCATTTATCGATCATTCCTTTTATGAGATCGGTAACCAAAAAGGGCTTATTTATCGAAGACCGTATTTGGAAAAACTGACCGGGCTGCGAGCCAAATACAATATGTAAATAAAATCGTTGCACGATGTTATATGGGAACGCTTATGATCGATCTTCGCAGTGATACCGTTACACAGCCGACGCAGAAAATGCGCTCCGCCATGGCCGGTGCCGTGGTAGGTGACGACGTCTATGGGGATGATCCAACCATTAACCATTTGGAATCCCTGGCGGCAGAAATGCTGGGAAAAGAGGATGCCATCCTGGCGACGTCCGGAACCCAGAGCAACTTGATGGCCCTTCTAAGTCATTGCGAAAGGGGTGATGAGTATATCGTGGGGCAGCAGGCGCACACCTACAAGTACGAAGGGGGCGGGGGCGCCGTTTTCGGCAGCATTCAACCGCAGCCCATCGAGTTCCAGAAGGATGGAACCCTTGATCTTACAGCGGTTGTTCAAGCTATCAAGGCGGACGATATACATTTTGCAAAAACACGTCTTCTGTGTCTTGAAAACACACATGCCGGCAAGGTTTTACCCTTGGCCTATTTGGAAAAGGCCCGATCCGTATCCCTGGGCCATGGCCTGGGGTGTCATTTGGATGGTGCGCGGCTGTTCAATGCGGCCGTAAAACTGGGTGTAGCGCCCATTGAAATCTCCCGTCATTTTGATTCCGTTTCCATCTGTCTTTCCAAGGGATTGGGGGCGCCCGTAGGGTCTGTTTTATGTGGCTCCAGGGAACTCGTGAAGAAAGCCCGGCGATGGCGTAAAATGTTGGGGGGCGGCATGCGTCAGGCAGGGATTATTGCGGCAGCCGGTATTCTCGCTTTACAAGACAATGTTGACCGGCTTTCGGAGGATCATGCCAATGCCATGCTTCTTGCGGAAGGACTTACCCATATCGATGAAGTCGATATCGATATGACGTTGGTACAGACCAATATGGTTTTCATGTTTTTGAAAACAGGCAGTCCCGATGCACTTGCGGCTTATTTGAAGGGTGCAGGGGTGCTGATCAGCACCGGCAACCCCATCCGACTGGTGACCCATCTGGATGTCAGCACGAAGGATATCCATCGAGCGGTATCTCTGTTCGAGGCATATTACCGGCAAGGGCTTGGAGGGTGATACAAGGGTGTTGCAAACGTTCAAGGAACCCAATGAACACAATAAACAAGTGTGCAGGGTTCAAGTGAAAACCTTTCAGCATAGAGCGACAATGTCGCATTACATAAAATCGTTCCACGATTTTATTGGGAGAATTCAATGTCAACACATATCAAGAAAGACCAGTGGGTTTATGTGGTCGTACAAAACCCGAATAACAATGCGCAATATCTGGGTCAGCAGGAAGAAGATACAGGAATATCTTTTATTCCCACTTTTTTAGAAAAAGAAGACGCCCTGATGTGTTTGAACCTCATGGCCCGGGACAAGCAGACGCCCGTCGAGGTCCAGGCAGTCATCTACGAAGAGCTGGTCGGCCATGCCGCCAGCGCTGGGTTCAGAATCTATTTGCTGAACAAGGCAGGTGAGGTTGTCGAGAAGGTAGCACCCTCTGATTAAAACCTGAACTGAGATGCGTGTTTCAATTCTTAAAATGTATCTGACACGATCGTGTTTAGAATTCCCTCCATTTTATGGTAGTTCATGGCAATGTTATGGTGTGCGTGAACATATCGACGAGCGTTACGCCCCATCTCTTCTCGCAGTTCATTGTTGAGAAGCAATTTTTTTATAGCCTCTATAAATTGTTGTTTTGAAAACATGTTTGTTAATATACCGGTTTCACCATCGATGACCACTTCCGGAATTCCGGCGTTTCGAAAGGCCACAACGGGCAAACCACATGACTGGGCTTCCAGATAAACCATACCAAGCGATTCATTGATGCCTGGGAAAACAAATATCTCACCAGCACTGTAAAATTCAACCATCTTATCGCGAGATATTTTGCCTAAAAAGCGATGCTGGCCTGGCAGATGCTTTGCCGCGTATCTCACTATTTTTGGTTTTTCTATACCATCTCCGGCGATGATTAAAACGAAGTTGCCTAATGTTTTTCTCAGATGTCCCAGGCATTGAATCAGCCATAGAAGGCCTTGTGTTTTAACATCCTGCCGAAACATGGCAGCCGTAAGGATTGCCGGTGTATTGCCTATTTTCCAGGTCTGCCGAATCTTTTCCCGTGCGTTTTGGTTAAATGTAAAATTTTTCACTTCCAGGCCAGGCTTTAAATAAGCCAGTCGGTTTTCCGGTATGATTCGTCTTAAGTTTGTCCAATCTCTTTTTTTATTGGTAAAAACATAATGTGCTTTCTGAAGTGCATATTGATTTAGCATAAATCCAGGCCAGGTTTTAATATCCCGTCGCTGTTTGGTAGAGTAGATGCCCTGGAATATGACATACGGCAAACCGGTTGTTCTGCACGCTTCAGGTCCCAGGACATCGGGTGCTTTGTAGTAGCTATGATAGGTTATCCAGAGTTGGGGCTGTCGGGATTTAATGGACTTAACAGCTCGTCGATAGTCAGAGAGAATTCTGGGCCAAATCCAGGGACGCCAATACAGCCAGCGAGAGCGAACAGCCGCCACAGGGTGGACAATGTGATGACATTGTTTTAAATACGTCATCAATTCGGTGGCGATAATCAGATCACCGGAGGGGGCGGGATGCTCTAAAGGTTTAAAGGGTGTGTGAAAAAAAATTTTCATCGTCTACGAAGATGATCCTTGTGTCTTTCAATGCATTCGTCGATCAACAATGGTTGGTAGCTATTTCTTTTAGAGGTTAAGATGCCGCCATCTTTTGACGGATCGATTTTCTTATTGAAAGTATTTATGATGTAAAATCATCTTCTGTCTGACTTTTTTCTTGTGGGCGTTACATTTTGTACGGCAATACGAATTGTTTTTTGATAAGGCCAGCACGTCCTGAAAATACTTTCCTGTTATGATATCCCCCAGTTGCCGGGTCTTGAAATTAATTCTTTCATTGTATTTTTCAATTAGCGGCAGTATGAATCGGAACTGTTGATTATGTTCCGTGATATACATACAATGGGCAAAACAACAGGGATGCACCGTGCCGTCTGCAGCGATGTATAACGAACCATCGGCTAAAGGCTTGCAGGAAGCTTCCACCGATTCATCTTTATAAAGACGAAAGATCTCTCTTTTGATTTTAATATCCAGGGTCTTTGGCTTTCTTAAGGTGTCATTATAGTCTCTTGAAGATACGACGATAAATTGATTGCATCCCGATTCTTCTGCCAATTTTTCTGCGGGTTTGATTTGGTGCTCGTTGTGTTCGAAAAGGATAAATTTCCAGGCCGCTTGTCCGCCGGAGGATGTAAATGCACGTATGTTTCGGATAACCGTGTCAAAATCAGTTCCCACACGGTGAAGCGAGTGGGTATCTGAAAGACCGTCAACTGCAAAGACCATCATCCCATCTCTGTAATAATTCCCCAACGCATGCCACCAATCAGGTTTTTGAGTAGCGGCATTGGTTTCACCACCCAGGACAATTTTTTTATTTAACCCTTTTATATAACTTACAATATCAACCATTTCCGAATTGCAGGAAAGATCCCCAAAATTGCCGGCAAAGGTGATTCTGCGCAAACCACCTATCAGCTCCTTGGGTAATTTTTGAATGTCGGGGAAACTGATTCGATGGACGCCGTAATCGCGAATTTTTTGCTGGCGACTGCAAAAAGGACAGCGGGCAGTGCAACCCGATGTGGCTTCGATATTTAATGCTTTTATGTCTGAAAGCGTTATCATGACTTTTTTCATGTTGGATTGTTGAAAAGATCTCATACTAAATTTGAATAAACCTTTTTATGTCTCTGGGTTGCAAATGTAAACCTTTTTCGATTTATTTATCTTGACATCGTGGCGATAAAGACTTTACTTTTCCGGCCATGAATACCTCGCGACTGGATCTTTTGATTTATGCACATGACGGTCGTGGCCTCGGTCATGCAAGTCGCAGCATTGCTGTCGGTATGGCTGTTCGGCGCCTATATCCTGAGCTAAAATTGCTATTTGTAACGGGCAGTCGGATGGTCTCACAACTCGTCGAAAATGTACCTCTGGATTGGTTGAAGTTACCCGCTTACCAAACAAAAGTCATGGATGGCGTTTCCACCGGGCAATCAAGCTTCATCAACGTTGCAGATACTGAATTGGGTGTGTGCAGAAGTCGTATTATTGAACATCTTATCGGTGTATTTCACCCACGCTGTATTCTGGCCGATCATACTCCCCAGGGAAAACACAAAGAACTGCTACCTTCTTTAAAAGCAACTCGTGATACAGATTGCACTTGGGTGCTGGGTGTGCGGGGTTGGGTGGGTAATGTTCCGCAAGTTTGGTCAGACATTGCAAAAAGGCTTTTTTCAGAGCACTATAAGCACCTTTTGTGGTATGGCGACAGTCGATTGTTGGGAAAAGACCAGATGGGAACCCTGAAAAAACATTTCAATATTCAGCCCTTAGAGACCGGTTATGTGTGCCGGATATCCGAGTTGGATCAATGGCTATCCCTGCAAAACAATACAAATGATGATATCGCAGGTGTTGTTTCAATTCCATGGTTGGGTGAAGATACAGAGCATATTATAAAACAGCTTTTCTATGCGGTGAAAAAAATTGGACCCCAATATGGGATATGGCGATTATTCGTCGGATCACCAGACGATCATATTAACCAGAAGTGGATTCAAAGCGTTTTTGCAAAATTGCCATTTTGTAAGGTGACACCAGCTGACGAACAATATAGACAGTTTTTGTTGAAAGCGAAAACAGCAATCATCTACGGTGGTTACAACAGTTTAACCGATGTATTCTATGCCAATATTCCCGCAGTGGTCTTGCTGCGGGGAATGCAGGATGAAGAACAGCAAGCTCACATGACCCAACTCAGTTTTCTCAACAGAGACCGTCTGACTACTTGTAACGCGAAAGATGTGAAAGGTGAAGAGCTTGCACAAGTTTTAATACGACAGCTTTGTTCTTCAACGTTGCCAAAACCGGAAATTAATCTGGAAGGTGCAGGAATGGCAGCCAAGTATTTGTTCGAAATTGTCACCAAGCAGAACTATACCGCTTGTCATAATAATGTTCCGAAAATATGATGGCGGTATAAGGGTTTGTAGCAGAAAAACGGTCCTCAATCGGAACGTTTTTCTGACAACCCCTATAAGCCGTCTTTCTTTGCTCCATGGCAGAATTTGAGTTAGCCTCTAATCCTGACCGTCCACGGTCTTGAACTTCTCTTTGGGTGCACCGCAGACCGGACATTTGTTGGGAATTTTTTTGTCCGTCACATAACCGCAGACCTGGCAGACATGATAGGCTTTGACCTCATCCTTGATGACCTGATAGATGGCCCGTTCGTATAGTTTGAGGTGAAAACCTTCCGCATCCCGGGCCTGACTGAAGGTCAGTGCTGCGGTCTGCTCACCATCTTCTTCGGCGTCTTTTATCAACTCGGGATAGGCATTTTCACTGATGGATTTTTCACGCTGAAACGATTTCATCAGATTCGTGTCGGTATCTTTCACCAGGATATCCTTTACCAGGTTTAAATGGCGGGTGGCGTGAACCCTTTCGGCTTCGGCAATGGCACGAAAAAGTAACGCAATCTGGGGAATCTCTTCTTCTGTGGCTTTTTCGGCATAGGCCAGTAGCCTGAAATAGGCTTTGGCCTCACCGATAAAGGCGGTCAAAATGTTATCTTTTGTCCGTTTTTTCATGAAAACCTCCTTGTCAGGACCAATCCGGGTAAACCATAAAAAATCTTATATCAAGAAATCACGAAAGGGCGAAACCATGAAAAAGATCATTAAAACATATATTGTCGTAAAACGATTTTATCGAATATTCAATACTGTCGGCAACGCCATTTCCACTCTGTCACCGGCTTTGATGCCGTGCAAGATGAACCAGCCCTGGTTGACTTCGAGCGCATATCTGACAGATTGAAAAGAATGGTAGGTAGTGTTTGTCTGGTCAGCTTCCATTTGATGAATCATCACGATTTGCCCTGTATCATCCATAAAAGCGATGGACAGGGGAATGTGTGTGTTTTTCATCCAGAATGTCCGCTTGTCGGTATCTGGAAACAGAAACAACATACCGTTGTTTCCCCCGAGGGTATAACGATTGGACAAACCACAGGTCCTTGTGTCGGGTGTAAACGCGAGCTCGACAAAAAGATCGTGTCCATTGATGGAAACGACAACCGTGGGCAACTCATAAGGACAGGCCAGAGTTGCTGACGGCAGACAGCCAGAAAGGATGATCACAGCCAGACAACCTGCCCGGAAATATACTGTTTTTTGAGTCCAGAAGTCTAAAAATAGTATCCTCTTCATGTTCTGGATTGAACCCTTTTTTAATTTGGCTGTCATTTACCTTTCAGGTGTCATTAGCGCTTCGCGCGTCATTTGTCCTTCGGACGACATTTAGCCTTCGGCTGTCATTTACCTTACAGGTGTCATTAGCGCTTCGCGCGTCATTTATTGTTGCTATTAGCTCTTGGCTTAGAAACTACCTAAAACTTAAAACGTAAAACAATTCCTTATTAGCCTTTTAGGGTTTTAGGCTGAAGACGATTAGGTTGCTTACAGCTGGTAGCCACCCTCCAACCCTCGTATCACCCTTGTATCACCCTCGCACCCGGGTCTTCCTCCACGCCTTTTGACTGCGTGTGATTTTTTTCTGCACCGTGGTCCAGGTCTTTGTTTTCAGAAATGATGTGTCAAAGCGCTGCAGCATCTCCTGGAACATTCGCAGCGGTATGGTAAAAGAAAGCTCGTCCGTTTTAAAGAACTTTCGGGCAGAGGGATCCCATCCTCCCAGGACGGCCCGGTCGATTCCCCGGGTGAGATAGTGCAGGGGCCATACAACCAGATTTCCACACGCGGCGCCCCATGGGGAGGCCACCACCTCGGGATTGTTTGTGACGAACGCTGCCAGTCGATTTCATCCCTCATCTCCTTTTCTCGGGTGGGTAAATCGTTGGGCTTGGGTGAAAACCCGCCCGTGGGTTTCGTGTCGGCATAGAAGATACCCATGGGGACTTCATCGAGTCCCAGGATATCGAGAAATTGTGGCATCCGATCCAATATTTGCTGGTCCATGGCAGTCTCCCGTTTTGGTTAATTATGCTTTTGTGGCGTGCGTGTATTTTAACATAAAACGCTTAAAAAACAATACGATAATTGAACAAGTATAGCAATAAGCTTTAAGCGATAAGCACTAAGCTTTAAGCTGCTTACGGATTACCACTTACTGCTTACAGCTCTATGTTAACATGTGACATGCAATTGTCTGCATGCCAGGTTCCCAGATTATCAGGAAACCTTCGTCCAGTGCGCCACAGGTAACGATGCAGGGTTTTTTGTCTGCCAGTTGAATGGTTTCACCCGGTAATATCTTGCTGCTTACAAAGGTATGTTTTTGTTTGCGAAGGATCTCCGGGCGATGGCTGTGCCCACGAAACAGAAACTTATGGGGATAGGTCTGAAAAAACAATGCCGCTTCACTGTGGCCCAGAACACCCACCATGCAGGACAGTCCCCTTTCTTGTATAAAAGGCAGGGAATGCGTCATGACAATATTTCCAAGCTCGATGGTCATGGGAAGGTCTTTGAGATATTCGATGGTTGTCGCTGCCAGGTGTGTGGGTTGACGGCCATCGTGGTTGACGACCAACTGATGGTCATTGTTCCCTTTTATTCCTAAAACCATGTTTTCACGCAGCAGGCTTACGCAATCGTCGGCAGTTTCCGGATGCACCGAATCACAGATATCACCCAGGTGATAGATGGTTTCACAGTGGTTGTCCCTGAAAAAGGTCAAAGCCCTGGTGAGGGTTTGAGACCGGCCGTGACTGTCAGCCATAAGACCGATTTTATGGGTGGAATTTTGATTTACGGTAGTTAATTTCATTTTGCGCGACACTCTCCCTGCGGGCTGTCTCATTCACCCTACGGGCTGTCATTCGCCTCGCAGGCGTTATTAGCGCTTCGCGCGTCCTTTGTCCTTCGGACGACATTTAGCCTTCGGCTGTCATTTACCTTACAGGTGTCATTAGCGCTTCGCGCGTCCCTTGTCCTTCGGACGACATTTAGCCTTCGGCTGTCATTTACCTTACAGGTGTCATTAGCGCTTCGCGCGTCATTTATTGTTGCTATTATCTCTTGGCCCAGAAACTACCTAAAACCTAAAACCTAAAACAATTCCTTATCACCCTTGTATCACCCTTGTATCATCCTCTTATCATCCTTGACCCCTATATACCACAACCCCGCTTTGAGCACACCCGTATAATGGATCAAAACGAAATTGACCACGCATAAAAAACAGCTTGACAAAAAGATTAGTGACGTTTACTTAGTGATTTAATAGACTGATTTATATTGATTATATATATTTTTTACTTTCAATGAGTAAATATTACTAACCCACGTTTTTTTTCACTGCGAAACCATATTGTTTGCCCAATGATGCGTTGCAAGGACAAGGTGAAGCCATCTCATAAAAAGGATTGAGGAGATTTCCCATGGGGAAAGCTATCAAAACATCTGAACAGCTTTATTTCACCAAGGACCATGACATGGTACGGCGCGCGGTGCGTGACTTTGTCAATAAAGAGATCAATCCCCATGTTGACGAATGGGAGGAAGCCGGTATCGCGCCCCTGAAAAAACTTTTCAAGAAGATGGGAAAACTCGGTTTTCTCGGTATTCGATATGATCCAAAATATGGTGGTCAGGGTCTTGATTACTGGTACGAGACGGTGTTTCTCGAGGAACTTGGGCATATCAAGGCATTGGGCCTGGCAGTGGCCATTACCGTCCAGACAAATATGGCAACCCCTGCCATCGATGAGTTCGGAAGCGAATTTCTCAAGCAGACCTACTTGAAGGCAGCCATCGAGGGAAATAAAGTGGGCGCCATTGCAGTGACGGAACCGGGTGCGGGATCGGATGTGGCGGCACTTGCCACAACGGCCGAAAGAAGAAGCAACCATTATGTGATCAACGGCTCAAAAATGTACATCACCAATGGGACCCAGGCCGATTTCTATACACTCCTTGCCAGAACGAGTGAGGATCCGGGCTACCACTCTTTCAGCCTTTTTGTCATCCCAGCCGATTTGCCGGGTGTGGAGGTGAGCCGAAAACTGGAGAAGCTCGGTGTCTGGATCAGCGACACGGCCGAATTGTATTTTGACCAGGTCAAAGTGCCTGTTGATCACCTGATCGGCAAGGAAGGCGAGGGCTTCATCTACCAGATGCAGCAGTTTCAGCACGAAAGGTTTTCGCTGCTGCCGTTTGCCTGTACAGCCGCCAGAGACATCATTGATTTGACGGTTGCGTATGTCAGGGATCGGGTTGTTTTCGGGAAGCCCTTGATCAGGAGGCAGGTGCTCCAGCACCGCTTGGCCGACTGGGTAACCGAAATAGAGAGTCTCAAACAGTTTATCTATCACATGGTTCGGATGAAACAGGCCGGTCTGGACGCTACCCGGGAGATATCCATGGGAAAACTTATCGCGGGTCAACTTCTCAACAAGGTGGCCGATGGATGCCTCCAGATGCACGGCGGTATGGGGTATATGAAAGAATCGATTATTTCCCGTTATTACAGAGATGCCCGCGGTCTTTCAATTGGTGGCGGCGCAGACGAGGTATTGCGGGGTGTGATTGCCAAGATCGAGAATTTTGCCTAATGGATATGTCAGACAAATTGAAGGCAAGGGGGGGCGGTCTGAAATCAAAACCTTTCCCACCGGGAAGGGTCAAGATAGCGGATGCCTTGAGGCATCTTCTCGAGCAAAAGGAGTTCAACGCCATAACGACTGCCGAGATTTCAAAGCGGGCAGGCGTCACGGAAGCGTTGATCTACAAGTATTTTAAGGACAAGCGGGACCTGTTGCACCAGGTGTTGAGTGAATACCTGGAACAGTACTGCGTTTTGGTTCAAGGCGATCTCAAGGGCATCAAGGGGGCCTTGAACAAATTGAGAAAACTCATCTGGTCTCACATCAATGTATATGCCACGAGCCGGGTTTTTGCCAAGATATTGCTCATCGAAGCAAGGAGTCACAACGACTATTACCACAGTGATACCTACGAGCTCGTCAAGGTTTACAGCGATGTGATCCTGGAGATATTGGAAGAGGGTATATTGAATAGAGAAATACGGGACGATATACCCGTCAAGCTTATCCGACAGATTATCCTGGGAAGCATCGAGCAGGTGTGCCTGACCGGTATTACCTTCGACCGGGTCATTGACCCGGATGCCCTTACGGAGAATATTTGCGAGATTATTTTCAATGGCATAATTCCTAAAAGGTCATCAGTGGAAAAGATAAGGAGATCGAACGATGGGTGAATGGATAGAAGGATATATGCAGCGACTTTCGCGGGTTCGGGAAAAAAACCGAATCGGTGGCGGGCAGGACCGTGTTGATCTCATCCATGCATTGGGCAAGCTGACCGCCAGGGAGCGGATTGCGCACATCCTCGATGATGGTAGCTTTGAAGAAATCGGTTCCATTGTTACCGATACCCGGCCGTCACTGGATGGCAAGAAAAGACCCGATCCTTCGGATGGTGTCGTGATGGGATTTGGAGAGATCCATGGTCGACCTGTGGCGCTGTATGTGATGGACTTTACCGTCATGTCGGGATCCCTGGGAGACCAGACAGCCTGGAAGATGGCCGACATTACCGTAATGGCCGGGGAAAGAGGTCTGCCCCTGATCGGTGTCATAGACTCGGCGGGAGAACGTCTCAGTTTCAAAGGCGGTGATGCCGGAATGAATGGCATGGCGCAGTTTTTACGAAACTACTGTCTTTATTCGGGTGTTATACCGCGGATCACGCTGCTGTTGGGGCCTTGCACCGGGGTATTGTCCGTGGTGCCCGAGCTGTCAGATTTTCTCATTATCAATCAGAATACCGGGTTTCTGTGGCTCGGGGGCGATATATCGTCGGACGATGCCGGGGATGGGGTATTTCACATGGAAAAATCCGGCCAGTGCGACATGCTTGCCGAGAGTGATGTGGATGCCATCGAGAAGATGAAGATGCTGCTGAAATATCTGCCACAAAACTGCTGGAAAGGACCCGGCTTTCTTGAAACGGGTGACGATCCCTTAAGGAGGGAAGAGGGATTACTGGACGTCATGCCCGAGAACCCGAAGTTTACCTATGATATTCACGAGGTTATCGATAAAATCGTGGACAATGGTGAATTTCTTGAATTAAAGGAAGATTTTGCAACCCATCTCGTGGTGGGCTTTTGTCGTTTCGGCGGCCGCGTGGCCGGTGTCGTCGCCAATAATCCGGATGAATTGAGCGGGATTCTCGAACCGGATTCATCCGATAAATATGATCGGTTTATGCGTTTTCTGGATGCCTTCAACATACCGCTGGTGACCCTGGTTGACACCACGGCATTCCCACCGGGAGACAGATGGGAAAGACTGGGGATTATCCGGCATGGGGCCAAACTCCTTCATTCTTATGCCCATCTGACGTGTCCGAAGGTGACCATGGTACTGAGGCGGTCCTATGGTGGGGCGAACATTGTTCTGGGATGTTCGAAAATGTTTCCTGACTTTGTCTATGCATGGCCTACGGTGGAGTTTGCGCCCACCGGGCCGGAAACGGTCGTTCACGCGGTATTTCACAAAGAGCTTGCCAAGGCAAAGGAGGAGGGTAACTACGACGAGGTCTATAACTTTTTACTCAGCATCCTCAAGGAAGAGTTTTCTGTCATGAATCTTGCCAAGCAATGGACGACCTATTACACGGCGCATGAGGTGATTGATCCCCGGGACACCCGTCCTCGGATTGCCAAAGCGATTGCGTTACTTCAGAACAAAAAGGAAGCATTACCGGAGAAGAAGCGTGCGATTAAGCCAGCATAACATAAGGGTTCGAGGGTCCGAGGTTTCCAGGGTTCAAGGGTAGCTAAAAGCGAATAGCTGGTGGCAGCATCATAGCCTCCCAGCTTCCCAGTATACCAGGGTTCGAGGGTGATACAAGGGTGATACGAGGGTTGGAGGGTGGCTACCAGCTATAAGCAACCTAATCGTCTTCAGACTATGACCCTAAAAAGCTAATAAGGAATTGTTTTAAGTTTTAGGTTTTAAGTATTAAGATTGCAACAAGCTTTAAGCCATCAGCTATAGGCGACAATAAATGACGCGCGAAGCGCTAATGACACCTGAAAGGTAAATGACAGCCGAAGGCTAAATGTCGTCCGAAGGACAAATGACACGCGAAGCGCTAATGACACCTGTAAGGTAAATGACAGCCGAAGGCTAAATGTCGTCCGAAGGACAAATGACGCGCGAAGCGCTAATGACACTGAAAGGTAAATGACAGCCGAAGGCTAAATGTCGTCCGAAGGACAAATGACACGCGAAGCGCTAATGACGCCTGCAAGGCGAATGACAGCCGTAAGGCTAAATGTCGTCCGTAGGGCGAATTACTGTTGAGGAAATCTCATGGGTGAAAAAATGGATGCAGCCCTCAAGCGGCTGCAGGAGATCAGGGAAAAGAATCTGCGGGGCGGCGGTCAGAAGCACATTGACAGGCAGCATGGAAGGGGAAAGTTGACCGCCCGGGAGCGGATCGACCTTCTTCTGGATCCGGAAACATTCAGTGAACTCGGGTCCTTTGTCAATACCACGGGTGCAAGGATCGATGGCAGGGAAACGGATGCACCCTGTGATGGTGCCGTCATCGGAACAGGAAAGGTCGATGGAAGACTGATTACGGTGTATGCCAGCGATTTTACGGTTCTGGGTGGTTCTCTGGGATGCCAGCATGCCACAAAATTTATCGAACTACTCGAACTGGCAGCGGCCTGGCAGATTCCCATGGTATGGCTGCTCGATTCTTCCGGCGGAAGGCTCGGCTACAGGGATGTCCCCATGGCTGGTATCGACTGGTGGTTCGCTCTTGAATCCCGTTACTCCGGAATGATACCGCAGATCAATGTTCTCATGGGGCCCTGTATTGCCGGCCAGGCCTACTGTCCGGTATTGTGTGATTTCCTGCTGATGAGCAGGGAAACAGCCCACCTATGGCTTGGTGGACCCAGGATGACCCAGGCCGCGACATCAGAGAAAATTGCCGACAATGTGGGGGGGGCCGACTATCACATGGAATACAGCGGCACCTGTGATGTTGTTGGGGCCGATGACAAAGAAACCATAGCAAAAACACGGGAGCTTTTAAGTTATCTGCCGTCTAACTTCAGGGAGAAACCCCCTGTGGCTGTTCCCCGGGATAAAGTTGACCGGGAGGTCCCTGCATTGATGCAGATTGTTCCGGAAGACTATGACAGTCCATATGATATGCACGCGGTCATTCAAGAAATCGTTGATGATGGCAGATATTATGAGGTCAAAAACAATTATGCCGGACAGATCATTACCTGTTTCTGTCGATTTAACGGTGAAGTTGCCGGTATTGTTGCCAGCAACCCAGTCCAAACAGGAACGCTTCTGGATATCGATGCCTGTGATAAGTATTACCGGTTTTTGCAAGCCCTGGATGCCTATAATATTCCTTTGGTGACGTTGACGGACACGCCCCCGGTGGTTCCGGGTGAGGACCAGGAGGGCAGGGGCCTGTTAAGGCATTTTGGCAAAATACTGGACACCTATGCCACGGCCACCATCCCCAAGATCAGCGTTATCATTCGAGAAGCCTATGGCGATACCGGTGGCATGGTCATGGGCATGGTCAAGGGTATCGGGGTCGATGTGGCCTATGCCTGGCCAACGGCCAGAATGGCGGTGGAGGCAAGCAGTCTGGATTACTGTGAAGTTTATGGGAAAGGTGTCGAAGAAGATGCCTACGAAGGCTATCTGAACCGGTCCCGTGAGAAAATCGATGTTTTCGAAGCCGCCAGAAGCTGGTCTGCCCAGATGGTGGATGAAATCATCGAGCCCAAAGATACCAGAAAAAAAATTATCGAAGCCCTGATGATGACAAAAAACAAGCATGAAAAACACCCCAAACGGGCCAAACGGCACTCCCGGACGGGGCCGACCTAGAAGAGCAGGGTTCGAGGGTTTAAGGGTGATACAAGGGTTCGAGAGTAGCTGCAAGCTATAAGCAACCCAATAGCCTTCAGCCTGATCTGCTAAAAGGCTAATAAGGAATTGTTTTAGGTTTTACGTTTTAAGTTTTAGGTAGTTTTCTGGGCCAAGAGCCAATAGCAACAATAAATGACGCGCGAAGCGCAAATGACACCTGAAAGGTAAATGACAGCCGAAGGCTAAATGTCGTCCGAAGGACAAATGACGCGCGAAGCGCTAATGTCACGCGAAGCGTAAATAGCAAAACCTAACACCTAACACCATAACGTAAAGGAAAAATTCTCATGTCCGAAACAAAAAAACTGATGCAGGTCAAGGCACCTATGTCGGGTGTCTTTTACAGCAGACCGTCGCCGGAAGAGCCGTTTTATGTGGAAGTGGGCGATGTGGTAAAAAAGAAACAGGTCATCGGTCTCCTGGAAACCATGAAGGTCTTCCAGAAGGTAAAGTCTCCGGTTAACGGGACCATTGTGCAGATTGTCGCCGAAAATGAGTTGCCCCTCAAGGATGAGGACTTGATGTTCATCATCGAGGTGGCATGATGTTTTCCAAGGCACTGGTGGTCAACCGGGGTGAAATTGACCTGCGAATCATCCGGGCATGTCACGACCTCGATATTGAGGCGGTTGCGGTTACGGCTGCCAGGGCTGTTGGCTATCAGCTATAAGCAACCTAATAGTCTTCAGCCTAAAACCCTAAAAGGCTAATAAGGAATTGTTTTAAGTTTTAAGTAATTTCCGCGCCCAGAGCTATTCGCAACAATAAATGACGCGCGAAGCGCTAATGACGTCCGAAGGACAAATGACAGCCGAAGGATAAATGACGCACGAAGTGCAAATGACAGCCCGTAGGGCGAGTGTCGTCCGCAGGACGAATATCGCACGAAGTGCAAATGACACACGAAGTGTCGCTACTATGTAACGCTTTAACACAAACGATGAGGTATCCCATGAACTATCAAACTTTATTGTTCGAAATACCGGAACCGGGGCTGGGTGTGATCACCCTGAACCGGCCTGATCGACTGAATGCCATGAACCTGCAGATGCTGGACGATCTGTATGCCCTCTATGGGGAGTTGGAGAAGGACGAACAGGTGCGGGTGCTGATTCTTACCGGCAGTGGACGGGGATTCTGCTCCGGGGCAGATCTCAAGGACAGGCAGCTCATGAGTGAGGAAAGTCTCAAGAAATTTGCATCGGCTGCCCTGCATCTGGAACATATCCAGAAGCGATACTCAGGGGTGATTACCGGCATGCGTCGTTTGCCGCAACCTGTTGTTGCGGCCGTAAAAGGTCCAGCAGCCGGTGGTGGTATGTGCCTGGCCCTGGCATCGGATATCATTATCGTAGACCCGACGGCCGCCTTTATTCCCTCTTTCATCAATATTGGTCTATCCGGCGGAGAGTTGGGGACCACCTATTTTCTGCCCAAAATGGTAGGAAGTGCCAAAGCATCGGAGATATTGATGACGGGCCGAACGGTCGCTGGAGAAGAAGCCCATGCAATCGGGCTGGCCAGTTGTCTGGTCGGAGAGGGAGAACTTTTGGACAAGGCCCTGGAAACCGCACACACACTGCTGGGAAAAACACCCTTCGGCCTCAGGATGACCAAAGAGGCCATCCGCCGGAATCTGGATGCACCCTCCCTGGAGGCCGCGGTGGCCTTAGAGAATCGTAATCAGAGCATCGGCTGCACCACACCCGAGTTTTTCGAGGCAGTGATGGCGTTCAGTAAATAAGCAGTTAGAGTAAGCAATAAGCAGCTTAAAGCTTCTGCTTAAGGATTATTGATTCTTTTTTCAACTGAAAAATTGTAGGAGACAACACATGTTCAAAACAAAAATAACGGAAATGCTCGGCATCAGGTATCCCATTCTGTGCGGTGGCATGCAGTGGCTCAGCCGAGCAGCTTTTGTGGCCGAAATTTGCAATGCTGGCGGTATTGCCTTTATTACTGCCGAATCACTGGAGACGCCGGATGATCTACGTGAGGAAATCAGGTTGACGAGAACACTTACGGACAAGCCTTTTGGTGTCAACCTGTCCATGGTTCCGGAATTTGGTGTACTCGAAAGAACCCAGCAGTTTTGCGATGTGATTTGCGAAGAAGGTGTTAAAGTCGTAGAGACCGCGGGATCAAGTCCGGCGCCCTTGTTACCCAAATTGAAAGAAGCCGATATCAAGGTAATTCACAAATTGACATCGGTTCGGCATGCGCTGAGTGCCCAGAAACATGGGGTGGATGCCGTGACCCTTATCGGATATGGATCGGGTGGGCACATCGGTATGGAAGGTGTTGCCAATTTCGTTATGATTCCCAAAGCCGTATCGGAGTTGGAGATACCGGTGATTGCCGGTGGCGGTGTCTGTAATGGCAAGGGCTTCTTGGGTGCCATGGCCATGGGAGCGGAAGCAGTCCTCATGGGAACTGCCTTTTTTGCTACCCGGGAATGTCCGGCGCATGATGCCATCAAGGATCGACTGGTCCAGACCCAGGAGACAGGGACCTGTCTCCTGCTGAACTCTTTGAGTAATCCGGTTCGATGTGTTAAAAACAAACTGGCGGACGAATGTCTGGCTCTGGAAGCCCAGAACGCCACCTTCGAAGAGATTATCGAAACAGTGGCCGGCGGCAAGGGCAAAATGGCGTATGACTCCGGGGATTCGGAGATCAGCCCCATCGCCTGTGGCCAGGTGGTGGGCGCCATCGATAAAATCAAAACCGTCCGGGATGTTATCGAGGAGATTGTCAGTGAAGCTGAAGAACTTTTATCTCGTTTAAATCAAATGAAGGTGGCGCACTAATGGAAAATGTGTATGAACGACTGAGAGAACGATTGGATGACATGGCTGTCGGGTTTCCTGCTACCGAGAGTGGCGTGGAAATGCGGATTCTAAAAAAAATATTTACTGAATCCCAAGCGGATTTGTTCGTCAAACTCAGACCGATTCCCGAATCGCCCAAGGATATTGCCGGACGGCTGGGTCTCGAGGAGGCGGAACTGGCGGACCGGCTCGAGGAGATGGCAAAAAAGGGACTTCTTTTCCGGGTCAGGAAAGGAGAGAACGTCCGCTATGCGGCGGTGCCCTACGTGGTAGGCATCTTTGAATTCCAGCTCAACCACATGGACGCGGAATTTGCCAAGGATCATGAAGAATACTTCGAGACAGCCTTCAGTAAAAGTATTCAGGGCTTCCAGACACCGGTGTTGCGGACCGTGCCCATAGACCGGCAGCTGGTGGTGGATTATCCGGTGGCGCCGTTTGAAGATGTTCTCGAGATTCTCGAAAACCAGAAATCCATTGCCGTCTCGCCCTGCGTATGTCGAACCACAAAGGATCTTACGGGTGAACCATGTGATAAGCCTCTGGGAAATTGTTTTTCTTTCGGGTCCCATGCTGCCTATTATGTTGAAAACGGCATGGGCCGATATATCAGCATCGATGAAGCCAAGGAGATTGTCATCGCCAATGAAAAGGCCGGTCTGGTGATGCAGCCTTTTAATTCACAGAAAGCCGGTGGTATGTGTAGCTGTTGCGGATGCTGCTGTGGCGTTTTGCGGGGTATCAAAGCCCAGCCCGTGCCTGCGGATGCCGTCAAGAGCAACTATTTTGCAGAGGTGGACGCTGATGAATGTACAGGCTGTGAAACATGCCTGGACCGATGTCAGATGGATGCCATCACCATGGATGACGATATCGCCCAGATAGCCCTGGGACGGTGTATCGGGTGTGGTCTGTGTATTACCACCTGTCCCGTGGATGCGCTTTCGCTGATCAAGAAAGCGGATGATCAATTGTACGATCCCCCTCAATCAGGAGGAGAAACCTATATCAGAATTGCCTCGGAGCGGGGAAAGCTCGAAAAACTGATGCAATAATCCGAAACAAGGCCTGCCATTTTATTGCAGGCCTGTTTCGGATCTGGAGTGACGCTGTCTTTCATATTTGTGCATTTGATATTTGGATTTGTTTCGTATTTCGATATTCAGATTTAGAATTTATCACACGCTGAATGTGTATAATATTCACTTTTATAGGGTTGAATCAGTGCCGGGTCTTTTGAACCCGGTTTCTATTACGATTATATTTCTGAACCTGGGGAGGTGGGTATGCAAGAGAAGCTGTGGCACAAATCTTATGCAGAAGGTGTCAAAAAGAGCATCGACTACGAAAAAATAACCATTTCAGAAGCCCTGACGCGATCCGCGAAGAATTTTCCCGGGAAAACAGCACTTAATTACATGGGAAAGCGAATTTCCTACCGGGAACTCAACGATCATGTAAACCGGTTTGCCAAAGCCCTCAAAGATCTGGGGATCAATCCGGGAGACAAAGTTGGCGTGTGTCTTCCGAATATTCCCCAGGTTATCATATCGGATCTGGCCATATTCCGTGCGGGCGCCGTTGTTGTACAGAACAACCCGCTTTATACCGAAAGGGAACTCGCCTATCAGCTCAATGACTCGGATGCCAAGCTGGTCATTACCTTGACCCTCCTGGTGCCCAGGATGGAGAAGATCAAGCCAAAGACCCAACTGCAAAAGGTTATCGGGTGTCACATCCATTCATATCTACCCTTTCCCAAAAAACAACTGTTCCCCTTTGTGAAAAAAGATATGGTTCGAAAGATAGTGCCCACAGATGATGTGCTGGTCTTTTCAGAACTCATCTCAAGATATTCTCCTGAACCGGTCGAGGATAAAAGTGACTGGGATTCCGTGGGGGCCATTTTGTACACCGGCGGCACCACCGGTGTCAGTAAAGGTGTTATGCAGAGCCATTCCCATCTGAGCGCCAATGCACAGCAGGCCGTGGCATGGTTTCCCAGCCTTAAACCGGGGGAAGAGCGCTTGGTGGGGAATTTCCCGGTTTTTCACACGGCTGGTTTTGCCGCCATCCAGAATTTTACAATCTGGCAGGCTTGGGAAGACATCATGGTTCCGCGACCGGAACCCCAGATCAATATCGATATCATAAAAAAATACAAACCCACGTTTTTACCCGGTGTCCCGACCATTTTTGTGGGGCTCCTGGCTGAACCAGCGTTTCGTAATCTGGATCTTTCCTCCATTAAGGGCTTTTTTTCCGGGGCCGCACCGCTGGCGGCAGATACCATCAAGGATCTCAACGACCTCACCGGCGCCATGATGTGTGAAGTATACGGTTCTACGGAAGCCGGTCCGTTTGTTACGATCACCCCCTGGGGAGGCCAGGTCAAACCGGGTACCGTCGGCATCCCGGTGGCCGACACGGATATAAAGATTGTGGATATCGAATCAGGGGAAACTGAACTGCCCACAGGCGAACATGGGGAGATTCTCATCAAGGGCCCCCAGATCATGATGGGCTATTACAAAAAGCCTGAGGAGACAGCCAACGTTCTGAAGGATGGATGGTTTTACACCGGGGATATCGGCTGTTTTGACGAGGATGGCTACCTGAAAATTACGGACAGAAAAAAGGACATGATCATCGCCGGCGGGTATAATATTTATCCGGTTGAGGTGGATGGTGTGCTATTCGATCACCCCAAGATTCTGGAAGCCTGCACCATTGGTGTGAAAGATGAATACCGGGGGGAGACTGTCAAAGCCTTTGTGGTGGCCAAAGCCGGCGAGACCCTGACTAAGGAGGAAGTCATCGAATTCTGCCGCAAGAACCTGGCCGCCTACAAGGTGCCCAAACTTATCGAATTTATCGACGAGCTCCCCAAGACAGCCGTGGGAAAGGTATTGCGCAGGAAGTTAAAAGAGAGGGAAACCTAAAAAGCAGCAAGCAATTAGCCATAAGCACTATAGTTGTCAGAAAAACGTTCCGATTGAGGACCGTTTTTCTGCTACAAACCCTTATACCGCCATCATATTTTCGGAACATTATTATGACAAGCGGTATAAGCCGCTTATGGCTTAAAGCTTATCACTTATATCTAATTCATCGGCCTCAATATCAATGTCGAAATGAATAATATGGTCAGTTGGGTTAATCATGACCTCTTAGTTCACCCCTGAAAAGTGAAAAAAAGATCCCGACGATGCACATCACGACAAAAATGGAAAAAGACAGGTTTACGCATCTGATAAACTGAGGATAATTTTCTGGTGCGATTTCCACGTGACCGATGACCACGGCAAACAACACCATGGCGATGGCCATACTGCTCATCTGGCCGATCAACCGCATGGTGGCCACGGTGCCGGAGGCAATTCCCAGATAGCGTTTTTCCACCGAACTCATGATAGCGTTCATGTTGGGTGAAGAAAACATGGCAAACCCAAATCCCAATATTAGCAGGCTCGATGTGATATAGGCCAAGCTGGTATCCTTTCCGATCCATACAAGCAGAAACAGCCCCAATGCCGTCACACCCATACCAAAAGAGGCCAATTTTCTGGGCTCGATTTTGTCCGACCATTTTCCGGCCAGTGGGGAGAACGTGGCCATCATGACCGGCTGGGCAACGATGATCATACCGGCAGCCTGAGGTGAGAGGCCTTTGATATATTGCAGGTACAGACTGAGGAGAAATGTTATGGCAAAGGTGGCTGCATAATGGATCATGGCTGCCAGACTGGAAAACGTGAACAGTTTGTTGCGGGTAAAAAGCCTGACTTCAACCACTGGATAGCGTACCCGAAGCTCCTGCCAGACAAAGATCGCCATACAGAGGGCACCGGCAGCCATCAGATACAATGCCGTCTTGCTCGGCAGAAGGGATGCGCCATAGACCCAGGCAAGAATGGCAATCCCATACAGAAAACTGCCAGCAATGTCCAGCGGTTCACCTCTTGCATCGGCCCATTCTCCCTTCAGATATTTCAGCGTAATCAGTATGGATAGAGCCCCCAAGGGCACGACAACGATAAAGAGACTTCTCCAGCCGATGTTCTGAGTCAGGATTCCGCCCACAAAGGGTCCCGTGGAGAGACCGATATAAACGGCTGATACGTAGATGCCGATGGCCTTGCCCCGTTTTTGGGGCGGAAAGATGGATGTGATAATGGCCATACCGGTTGTCAGAAACATGGCAGACCCGATACCCTGGAAAACACGACAAAAGATGAGCATTTCGATGGAATTGGCAAAAGCCGCCACCAGAGAGGAAAGGGTGTATACAAACAACCCCCAGGAAAAAATCTTTTTTCGACCATGAATATCGGCAATTCTGCCGGCCGGCACCAGTGTCACCGCCACAGCCAGGAGGAGGGACGTGGCGACCCAGCTGAGTTGGATGGCATCGGCATTAAACTCCTTCTGAATGGCCGGCAGGGCCACGTTGACCGAAGAAATCACGAATGGTCCGGTAAAGGAGGTAATTGTTGCCACCAAGAGAGCGGATTTTTCCTGGGGGGTATAGTTGCTCAATGCTGTCTCCTGTGCTTATTCCATCATATAAAACCTGGTCCTTTGGACCCGGGTATCTACTTTATAAATATTTAACACACTCAATTGAGATGAACAATCGACATTTCAATGTGGGTGGTATATATTGAGGGTCCAAGGGTTCGAGGGTGATACAAGGGGTTGAGGGTAGCCATAAACCATAAACTATAACGCAACTTTCGGGATTCAGGAAACGCGAAATGAATAATCCCCTGGTGCTTTGCGAACTCGCCGCAAGGGCTTCTATAGGGGTTGTCAGAAAAACGTTCCGATTGAGGACCGTTTTTCTGCTACAAACCCTTATACCGCCATCATATTTTCGGAACATTATTATGACAAGCGGTATAACATCAGCGCTGGTCATAAAATTAAACATTCACGGCTGCTAAATGATCGTGTTTTCATATTGGATTTTCATTGACTTGCGCTGATCTAAGGTGCCCTAATTGGCTCAAACAGCGCAAATCGCCATTGGATCACCCATTTCGCTCTATCTGTGGCGAAACCCGAAAGTTGAGCTGTAAGCGATAAGCGGTTTAGGGCTAAATACCAAACACAAAACACCAAACACCAAACACCAAACACGAAACACCAAACACCAAACACCAAACACCAAACACCAAACACGAAACACGAAACACCAAACACCAAACACGAAACACCAAACACCAAACACCAAACACGAAACACCAAAACCAGGAGAGGCCATCATGAATACACCGAATCAACCGACAGATGAAAACTTGAAAGACCTTGTCTGCCCGGATTGTCGGGCGGGCTTGACACGCAGGCGGACGCGCAACCCTGATACCTGTGAAATGCTATGCGGTGGCTGTGGTCAGATCTTTGATGTGTGTGACCTTGAAACCGTTGAAAAGTTGAAAAAGACATGAATGATATGAAAAAACTGCAGAGATGGCTCGGTATCGGGGCAATCCTGTTTGTCTTCGTTTACATGGGGGCTGTTTTTCTTACGGTTCAATCGCGAATTCAGGACAATACTCGTCCCACTGTGATCGAATCCGCCCGCGCCATGGAACAGGAACGCCATCTGATGCTGCCCGAACTTTTGCTCCCCATGGGTATTCTGATGACCCTGGCAGGATGCTATCTGCTCGTGAGACGCCGAAATCAAAAAACCTATCAACAACTGGATGATGATATTGAAGAGAGTGGCGATGATACTGCTACCCAGGAATCAGAAACAACTGGTTTGGCCAGAAAAGAATGACCGAATAATTTGGAGTTTGAAAATCCCAAATTTCAAGCACCAAATCACAAATAAGTCTCAAATTCCAATGACCTAAACAGATTAGGCTTTCCCTCAATTGATCATATAGCAACTGTTTCAGGAGGTTTTTGTGTTTCCCGAATTCACCCTTTCAGAAAAATATGTTGCCCAGTATCCCGGTGTCGGCTTCGGTCTGACTCTGATCAGCGGTTGCGGACATGTTGAAAACCCACCGGAGCTTAAAGCATACAAAAAGAAGCATTTGCGAAAAATGCGCAAGCGGGAGACCCTGGCGCAGATTACCCGGCGCATCCATACCTACGCAGATTTTTTTCAAGGCTTTGGATATTCATGTCCACTGGTCAAGCACCTGAAACGGACAGTCAACAGCGGTTTTCCCCAGTACGCTCTTTTTGTGGATGCCCACTTCATGGCCGAGATGTGTGCCGGCATTCTGGTGGCTGTAACCGATTTCGACCGGTTCGACGGCAAGCTGACACTGGATGTGGCCAGGCAAGGGGAGATATGTGCGGGGATGGGGCATCGTGAATTCGTCCTGAAAGAAAATGAGATCGTGCTGCGGGATGAGAAGGATATTGTCTGTGTCTTATGCCAGGGGGCGGATGAAAAGACCCGGGTAAACGAGACCACGGATAATGTTCTTTTTTATGCCTACGCCGTTCCCGGTATCGACAACGCATATCTCAAAGAGGGCTTGAGCATTGCAGCCGAAACCGTTGCCTCCTTTGGGGGGGGCACCATTGAGGGCGTGGAGATTTTTTACAAGCCATAAGCTGTAAGCAATGAGCTCTAAGCTGCTCAATGCTTACAGCTTATCGCTTATGGCTCAAAAAAGGAGGGCGATAATGAACGTTGCGTTTATCGGAATGGGCACCATGGGGGCACCCATGGTGCTGAATATCTTAAAGGCCGGTCATGAGGTGGTTGTTTACAACCGAACCCGGGAAAAAGAGCTGCCCCTGGTCGATGCAGGCGCTTTACGGGCTGCTACACCCCGGGAGGCAGCTGCTGGTGCCGAAATCATCATCACCTGTGTCAGTGACACCCCGGATGTTGAAGCCGTTGTTTTGGGGGATGAAGGTATCATTCATGGGGCACCGGCCGGGAGCCTGCTGATTGACATGTCGACCATCAGTCCGGCGGCGACACGCGATATTGCCGCAAAGATTGCGGACAGAAAGATCCGCATGCTCGATGCACCGGTTTCAGGCGGGTCCGAGGGTGCCCAGAACGGCACCCTGGCCATCATGGTGGGGGGGGAAGCAAAAGACGTTCAACATGCCATGCCCGTGCTGGATGCCATGGGGAAAACCATCACCCATGTGGGGTGTATAGGATCCGGACAGATTACCAAGGCCATCAACCAGGTGATTCTTGCCGGGACTTTTATGGGGGTAGCCGAAGGCATGGTTCTGGGAATGAAAGCCGGGCTTGACATGCAGAAAGTCATTCAGGCCATATCCGGCGGTGCCGCAGGATCCTGGGTGCTGTCCAACCGGGCCATGAACATGGTCAACAATACCTATCCCCTGGGATTTCGGACCAGATTGCACCACAAGGATCTGCGCATCGCGTTAGAGGCGGCACGGGATATGGGTATAACCCTGCCCATCAGTGCTCTGGTGGATCAGATCGAAAACGGCATTATCGGCAGAGGATATGGCGACGAAGACATGTCGGCCATGGCACGCACCCTCCGGGAACTGGCGGGTCTTGAACCGAAATAGCGAGCGCATTCCCCGTAGCTTGCTGCGGGGTTAGCGAGCGAATCTAAATTAGACAGAATTCCTTACGGTCGAAGATTCCTCGCAGCTTGCTGCGAGGTTCTTCAATAGACAAAAGACAGCTACATCCGATGATCCTGATACAGCATTGTCTTTTTCCTAAATTATCCAATGACTAACTTGTTTGGGCATAGGTTTTTACAATGCCACCATCCAGCAATAGATCCCCACCGATTAAATACTTGGCATGCCGGGAAAATCCGAAAACAAAAAGATTGCCGACTTCAATGGGCGTCATCATTTCTTTTACACGTGAAAAACCCATCATGACATCCGACACCACTTCTTCTTCGGTGAGACCTCGTTGGGCAGCCTGAGCCGGGATTTGTCCCAGTGTCAGACCTGTTTTTACGAAGCCGGTACTGACGGTAAAGGACCGTATCTTGCCCATTCCCTCAGCGGCGATGCTCTGGGTCAATGCCCTCAGACCGAATTTCATGATGTTGTAGGCCGGCTTGTTGACAGTGCATATATGGGCATGAATGGAGGCCATGTTGCCGATGGCGCCTGTGCCGTCTTTGCTGTTGCGAATGTGCGGGAGAATGAGCCTGGAAAGTAAAAACGGGGCCCGCAGCATCAGACGGTGCATGTAGTCAAAGGTTTGCATGGGAAATTTGTCAATGGGGTCGATGTGCTGAATACCGGCAATGTTGGCCAGAAACTTCAGAGATCCCAGTTTGGTGGCCTCCGCTACGGCATGCGCCACATCAACATCCCGGGTCAGATCGGTTTGGATGAAAATCATCTGGCCGCCCATATCCCGGGCCATCTTCTGGGTGGTGTTTCCTTCTGTCTCGTCAATATCCAGGCCCACAACCATCAGCCCGTTGACCGAGGCCGCAATAGCCGTAGCCCTGCCGATGCCCGCCCCGGCACCGGTGACGATACAGACATTGTCTGAAGCAAAGCTGTCATCTTTGAGCAGGAGTATGTCATCGATATGAATGGCAGGTTCATGGATATCCATGTTAATTACCCCCTGGTTGAGAATGGTCTGTCTCCTTGTTTACTGGGGAAATAATGAAGCAGCACCCTAAAAATCTCATCTTTGACATCACATTACAAGATCAAAGTAAACGATTATCTGTCGCAACAATATGACGTGTGAGAATCGTATCATACCGGGTAGATGGAACAGCATTCCCCTGGCCTTGATCCGACCGGTTTTCACGGCTGTCAGAATTTCCCGGCCGGTTTCATCTTTAAAAATCCGTTACAGGTTCGAGTCTTGACTCCGGATAAATCTGCCCATGACTCGGGGGCATGGAATTGTAAACCCAGTCGATGTCAAGAACACCCAAGGTGATGCCACGATAGCGCTTGAATCCCCGGAAAACACCACGAACAAAAACAGACTGCATTTTCAGATTGAGTCCAAAAATACCCACGGCGGTATTGGCAGGAATGGTTTGCAGCTCATCATGAAAGGCCAGGGAGGAGAAAACCAGGCGTCGACTGTCGGAGGCCTGACATTGAATGACGGGGATGATTCTGGGAAAACCGTTTTTGCCGATACAGGCCAGAAATTTGAGTGCATCGAGCTGGTTGAACAGATTTTCGGCAAAAGGCTTGAGGATCGGCACATGATTCCCGGTAGCGGCGGAGCGTTTGGCAAACCGGGTGATGACGGCAGCCGGTATGATTTTTCCCATGGGGAGTTTGCCTTCACTGCGGATCTCCACCAGGTCCAGATAATGCACCGTATTGATGCCGAAGTAGGCATTGTAGCGAAACATGGGCTGGTTGTTATAGATTTCGTATTCAGGTCCGTCTGATCGCTTGTGCGTCCAACAGGCTCTGCCACGCCAAAGCCGCTTGTCCAGGGACATGACCAGAAATCCTATGTTTGGATTCAGCTGCATATAGTATTTACTGAGGCCGGTGCTGAACTGACCGAGTGTCAGCTGCTTGGGGCCTGCGGCCATGATACTGGTGATCAGCGTTACATGGACATCACCTTCGGGACTGGCACAGGCAACCAGACCGATTTTTTCCGCCGGCGCAAAGGACTTGATTTCATTTTGGGTGAAGGTTTTTTTTGGATTCATTCAATTTTAGCTCATAGCTGTTAGGGGTTAGCTGATAGCCGCTTATCGCTTACTGCTTATTGCTTGCTGCTTCAGACCGCTCATCCGACCTGGCAGACCCTGTCCAGTGAACAAGATGGGGATGGATACCGGATGTTTTTGCCGCTGTCAGCAAGCTGTTGATGTGATCCTCGTCCAGAAGGGCTTCATCCCGGAACTGCCATGTCAATCCGAGCCGGGTGTATTTATCCCTGCAAAGATTGTTGAAACTGCAAAGCTCCCATCGTTTGACCTGATTTTCGAGGTGTTCTGCGATCCAGCCTCCGATGCCATTGATATTTTGGATGGTCGCCGTGGTGCCAGGCACAAGCGGTGTCCGGATCCAGAGACTTTCAGGATATAGATGGGTTTTAATATATTGGGAGACATGGATCAGATTTTCCAGAATAATCCGATTGTCGCTTCCGGTAAAGGCACGGTGCTTGTCAGCATCGATTTCCTTGATATCAAAAAGAATCAACGTCGCATAGGGAAGAAGCTTGTCCAGGGCTTTGTGGCTGCACAAACCACAGGTATCCAACGCGGTATGGATACCCTGGGCGCGGATTTGTTTCAAAAAGTCGGCCACAAAACCGTTCTGCAGGGTGGGTTCTCCACCCGAGACGGTTACACCACCACCTGATTTTTCAAAATAGACCCGATCTTTGAGAACTTCGTGTACAAGATCCGCCATGGTCCATTGCTGGCCCAGACGTTCCAGGGCCGTGGAGGGGCAGGCATCGACACAGGCACCGCATCCGTCGCATAAGCCGCGGTCGATGTTGATACCTTCGGGTGCCTGAGACAGGGCGCCCCTGGGACAGGTGTCAAGACAGGTCTTGCATGCGATACACCGTGCGTCAATCCAGTGGATCTGGGGGTGGGGAGAAATGCTTTCCGGATTGTGGCACCAGGAACAGCTGAGGCTGCAGCCCTTGAAAAAGACAGTCGTTCGCAGACCCGGCCCGTCTTCGGTAGACATACGCTGGATTTCGAGAACGAGACCGGTTGTGTTGCTTGTGGTCATGGTTTAGTTTTAGTATTTGGTAGTGTTTAGTATTGTTTATGTTTTGTGTTTAGTATGTTTGTGTTTGGTATTTGGTGTGCCGCTTTTGGCTTTAAGCTATTCGGTGCCTTTCGCTTACAACTGTTGTTTATAGTACTATATTTAAACCGCAGAATATCGAACAAGAAATGTCGAATGTCCAAGTGTATCCTTCATCATTCTGCGGTTCTTTGTTCATTATTCAATATTCTCTTTCTCAAGCCTTTCAAAGACGGAGATGTATGGATGTGATGATGCCGGGAAGTTGCCGACTACCCATGGCCCTCGGCTAACCTCCAACCCTCCGCCCTCCGATCCGAAACCCTCAATTAGTTCCCTCGGACCCTGTCCTATAAAAAGATGTTTTAGTTTGATTGTTTGGATCTTCTCCCAATTAGTTGGGAGAAAGGGTTCAAGGAGTCGAGGATTCAAGGATTCAAGTGTTTGTTTTCCAGTGATTTGATCATCGCTTTTAGCATTCTCTCTACATCCCCGAGCCCCTCTCTTAATTTGTGAGGTCAAACCGTATATTTCTTTTTTTGGAAAACGTTTCGTATCTTTATATATATGCAAACAAACTTTATACGATTTTCCAAACCTTTAACTCTTCATAATTTTTAAGCATTACACTCGAATCCTGGACCCCTGGAATCCTGGAATCCTTAATTTGGATCAACTCTTTGGGAGATGATCCGTATTTCTTTATTGAATTTAAAACAATCATACTAAAACTGGCAATGGCTGACCCGCTCTATGACCTCATCCTGGAGTTCCTTGCCCACGGTGGTAAAATAGGCATTGTATCCGGTGATGCGTACCAGGAGATGCCGGTACTCCGTGGGGTTTTTCTGGGCGTCCTTTAACATTTCCGGATCGAGCATGTTGATCTGCAGGGCTGTGCCACCGTTTTCCGCATATCCTTTTAGAAAGGCCTTGAACTTCTGCTTGTGCTCCGGGTCCTTGATGATGGAAGGATTGAAGGTTATGGTGTGGCTGGCCCCATTGGGGAGACAGTTGAGGTAACTGCCCCAGTCTCCTCCGCCATCGGGTACTTTCCCCCCCAGAACCTTTCCCACCGAGTTTGTATTCGATGTGGGGCCGTTGATATCCGCACCGTTGGAAGGGCAGATGGCGTTGGAAAGAAACTGCCCCTTTGTGCGCCCGTTGGCACTGGCTGCCATGACATATCCGTCGCCAGCCCAGTAGTTCCAACTGAGCATGCCGGGTCTGAAGCGGCGATGGGTGGATCGGGTTTTATGCTGCCAGGTTTCCCGACACCAGAGATCCATGACCTGTTTAGCCAGAGAATCGGCGATATCATCGTCCTGACCGTATTTGGGGGCTCTGTTGATAGCCATGGCCTGGAGTTTTTCATGGCCTTGCCAGTTGTCTCTGAGGGCCTGGATGAGTTCGGACATGCTGCAGAGCTGTTTGTCGAATACCAGGTGTTTGATAGCCAGAAGGGAATCGACGGTCGTTGCATAGGTAACAGCTTCCAGGGTGGTAAAATTGATTTCAGCCCCGCCCTGGGTTACATCGAGACCTTTTTCCTCACACCCTTTCACCAGGCAGGAAAGATAGGGTGTGGGAAGGAAATCTGCCCGAACCGCTTCGGAGGCTTCATAGGTCTCCACACTTTTCTGAATGATATAGGCTGTCTGTTCTTCATAGGCTTTAAAGAAGGCGTCAAAGGTCTCGAATTTCTTTGCATTGCCGGTATTCGGACCGTCTTGACGTATTTTTTCGGGTCTGCCTTTCATGGGGTCCACAAAAGGAATCAGGTCTTTGCCCCCGGTCAGGGTCAATTCGACTGCCTTGAGAAGATTCAGGTTGATATCCACGGTACCGGAACGGTCGTTGCCCACCATGGTGTTTTCCAGGCACCCCACCGGTGCGTATTCATGCACGTTCGACGCGTTGATCAGGTGGGTGATATTCGCTTTCCTGGCTTCCAGCATCATACCGGCCATGGACCTCTCATCGAAATTGATCAGAAATGGTGATCCTTGACTTTCGGATATCATGTCGATGACCTTGTCCAGCAGGTCGTCCGGTGTATGACGGTGCAGACGGACATTGGGTTTCGGTTCCAGAATGGGTGTCATTTCATCGATGACTTCCAGGAACATGTAGGTCAGTTCGTTGGTCATGTCCTTACCATCTTTTCCCATACCGGAAAGGGTGAGAAGCTGGCCAAAACCAGCCGTGATGCCCTGATTGCCATTGCGGATCATAGCATCATAGGCAGTATTGCAGTGGAACCAGAAACACTTGAGAATCTCTTTGGCAACCTCCCAGTCCATGCCCTGATCCCTTGAATATTCCCAATACGGCAGCAGGTACTGGTCCATACGACCGAAAGAAACACCTGGCCCAGGGTAATTTTCATCACTCATGATGAGCATGTGCGTCAGCCAGAGGGACTGCACGGCTTCCCAGAAAGTCCTGGCAGGCTCCCAGGGAACTCTTTTTAGGTTTTGAGCCATCTGAGCCAGCTCTGCTGTACGCACAGGGTCGGTTTCTTCCGCAGCAAGGCGGCTGCAAAGAAATGCATATTGTTTTGCCAGATCCCTGGGAAGGGTTGCCGCCGTGATCATGGCCTTGAGCTGGGAACCCTTGGGCCCGTTTTGATCCAGGGGATCCAATTGTGCAAAGGAGGTTTTCAGGGATTCGTGAATACCTTTCCAGCCGATGCCAAGTGCGCGTTCATAGCCTGGTATGAGGTGACCGCTGGTGGCGCCGGCATTGCCATAGCCATGATCGTGAAACCATTTCATTCTGGTGCGGGCCCCGTTTTTGCCCACGACCCTCCGGTCATATGCCGCGCGTTCTTTCTTCGTGAAACAGGTGGACGTAATGACATTGAACCTGGCACCGGCGATGACGATCTCCGGTTTCGTTTGCAGCCTTGAAAATAGTAATTTCGAAGCCAGGAAATGCGTGGGGAGAGTTGTTGGGGCTCCTTGATGTTGTGTTCAGCTTTTTCAGCAAGAGAAACGTTCATCGTCATCCTCCGGTATCGGGAAAGATAAAAATGACATGAAGTCTATGGTGAGTGATTTTAAAGCTTGCCGACACCGTTAATTACTGCCTGGACGTTTTCTCTGTCTGTTCGCGTCTCCTATGGGCGTGCTTACAGCAACTGTTGTGTCATCGATCATTTCTACCCTTGCCCTGTCCTTCCAGTTTCTCAATGCATACCAGATACCGATTTGTCTCCCGTCAGGCGTGAGAATCTCTGAGCCATTTCTGTTTAAATCAAAGTCTTGTCTCGGACGCCCCCCAATTTCCAACCATCTTTTCAGTAAGGTTGGTGTAAGGTCAACCGCTTTCCAAAATTTTGATTCCAGATGATATTCATTTCGAATCCCGATCACAGCTCTCGGGTAAGCATCCGGTCCACTGTAATAGTACGTGTAATCAGGCGACAGCTGGTAAGTTTCAAATGTGCTTTTTACCTTGTCGTTGGGAACAAGCCGTCCGTAGTTTCCCTTTCCAGAACAGCTCACCATAAAAAGAACGGCCATCGATAAAGAAAACAAAAGCAACAGGGTCGGGCAGGTTACCCGAAATCGATTTGATGTATTCATATCCATCTCCTTTTATCGATCAAGTTTCTGGAGAACCTTGTCGATAGGGTGGTCCGCGAGTTCAAAAGGTAGATGCCGATGCTTTTATTGGCTCCGGCTAAGGTAAAAACAGGGAGTTATAATTATAACCCCCTGTTTTAATTTTTATAAATTTGGTAGTCGGTACTGGATTTGAACCAGTGACTTCTACCGTGTGAGTTTGTCAATGGTTGATAATACCATAAATCTATAGGCCACAATGCCTAAGAACATACAATGAAATTAGATACTAATTTATATCTTGTTGTTTGTCAATTTCCTATGTTAGATTTTGTTGTGGTCACAATTTGGTCATTTTTTTAAATGCTCTTTCAGTTTCTGGGGATAGGGCGTGCACCCCGAATAGCGGTTTTCCTGAACCGCTTTCCCCGCACCTATCGTCAGATCGCAAAGCGCGCCGGCCACATGAATTCCCTTTAAGATACTGTCCTGGAGCTTATCACATTGTTCAATTTTAGATCTTCTCCCTCCATTTCAGTCTGGTAGCGCCCCGCAACGGGGGGCTAACATTTTAAGAACAAACTGTCCGTAATTTACTGTTCCAGCACAGCTCGCCATAAAAAAAACAGCAACCAATAAAAAAAACAAAAATAAGCTTGTCGTGTAAGTTATGGAATCATGCTTTTGAAGCTCTTAACATGTATCGATTTTTGACATCGAATATGTTGGACTCGCAAACAACTTTGAACCCGAATTTCTCATAAAAGCGTACATTTTTATCCAAATCTGTTTCTAAGTATGCGTTTGCCAGACAAGCATCCACCTCCTTACAGAAGCGTTCCATCAATATAGAACCAATACCTGATCCCTGGTGAGTCGGCAGTACACCAATCGGTCCCAGGTGCCAATGTTGCTCGATTGGATCGTGACGGCCCCACTCGGCATGCCATACAGACTTGCGCCACCCAATATCATTTTCATTTTTAACGTTTTTGGGTGCATCCGCAACATTACGCCCCTCGCACGACTTCATCCTCATCGCCCCGATAATATGATGTTTCTCTTTCGCCAAAAATACGATGCCAGGTAATTCAATAAAGAGTTCGCAGAACATTTTTTCAATTTCTATTCGTTCTTTTTCGTTTTTACCCTGAAGAACGGCAACGTGGAGTGGATTGTTGAGCATCGCAACACTGAGAACCCTTGCTGATTCTTGGATGTCATTTTTTTCCAATCTTAGAGCTTCCCGGTTTGTAATGATCCTCTTCTCTTCTTTTTCCCATACAAGAATTACTTCAGAAGGCTTACTGCGGAGTGATGTTAGGGCCTCCAAAAAAGATGTTCTGCCGGACTTAAATGTTAGTGGTCTATGACAGAGATCAAATGAATCAAAGGACTTTCCTTTTTAATATTCTGATCGGTAATGGTTTGAATTCAGTACATAGTGAGGCTTACTTGCCTTAATCGAGCATTTCGAAAAAGTGAAGATGTGTCATCGTGTCGCAATACCGATATATGTGAGAATCTTTGTCGGCGGAAATTAAGGAAATATTACCGATACCATATGGTAATGCCCACGGTATCACGGAGAAGTCTATGGATGCAAAACATGGTCGGTGGAGATAATAATCGCACACCGGTAATCTCGTAGAGAGTCGATATCAAAAGACCCGTGGAGATAATCATCCGGAGCATGTGATTGATGTCAGTTTTTGTTGGATTAAGGGCCGCTATGCATGGAAAACGGATGGTTTGACAGAGTTCATCCGGCACCTTAGATTATAAATACTGTTTCTTTTTGTATTTAAATTCGGCAAAAACAGAAAAAAGGATTCAAACATATGCGCTTGATTATCCTCTTGATGATAATAATTACAATTACTGTGCCGGTTGCAGCCGGAGACTTTCCAATTTTGGGCACGAAGGGCACTGAACTTGTGGCCGCACGGGTTGCCACTTTCGATGAACCCTGGGCCATGGTTTTCCTGCCCGATGGCACTCTTTTAGTGACCGAGAAGAAAGGGGTGCTGTGGCATGTTACCAATGATGGATCAAAAACAGAAGTGCAGGGCTTGTGGGAAGTCGCCTACGGGGGGCAAGGCGGCTTGGGCGATGTGGTTCTGCATCCTGATTTTGAACGCAATTCCTGGGTCTATTTGTCTTATGCCGAACGCGCGGATGATAACACCACAATCGGTGCGGTGGTGGTCCGCGCAAAGCTCGATCTAAAAAACAACCCGCTTAAGCTCACGTCTGTGGAAAAACTATGGGTTCAGAAGCCAAAAGTTACAGGAAATGGGCATTACAGTCATCGCATCGCGTTTGGCCCCGACGGTAAAATGTTCATCACTTCCGGGGACCGCCAGAAACTTACACCGGCCCAAAATTTTAACGGCCATCTTGGCAAGGTGCTACGCTTAAACGACGACGGAACGGTGCCCAGTGACAATCCGTGGCAGGATCGTGGTGAGATTGCCATGCAATTCTGGACCGTTGGTCACCGCAACATGCTGGGTATCGATTTTGATGCGGACGGGCGTTTATGGGTCCATGAGATGGGTCCGCGTCACGGCGATGAGTTGAATCTGATCATTGCTGGCAAAAATTATGGCTGGCCGATCGTATCGAACGGCGACCACTACTCGGGTATGCCAATCCCAGATCATGACACCCGTCCTGACTTCGAAGCCCCAAGGACGTTTTGGGTGCCCTCCATTGCACCGTCTGGTCTTGTTATTTATGACAGTGAGATGTTTGCCCATTGGAAAGGCAGTGCGGTTATCGGTGGACTTGTATCAAAAGCCCTTATTCGTGTTGAATTAAAAGGCGGCAATGCCGAAGAAGCTGAACGCTTTAAATGGGGTGAGCGCATACGCGAGGTCGAACAGGGACCCGAAGGGGCTTTGTACGTGCTCGAAGACGGTACCGGTGGTCGCCTTTTAAAATTAACACCTATTCGTTAAAAACCATTGCGTCAGGACGGTGCGTGCTGATTGCGGACATATTGCTTCCTGATAACACGCCCGATGGGGACAAAAATACTCAATTCCTACCTAATATCTAATTTGGTGTTCACCCGGATAGAGCTTCCAGGAGCGTTTCCACCTCACGGTTTCCACACCGTTCGCATAAGCCAACGTCGGCGCATTGTCAGGAAGGCTTCATACCCTTCAAGGATGCACCTTGAGCGCATGCTTCCATGGATCGCAGCGACGGGACGCTGGGTTCAGACAAAGGATAGCTGCCTTCGCTGAACAGTCAAAATACGCGACTTCGTGTCGCAACTGTTATTAATGGAGAATATGCCCAGTTAGGCTGACCTGCAGATATCTATTAGGCGTTTTATCCATAGTCCCGCCGCAGACGTATAACCAAGTTAAAACCCTTGTTGGCATCTTATCAAGTGAAGAGTTGATTTCTATGTGACCCCATTATTCCACGTAACCGCTACCAATAGCAGAAAAGGGGAGATCCAGATCCAGTTTCGGTACCTGCTTGCCGATCCAAGCGATAAAGGTATTGCTGTTGGGTCCTGGAAAGGCTTTGTAGGTTGTTTTCCATGGGTAGGCATAGGCTGCCTTTTCTATGGCAGCAATCAGTTCGTCAACCCCCCTTCCTCTATGCTCTTTTAGGACCCGGGGCTTCTCGCCGTACCAGTAGCGATCGGGTACTCATGTCCACGTTTATGGTTTCGACTGTCCGGCAAGGGGTTGAAGAAAATAAACGGTAAAATTTACTTAAGCCTTATCCAAGACCGGAAGGACGTAAGCCAAGATGTCATCATGAAAAAATGCCAATATTGTTCGTCGAATATGCCCGAAAAAGCCCTGAGGTCTGAATCTTGTGGTGAGTGGCATACGAAATCTTCCTTAAGTTCAAACTCACAGGTTACCGTTGAGAAAACTGAAGAAGTAATTGTAACACAGGGTTTAAAATCCCCAAAAGTTAAAGTGCATTCGCTAATCCCTCTGAAAGGTTAAAGATAGATTTGGGGGTTAAAAGCATAATTAAAAATTAAAAATTTAAGTCGAGGTATCTACATATACTTCAATCCGATATGCAAATATCAGTCACAAGTTTTATTTGTGATCAAGGTCCGCACATGTGAGACAGGCAACACCTTTATCCCCCCTCAGAACGATGCAAGCACGATCACCTATATTTTCTAAGCACTCGTCACATTTGGATTCTCGATGCGTGATAAATACGTTTAGCTGATTATTGTCCATTTTTTAAAATACGGACCAAGGGTACACGTGAATTCCTGAGCGTATCTGTGATCTGTCGCCACCATATACCAATGCAGCCGGGTGATCGCTATCGTTTGCTAATTTTTTCCAGAATCGAATTCCCTTAAAAAAGTCTGGATTGATAGTTTGGCCGGCCTTGATCTCCAATGGAATCAATTCATCTCCCTGGTCGATGAGAATATCGATTTCGTTGCCGGTGGAATCCCGCCAGAAATAAATCGGATGCTCCACACCACGATTCAGGTAGTTTTTTAAAAGTTCGGAGATGACGAAACTTTCAAAAATGCTGCCGTATTGCGCATGTATTCGCAAACCTTCCGCCGAGCGAATTTTCAGCAGATAGCTCAACAGACCTGTATCCAGAAAATATAATTTAGGGCTCTTGATGAGTCTTTTGCTGAAATTCTTAAAGTGTGGTCGAAGCAGAAATATGATAAAACTGGTCTCCAAGATGGATATCCATCGTTTTGACGTGGTATGCGTAATGCCGCAGTCGTTTGCAAGAGATGAAAGATTTAACAATTGGCCATTCCTGCCGGCACACAAGCGAACGAATCGGCTGAATGTTTCAAGATCACCGACATTCAAAATATCCCGAACATCTCTTTCGATGTATGTCTGATAGTAATTTCCTAACCAGTCGCCTGGATTTAGCTCCTTGTCGTGGATTCTCGGATAAAATCCTTTCAACAATATAGTTGCTAGATTTTCATTTAAATACCGATTTTTTTTAGGTAGGCGTCGGCCAATGCTATCGGCAGGCAGCGGCTGGCGTCGTCTAATTTCACTTAGCGAAAAGGGTAATAGGTGCAGTACGGCACACCGACCTGCCAGAGATTGACTGACCTTTTGCAGCAGCAGAAAATTTTGTGACCCGGTTAAAACAAACTGACCGGAAATATCTTTTACATCAACAATGGCCTGAATATAAGAAAACAGGTCCGGTGTGTGCTGTACTTCATCGAGTATGACCTTATTTGAAAACTGCGCCAGGAATCCCCGCGGATCTTCCAGGGCAAATGTTCGCTGATCCGGCTCCTCCAGCGATACATATTCGTAATCGGGAAAGGTCATCCTGACCAGGGTCGTTTTTCCTGATTGGCGGGGACCGGTCAGCGTGACCACCGGTAGTGCGTAGCAGCTTCAATCAGCTTTTTGTTGAGAGTTCTTTTTAGCATAGTGATTTGCAAATTGAATATTATAAATTCATTTTGCAAAAATAAAACCGTTTGTCAATATATATGTTTTTCAGTAAAAGATTTAATTTGTCAGCGCTGCCTTAACATTTGAAAATACGCATTGTTGTGTGAGAATTTATGTGAGAAAAATCATAAAATGTGCCAAGTGATATAAAATTGGCAAAAATGGAAAAATTGCGATGTAATGATTTCAGTTGGTTAATGATAACAGGTAGTTAAGAAACTCTAGGCGTTGACTGAAAATCCCCGTGTCGGCAGTTCGATTCTGTCCCTCGTCACCATAAGACCTCAATGAAAAGAAGGGGTTAGCTACTTAGGTGGCTGCCCCTTTTTCTTTGGTATAATAGAAATTGGATTTTCTCCCCATCCTCTCCCCATTTATTTTTAAACACCTAAAATTGTCTTTTGGGGATTTATTGCTATTATCAATAAACCCACCAATATTTTTCAAACAGAAGAGGGTCTAATACTTTCCATAAAACCTGACTTTAAACAAAGTTGCTATATCCTCACAATATGATCTTGCTATAAAAATGCCTTGCCTGAAAACAATCGCATTTCATGATTGGATGAAGAAGTCTAATATAGCCATGGCTTTTGGATGAGTGGTGACTTGGTCATTATCGGCCGGTATTCGCCAGCCAAAAACTCAATCATATTATGCCAGGCTGATTGCTCTGAGATCGTTCAAGTCTTTAAGCTTCCATCGATTGTCCGATTGCTAATTGCATCTGTAATCTTTATCCTCATGTACTTGGCAATGAGGAATACCTGCAGGATAGTGGGGCCACTTGTTCTCAATACTGCTGGACAATTGGCAATAATATTCGATTATGAAATCTTCGAACCCATTGAAGAATGGGCCAGTATTCTGCATTTTTAGGTGGTTGGGGAAGCATTGCCAGTTTTGGCAATTACTGGGTTATTTTTTTATTCCGAGTTTCTTAATTCTACTCCTCAGTGTGCTTGGATTGATCCCAAGTAACTCAGCGGCTCCGTCAGGGCCATGAATTCTACCATTGGTCATTTTCAGGGCTCGGCGGATATGTAGTGACATTATTTCGTCCAGCTTGAGAAAATGCCCTGGTTTGGACGGCGTGGTTGTTTTGTCATGGGCAGGCTGTTTGAAAAGTACGTTTTTAAAATCCAAAGGACCGGTTCGATCCAGAATGAGAGTGCGTTCGATAACGTTTTCCAATTCACGCACATTGCCCGGCCAATCATATGACATCAACTGCTCGATCGCACCATAGGCCAGCTTTGGAATATTGGTTAACTTCATGCCAATGGATTTTCGTTCGATCAAGTGATTGACCAGTGTGGGGATAAACTTCAAGGAACAAAACAGGCAGGGTCGATTCGATATCACTCATTTCAATATCCAATAATTACGTTATAACAGATCAAACGGTTTTATCAGTTCGCGCAATCTGGTATCGCAAAAGCTATAGAATGTTATGGCCGGGTATTCCCAAAAGGAATGGCCTTTGAAATGCTTGAGCCGTGTGGAGCGAAAGTTGCATGTGCGGTTCTCAGGGGGCTGGCGGTTGGCAACAATCCCCGGCTACCCGACGTTTCAGTTTGGAAATATTTTCAACGACCGCAATATATGGTATCGGCAATTTGATGTGACGGGTGCATATTTTCGTCAAAGGTTAATGCAAAAATACTAGTAAGTGGTAAATTCTTCGAAAATTGGACACTGGTGATTACATATACATATCGGAAAATATGCATAGTTCTGGACGGACATTAAACAGAGGAGGTCAATTAGACTATGACAAGCAAAATAATAAGAAATATCATACAGTTATTATCTCTTATTGCTTCTTATGCATTGCTCTGTAGTTTTGTGCTGGCGGGTGAACAGAGCCCGGATTATTGGCCGACTCAAGGCTGGCGAACAGCGTCCCCCGAAAGCCAGGGGATGGACTCCGAATTTCTGTTAAAAATGATGGAGACGATTTGGGAACAGGAGATCGGAATCAACAGCGCATTGATCATCCGCAATGGCTATATCGTGCTGGAGGCCAACGGTTATGCATATCATCGCGATGATTTGAGAAATATCCAGTCATGCACCAAAAGCGTTTCCTCGGCTTTAATCGGAATAGCTATTGACAAGGGTATATTCAAAGCGTCCATCAACCGGTTCTGGATTTTTTCCCGACCGAAAAGCAAAAAGCCTGAATACCGATAAAAAGGCCATGACCCTCGAACATGTTTTGACGATGACAACAGGTCTTAAATGCCGAGATTCATACCTGTATCAATGGGATGGTTTAACGCGAATGCAAAATGACAGGGACTGGGTAAAATACATGATCGATTTGCCCATGTCAGAAAAGCCAGGAACTCATTTTGAATATTGCAATGGGGCCTCTTTTCTTCTTGTCTGCCATTATACAGAATCAAACAGGTATGAATGCGCTTTCGTTTGCCGAAAAATATCTGTTTGCTCCGCTCGGCATTTCCAACATTGAGTGGCCATCTAATCCTCGGGGGATAACCATTGGCTGGGGCCAACTCGAGATGCGGCCAAGAGATATGGCTAAATTTGGGTATCTTTACATGAACGACGGTTTGTGGAATGGTAAGCGGATCATATCTTCTCAATGGATAAAGGAATCCACCCGAAAGCATACCATCGCCACAGGACTGCCCGGATACGGTTATCAGTGGTGGATTATCAACGATGACATCTACACCGCCATCGGTTATGATGGGCAGTTCATCATTGTCGCTCCAAAAGAAAAATTAATCACAGTATTCACCAGCAGCCTCCCTTTCAAAGCCATGTATATCCCTGTGGGTTTGCTGGGAGCATATATACTTCCAGCCGTAAAATCGCCGACACCGTTGTCAGAAAATCCAGACGTGAATAAGAAGATTTCATCCCTTATCACACTTTGGCAAACCACAAGCCCCATTGCCCGTGCGAAGATGCGAGGATAAAGCCAGAAACAGACACCTCCCGGGATGACCTATCAAACATACGTAAACAATGAGTATGGATTCAGTGTATCGCATGATGCGATGCTCCTCGATATGGCTCGTCTGCATGCATTGCCGCCAATGGTAGTTTTTGAACGGAGGGGTTTAAGGGGTTTTCCCGTATTTGCTGTCTTGGTAGATGATATTCCGAAGGGAATGGCACTAAGACAGACGGGGAATTATATGATCGAGGTTTATAAAAGGAGGCCCCAGATTCAAGACTCTAAAATCAAAAAGCAGGAACTGATAAAACTTCAGGGCGGAATGGACGCCAATTATGTAGAAATCGAATCGAGACACGGATCGAGGAGAATCTATACGGCGTGTGTCTTTGCATATAAAAACAATAAAATCATAGGTGCTGTAGCCGGTAGTGCGGGAAAATCGCCAATTGAATACTTGGCGGCTATGGCAAAATCGTTAAAATTTGAGAAATAATATTAAAACCGTATGCGCCGATTGCTCCAGCTCATTAACGGCACGGAGACTTTCTGCAAAACTGTAATACCATAACGTAGAAAACGATCGTGAGATCGCCACCTGTAAGCTGGTTGGTGTACATCTCGATAGGAAAACGCGCAAATCCTGCCCCTTCCCAAGGGAAATCTACGTGAAAGGTAAACTATTAAGAAACGATAATATCATCTAACATGCTGCTGTAAGGGTTCGAAAAACTCCGAACTCCAAATCAGCTTTTGTTACGTATAACTCCAGCGAAAAAAGGTTATCAGGCCACCCGAAAATTATCGAATTTAAAAATTATCACCACCGGCCAAATATTGCATTCATACCACCCCCAGAGTGAGCATGCCAAAGATTAAACTCAACAGCATAGAATTATATTATGAAGAATATGGAGATGGAGAAGAGGTTATTATTCTGTTGCATGGTTTTTTGTCTTCCTCAAAAATGTGGTCAAATAGCTGCGTTCCAGATTTAATGAAAAGGTATAGGGTTTATACTATTGACGCCCGTGGGCATGGTAATTCTACAAAGTTAAAACCGGGTGTAATTTACAGCAGATGGCTTTTGATATTTATCATTTTATGATTTTACAAAATCTAGATAAATGTATTCTAGGGGAATGTTAATGGGGGGTGCTATTGCGATTCAATTTGCGATACAATTTCATGATAAATTAAAATCTCTGATTCTTATGAATCCTGGACCAGGGACATTATTTTCAAAAGGTTTTTATTTTAGGTTCTTCTCCAATTTAGTTGGAGGAAAGGGCTCCAAAATTCGGGTCAAGGGAAATACAGTTCGGGCTATATCTTATCGAAATCGCTATCGGGATCGGGATCGAATTCTGCGTGTCCGTAAGACTCGATGTCTTCTTGGACGAGATAGCCTCTTCCACCCAAGCGACTGAGCATTGCAGCAATGCGATCCAATTCAATCTTACGCTCTCGGCTTTCTTTGCATCGAGAGCTTTTCCGACGATCAGGACGTCTTGAATTGCGGCACACTCCAATGCTGATCCGCGCGCAATCTCGAAATATCGTCGTCGATCAGCCTCCGCCGTCTTGCCGTTGCCTTCAGCGATGTTCAGCGGTATCGATTGGCTGGCGCGAAGCCATTGTTCCCGGGCATTTCGATGGATCCCACGGAGGCTGGCGGCCTTTCCATAGACCCATGCGACGTAGCCTATCGAGAGGCGATAAACGTCCAACTTTTCGTGTCCAAGTGTCATGTTGTCCCGATTTCGATAGCGATCCCGATTTCGACAAGGCTTCCACCAACAGCATTACTACAACAAATCGGGAGAAGAGCCCAAAAAAATAACTGTTGGCATGATCGCAATGTGTCAAACCTAAAGGGAGAGTAAGATATGCCAGAGCAAATACCATCACCAGAAGATCAAATGAGGCAGCGGATTACCAGCAAATGGATTACCAAACCGATTTACATTATTTCAGAGCTCGGTATTGCCGACCTTCTGTGCGATGGCCCTATAAGTGTAGAAACGCTTGCTAAAAAAACAGGTACCCATGCGCCCACCCTTTTTCGGATTCTAAGGGCGCTTTCATCCGTTGGCATATTTATCGAAACGGAAAATCGTGTGTTTGGTTTAACACCCCTGGCCCAGTGCCTTCTTTCGAATGCCCTGCGCCCAATTGCTCGAATGTTTCTTTCCGAGTGGCACGACAAGGCCTGGAACGGATTAAGTCACACAGTCAGAACCGGGGAGCCGGGTTTTGACTACACTTTCGGCAAATCTTCCTTTGAATGGTTTGAATAGAATCCTTTTGACGTTTAGTATTGGACCAGGCTCAAGCATCGAAAGCAGTAGGGTTTGCTAATGTGGTGATTGAAAACTATGATTTTTCAAATTTTAAATCAATTTGTGATATAGGTGGCGGTCAGGGTGCTTTTCTATTACAGTTGCTGGCCGACTATCCTGACATTATGGGATATGTGGCTGACTTGCCCGGGGCTGTTGTGTCTGCAGAAAGGGAGATCGCAAAAGCCAATCTAAGTGATCGCTGCAAAGCCATTCCCTATGATTTTCATAAGGAGGCACCACCAATTTGTGATGCTTATTTTTTGGTAAACGTGCTGCACGATTGGAATAATGAAATTTCCATTCGGATATTGAAAAGCATTACAGCCTCTATGAATAGAAATTCAAGGCTATGGATCATCGAATACATCATAGAGCCCGGGCCTGGTTTTTCTGTTGCAAAGTTGCTCGATCTTGAAGTTCTTGTCATGGGTGGCGGCCGAGAGCGAACCATTGAAGAATATAAAGATCTTTTAGGTACCGCAGGACTTGAGTTGTTGAGAACGATTCCAGCAAAAACAGACCCAACAATGATGGAATGCCAAATAAAATGAAAAAATTTTGTATTGTAGACGCTTCAGGCAAGCTCGGGCAGTACATGGTGCAACATGCACTGGATCGAAACTATAAGATTGTGGGAGTCTGCCGGGAGAAAAGCGTAGGAAAGCTTAGCCAGTTCAATGGGCGGATCCTAATATTGCCTGGTCAGACAAACGATCCCGAGGTCATCAACGCGTAGAAAGGTACGTATCTTTAAATCAGGCACTTTAAAAACTGGTACATATACAGGCTACCCGGTATAATTCTAAGTAATTTCATCTTATTCCTTTCTTCTAAAAATTGAGTGATTTTTCATAAAATCAAGCTGTTTTTCTTTACATAAGCACAAAAAGTGATTACCACAATGTATTATTATATGTCACGGACATAATCATAGATTAAAAAAAAAGAAACCAAAAGTTGATGCTTTTCTATGTGCTAAAAGTCTGGACACGATTAAATTATAATTGGAGGGAATTAAATGAAAAATATTATCAAACTTATTGTCGCCGGTACTTTTCTGTTGGCCGGATGTGCGACCGTCAGGTCCACCACCTGTAATAGACACAGGAAGCTCCGAACCCGGAGGCTCTGTGAACCGCAAGGGTAATCCAACCAATTTACTTGGCAATGCCATTTCAGTCGGCCATCCTCTTCCTTCCGTCGAACTGGTGGACAGCAGCATGAAACACGTCGATTTGTCCAAGAAAAAAGGAAAAGTCCTGTTACTGAGTATAGTTCCATCCATCGACACCAAGGTCTGTGAAGAACAGACACATTATCTGGGAGAAGAGGGAGACAAATTGTTTTCCAATATTGAGCGGATAACTATCAGCCGGGACACGCTGATTTGCCCACCGAAGATTTGCAGAAGAAGTAACTATCTTATATTCTATATCTGTCAGACTACAGGAAGGGGCAATTTGGCCTTGCAACCGGTCTGTTGGCAGAGGATGTAGAGACGACTCTTGGCCAGGTCAATCGTAATTGTCGATCAAGAAGGTATTGTTCGCTATATCCAGGTGGTTCCGGAACAAAGCCATCTACCAGATATGGAGAAAGCCTTTGCCTTTGCGCATAGCTTATAAAAAACATTCACGTAATCTTGAAAAAATAGTTGAGGTATTGACTGAAGCGGAACGTGCTCAATTGGCCTCCTTGCTAAAAAAACTCGGCAGGTATGCCCATACCCTCAAACCCTTTTAACAGCTGAATAATATGGATGAAAATTATGACAACAAGCGATACAAGCACATTGGCATTAGGTAAAGTATCGCTACAGGAGATTCAGGGTGTTGTCCTCATTTCAGGGGTTTCCCTTATAGCCCTTGCTGCTGCTTCGGTTGCCTTTTTCTTCGAATCGCCGTCTATAAATTACAAATTCGGCTGGGATAAAATCATGCTTCGCGCTGCCAAGATCATAGGCCTGATAGCGGCGGTTTTGCTATTTTTACAATTGCCGCTGGCTGGGCGGTTTAAATTTCTCGACCGAATATTTTCGCTGCCGGGTCTCTTTAACGTGCATCGTATCAATGGCTATGTCATCCTGATGCTGATAGTGCTCCATCCTATCCTGGTCACAATCCCTGAAGATCGTCTAAAAATCCCTTTTGAGGTTCGTTACTGGCCCGAGTGGATTGGAGCCGCCCTGCTGGCGACTGTTTTCGTCCAGGTCATCTTGAGCAGATGGCGTAAAAAATTTGTCAAAGCATATCATCACTGGATTTATCTTCACAGAGCCCTCGGCTGGTCAATTTTGATACTGTTAGTGTTACACATACTATATGTCAGTGAAACTTTTGAGTTTGATGGCCTGCCCCGCACGGTTGTTCTCTGTGTAGCCATTGTTTGGGTCATATTGTGGCTTGTCATTCGATTTCAGCGTCTACTTGCGAGAAAACACCCGTTTGAGGTATCCAATGTGGCGCTTACAGGCAAAGATGCGCATGTAATCGACCTGATACCGCTCCACGGAAAAGGGATCGACTATTTGCCCGGACAGTTTGCCTTTTTCTCATTTGGTTCTCACCAATTGTCTGCTGAGTGGCATCCTTTTACTATTTCATCCACGCCCACACGGCCTAACAAGCTTCAGATTACCGTACGATCTTGCGGTGATTGGACCAATCAGATTAAAAACATCAAGAAGGGTGATCGTGTATGGGTGCATGGTCCCTTTGGCCGTTTCAGTCATATTCTCGAATCCGGCGAAAAAGAGGTGATCATGATAGCCGGGGGGATCGGTATAACACCGATGCTGAGTATGCTAAAAGCCCTGTCAGATAAAAATGATCAGCGCCGGATCACTTTGCTATGGAGCAATCGAAGCGCAGAATACGAATTTGATCAAGACGGATTAAAAGCCATCGCGGATGGATTACCAAATTTCATCTACATCCCCGTATTTACTGACAAAGCAGAGCCTAAAGGTAAGTTTGGGCGATTAAATTTTAACCGATTAAAAACCCTGCTTACCAAATCTTCCAGGGATTCACTCATTTTTCTCTGCGGCCCGCCGCCTATGATCCGGCAGGTCCGCCACCATTTGTTAACCATGGGTTTTCCGTCAAACGCTATTAAGGAGGAATTATTCGACCTGTGATTCTGCAAGTGCCGATGCAAATTGTATATTCGCTGCGGAAAATGGGTCTATTTTGCTGGCTCTAATTTTATAATTAATTGGGCAACATTGGTACCAATTTCGTATTTACAACCACGAGGTAAGATTTGTTTGAAAAAAGATTCGATAGAAACTTCTACCCTTTAATGACCAAGGGGTGTCCAACAAGGATCGGGCATAATAAGGAGGTGCATTATGAATAAAATAATTCAATATATAGTTATTATATCAATGGTTCTCGGTGTGAGCGGCATGGCTTATTCCGAAGCCCCCAAATGGAAAATCGACCCGGCTCATGCCGGCATATACTTTAGCATTGACCACATTTTCTCAAAAGTTAAAGGACACTTTAATGACTTTGACGCAGAGATTTACTTCGATCCGAACAACCTGGAACAGAGTCGGGCAGATTTTTCCGTTAAGGTAGACAGCATCGACACCAATAATACCAAACGGGATGGACATCTGCAGTCTGATGACTTTTTCAGCGGCAAAAAAATATCCGGATATGCACTTTGAAAGCTCCGTTGTCACCCATGTGCGCGATAACCTATATACATTGGAAGGCACCATGACTATTAAGGATGTTAGTCGCAACGTTAAGCTGCCCTTCAAATTCTTAGGCACTAAGCCGAATCCATTCAACCCCAAACAGGAAGTTGCTGGGTTTGAACTTAACATGACCATTGATCGCTTTGACTACAATGTCGGTAGCGGTAAATTTTTAGACTTGGGTGTCGTGGGGAAATATGTAGATGTGTTGATTACTCTGGAGGTAACCCGAAATATTTAGAGCGATCAAAATAAAGACCTATAATGAAATAAGAAGTGTCCACCGGGTTGATATTATTTCCGCGATAATAAATTAAATCAGATTGAAAGATTAAAATATCAATCCGGTGGGCCATGACTCACATCAAAAGTCTATCCTGTTAGAATAGGTGCTGGCATCTGGACCGCTGTCCAATGGGTTATGGAGGGTACATTCACCAGACTGATGA
>CAVUUM010000014.1:0-253936 GCA_963744665.1 uncultured delta proteobacterium | reverse complement strand
AAATCTATTTGTTCAATTGTTAACCCTCGATCTTTAATTGGGGTTTCGATGGTATTGATTATGTGATTTTGAAGTTTTGATATGCCTGTATGTAGTAAAAAGGGGGTCAAGTCTACTCTTAACTCTTTTCCAGATAGCCCAGCTCTGCAATGGCGCTTACCAGCGGTGTTAACTTTGATGATTCGATTAGCAACTCCGGTCGAAGAAACAAGTCGAGGTCGTTTGTGGATCGCGGCTCTGGCCATTGATTCAAAAGCGCTCTCATGCCCGATCTTCTGACATGATCGGTTTTAAGATAGATCCCGAAGCCACCGCCTGCAATGAGTCTAATTTCCGTACCGTGCACTTTTTGCAGAAGGTCGAGCAATGCCGTTTGAAGCGATAATTCTGTTCATTGTTGTACCACTCCAGCATTATTCAAAATTAGGTCTTTTAATTGCTCGGCGGTTTCCTGGTCCCTCTTGTCGCCAACCATCAGTTCCATATAAACTTGCAGCGGCGAAGCCCACCAGAAGCCGTCCTCCTGCCGGGCATCAAAATAGACCGGTTCATCCTCTGTTTCCAAAAGCTCAAGATTTGGGAATCGATCCGACTGGCTTCCGGGTAACCTTTTAAGCAGCATCTCCACCTTAGGACAATATACAGTCAATAGGTCTCCGCGCTGCATCACAGTGTATCGTGTGACAGAAGAGGTTCCTGAAGCTATTAGGGGCAACTCCAATTGCTGTGATTGTTCAGACAGCAATTTCAAAATCGACTTGTTGTTTTCCGGAATTTTAAGACGAATCCGTTCCTTTACGACAGGTGGATTATAATTTTCACGTAATTTTTCCAATAGCTTATCGGGCTGTAGAAGACGAATGGTTTCAGTTCGCGTGATAATCAGGTCTTCTACCATCGTTTTCAGAACCTTTGATACGGTTGAAAGGCTCATCGGCTTTTTATTCCAACGGTTCACCAGGAAATTTCGCTGGTTAATTGTTGCACGGATATCTTGAACAGTTTGGAAATCGGGATAAACGAAAAACCCTCGTCCCACCATTGAACTGTTTTTGCGGTAAATATTTTTAATAGCAGCTGACGAGGGGAAACGGTTCTTACCACCACTTCGAAATACACTGAATGTGCCCGGAGAAACCACCACACAGTTGCCACACAGATCAATGCCGCTAATCCCTTCCCTTTCCAGCTCTTTAAGCTGCCGTTCACCTAAAAACGGCATAAAAAGCATCGGGAAAATATTTTTGGGAAGGGGCAGTGATTTCAGATAATTGATGCTATTCTGAAAGAATTTAGGCGTTGAAAGGGCTTTACATTCTACAGCGAATCTCGCTGATTTCCGCTTCCATTTTGCCTCGATATATGCATCAATACGTTTGCCTTCCCCAACATCCAGCTGGTCGTCTAAAAAGCTAAAAGTCAGGGGCGGCAACTGGACCTTTCCTTGCCGGAGTTGATCAAGCATTTCTTTTTCTGTTGGCATTTTCCTATTCCTATCTATTTTCCTGATCAAGAAAATATATGATTTACAGGAAAATTATCAAGCAAAATATCGATGTTTGATCGAATTAATGTGGGAATGGGCTTTACAACATCCGAACTTCCGAACTCGCATTTAACCAATTTAACTTATTAATATTTAAACATATTCATTCATTTTAGTTCGATTTTTGTGATTATTCAAAAGCATCGAATAGCTCATTAATCCTGTCTTGATACGCAGATAGGAGAGCGCGCATCGTGGGAGTCCATCACGGCCACAAGATACATAAACCCCCTGCTCATGGGGATATAGGTTATATCGGTTGACCACACTTGATTCGGACGATCAATTTTTAAGTTCCTAAGCAGGTAGGGATAACCCGCCATTCGACAGTTACAGCGCTCGCAAAGCATATTGGTGAGGAAAGTGCAAAGAAAGCCACTGGGCATTTTACCAACAAAGCATTTGAACGATATTGTCAATATCAGGACGATGATACGTTTGAGATAGTAAAAATAGCAGCGGAAATGAAAGGGAAAGTAATTAATCTTGAACGTAGGAAGCAAAAATAGTCTGCACCATTATTGCACCATTTTTTTGTGCGGCAATTCCGACATAACTTACCGTAATCATTGGATTGAAATGGTGGAGGCGGCGGGAGTCGAACCCGCGTCCGAAAATAATCCACCGTGGCGTCTACATGCTTGTCTCGATATTTAGTGTTCGCCGTTTCAAGTCTCCACCGAGCAGGATGCTTGAAAGGCTATCCTGTTAGAATTTCACCAGTCTGGTAACAGGATTAACAGTCCGGCTATCCCGCAAGTCGACGCCCTGTCCGGATTAGCAGGATTGGTCCGGCAGAACGCTAGCCTTAAGCGGCTAGAGCGTAGTTATAATCGTCTGCGATTACATTAAGTTCCATCTTTTTTACGAGCTGACAGATGCTCGGCATGCAACCAGAGTTTCTTTATCCCCGTCGAAGCCGTTTCGCCCCCAATGATCTCAAAGACCAATAAACTGAAAATTTCATGAAAATTGGAGAGTAATAATATTATTAAATACGTGTCTTTCATGTTACACTTGAAACAGACGAGAATCCGTTTCACTCTCCATTTTTCACCCTTCGGGCGTCCCTGATCAACGCTGCCGCTGTGTTATTCAGCCTTCGCGGTAGCAAACTACAGCTTCAGACTGAAATGCCTTGCGTCAGAGGCGATCAGGTTTGTGAAATTTCCGAATTCAATCGCTTAGCGCGATAAATCATGTGTGGTTATTGCTGTTTTACCCCCACATGAATTGTTGCTCCTAAATTAATCAGGATAAGGGTAATTGTCAAACAACAATAAATTCGTTTTACGAATTTATCATACGCGGCGTTGCCGCTATATTTCCATTTCCAGACATTTTTGGTTTCTGTTCGAGGGGATAGTAACCTCTGGCAAACAACACGCCTCTCCGTTTAACCCTGGAATCCTCGAATCCTCAAATCCTATTTTTTATCCCCAATTAACAGCCCCGTCAGATAGGTTCCGCCGATGGCCAGGCATTCCATGTCGATGTGTTTTTCGGCGGACTGCCTGAAAAGAATGGATGTTTGGGCCGGAAACGTGTCATCCCGGTCGTTGAAACGAAAAAACACCGGTACGCGTGGCAGCATCTGAAACATGAAAGCCACATCAAATGCAGGGGCCTCCATGGCACGCCCCCCCATTTCCCGGCAGGCGGATGTCAGCAGATCGATCTGACCGGCAAAAGTGGTTTCAATGATCTTGTTGGTGTTGGTGGTGAAATAGCCGGTCAAAGGTCCGGCATCCTTGAATTCACGATAGGTCACCCACTCGCCATGCTCCGGCTCTGTTTCCGGACACTGCAGGACATAACAGCAAAGCAGCACACTGACGGCAAATGCAGCCCGTTGACCCGAGGCATTAAGAACCCCATCCTTTGACACCCTGTGAGGTTCTCCATAAAATGGAATCAAAAGCGCATCATCCTGTACGCTTCCACCCAGGATATCGACGCTTGATATAAGATCGATGTTGGCAATCTGTTCCAGGTATTTATGGTAAGTCACTTCGAAAACTTCCGCCTTTTTCATTATACCCTCTTTAGCGAATGAACCCTTACTGAATGATGACGATGCCGGCAAGTGTCCCCTTGGGGATTACTTGTGGTTTGGCCCCGCTGCCGATGGGATAGATATCCCAGCCGGCTTTGGCCACCATCTGGTAGACATCCATGCCCACCGCTTCCATGGACGGACGTGATACCAGAGAGAAGCGGCACTTCTTGCCTTCCATGGCCTGGCAGGTATCCATCTGCCCGCAAAAGGTGTGCCGGCAGGAACCCGCTGCAAATCCAAATGCATGGTAATGACCGTCATAAAAGGCCTGGGACTCGATTTCACTGACCATCTTATAGACTTTCTGATAAGCGTCCACACGTTCCTTGATGGTCTTTCTGTCCCGGACGATCACTTCCGAAGGCACATCCATAATGAAAAACACGGCCCAAGCATAGCTTTTCAGAATCTCGCGCAGTTCCTCAGGCGCCAGGGTATTGGGCGGGCAATGCGCCCCGGTACCATATCCAAAACAGCGGGGAACCTGGCACTTGAGGGTAATTCGACGGTCCACAGGGATATTCCCGGCCGGAACAATGGTGGCCTGGGTGGCGCCAAGGGCCAGAACATCTTCACAATACTTTTTCAAATGTTCCTGGAGAAGACCTTCGTTCCGATCCACGGTAATCTTACTGATCTGCTTTTCCAAACGGACGCTCCTTTCTCGCTCTTCTAATTTTTTTTAAGATTTCAGACTATAATAAGCTAGCATGGATAATTGAAAACAGAAGCCAAAAGCTTTGCAACCACTTCACGTTTCACTCGACCCCTTGGACCCTTGGATCCTTGAACCTAAATTTTAGCAAGCTATGTCCATCTTGAAGGTCTTCATCAGAATGCTCGCACTCACCATATGGGCAGCATGTGCCATGGCATCCAGGATATCGCCATCTTCCCAGCCAAAACTGTGTAAACCGTCTACATCTACCTGGGTAACGGCGTTCGGATCTTTTATGGCGCTCATCACAAAGGCCACCATGGCCCTGTCCTTGTCATCCAGGGGTGCCTGGGCTGGATCCTGGCTTGTTTTTTGGATATCCTCCTCGGTCATACCCTGCATCTTCAGGAAATTTTTGTTGAAGTTGATGCAAAAAACATAGTCATATTCTTCGGCCACCAGGTAACGAATAGTGGAAAGCAACCCAAACCCAAGCTTCGGGTGCTGGGTATAATATTGAATCGACTGCCACATTCCTTTCATCATCCAGGGACTGGCGCTTGCCAGTTCCATGGGAGAAGGAATCATGCCGATATTCTTTTGCAGTGCGTCATAGATTTCCTTGACATCACCTTCTGCTTTTTCTGGGTTTATGGTTTTGATCAGTGCCATGCATACCTCCTTTTGCATCGAGACCTTTGAAAAACATTCCCTTTTGCCCGATTCCTGTGTCAGGTGAAAATTTCAATCCTCAAAATACCCAATGTATTCCTGCGTTTTAAATTTTAACCTTCCTTGAACTCAGACAAAATTGAATGCTTTTCAAAGGCCTCTATTCTGTTTATTGTGATAAGCATCAAGCAGTAAACCATAAGCGGCGTATGGCTTATCGCTACTGCTTATCGCTGATTGTATCACATTCCGGTCAACTTTGCGAACATTCACTATTGTGATTTTATACAAGCAGGTTTATAGTTGCCACCATGGATGACAAACGAAAAATTGAAAGAACCATCTGCAACAGGCAGGTCTCGTTTTCCGTCGATGGTGAAACGTATGAAGGTACCATCGAAAACATCAGCAATGAGGGGACACTCATCCTGACAAACACCCCGGTGAAGCTTCAACAAGACAAGGAAATATCCATTACCATTACGAGTGCCGATCAGGGGGATATGAAAAAAGCCAGGGTCATATGGGCGGATGATGGGGCATTCGGGGCTGAATTCTTATAAAATCGTATAACAATTTTATTAGGACAACAGCTTCTCCAGTTCTCCCGGTGTATGCACCATGTAGTCCGGTGTGCCTTCGGTGAGTTTTTCCGCGCTATGCCAGCCCCATGTCACCGCAACCGTGACAGCACCCGCCTGCCTTCCCTCGATCATGTCGCCCTTGGTGTCACCCACATAAAAGGCCGGCAGGTCCTGATACCGGGACAGGGTTTTCTGGATTTTTTTCACCTTGCTTCTTTCCTTATCCGCACCAATGACATCGTCAAAACAGGTGATGCCTTCCTTTTCTAAAAATTGCCGTCAAACAATCTGACGACCTGTTCATGGGTTTTTATTCCATAATATCCACACGCATGGGATGCCGCTATGAATGTCGTCGCAAAAACATCCAGGGAGTCAACGAGTACCCCATCATAGTCAAACATGACCAAATTCTTTTTGATGGTACGCCTCCTTCTTTTTCTTTCTGTTAACCCAAATACTTCATCAAACATTCGGATCAAATTCCGACCAGTGAGTAACAGACTATTTAACAGAGTTCAAGTTACAGCCGGATTTTTCTTGCCAAACCCTAAATCGTGCTATATGTTACGCGCCGACATGCTTCATCTGTCATAAACCAAGGAAACAAGAATCTCGCCTGGAGCGTGGTTACCCAGTTTACCTTTCCCGTGTTATTGCATGACGGTCACGTTGACCCCCTGTATCCATGACATGATGTTTAAAAAAATTAAATCCGCCAGCATGCTGTATGCTGTCGGCTATTGAACTGTTAAAAGGCTGGATATTATCATCGGCCAAAAAAAAAGAAGCGCTATGGAAGATCATAAAATCAAATTGTATGAAACCCAGTTGCGACGGCTGTTCAAGGCCGCCGAACAAGATGAACAAGAGACACCGAAACCGGAGCCTCTTCACCGCGAAAAAATCCGCGTAATTCGCAGACGAAAGGGCGGTCCCGACCAGTACATCACTGAAAGTTCGCACCAGTATGCCCTGGCAGCAGCAGACATGGGATAACCCCAGCTCCTCAGCAGTTTACCCCGAACATTTCATGAAACTTGACGAGCAATTTTTTCTTTGCCCTTATATGTCATTAGATTGTCATGATATGGCAAGTCAGTCAGAATGGTACGGTTCGTCTTAAAGGAATGAACTGGTTACTCGTCAAATTTCTCCCGTTGGGCGCTCTCTGACGCATCCATTGACATGGTAATCCAGACATGCCGTCGGGCTTTGGGGGTCTATTCGTCCTTTTGAACCACCTTGATTTGCCCAATGTCCATAATAATAAAACGGGAGAGATCGAGGTTCTGTTGCGTGATGGTTTTTTTCAAATCCAAGACAGGATATCCCGGCGGATTGTCACCTAACTGAAACGTGCCCCACTGGGTTGGAATATAATATCGGGCGCCCAGATCCTGGAAAGCCTGGATGGATTCAGACGCGTTTACATGGGCATAGTGCATGAACCAACGTGGGTGATATGCTGTCAGGGGCATAAGTGCATAGTCGATTCCCGGAAATCGTTTGCCGATTTCCCGATATCCAACAAAAAATCCGCTGTCCCCGCCATAATAGATGGTTGCATCCGGTGTGATCATTAGATAACTGGCCCAGAGGGAGGTGTTGAAATCCTGACCGATCCGTCTTGACCAATGCTGAGCAGGCAGCGATACCAGTTGCATGCCGCCCCCGAGATCGATACGTTCCCACCAGTCCACTTCCTGAATTTCTCCGCCAAAGAAAGATTGCAGGGTCCCCTTGAGACCCGGCGGAACAAAAATACGCGCGTGATCCGGCAATGAGCGGATGGTATCCTTATCCAGATGATCGTAGTGATTGTGCGATATGAGAACGTATAGCGGATCTGTCAGCTTTTTGAGATCGTCTTTTAGCAAAGCCGGTGGCGTAAGCCTTTTTGGCAGCAGGGCCCGTTTTGAAAGCATGGGGTCTGTCAGCCAGAAAACCCCTGCGGTTCGTATGAGAAAGGTGGCGTGTCCGATCCAGGCAATGGTGTCCTTGCCGGCGTTTTTCTGCATGCGCCCTGCCAGACCCTGGCGGACGTGGGGCAGAAAAGTCCGCTCTTCATCCGTATATGGGGCCTTTTTGGAAAACCGCCATTTCAGAAATTGTCCGAACCTGTCTGACTGCATGGGCATCCAGGGATTGAAATAGACACCGTCCTTGAAGTGGGGCGCATATAACAGCGCCGTATTCTGGGCATCTACTTCCTGACGCCACACCGCCTCATCAAATGACGGAGGTGTAGCCACGCAGGAGACCAGCACCCAGGACAAGCAGATCCAGATGATAACAAGTATTCTCAGGTTGTTTTGAGTGAACAAGGTTCACCACTCCTTTCAAGAATGCCTTTTGTAGAAAAATCGTGTAACGATTTTATTTGACAAATAGGTCTCTTTTTCCCACCATGTCGACACATCTTCGGATCACAGGAGCTAGCATGAACAAAACCGATCTTCAGATGTTCATTGACGAGCATCATATCCAGGCCACGATACTACCCTTGAGCGAACATACCCTCACGGTGGGGGACGCTGCCAGGGCACTTGCAGTAAACACAGACCAGATCATCAAATCCCTTGTCTTTCATGTGAATGGCAAGCCCCTCCTGGTGATCAACAACGGCCTGGCGCGGGTAGACCGCAGGAAACTGGCCACTCATCTGGGCGTGGGTAGAAAAAAAGTTAAATTTGCCAGCCCGGACACAGCCTTTGCCATGACCGGTTTTGTTGTGGGGAGCATGCCACCCTTCGGCCACAAACAGAAACTGCCCACCCTCGTTGACACGGCCGTAACAGAACTGGACCTCATCTATGGCGGTGGTGGGGATATCGATGCCATGATGCGCCTGACACCCAACGAACTTCTGAAGGTCAGCCAGGCCGAGGTGCTGCCCTTCTCCGAATAAATTCGTGAAACGAATTTATCTGCGCGGCAAAGCCACTATTGGAACGTTATGATGACAAACACTTCAATCCATAAAAGAGCTTATAAACTCCCTGACCGCGGCTTTCCCTTTAAAAACACCGTAGTGGCCCTCGCAGAGAATATCCGCGTTCAGTTCCAACATTTTCTTTAACGAATCCTGGTAGGCATCCGGAACGTTGCACTTTCGAATATTCTCCAGCATCTTTTCCGTAGCATTGCCACACCCGGCATCCACGATAGCTGCACGTCCGTCAACGTGAATCAGATAGGCGGCGGCATCTTCCGGTGCGGTAAACCCGCTACCGCCGATTTGAGAAATTTCCTTGGTTATCATCCACACAACTCCAGAGCGTAAACAATTTCATCGGCCACCAACCCCGTTGCACCCGGACAGAAACGGTCCAAAGCAGACCGTGCCCGGCTGCCCCCGATGCGTCCCAGGGCCCAGGCACACATGCTTTTCACCCGCTCATCTTCGGACTCTTCAAACGCACGCACAAGGTCTTTGACATGACATGCATCCAATGTGTTTCCCATGGCCCGGGCCGTGTTCATCTTCCAGCGCCAGATCTGGTCAGGGGACATATAGAACATGTGGGGCCATATGCGTTGCTCAAAATAGGGTCGATCCATGTGCAGTAGTCTGGCCAGGTCAAAATCGGCAGCCTTTTTGGCGGCTCTCAGGTTGACAGGCAGGTCTGCCGCAAGCCAGGCCTGGTTCCGGGGACAGACATTCTGACAGCGGTCGCAACCATAGATGTACAGACCCATGGGTTCCCTGAGATCTCTGGGTGTAAGACCCTCCCCGTAATATGTCAGGAAAGAAATGCAGCGCCGGGAATCGATATGACGAGGCCCCTTGAGAGCGCCTGTGGGACAGGCCACCAGGCAGGTGTTCCGACACCACTTGGGGCAACCCGTCATCAAAGTTGGCTCGCCGGGTTCAAATTCAGCATCCACCACCACGGCAATGGGCAGCACCCACGAGCTCTTACGGGCCACACGGTTAGAGTAGAACAAACAGTTCTTCCCGAAAGTGCCCATTCCTGCCCGCCCTGCGGCCAGCCGGTGGGGCAGATTGAAGGGAACTTTGGACTGGATGCCGTTGTCACGCAAATAGGAGCGAAAGGCCTTGATGCGCGTGGCCAGACCATCCCGCAGTATCCGATCATCATCCAGATAGCAACGACCAAAAAACGGCTCCATGGTGTGGGGATAGGACTCACGAAAATAGACCTCCATGAGGACAAAAATGGATTTCGCCCCTGGCAGAATATTCTGTGGGTCTGTTCCGGACATCAGATCCAGACCGGCGGTCATGGTCCAGGCATATGACTCCTGACGTTCTGCTAGGATACGCTGCTGAGATTCAAATGGTTTTGCACTGGTGACACCGATGTCCTCGAACATGAGCTCGTGGGCCCGTTCGATTATCTGTTGCTGGGTCAACATGGCACATCCTCCAGGAATTACAGGATTTCAAGAAAAATACCCGACACTTGAAAAAACCAAAGAAGGCCCGATAACCAGGGCAAACATCCCACCCAAAGGTGGACACCCTGTCTGAGATCCAACAGGCCCGCCGATATCAGCGCATGAGTGTGTCTGCAAGATATTCATGGAACAGCTTCCAGGACTTTTTATCCGCCGCTTCCTGATAGCGGGATCCGCCAAAAACAGTAAACGCGTGCTGCGCCCCACCGTAGGTGATCATCTCGTGGGAGACACCGGCCGATTCCAGTTCCTTGGCCAGCGCTGCAAACTGGTCCAGTGTGATAGCCGAATCTGCTGAACCATGCATGATCAGGAGCGACCCTTCTGTTTTGCTATAATCCTGGCCCTCCGGTGTCTTCAAACCTCCGTGAAAGGTGGCAAAGCCTTTCAATTTCACTCCGGACCGCGCCCATTCAAGTACGGCTGCCCCGCCAAAACAGTAACCAACAGCAACAGCATTTTCAATGCGGGCGCCTTTTTGCCGGGCAGTTTCTAAGGCGCCGTTCATCAAGGCCCGCATTTTGTTCCTGTCTTTGTACAGTTCGCCTGTATGCTGCCGCTTGTCCACCACCTCGGTGGGCCGCACACCGGCACCAAACAGGTCTGCAGCAAAAACAGCATACCCTGATGCGGCCAGCATATGGGCGCGTTTAACTTCATAATCGGTAAGACCATCCCAGTCGTGAATCAACACCACCAGAGGGGCTTTGTCTGAAGGGCTGATATAATATCCCTCGTAGGTCTGACCGTTAACCTGATACATCACCGCTGCGCCATCGGCTCCCATGGCTGCGGTAGTAACCACAAAAAACAACAAAATCGATAGGATATATTTCATAACACACTCCTTCGATAGAATCGTTACACATTTTTTTTAACGACAGCGTCGCTTGAAAAACAAATTATATGCCTGTGTGTTTTCTATACACAGGATATTTAATACCACAATGTAATACATCAAAGACGTGCAGTCGAGTCTGCAAGACAATCTTTTCGGCATACAGGGTCATTTTCTTTTGCTGAAGCTTTTCGCATTCGAATTCTTGTTTCAGCATGGTGAGCCTATATGGATGCCGAAGATCTGATTTACAATGCTTGAATCAAGGCATTTTTTAACGTATATATTTGGTTTAAGCTGTAAGCCATAAGCCGTAAGCTGCTTATGGCTTACAGCTTATAGCTCAACTTTCGGGTTCCACCACAGATAGAGCGAAATGGGTGATCCAATGGCGATTTGCGCTGTTTGAGCCAATTAGGGCACCTACCATCAGCGCATGCCAATGAACAATTCAATAAGGAACTTTCTGATTATGACCTGCATCGTTCAAAAGTACGGCGGCAGCAGTGTTGCCGATATCGACAAATTACGGCAAATCGCCCGGCTGATCGCCAACGTCAAACAGCAGCAGATCCAGGTTGCCGTAGTGGTTTCAGCCATGGGGAAAACCACTGACAATCTTCTGTCCATGGCGCGGGAATTTTCCCCCAAGCCCCCCAGACGCGAAATGGATATGCTTCTTTCCACAGGCGAACGCATCACCATGGCTCTGCTTTGCATGGCCTTGAATGAAATGGGTATCGATGCCGTCTCCCTCACCGGTTCACAAGCCGGTATCATCACCAACGACCGGCACAATGATGCCCAGGTCATCGAGGTCCGCCCCTTCCGCGTACAGGATGAAATGGCCAAGGGGAAGGTGGTGATCATCGGTGGTTTTCAGGGCGTCAGCTACAAACGGGACATCACCACCCTCGGTCGCGGCGGATCAGACACTTCGGCTGTTGCACTGGCTGCTGCACTGGATGCAGAACGCTGTGAAATCTATTCGGATGTCGATGGGGTCTATTCAGCCGATCCGGCAGTCGTGGCCGACGCTCGTCACCTGCCTGAAATTTCCTATCCGGAAATGCAGGAAATGAGTACTGCCGGGGCCAAAGTACTCAATGCACATGCCGTGCAGTTTGCCAAAGAAAAAAATATCGCCCTTTATGCCAGAAGCACATTTCAACCCGGTAGAGAAACCATCATACGAAAAATGTCTTCCGGCAAACTCCTCGGTGTTAAAGCGGTTGTAAAGGAAGAACAGATCGAGCGTGTCCGCATGTCCGGAAAGGATGTGCTCCAGCGTTTCCAGCAGGCAGTCTCCTTTCTAGAAACCGAACAGGTGCCGGTCAAAGAAGTCAGCGTCACCCATGTTGCCGAAAACAGAATTCTCTCCCGGGCAAGTTTTGTGGTACCTGCCGGTCAGATATACGATTGGAAGGACATCAAAACCGGTCTGAAAAAAAAATTCGGGCCCAACCTGGCCTTTGATACGGATCTGGCAGCGGTATCCCTGATCGGGGAAGGGTTGAACCGGAACAACCAGACATTGCTGAACACCCTGGAACTTCTGGCGGAAAACAACATCACGACACATGCCGTCACGACCACGTCATTTCGGATTTCGCTCCTGGTCCCCCGGAAGCGCGTGGATCAAAGTGTCCATCTCTGTCATGATCGTTGGGTACGGAATCATTTCTCATAAGGCGCTAAATGTTTTAATGATGGGAAACCAATGAACATCGAACATCAAAGAAAAAGGATGCCATGAACCCAAGTTATGATTGCATCATCATCGGCGCCGGGATATCCGGGGCGGCCATCGCTTATGAACTGTCCAAAAAAGGATACCAGACCCTGAACGTGGACCAGTTAGCTGCTGCCGGGCTCGGTTCCACCAGCAACACCTGCGCCATTATCCGGACCCATTATTCCACCCTGGAAGGCACCGCCATCGCCTATGACAGCTGGTTCGACTGGAAAAACTGGCACGCGTATATCGGTGTTTCGGATGAAAAAGGCCATGCCAGATTCAATCAGACCGGTCTGATCAACATCTACCACCAACGTAATGTTCCCGAAAAACACATGAAATTTCACGATGCACTGGGGATACCGTATGAGATATGGAACCGGGAAAAACTACTTAATCGGATGCCCCATTTCGTGGATGATTCATTTTATCCACCACGACGCCCCGAAGACCCCCGGTTCCATGACCTGCCCAAGCAGAAAATAGACGACACCATCCTCTATTACCCCAACGACGGCTATATCAACGACCCTGTCTTGTCGGTTCACAACATCCAGCGGGCTGCTGAGGCAAAAGGGGCCACCTTTCTTTTCAACGCAAAGGTCGTATCGATCCGTTCCGACGAAAGTGGTGTCATGGGTGTCAACCTGAAAGACGGCACCCGAATCGACGCCCCCATACTTGTCAATGCTGCCGGGCCCCACTCCGCTGTGATCAACCAGATGGCCGGTGTTGCGGGCAAAATGAACATCAAGACCCGACCCCTGCGGCATGAAGTCCACTTTGTCCCCTCGCCGGAAACGTTCAGCTACGAAAAGATGGGACTGGTTGTCGGGGACGGCGATTTGGGTGGCTATCATCGGCCTGAAACAGGCAACCTGGTCCTAGTGGGCAGCGAAGATCCTGCCTGCGATGAAAAAGACTGGGTAGATGACCCGGACCACTTCAACAGGGATGTTACCCTGGCGCAGTACCAGGCCCAGACCTATCGTCTGGCCAAGCGCATACCGGAGATCCGGATTCCAAACAACCCCAGGGGGATCGCCGACCTCTATGACGTCAGCGAGGACTGGATTCCCATTTATGATCGATCCCATCTTAAGGGGTTTTACCTTGCCATCGGCACGAGCGGCAATCAGTACAAAAACGGACCGGCCATCGGCCGTGTCATGGCGGAACTGATCCATGCCTCTGAAAATGGTAACGATCACGATACAGATCCGTTGCAAGTGCGATTGCGCCATGTGGATATAACCCTGAACACGGGTATTTTTTCCCGAAACCGGGAGATTATCCAGGGTAGCACGTTTTCGGTTCTGGGATGAAGGGCAGGGTTTAAGGGTCCGAGGTGTGAAGGGTTGGAGGGGAAAAGCAGGGCCCGAAGTTTCAAGGGTCTGAGGGGGATACAAGGGTTCGAGGGGGAATAGGGTTTTTTGCGTTTCTTGGGTTTCTTGGGTTCATTGGGTTGATGAAACAAAAACGCGTCAAAGACTCTATACCGACAGCCTTTAGCAACACAATAAACCCAAAGAACACAATGAACAAAGTAACTAAGTTTGTTCTGGTGTCTTTTGCCGGGCCATCTCCAGATACCGCTGAGCCTCTTCTGGGTAACCCTGGCGCGTGTAAATATCACTGATCCTGCCAAAATATTGACCCTGGTTTTCAGGGTTCTCCCGGCAAAGAGAAAAATAGGTGTCCAGAAGTCCGCTTGAAATATCGCCTGCATCATATTTCAGTTCGGCATATCGCTGTCTGACAAAAGGATTGACCCGTCTGCGGCAGCTCTTACAGCCGTTGATCACTTCCTGGTAGGTTGCCAAGGCCTCTTTTCTCCTGTCCATGGCCTCGTAAATCCTTGCAAGGGCTACGGCGATCTGTTCGTCCCATCCAAGATATTCGATACTTTTGAGATAAAAAGAAATGGCCTCGGCCTGTTTTCCAGACCGAAACAGGGTTTCACCCATCAACAGCAGGATGGGTATGGATGTCTTGAGTGTGTCCGGGCAGGATTGCAACAGCGTATCCGCGAGCTCGTACGCGTCGGATTCCCAATAAATATCGCAGAGTGCTTCATATGCCCGGAGGGATTCCGGATATGCTTTGACAAAAGCTTCCAAAAGGATCCTGGCAGCAGGGATATCCCCCAGATTCAGATAGACTGTGGCAAGTTCAAGGTGGACATAGGTGATGCGGTCTCCCTGATCAGCCAGGGCCTTGTTCAGCAGGTCTGCTGCAGATTCGAATGCCCCCTTGTTGAGTGCGATATACCCGGATTGAAAATTCTCCCCCAAACCCGTGTAAACATCCTGAACATCATCCGGCAGAGTACTGCAGAGAATAATAAAATAAGCCTCGTCGTCATTCAGGCCAAAGACCTCATCATCGGTCTCTTCCGATATCGGGGTGTTCAATTCCATGGGGACATCTGCAGCTACATCAGCTATCAATGAATCCACTTCCTGGATTAACTGCGGATCGCGGGTCAGTTCCCGCGCCAGTTCCAGCAGTTCCCCGGCCTCTTCAAAACATCCAGCCGTCACCAGTTCCTCGGCAGAAACCTTATGCTGCAGGGCCAGTGACTCACGGGCATCCAGAATTTTCATCTCGATTCTGTCCCTGTGTTCCGACACACCCGGCAGAGCAGACTTTTCCAGGCGTGACAAAGCCTCTTCATATTGCAGTTTTGCCAGCCCCAGATCGTTGGACAGCACCAGCCGGTCACCCTTTTCTTCGAAAACATCAAATGATTTTGGAGAAAAATATTTTAGAAATCCCATAAAACTCCCTACCTGGTTGCCATTTGCACTTCGTGCGTCATTTGTCCTTCGGACGACATTTGCGCTGCGCGCGTAATTAATTGTAGCTAATAGCTGAACCTAAAACTTAACACATAAAACCTAAAACCATGTGCTACCTTCCAACCCTGTTTTAACCCTTCTCACTTTTAATCATCTCCAGCACGTATGGATACATAATATCCAGGATACGGCGATATCCCTCAGGATTGGGGTGCATCCGATCGGAAAGGTTGTAGCGTGCGTCACCGGCCACGCTTTCCAGGAAAAACGGAATCAAGGGAATATGGTGCTTCTTGGCAATTTTTGGATAGACCTTTGCAAAACGGGCGGTGTAGACAGGCCCGAGGTTGGGTGGTATTTTCATCCCGGCCAGAAGAATACCGATACCATGGGTCTTGATGGTGGTGACAATCCCGTCCAGATTTTTTTCGAGCACGTGCGGATCGACACCCCGCAAGCCGTCATTGGCACCGGTTTCCAGAATAATGAAGTCCGGTTTGAGGGAACGGATAACCCATTCGATACGGGACAGGGTTCCACTGCTGGTTTCACCGCTGACACCCGCATTGATAACCTTGAAAAAGAAACCATCCAAAAGGAGGCGTTTTTCAAGCAGGGCCGGATATGCCTCGGTCTCATCCACACCATAACCGGCGGTCAGGCTGTCACCAACAGCCACGATAATACCCAGGCCCAATCCTTGGTTACCCTGCAATTCGGACCGGCTCTCTGCAGAAGGGGATTCATTGCTGCAGGCAGACGTACCCAGGAGAACGAAGAAAAACACCAAGACCCATATCGGGAAATTCCTGGCCAGCAAATCTCTGCCGGCCGGATCCTTCCTTGTAAAAAGAAAATCTGGGTTATGCATCGGGCTGCTCCCTCAAGTATGTAATCGGTTTTTTTTCGAGTATCGATCTAGCCGATAGGATCCCGACCCCATTGACAAGTACAACTGCGGCGGCGACCATCAGTATGCAGGAAAATAAAAACATCCGAAAGTCGATTTCCAAGACAAACCTGCATATCAGATAGGTATCCACCTGGGAAATGACAAGGGCCAGCAGGCTGCTGGCAAGCCCCATCATCAGATTTTCGAGTGAGAATACCTTTACCACAAATGACTTCTTTGCCCCAAGGATCTTGTAATAGACGGATTCGGTTATCCGTTCCGCCCTGGTGGCAAAAACCGCACTGGTAAGTATCAGAATACCGGCTAAGATACTGAGAACACTGGAACCTCGAACAATTTTCGACAACTGTTTCATGATGCCTGCAAACACGCGAATCGTTTCAGAGACGTCGATGACATTGATATTGGGGAATTGCTTCACCACCCGGGTCTGCAGCGGCCCGATGTTCTCCGGGGCCACATGAAATGCGGAGAACAGGGTTTGCGGTGCCGATTGGAGGGTCTCTTTTTCGAAAACAAAGTAGAAAAAGGGGCGCAACGACCCTTTTGTGCGGGCTCGAATACTCGATATGCGTGCCTCCAGCGGAACGCCCTGAATGTTGAATTGAATGGTATCCCCGATGTCCATAGGGTGCATGTCAATGACGGTGTCAAGGACCGACACCTGAGTCTCCTGCCAGTCATTGCGAAAAAGCCCGGCTCCCTGAAGGAGGACCTCATCGTCCAGGAGTTGGTTCCGGTAGGTCAAATTGAAAACCCGGGCAAGATTGTCCCGCTTTTTGCTCCGTTCAGTCTTCCGATCGATGGCGGCATGGTTGACATGGGTGACCCTGGCCCGAACAATCGGATAAAACAGGACCGCTTCGTTCATGGCCTTGGAAAAAGCCGCCGTCTGATCCGGCTGAATATCGAGGAAAAAGAGATTCGGGCTATCCTTTGGGAAAGATTTGACGAAGGTGGCATCCAGATTCTGCTCCACCAGATAGATGGAAAAGATCACGCACAACGATGTTGTCAGGGATACCATGATGGTTTGGGTGGCGCCACCCTTCCGAAACAGACCCTTGACAGCCTGGCGCAGGACCAGGTTCCGGATATGAACCCGCCTCAACACACCGAGCATGCCGTAGGTGATGACCGTTGTACTCATGATCAGGGCACCCACACCCGCCACAAAATAGAGCCCGAAACGGACATCCTGCATGTGTCGGAAAACCAGACCAAAGAAAAACAGGGCAAAAATCCCGTAGCAGGCAAATATTGGCCATTGACGGGTCAACACTGGGATATCCTTTCGTAAAACCATGACCGGGTGCATGCCTCTCAAGCGGTAGAGGGGCACGAAGGAAAAAATCAATACCACCACAATGCCCAATACCACGCTTTCCACTAGCCCTGACCATGCGATCAGGAACGGTGTCCCAGGCGGCAGGAATGCGGAAAGGAGATTGGCCAGACCATATTGGATCAGGATACCGATCAGAATGCCCGCGCCCATACCGATGCTCCCCAGGAGCATGACGATGATCATATAGTGAACCAGAACATAACGGTTGGTGGCACCCAGAGCTTTCATGATGGCGATGGTATACTGCTTTTCATTGAGCAGGGCGGTCAAGGTGCTCTGAATACCGACCCCGGAAACAACCAGAATGAAAACTCCCACCAGATTCAGGAAAAACATGAATCTTTCGAAAAAGCGCTTGACCCGCGACCGGGCCGTTTGAAACGTGTCAACCCGCTCCCTTTCAAGATCGGCAACCTGACCGAGTCTGTGGGCCAGGGCATCTGTCTGCTTGCCGTCTTTGACCTTCAGAAGATGGACGTGTCGTATACGGCTGCCGGTCTGGAGTAAACCCAGAGCGTCGAGGTCTTCGGCGGCAACAAAAACGCGTGGCCCAAAAGAAAAAAGACTGATGGGGCGGTCAGGTTCGGCCAGAACTACGTCCTGGATAGTCAAAGAGGTGTAGCCCACCTGAATGGTGTCGCCGAGTCTCAGCCCCAGGCGATCCAGGAGCGCCGGTGCCACGACGGTCTGGCCCGATTGCAGCACCTCATGCAGCGGCCTGCCGGATTGCAGCAGGACTTCCCCATAGAAGGGATACCCCTTTTCCACGACTTTCAGCAATGAAAGAACTGAGGTGCTGTCGTCGCTCGTTCGAATGACACTGTAGAATTCATGATATCGGGCAAGGGCGACACGACCCTGCTCAACATTTTCTGAAATCGCCCGGGACAGTGGCTCCGAGAGGGTCTCGTAGCTCCGGATGACGATGTCGGCGGCATGCAGCTTTCTAGCATCGTGTAGCAAAGATTGATGAATACTTTTTGAAAAACCGCTGAATGCCGTCAGGGTAACCAGGGAAAGCCCCACGCAGAGAATGAAAACCACGGCCTGCTTTGACGACCGTGTAATTTCGCGCCGGATGAAACCGGGATGGATCATCATTGCTCCTGTCCCGAAATGCCGGAAATTTCCCGGACCAGCCTGCCATCCTCAAGGGTCAGAACGCGATCGGCGGCCTTGGCGATATCCGGATTATGGGTAACCAGAATCAGGGTTGCCCCCTGTTCGGTTTTCAGATCGATGAGTTGTGAGAGAACGATGCTGCCGTTTTCCGAATCGAGATTGCCCGTGGGCTCATCGGCAAACAGTAGTTTGGGTTGGTTCACCATGGCCCTGCATAGGGATACGCGCTGTTTTTCCCCCCCTGAAAGCTGGCTGGGCATATTGTCTGCCCTGTCTGCCAGCCCCACCCGTTTCAGCAGCCTTTGCGCAGTCTCCTCCGCATCTTGTTTGCCCATGATTTCCGCCGGAAACATGATATTTTCCTTGGCCGTCATGGAAGGCACCAGGTGAAAGGATTGAAAAACAAACCCGATCATGCGGTTGCGTATGGGGGCCAGTTCATCTTCGGTGGCGCCCGTAATCTCCTGCCCCTGAATGGCGACATGGCCGGAAGACGGCTGGTCCAGCCCGGAAAGAAGTGTCAGGAGTGTGGTTTTTCCGCTGCCGCTGCTTCCCGTAACGACCACAAACTCTCCCGGTTCGATGGACAATGAAATATCCTTCAACACCGTGATGCGGCGGTTTTCCACCTTATAGGCCTTGTTCAGGTTCCTGGCTTCCAGAATGTTCATCTCATCAAAATCTCCTGTGGTCTTTGATTCAACAGCAACCGTCATTATCCTGAACTGAGCGATTTATATCCCCATCGGCACCAATCTCCTCGGGATAAAGGGCTCGGTTCAGGATGTCGTAAGTTAATACCGGCACTGACAAAATACAAGACATGGAGGACTCTTAAGGAAATTTACGAATCTGAAATGGATTCTTTATCAAGTTTCACGACCTATTCGGGTTGGGTAGTTTTCTACACAATTCCAAGAAAACTGTTTCCTATTCATGTGCATGCTCGGGCATCGAACCTACAAGATGTAGGGGCAAAACAGAAAAGCAGACGCAATCATGACATCGGGCACATTTTGTGCAGAGACAAGAAACAGACATCCTTGCAGAAAAAAATAAGGCAGGGAATACCTTTACGTATGGTCATCATCACCCGGGAATACATGTAGACAGATGGACAATCCATTCGAAGAAAAACATCTTCAGGAGTTGGTGCTCTATCGGGCCATCAGTCACCGCAGCAGATCGACTGCGAACCCGGCAGAGTTTCGGAAAACGTTCAACCGTCACACGGGTGCGTCATTAGGACCACTTGACTTGAATCCCGGTGTTAAACGGATATTTGAAAAACTCCAGCGCCAGATTTTTTACCACAGTGACTGGTGGTCTGTGATCCACTCCAACAAAGGCCTGATCATCGATCTTCTGGTCTGAGTTTCTTTCTGAAGACACTCCCCTCAAATCTCTTGCTTGCCTGAATTTCCCTGAGTCTTGTCGATTGAATACACTTTTCACTCAAGTTTTTTGGCCAAACTGCCGATATGGGATATAGCGTGCTGCCTTTGCGGGTTAAGCCGCAAAGGCAAGAAAATCCAAATGACGAGAACGTTCAGCTGTTTGAGTACCCCCTATGAATATTCTGATTGTCGACAATGATTCAAAAGCTCTGAACACCTACGAGGAGACCCTCAGCAACAGCAAATATGATCTGCTGCTGGCTCAAAGCACTACCACTGCGTTGGAACTGGTCCAGTCAGAGCCGGTGGATATCGTAATCACAGCCTGGGAAATGCCGGAGATGGATGGAATTGAACTCTGCCGTCGCATCTACCTGGGGGGGTTTAAAACAAATATATACACCATTCTCATCAGCGATCAGGAAACCAACAGCGATCTCATCCGCAGTCTCGGAACCGTTGTTAACGATTACATTCGAACGCCGGTCAGCCCTGTTGATTTAACCATCCGGGTCGCCATCGGTTCCAGGGTCGCAAGGCTGGAGCATCAGATAAAACGCGACCGGGAAACCCTGAAAAAGGAATATTATCCGACGGTCCGCATGTTGTCACATCTGGTGAACGTCTACAACGAAGACCTGGGTGACCATTCCCGACGGGTGGCGGAAGCCTCGGTCAAACTGGCCCAGCGTCATCCCGGTATTTCAGCGGATGCCTACCCCACCATTCGGGCTGCCGGACTGCTCCATGACATCGGCATGGTCTGTGTTCCCGCCAGTCTTTTGATCAAGAAAAGAACGGAAATGACCGCCAGAGAGCGAGTTCTCTATCTGTCACACCCGATTCAGGGTGAAAGCATCTTAAACGAAAACGAAAAACTTCGTCCGGTTGCCGCACTGGTGAGGATGCATCACGAGCAGTATAACGGAAAAGGATTTCCAGATGCGCTGGCAGGGAATCAGATCCCCCTGCTGGCAAAAATCATTGCCGCGGTTTCACTCTATGACAATCTCGTTTACCGGGGGAAGTGTCCCCTGGAAGATATCCCCTCACACCTGCAGCGGTATATGGGATATCAGCTCGACCCGGGTCTCTATGAGTATCTGGTTCAGCTCAATTTTGACAACATGGTGGCTGAAGCCCGGAAAAAATACCAGGAAATCCGATTCGAAGATCTTACCGAAGGAATGGTTCTGGCACGAAATATCCGTCTGAAAGGCGGTGCCATGGCCATGCCGTTTCAAACCAAGATAACCGCAGCCATGATCGATAAGCTGAGTCAATATAATGAGAGGGGATATATCCCCAATAAATTTTATGTATATAAGTGGTAGGTAAAAACCTATGGATATTGCAACCATCATCGGATTGTTCGGCGGTTCCCTGCTGGTCCTCTCGGCCATTGTCATGGGAGGAAGCGCGGTCATGTTTATCAACATCCCCGGTCTGCTGATCGTTGTGGGGGGCACCCTGGCAGCCTGCTTCGTGAAGTTTTCCCTCAAGGATGTCATCAATTCAATCACCGTGGGCATGAAAGCGTTTATTTACAAAATCGACCGCCCTGAAAACATCATTCAGGAAATGGTCGATTACACCCGGGTCGCCAAGAAAGAAGGCCTGATCTCCCTGGAAAAAGTCGAGACCAAGGACAAGTTTTCAGCCAAAGCCCTACAGTACCTTTCCGACGGCTTTGACGAAGGTCTGATTGAAGACATGCTCAACAAAGACATCCGTTTGACCATCCAGCGGCACACCACCGGACAGAATGTCTTCAAAGGCATGGGCGCGGCAGCACCGGCATTCGGCATGATCGGAACCCTCATCGGTCTGGTACAGATGCTGGCCAACATGTCCGAACCCGGCGCCATCGGACCCGCCATGGCAGTGGCACTGCTGACAACCCTCTATGGTGCCGTCATCGCAAACCTCATCTGTCTACCCCTCGCCGACAAACTGTCCTTGAGAAGTCAGCAGGAGCGCATCAACAAAAGCATCGTTCTCGAATCGGCCATCGGTATCAGCCGGGGGGTTGCCCCCATGGTACTCGAAGAATCTCTCAAGATCTATCTGTCACCCAAGGAACGCGATAAGAACGGCGCCAAAGAAGATGCCCGGGAGACCGCCAATGGGTAACCCGGAGCCGGAGCCAGCAGAGGTTGTAGAGGAAGGCGCACCCTTGTGGGTAGTGACATTCGGGGATCTCATGAGCCTGCTGCTCTGTTTTTTTGTTCTGCTGCTCTCCTTTTCAGAGATGGACCGTCAGAAATACAAAGAACTTTCCGGCTCCATGCAGAACGCTTTCGGGGTTCAGCGAAAGAAACAGGTGTTCGACATTCCCAAAGGACAGAAAATCATTGCCAAGAATTTTGATCAGGAAGCCATCTCCCTTTCCCAAGAAACCGATATTCTCGAACAGGTCCGCAAAGCCATTCTGGATAGTTTTGGAAGTTCCAAAGGATTGATTGAATTCGATTCCGATGAATACAAGATTCGAATCCGTCTGATGGGGGAAAGCACGTTTCACTCGGGCAGGGCCGACATCCGGGATTCCATGAAACCCCTGCTTTCAACGATTGCCGAAGTCTTCAGAAATAATAAAGAAAACATCATCATTGCCGGGCACACCGACAATGTTCCCCTGAAAAAAGGCAGCCGTTTCAAAACCAATCTTCAGCTCTCCATGGCCCGGGCGGCCTCTGTGGCCGACTTTTTCCTGTCTGAGGGAGCCATCGAACCCGATCGCATCTCCACCATGGGATTTGGCGAGCACCGTCCCTTGGATTCCAATGACAACCCCCAGGGCCGGCAGAAAAACCGCCGTGTCGAAATCATCCTGGGCGCCATGCCCGATCTCAATCAGATATAATAAGCTATAAGCTGTAAGCTATGAGCGGCATCCAGGTTAACGCTTAAAGCTTATCGCTTATGGCTTATGGCTTCGTTTATTTACGATGTTTTGGCAGGCGACGGTGGGGGGAAACCCAGAGGTTCATGCTTTCGAGCATGCGGAGGGCCTCTTCATAGCCCTGCTGGTCTTCATCTCCTGAGGCGACCGTCACAATGGCGCGAATGGTCTCATCGCTGAAGCCTGATTCCTTGAGCATGAGCAGGTCATTCACCGACGTGATCCGCATGCCCTTGGCGGGGCTCTCATAGACAACCGGTTGGCTGTCCTTCATGAAAGAAAGACCTCTGATCATCAATTGCAGGGTATCTTCGCCAATACCGGCCGCCTTCATGTCCAGAACCTCCTGCACTGTCAAAGAGACGGTTTCGATACTTTTCTCCTGGATCATCAACTGGATCGTTTCATCACTGACCCCGGCCTCTTTCAAGTGCAACATTTCCTCCCCGGTCATGGCTGACGCCCCAAGGGGAATCCACAACAGGATAAGTAACAATATAATCAGGGTAGTATGTCGTAAACGTGCCATCTGTTATCGAAGAAATTGAAGCAGGCTCGGCTGTACCAAGTCAGCGGCCGCCACGAGTGCCGCTTCATAAACCGTATTCTGAAACTGTAAGGCCAGGACCGCTTCCGTAAGGTTTGCCTCTTCCATGTCCGCCAGGACCGTTTCCATGTTACGGATGAAATTGTCCAGATAATTGGCGCTGGTTTCCAGCTGGTCCCTGCCGCCACCTATGTCGGCACGAACGTTCTGTAAATGCTCCTGGAAACGAGCCAGGGGCGCAGCCTGGTTCTGGATCTGAACGCTGTCACCGTTTTCCAGGGCTGTCTGCAATTCCCCCAATATCGCGAAAATGTCTTCGGTATCTTTGAAAACAGTATTTCCATCCACCTGCAGGACCATCTCCGATGTCTGCCCAACCCGGATGTGATAGAAGCCGTTATCCCCCGTGTAGGTGCCATCCGCCAGAAAAGGTGCTGTGTCGGTGTTGTGACCGGCAAACAGGTAGGTGTCTTTCAAACGGTTGTTGGCCAGTTGGACCAGCTGCTCGCGGATCTTGGCCACCTCATCCGCCAGAACGGCCTGCATGTCGGTATCCTGGTCTGCATTCGCCACAATACTCCTGGCTCTTGCGACGAATTCATCCACCGTAGCCAGAGTGGTTTCGAGTGTATCGATACGCAATTCCCCCTGAGTGATATTGCGTTGGTATTGGTTCAATGAAGACAGGAGCTGTCGCGTGTCCAGAATCCGGGCCATACCACGAGGATCATCAGAAGCCCGGTTGATTCGTTTGCCCGAAGCGATGGTTTCCTGGGTTTTCAGCATCTGTCCGGTCTGCCGCCGCAGATTGCTGATGACGGAACCGGAAGCTGATTGATGGGTTACGCGCAAGAAAGGCTCCTTTTTAGCGGAAAGCGGTAAGCGATAAGCCGTAAGCTATAAGCTGTTAACAGCTTACATCATATTAATGACGGTTTCCATCATTTCATCAGCCACATTGATGAGTTGAGCGGCCGCTGAAAATGCGTTCTGGTATTTAATGAGATTGACCATCTCTTCATCCAGGGAAACCCCGGAAACCGATTCGCGATAAGCCGCCAGACTGGCAGTGATATCTTCCTGGTACAGTGAATTCGTACTGGCAGTTTGCAGTGCGCTTCCGATATCGCTGACCAGAGAACTGTAGTACTGACCAAAAGTGGACTCACCCCCGTTCATGACCAATGCCGCCTGCAGGTCGGCAATGGCGAGGGCCACATTGTTTCCTCCGGGAAGACCTTCCGCAGGATCAGCTGCCGCAATTTTGCCCGGATCATTCAGGATTACCGTATTCACGGCTATATCCGATGCTGATGACCCTGTAAAAAAATCATTTTGTGTGCCATCAAGTCCGACGCCGCTGGCGTGAAGTGCATTCACTTCTGAAATGATGTCGCCGGCCAGGGCGTCGAGCCGACCCATGATATCCGGTATGATCGCGTCCCTGACTTCAAGCCAGCCCTTGAGTTGGCCGTCAATGATTTGATTGGTAATATCGCTTGTGTTTCCCTGGCTGTCCACCCAAACAATGTCATCCTGTAAGGGATCGCTGCCCGGTCTTGTGTCCAATTGTGTAAACTCCGTGTTCTCAACCAGGGACATCCCCGAGGCAATGGACACAGAGAGAGTCCCGTCCGCTTTTTCATAACTCGTCACATCGATCAGTTGAGACAGGTCTTTCAGCAGCTGCGTCCGGCTGTCTTGCATGCCATTGCTTTCCCGTCCTTCCAGTTCAGCCTGGCGGATCTGGCCGTTCAGGTCCGCCAGCTGACCGGAAATCCGATTGATACTCTCCACTGCATCTTGGATGGCGGCATTGGTGTCTCCCTGAAGTTGACGAAGATTTCCGGCAAGCCCATTGAACAGGCTAACCATCTCCCGGCTCCTGGCCAGCAGTTGACTACGCTCCACCCGGCCGGGGGGGTTGTTGGCCAGATCCATCCACCCATTCCAAAAAGCATTGAGTCGCTCGCTCAGGCCCGTACCCGATGATTCATCGAATAAAATTTCAATTCTTTCCAGACCGTCCTGCTGGGATTCCCATCTTCCCGAGGTTTGAATCGCACCACTGAGCTGGTTTTCCAGATATCGATCATAGACACGCTCGATATCCAGCCCGGCAACACCACTCGTAAAATAGTTCCCATCCAGTGTAGAAAACGTCACCCGCTGACGGCTGTATCCCTCGGTATCCGCATTGGCGATGTTTCTTCCTGTAATATCAATGGCTTTTTGTTGGGCCAGAAGCGCTGTCCGGCCAATTCCCAGTATATTTTGAATGGTTGTCATATAGCCTCTTGCCGGGCTGCCACGGTATCTTCCCGCTATAGCCCGGGCAGTTTAAATCGTACGGGTAACCAAGCGACCGTTTTGTCCCTGTGTTGAAACACTGCCGTCCCGATGATAAACAGGATCGGGCGCCAGATTATTGCTCAAAAATGCCAGAGAACCACTCACAAGACCCTGGGAATGGGTTATCAGTGATCGGTTGGCACGGTGTAACACACCCATCTCTTCCAACACCGATGATAGTTCAGAGCCCAGTGTCAACAATTTATGCGAATAACGAATATCCACCTTTTCAGCCAAACGGGTAAGGGTAAGACCCGAAGCCGGCTGGTTTAGCATTTCTGCTATCTGATGGATAACATGGATCCGTTGTTCTTCAAGAATTTTTACTTTTAGAATCAGGTTTTCTTTTTTCTTGGAGGTGGCCGTGATATTGTCCAACACAAACGACAGGAGGGCCTGTCGTTCGTCCTGGTAAACAGACAACAGGAATCGATACAGACCCACTTCATCCACTAGAAGCATTTTAATAATCTGTTCAGCAACTGTTCCATAACGGATTAGGTTTTCTCGTCAGACAGGGCTTCTTTGAGCATGGCGGCTGCTATCTTGCCGGGATCGATCTGGTAGGTGCCTGTTTTGAGCTGATTCCGAATGTGGGCAACTTTCTCCTCTCTGATTTCCGGCATTGATTTAATGAGTCTGCCAGCCGTCTGGATCTGTTTTGCCTCGGCTGACAACTCGACCTTATCGCCCTCTTTATCGCTCACCGGTGCCACCTGACGCGAAGATTGTTTCAGTTTCCTTTGGGCGTCAATATTCTTGATATAATTGTCAAGACTGGCAAGTGCCTTTTTATCTGTAATCTCCATGGAAAATCCCTTTGTCGATCCAGGCGATTTCTGCTGGAAAACGGTTTATCCTTCCTATAAGACATTATCGGCAGAATATGGAAAAACTTTAATAAATATCAATCTTTTTTTGGGTCTGCTGCGACTCGGTGTCATCAAGTCGAATTGATAGCTGCTGTCTGAGAAAATCAGCCAGCCCGATACCTCTCTGGCTGGATATTTTTCGTGCTATTTCAACATCAAACATCGATGTATAGGTCTTGGATTGGGTGCTCTGGCCTAGATACCCGTCCCCGGGAATGGATGCGCGCATCTCTTTTAACAACTGATAAATAAACAGGGATTCAAATTCGACACAAGCCTCGTCCAGGCCATTTGAATCTGCTGTTGAGGACTCGGGCGCAGCCGCTTTTTCACCGGCGAACGGATGCGTCTGCATGTGAAGCATGGATGGCCCATTCTCGGGGTCAATTTTCATAAAAAGGGAAGACATTAAATGATCTCCAGCTTTGCCGACAGGGCGCCAGCCGCCTTGATGGCCTGTAGAATCGCGATCAGGTCCCGAGGTGTAACACCCAGAGCATTCAAGGCCCTGACCACCTCTCCAATACTGACCCCCCCGTTCACGACCGACAGTTTGCCATTTCCTTCTTCAACCGTTATGGAAGTATCCGGCGTAGCAACGGTCTGCCCCCTCTTGAAAAGGGGAGTGGCTGGGAAACATCGGCTGACTCCTTGACCTGCACACTTAAACTTCCATGGGCAATGGCAATGATACCGATCCTGACATTTTCCCCCATCACCACAGTACCGGTTCGCTCATTGATCACCACCTTTGCAACATTGTCGGGGTTGACCAGTAGACTCTCGACCCGCATAACAAGTTCGACGATCCGCTCCTCATAGGATTGGGGTATCCTGACGTTGATGGTGCCGGGATTGGGTGTGACGGCAATGGAAGCTGAAAAAGAAGTGTTGATGGCCTTGGCGATCCTGGAAGCCGTTGTAAAATCCGGTTCCAACAGACTCAATGAAAAGGATCCATTGGAAATAAAATCAGCGGCTATTTCTTTTTCAATCATGGCTCCGTTGGCAATACGCCCGACAGTCGGAAAATTTTTCTGAACATTGGCACCATTGCCACTGACCTCAAACCCCCCGGTGCTAATGGGCCCCTGTGCCACCGCATGCACAATGCTGTTGACAGCCTTGAGGGGTGTCAAAAGGAGTGTTCCCCCCTCCAAATTCGAAGCGTCGCCGATGGAACTCACCAGGACATCGATACGGTTGCCAACACGGGCATAGGGCGGCAGCTCTGCCGTCACCATGACGGCTGCAACATTTTCAACCCGAATTTCAACCGCGTCGATGGTCATTCCCATTCTTTCGAGCATGGAAACAATGGACTGTTTGGTAAATACCGATTTGTTACCATCCCCGGTTCCATCCAGGCCGATGACAAGACCATAACCGATAAGTTGGTTGGACCGTACTCCTTTGATGGAAGTAATATCCTTTATCCTGGCTGCGCCGGCAGTCGATACCGTCACCATCAGCAGCAGTACAGACCCATGGGATGAATATACGTACTCGTTTCATGATATCTTCTTTTCCATAGCACGATTTTATTCGCTTTCCTCTCAACATCTAAAACGGCCAGAGCGCATTGAAAAGATTGGCCAACCACCCCGGTTTCTGCCTGTCATCGATAATGCCTTTGCCGCTGTATTTGATTTTTGCATCGGCTATATAGGTGGATAAAATCATATTGTCCGTCGATATATCCCGGCTGCGGATGATACCGGAAATATGGATAAACTGTTTCTCGTTGTTGATGGCAACCTCGCGGGTACCCCAGAATTTTAAGATTTCCATTGGGGAGGACTTCCGTGATTTTGGCTGTGATATACGCCGTCAGGTCTCCGCTTCTGTTTGTTCTCCATCACCCTCAAAATCGCTCCCAAACCCCGCGCTCAAATTCCCCAGGGGATTGAACAACCAACTCCGACGGCACCTCGTCTTCAGCACCAAAAAATTGGGCGTCGCGATGTTTATGGAGGAATCTCTCTCGGTGGTAGGTATTGGCCTTATTGGAAGCACTGGAAGATTCCACGATTCGAATGGTGACGATATCACCCACATGGAGTGCTTTCTGACTGATAAAAAGCGATCCAAAAGCACTGTTGGTTTTCCAAAGGGAATCCGGAACCTTCGTATTCGGATCCGTCGTTGAAGGATGGTATGTTGCCACGACCACGCCATCGGCAGTTGGCTCTGAAGAGACCAAAACACTTTCGGAAACCGTTGTTGCCGCTTGTGGTTGTTCAGGCGCCGGGGCTTGCTTTTTGAAAATGGCCCCGCATCCCATCAACAATCCCATTACAAGTGCCCCAATCAGGCCACGTACGACGAACCCGGAAATTTCACAGGTTTTTTTTATTCTGAAAGGTTTCACCTTCACCCGTATCTCCTTTAAACAGGATCTCATAGGATTAAATCTAAAATACGACTTTTACGGTTTTCGCATCCACCACATATCCATATAATTCTTTCTGCGTATCGATATTGACAATTTTGATACGTTCCCCCTGGTGCCCATTGCCCTTGGCTTTCCCAAGGATCGTGACCTGCAGCGCTCCTGATACCGCTTTGACCGTTACGATATCCCCTCGTTTGATCAGGGGTGGCAACTCGACGATATCTGTCCGTAGAACAGTCCCAGACAACAGAGACTTGGTAATCCGTTTGTCAAGAATGTCCTGGTCACTCGTTATGGCGTTTTGTGGAATGTCCGCCAGGTTCATGTCCACCAGATTGAATATCTTCCGCAGTGATACGCTGATATCTTCGCATGGTATCGCTTCAAGCACCACCACTTCCTGAAGAATGTCCGCCAGAAGGGTTGCCCAGATTTTGTGGTATTGCTTGCCGTTCACAAACACGGCCACAGACACCGGAATTTTGTTGGACCGGATGGATTTTTCCGCAAATGTCACCCGGTAAGAGAGATCGCCCGTCGGGACAACGAGATCGTCTGCAACCCTGATATCCCGTACAACACCCCGTCGTCCCTGAAAAAAGTTCTCCTGTCAAAACGCATCCCTGATGACGCTCTTTATCTGGTCCTGGCTCACAATGGTGCTGTTTCGAACCACCGTTGTCGGGGTGATTTCATTCAGGACCACCTGGTCAAGCGGGATGCTGTTTTGCTTCAGTCTCAAGGCAACATAGGCGGCCTCGATCTGTCGGGATTTGCCCGGTAACGGTGCCCTGCCCACCACTAGTATTTTCAGTTCGTCAACCAGTGTTGTGTCCTGGCCACTGATAGCCGCAATGTCTCCAAGCAAAACCGGATCTTCGTCCACATGTGACACGGGGCAGCATATCGATGAAAGCCCGGACAGGCGGTCACCGGATGTCATTCCGGCTGCCGGCAGAATGAACAAGATCAACACGAACCAGATGCCCAGTCTTAAAACTCTCTGGAACTGTTTGTGGGAACACGCTTGTTTTATCATTTTCATACTATCGCTTGATATTGTTGGCTATCTGAAGCATTTCATCCGATGCCTGGATGGCCTTGCTGTTGAGTTCATAAGCCCTTTGAGCCGTGATCATATTGACCATTTCATCCACCACATTGACATTGCTCATTTCAACATATCCCTGGGCAATGGTCCCAAGACCATCCTCGCCGGGTGTTCCCACCGTGGCATCCCCCGAGGAAGAAGACGGCAGATAGCAGGTTTCGGCCGATACTCTTCAATCCTGCCGGATTGGTAAATCTGGCCAGTTCGATAGTCCCGACATCAACGGCTTCGGTAGATCCGGGCTGCATAACCGACACCGTGCCATCGGTTCCCATGTGAACGGTGATGACATCCGCTGGGATGGATATTTCCGGTTCCATCAAAAATCCATCCGAGGTGACAATTCTTCCCTCACTGTCTATTTTAAAGGTGCCGGCACGTGTATAGGCTATCTCCCCATTGGGCTGTAAAATTTGAAAAAAACCGTCTCCTTCGATGGCCATATCAAAGGGATTCTGGGTGAGCTGAAAATCACCCTGTATGAAAAGCTTCTGGGTGGCAGCCGGGCGTGTCCCGTGCCCCACCTGAATACCGGTGGGAACCTGGGTTGCTTCTGAGGAGGAAACCCCGGGGGCGTCAGGGTTTCATACAGCAGATCCTGGAAATCGGCCCTGCTCTTTTTAAACCCGGTTGTGTTGACGTTGGCCAGATTGTTGGCGATCACATCAATGTTCAGGTTCTGGGCCTGCATCCCGGTTGCCGCGGACCATAAACTTCTCATCATTGTTCTTACTCCTTAGTGTTCATTTGTATTTTAATCAAACTCTACAAACTTAGTTATCTTGTTCATTGGGTTCTTTGGGTTTATTGCCAATAATAGCTTTAAGCTTTAAGCAGCTTAGAGCTTACAGCTACTCTCCGACCCTTCCTAGGTCAGGCCACGATGCCGACTTCACCGACGGTCTGGGAATCCACTTCATCGAGTGTTTCGAGAATCTTTTGATACGCTTCAAAAACCCTCAAGGCTTCTATCATCTCCACCATGCCTCTGACAGGATCTACATTGGCAAGTTCGACATATCCCTGCCTCATCTCAAAATTTTCGGATGGTATTGCCGACGCACCATTTCCAATGCCCTAAAAAGTGATTCCCCCACCTTTTCAAGTTCTGTGAATCATGAAAGCGGAACACTGAATTGCATCAACCGTACTGCCGTCCACCTGTATGTTGCCCTCTTTGTCGATGGTAATGGGCTCCTCTCCTCCATCTGTATATTGCCGCTTTGACCCAGGACAGGGTATCCTTCTGGGGTAATCAAAAGACCATTCTCACCCAAGCACAAAATTTCCCTTGCGGGTGTACTGAACACCCTGCGGGTGTCTGGATATTGAAAAAGCCATCCCCTTCTATGGCCAGGTCCAGCGAATTTCCGGTGTGCCGCAGGGCTCCCTGGGAAAAATTAACATAGGTACTCCAGGGACGGGTTGCCCGACAATACAGGCCCTATGGCTGGCATTATCGCCATCGCTCCGGGCAGAGGAATGGGTTCTGCGTCCAGGAGTTCGAAATGAGCTCTATCTTCCTTAAAACCAACCGTATTCACATTGGCCAGATTGTTGGACAATATTTCCATCGTATTGTTGAATCAACGCACCTGCAGTCGCCTGATAGATGGCGTCCGACATTAAGATCTCCTTATCCGTGTTAGACTGTATGCCCAAACTTAATGCAAATTGTGAGCCAACAGTGTCGAATGTAATTTTATTAAAATATCAGTTAGTTGTGATAATATATTGTCTGATGCTCATCCGTAATTTTTCTGAAACAGGCAAATTTTGCCGAGGGGCCCTTTTTGCCTAGCCATACCGCTAGGTTCAAAACTGAACGCAAATGCGAGTGCATTCCTCATAGATTGTCTGCTAGATTCTTGATTCGATGGCATCCAGCATCGATTGATGTGCTTCCCAGCGGTCTTTGGCATGTCTGTCATTGATTCTGGCGATCAAGTCGATTTCACACCGGGGTAGCCCCACCTGGTGACGGATATCTTTGGCATTGAATCCCCTGGCGGCCAGACTGGCGGCAACTTGTAACGATTTTCTTTGCCCTGGCCGCCAGCACGTTTACGCACAGGGACGGGCGGCTCTTTAGGGGGATATCATGGCCGGTTGTGTCCGATCCGGGTACATCTTCCGGACCCTTGCTGTTTGGTATACCGGGGTTTACCATGATGGGCTATGTTCCCTGTTTCCCTGACGGCCTGACGTTAAGGATGTCTCCTGGGCTGCTGTTCGCCAGCTGAGAGGTCAGCGTCACATCAAATTCTTGTTCAAACCGGAGGCGCTTTTTATTGACCAGTGCCTGGTTCTTCATGATGTTGAATATCAGGGAACCGATAAGAATCAGCCCGCCGAAAGCGTACAAAAACTGCAGAGAGAGCATCAATATGTCTTGAATGGACAGGATCATCCTAACTCCTTTGTTCAATCCTCAGGCTAAATACAGATATCGATAACGTTTCCCTGGTCCGATCGGTTATGGCGGATCTGTTCTGTGAAACCTTTCCGGCAGGTTTCCCCTTTTTCATTCGGATTCCGTACGTAGCCCTGCCTGGATCATCCCTGTTTCCAGGGATCTTTCCTGTTTCCCTGTTTGACTACGCTGCATATCCGGTTTTTGCCGCTGCTTTTTCTGCCGGTTCTCGAATTTCTGCCGGGATATTCGTGTAACTTTTGACCAGGAATACCTTTGGGTGTACTGTTTGGTAATCGGATCGGATCTGCCATGTCATCACCGTTTAGCATTTCCGTCCAATTGTCAATATATCCCTTCAATCTCAGTTGTCTTCTCAGTCGAAAAATCACAGCTGAATGAATCTGAGATACCCGCGATTCGGTAATATCCAGGCTTTTCCAATTTCCTTCATAGTGAGTTCATCAGCGTAATAGAGCGAAATAACCATTTTCTCCTTTTCAGGCAATTTTTCAATTTCCCGGCTGAGAGCACTGAAAATTCCTTGAATTGTGCCGCTTCAAAGGCGTCGGTGGCCTGGTTATCAGCCATCTCTCTGGGCGGATGTTTTTTCCTTTTGACCCAGCAGGTCCAGGTCTTCCAGGCGGATAAAACTGAGGCATGCCCTGGATCTAATGTCATAAACCTCTTCCAGGCTGAGGTCCATCGCCGCGGCCAGCCTTCATCGCTCACTTCGCCATTGTTTTCCTGTTCCAGCCGGTAATAGGTATCTTCGAGTTCCCGCAGGCTCCTTCTGACCTGGCGGCTGAGGTAATCCCTTGCCCGCAGTTCACTGATGACCGCTCCCCGGATACGGAACTGGGCATATGTCATAAAAGTATTTTTACGGGTGTGATCATATCGTTCTGCGGACTGGATAAGCCCGATAATACCGCTGTTGATCAAATCCTCTCTGTCGACACTGGCCGGCAGATGTGCGGCTATCCTCTGGACAATCCGCTGTACCTGGGGGAGGTGTTCCATGACAAGGGCATCCCTTTGGGACAATCCCCGCTATTGTATTCTGGACTGCTTTTTGCAAATCCTTCCATTTACCGGAATCTCCTGAAATATCATCCCGGCAATGGTAGACATTTCCAGGCTAGAGGGTTTGGTTCGGTATTGTGTCGTAGATCTGCCGCGCAATTACCTTGAAACATTCCGAGGCATGTGACTGGGGATACATGTCACTGACCATCTTCTGGCAACGGACCCCTTTGGGAATATTATCGTCTTTTAAAATATGGCCCATGAACTGGATCGAGACATTCAAAAACTGATGGGTGACCAGTTCAAGATGACGGAAAATCTCCTGCGCCTCACCGGCACTTCCCATCTGATTCACCAGAAGACTGAAACCAGAAATGTCATACTGAATCGATAAAACCTTCATCAGGGCATAGGCATCTGTTATGGCTGTCAGGTCTGGTGTGACAACAACACATACATCCTGGGCGCTGGCATTGAAATAGAGAACATTTGAGGAAATGCCGGCGGCCGTATCGATCAACATGGTATCAAATAACGACACAATTCGGAGCATCTGGTGACTGATGAGATCCATTTGTGGAGGCGTCAGATGGGTCATGGCCTGTATCCCTGAAGATGCCGGCAGTATCTTCATTTTTCCCGGGCCGTCCACTATGAATGTCGGTGATGGCCTTTTCCCCGGAAAGAACATGGGAAATGTTATATTTTGGGGTAATGCCCAGCAGGACATCGAGGTTGCCAAGTCCCAGGTCTGTGTCAACAAGGAGTACTTTTTTCCCATGACCGCTGAGGAGATAGCCCAGGTTGGCAACAATGTTCGTCTTGCCAACACCGCCTTTTCCACTGCTGACGGCAATCATTGTCGGCATTGCCGCTCTCCGGAACCTTCAGGGGTTTCATGGTAACGGAGGTGTTTTTTTCAACAGCCTTTCCTGAATGCTGATAACATTCGCGGCGGGAATATTATCCCGCTCTATCAAATTTTCCAATTATTCATATCAACGATTACCATTCGGTTCCGCCATGTACGTATATCCTGCATGGCGTTTTCCCACTGTGTTGCATCCCACCGGGTGCTGAACGTTCTGTAGGGCCTGAAGGCCAGGGGTGTTTTTCCAATTCGCTTCAAATGCCTGCAGCCGTTCTGCCAGGATTTCGGGAGAGGCGGATTTGGCCATCCGCAGACTGGATTCGTTAAAAATCATTCCCATCAGCCTTCGGGCCGTCATCACATGGATGTCGTCAGGGATATCCCGCCCATCAGTGTAATAGGAAAGGGGTATGCTGCTTTGCATGGCCCGGCTTAGTATGCTTCCCTGGGTGGTGCTTTCGTCAACCTTGGTAAAAATCAGATCCCGGACAGGAAGGGGCCGAAAGGCATCCGACAATGAGATCCAGGTCCCTTGATTTCGTGGTTGTACTCACCACCAGGTGGATATGGGGCTGTTTCGATTTCAGCCAGCATGGCTGCCAGCGCATCGATCTGATCAGGGTCATTCGGGTTCACGCCGGCAGTGTCCACCATAATAAGCTGCTTGCTGGAAAGTTTCTGGCTTTGCGCAGCGCAATGGGCGAAGCCGCTGCCTTGATGGGTATGCCGAGGATTCGCGCATAAATAGCCAGCTGTGACATACCACCTATCCGTTGTTCATCCAGGGTTATTAACCCCATGGATGATTTTCGCTGATGGCTGTAGATGGTGGCCATTTTACCGATGGTGGTGGTTTTTCCACACCCGTAGGACCGACAAACACCAGGCGTTTTGGAAGGCCTTGCTCGGTATCGGGATCCGGTCGCAAGCGATCCGGTCCTGGATCACCTCCTCAAGAATATCCATCAGGATTTCTTCCGAAATATGGGTTCTTCCCACGGCAGCCGCATGAACATGCGTCATCAATTCCTTTACGCTGTCTTCAGCGACACCGGCCATCAACATCTGTTGCTGGAACCAGAACAGTTTTTTTACATAGCCCGCCGGCAGCATGTCTTTGGCTGAAGACAGGGCCGCGGTCGAGCAAACGTGCGAATGGATGCACCACGATCATTGGATACCGACCGGGTGCCTTTGTTTTAGGGGAATGGAAAAGCCCGGGCGCTGTGGTGAAAGAAGCCGGCTTCTCTCTTGAGATAGACACCGTGTCACCGTCTGGATAGGTCCTGTCCGTTGCCGCTGTCAGGGTCACCGTCTGCTTTTTCCATTTTCCCATAAATCGTCCGGATGGTTTGCTCGTCTTGACACCAAGTATCACAGCTTCCGGTCCGAATGCCTCTTTGGCCGCCTTCAGGGCCTCGGTCATATTGTCTGCTTCAAATGTCTTAATCTGCACTTGAAATCTCCACGGTACTTAAAGACTGAACCTGTACCTTATTCAAAATCTCATTAAACGACAAAACAGAGATGCCCGGCAAAAACCGGTCAATAAATTTCTTGAGATGCATCCGAATTTCCGAAGAACAGAGGATGGTCGGCTGGGTCTGAATCTTTGAAAACTTTTCCAGCTCCCTGGCAAGGGCATTGATCAATCGATGTGCCATATCCGGTGGCAAGGCCAAAAAATCTCCTTGATCCGTGTGCTGAACCGATTCCGATACAAGTGTTTCAAGAGATGGTTCCAGTGTGACGGCCACGAGTTTTCCCTCCGGCGTCTGGTGCATTTTTGTGATGCTTCGTGACAGGGCCTGCCGGACATGTTCGGTCAACTGGTCAATGTTTTTCTGTGCCGGAGCCCAGTCTGCCAATGTTTCCAGGATGGTCAGCATGTCGCGAATCGGCACCTTTTCGCGCAGAAGATTTTGCAGAACTTTCACCACGGCCCCCAGGGACAGAAGATTGGGCACGAGTTCCTCTACGACCTTGGGAAAAGTTTCTTTGACATTTTCGAGGATCTCCTGGGTCTCCTGTCTCCCGATCAACTCCGGAGCGTGCTGACGAATGATCTCCGACAGATGGGTTACCAGAACCGTTGGTGCATTCACCACCGTGAATCCATGGCAAGGACGGCTTCTTTCTGATCTTCCCGGATCCACTTGGCCGGAAGCCCATAGGTGGGTTCCCGGGTTTCGATTCCTTCGATCTGCGCCTGAGCACCGTCGGGCTGCATGGCCAGGTAATGGTTCATCATCACCTCGCCCCTTGCCACTTCGTTACCCTTGAGGCTTATGGTATATTCCCCGGCTTTCAGGTGCATATTATCCTGGATATGCACCGATGGAATAATGATGCCGATCTCCCGGGCAATATGCTGACGAATCGATTTAATGCGATCCAGCAGTTCGCCTTCCTGATCCGGATCCACCAGGGGAATAAGCCCGTACCCAACATCCAGTGCCAGAGGATCCAGTGGTTGCAGCAGATACGTCTTTTCCGGCACGTCTTCCTGTGCCGTGGCAATTTCTTCACCCATTTCTTTTGCTTGCGTTCCCTTTAGCTGATATACCAGATAAGCGGTGATACCCGCCAGTACAGCCAGAAAGACAAATGGGACCGTGGGAAGTCCCGGAAACAGGCCGATACACAGCAGAATCAGGGAAGCAATTGCAATGGCACGGGGCTGATTGAGAATCTGGGATACGATGGAAAGCCCCAGTCCCTTGTCTGTTCCGGCCCTGCTGACCACGATACCTGCGGTTGTCGATACCACCAGGGCGGGAATCTGGGTTACCAGTCCATCACCGACTGTCAGAAGCGTGTAGGTCTGTGACGCCTCGGCAAATGACATGTTGTTTTGGAACACGCCGACACCCAACCCGGCCACGATATTGATTAGGGTAATAATAATCCCGGCGATGGCATCTCCCCGGACAAACTTGTTGGCGCCATCCATGGCGCCGTAATACTCTGATTCCTGAGCAATCAAACGCCGTCTTTCGCGTGCATCCTGCTCCGATATCAGACCCGCATTTAAATCCGCATCGATACTCATCTGTTTGCCCGGCATGGCATCGAGCATGAATCTTGCGGCCACTTCTGCAATCCGGCCGGCACCCTTGGTGATAACAATAAAATTAATGATCACCAAAATCAGAAATACAATCACGCCCACGGCGTAATTTCCACCCACCACGACATCGCCAAAGGCATGGATCACTTTTCCCGCGGCCATGGCGCCCTCGTTTCCGTTCAAGAGAATGAGACGCGTGGAAGCCACGTTCAGTGCCAGGCGAAGCAGGGTTGCCAGAAGAAGGATCGATGGGAAGGCCGAAAAATCAAGGGGTTTGACCACATACATCCCCACGAGAAGAATGACCACCGAGAAGGTGATATTGAAAGACAATAAAAAATCGAGGAGCATGGGGGGGACCGGTATGATCATCACCACCAGGATACACATAACGGCAAGACCCATAAAAACATCCGCATTTTTAAGAAGCGAAGAGAGTCCCGGCATCTGGTTCAGTGTTGCGGTTTCCATAAATGTCTCATTTCAGTTGGGATGATAATCATTATTAATTCATGTCTGATTATTGCACTCGTTGACGCCCCTTTAACCGATACACATAGGCCAGCACCTCAGCCACAGCCCTATAAAGCGTCATGGGTATTATCTCCCCAATTTCCACCGATTTAAAAAGGGCCTGGGCCAATGGTTTCTGTTCAAGAACCGGAACCCCTGACGATTCAGCAATTTCCCTGATGCGTGCCGCAACGTACCCGGCACCCTTGGCCACCACCTGGGGTGCATCCATCTTTTCCGTATCGAACTTCAAGGCCACAGCCAGCTGGGTCGGGTTTGTAACAACCACATCGGCAGTCGGGACCTCCGCCATCATGCGTCTTTGCGCCATTTCTACCTGAACCCTTCTGATGCGCGCCTTTACGATGGGGTCGCCTTCCCGCTGTTTCCATTCCTCTTTGACTTCCTGTTTGGTCATCTTCAGGTCGTTCTCATATTGCCAGCGCTGAAAGGCATAATCCAGACCCGCCAGAATGATGAGCGCCAGACAGGTGTATAAACAAATTTCAAGAGACGCCCGCCCGGTAAAAGTGAGAATGTCGAAAACTTCCATACGCATTAAATCAGGCAGTAATGCAAAATGCCGTCGAAGGGTTAGATATGCAACGAGGCCGATGATGAGAATTTTCAGCAGGGCCTTTGCCACCTCCACCAGAGAACGCAGGGAAAAAAGCCTTTTCATCCCACTGAGGGGGTTCAGTTTAGACAACTTGGGTACCAGCGTCTTACCCGTGAAAAGGATCCCGAATTGAGAAATATTGGCGGCAATACCCGCCAGCAGGATGGCTGTCATTAAAGGAAATAGGATCCAGAACAGTTTTCCCAGTATTGTGGAGAGAATTCTGAAAACGGACAGTTCCTGCAACTCCAGGTTGATACCGTTCTGCAGGGCATCCCGCATGAGACTTGAAAGATTGTTGAACATCTGCCCGCCCAGAAAAAAGAATACCCCCATGGCCATAAAGAGAATGAACACCGACGGAATCTCACGACTGACTGCTACCTGTCCCTTTTTTCGCGCGTCTTCCCGCTTTTTGGGTGTTGCGGGCTCGGTTTTGTCCTGATTTCTTTTTTCCGACATCACACACCGCCTCGACACAACTTCAGGAGGGTCATGATATCTGCGCTGTTGGCACTAAAAAGCTGGCCTAAAAACGCTGACATATAGGGCATTGCAAGCCCCAGAAAAATAAAGCCAACGGCAATTTTCAGCGGCATGGCAACGATGAAAACGTGCATCTGAGGCACGGTTCGTGCCATGAGACCCTTGACCACACTCGTCAACAGCAGCACGGTAATGATGGGCGCGCCCAGTTTTATGGCCACCACGAACATATTACCCGCCAGCACCATGACCTGTTCCACCAAGGCCTGCCGATAGTGAAACCCCAGGGGTGGAATCAAGTTGAAAGCTTTCGGTTAAAGTCCGCAGAAGAAGATGGTGCGCATTGGTGGCCAGAAAAATCAGCATCGCCAGTACGTGGCTGAATTGCGAAAGCAGTGGCACCTGGTTTCCACCGGCCGGATCAACCACATTGGCAATGGCAAAACTCATCTGAAACCCCACCAACTGTCCTGCCATCTGCACCGCGGTGAAAACCATCTGGACGGCCAGACCGATGATGACACCGATGGCAACTTCTCCAAGCAGACGCAGAAACAGTGCCAGAACCCCTTGCGCCATGGTCACGTGCGTACCCTCGATCATGGGCATCATCAGCACACTCATGGAAACCGCCAGACCCACCTTGAACAGTACCGGAATATTCCTGCTGTTAAAGAACGGTATGGTCATCAGCATGGCACTGATCCTGAAAAACACCAGAAAAAACAGCTCCAACTGAGTCATGGGAATATCAAAGTTCAGTGTCTGCATCGTTTTCAGTTCGTTGGGTTCATTGGTTGTATTGGGTTTATTGGGTTTATTGTGTTTTAGCTGTAACTTTAAGCAGCTTACAGCTTATAGCTTTTCAATAGCGTTCCGGCACCTCCGAATCCCTATAGCCCCCTCAACCCTCCCCTATCCTTATATACATGGGCAGATCTTTTATCAAATTCTGCGTAAATGCGACGATCAGCTTCAGCATCCAAGGAAAGAAGACCAGCAATGCAATGGCCACACCCAACATTTTGGGAACAAAAACAAGGGTCATCTCGTTGATCTGTGTTGCCGCCTGGAACATACTCACCAGAACACCGATCACCAATCCCGCCACCAGCATGGGTGCTGCCAGTAAAATCGCCGTTTTTATTGCCATGAGAAAATAACCTGTTATGAATTCCGGAGACATATTGCCAAACTCCTTTAACTGAACATTTGACGTTCTGTGAATTTCCGGGGTACTGTTTCATCCCCTTCAAGGGAAAAAACTTTTAACGAGAGAACCTACGATCAGGTGCCAACCATCGGCCAGCACAAAAATCATCAGCTTAAACGGTAACGAAACCATGATGGGCGGCAACATCATCATCCCCATGGAAAGCAACACGCTGGCCACGACCATATCGATGACCAGAAACGGTATGTAAAGCAGAAACCCCATTTGAAAAGCGGTCTTCAACTCACTGATGATAAAAGACGGTATCAATACGGCAAAGGAAACATCATCACTGTTCCTGGGCCGATCTGATTGACTGATATTCATGAGTAATGCCAGATCCTGCTCCCTGGTTTGCTTGAACATAAATTTCTTCAAAGGTTGAATCGCCTGTTTCAGGGCCGTTTCCTGGTCCATCTTTTTCGCCATGTATGGCTGCAGAGCCTCTTCATTGATGGCATTCCAGACCGGCATCATGACAAAGGCGGTCAGAAACAATGCCAGACCGATGATAATCTGGTTGGGTGGCATCTGATTGGTTCCAAGGGCCTGACGCAACAGGGAAAGCACGATGGCAATCCGGGTGAAGGATGTCAGCATCACCAGAATTGCCGGTGCCAAGGAAAGAACCGTCAGCAATAGAAATATCTGCAATACCACCGAAATGTCTTCGGGTGCCTGGATTTTGTCCAGACGAATATTCAGATAGGCCGGATCGCTGTCCGATTCCTGGGCCAATCCTTCCGCAGGCAGCCAGAGGATCGTAACCACCAACAATATGGTGGCTATCTTCATATGGGAAGGATTTTCATCAATCACTTGCCGCCTGGACAGACGCGGCTTTTTTTCCTGTCCTGCTGTCCCTTACTTTTGTCAGCAGCCGACTTAAATGACTTGAAAAATTCATGGGAGCCCCGTTTGTGTTGGATTCCTTTATTTGTTCAATACTGTCCGGATCTTCTATCTGGGTTAAGAGTGAAATATGATCGTTGGTGACACCCAGAACCAGAATCTTTCCAGGCACCTCCACCAGGGTCACACTTTTTTTAACACCGATGTAGTTTCTATCGATGATCCGGATAATTTTTTTCCCGGGGCTCGACAGATCCCTTTTCATCAAGCGCCGCAACAGGTAAAAGGACCCCAGGAAGATACCCAGAACCAGCAGCAACGCTGAAAACATTTTAATGGCGGTGGTGATAAAATCAGGTTGATCGATCATCTGAGTCTCTCGACACGTTCTGCCGGGCTGATAATTTCCGTGATACGGATACCATATTTCTCATTGACCACCACCACTTCTCCACGGGCAATCAAACGTTGATTTGCCAGAATATCCAATGGCTCTCCCGCTAATTTGGACAACTCGATCACCGAACCGCGCCCCAGTTTCAGCAGTTCGTTGATGAGCATCTGGCTACGACCCAGTTCCACCGTCAACATCATGGGGATATCCAGCACAAAATCCAGATTCCCCTGCAAGGGGTATCACCTCTTGTTAAGGCCGCAGCTTGTGGCCACCTCTGTCCCTGACCCTCTCAGTTCCCGCCCCCTGGGCAGCCTGATGTGCCATGGTGCCTTCATTGATCACATCCTGGCCCGTGTCCCTGTTGAGATTCTTCCCCATATCGGCTTCCATAAATTTCCACCTTCCTGTTTTATTGGGTCATGTCAAAAATGTGAACCGCACGATTCCCTTTGGCGATGCCAGCCATCCCCTGAAACTTGGGCACTGACTCGACACTGACTGTCACATGGTCCTGCGGTCCTTTGTCGAGGGTAATGACATCATCCTGTTTCAGATGCAGAATATCCTTTACGGTGTGAAGGCTTTTCCCCAACTCTGCAATGACTGTCACAGGTGTCATACGCAACAGGTGCTTCAACTGTTGCGTATATAGCTGCTCCATATTTTTGGATTGCAGATAGCTTGAGGAAAGTTCATGTTTGATGGCATCCAACATGAGGTAGGGAAAGCAGATATGCATCTGTGAGGAAGATGAATTCACTTTTATATCGTATTGGTTGACAAGCATCAGGTCTGCAGGATCGGCAACATGTAGAAATTCCGGGTTTGTCTCATCTTTGGTCAGTGATATCTTACCGCATAAACCACCTGCCAGGCCTTTTCCAATTCTTGAGAATATCCTGGAACACTCTTCGCATCATACCCGATTCAATGGCTGTAAAGTCACGAATCTTCTTGGGTGGCTTACCCGTACCCCCGGCCAGGCAATCGATGAGGATAAAAAGCAGCCGCGGTTCGAAAACCATCAGACCTTTTCCGATCAAGGGCGTCATGGAAAAAATTCCAAATCCGGTTGGTCGGGTATGTGCCTCGATGAAATCACCATACTTGACCATACTCTTGATCCCAGTTGGAATTCCACGCTGGTTTGAAGCCAGGCCTCAAAGGTAGCTTTTGCCCGCCGGGTAAATTTTTCGTACACTTCCGCCAAGGCATCGAACTCGTCTCTCATGTTCACTTCCTGAGAGGTGATATCGTAGGCTTCTGTCTCGGCAGCCGTCGCATCCGTCTCCAAATCAACCTCGCCCTTGTCCATGGCGCCTAATAGGGCATCGATTTCTTCCTGGGACAAGATTTCATTTGACATGCTGCAACACCCTTATTGTATGACAAAGTCTGTAAAGTAAATGTTCGAAACACAGGGCTCCTTGAAAAAGGCATTTACCTGCTTCTGGATATCCTGACGCAAGGCGATCTTTCCCGCCGTGTCTTTCATATCTTCATATCGTTTCGATGTTAAAATCATCATGATGCTGTCACGGATTTGGGGGATTCGCTGCCGGATGTCGTCATTGAGTTCCTCTTTGGCAATCTCCAGATCCATCTTGATTTTAAGATAGCGCTTGCCGTTTTCTCCGGCGAGATTGACGATAAACGAATTCAGTGGAAATATCGGCTTAACCACCGGTTCCTCCACCACGACCTCCACCTGTTCGGGTTCTTCCTCGACCGACTGGCCCTCCATCTTGGAGACCTTGCTCCACATCATAAAAAAAATACCGCCCATCATCAGCACGATCAGAAAGGTGGCGGCGGACAAAATAATGATCAGTTTTTTCGACATAATTTTGCCACTCCCCATGCTATGAAAATCATCTGGTTTTCATTGAATTTTGCATGTAACATGCCAAAGACAACATCGGTAACGGGAAATCCTGGCCACCAGGGGCCCGGAAACATAACTTCTTGTTTTTATGCCTTTTGCTGGGTTGAACTGGGGATATGTGTTAGAACCATGGGACAGAATACAGAATATCGATGACGGAGAAACAAGGAAAAACGTCAATTTCTTAATGCATTGTCAATGGCTTGACGGTAATAGAGAGTGGTTTTAGGTGTTAAGATTTAGGTTTTAGTTAAGCGGTAAGCGATAAGCTGTATGCCATAAGCAGCTTAAAGCCTACCGCTTACTGTAGTAAGTTATTGCTTAAGGCTAAAAATAGTACAGAAATAGATAGCCGTCAGACAAAAACTTAAAGACCACCATCAATCTCTGATTTCATAAAAATAAAATGGCCGTGCTGGATTCAGTGCGACCATTTTAATTTTTATCGCTTTATATTGATCAATTCGTTCAAGATCTCATCGCTGGTGGTGATGACTCTTGAATTGGCCTGGAAAGCGCGCTGGGTGGTGATAAGTCGTACGAACTCTGTTGCCAGATCCACGTTTGACATCTCCAGCGAGTTTGTGCTGAGGCCCCCCATGCTGCCCTGGCCCGGGACACCGCGAAGCACCTGTCCGGAATCGAGGGATGCGGCGTAAAGATTGCCGCCCAGTTTGGTAAGTCCTGCATAGCTCGGAAAATCAGCAACCGCAATCTGATAAAGATTGTTGATCTGGCCATTTGAATAGGTACCGGAAATAATACCGTCTTCGTTGATGGTAATGCTTTGGAGGGTTCCAGCTAAATATCCATCCTGGTTGGTAAAAGATGTTATGCTGGGCACGGCGTGCTGTGTCATGGACCCATTGGATGCGGTGCTGTCCTCATACAGATCCCAGGAAATGGCCTGGGGAGATACGGCGCCGCTACTCCAGTTGACGTTCATGGTCGGATCGACACCACCGGCAGCCAAGCTACCATCCGAATTAAAGGTCAAGGTACCGGTACCGCCGCTGCCATGGCACCGGCTGTTGCCGGAACCGTCGCCACCCAGGTCCATTCATTTGGGTTGACTGTTTTTGTAAAGATCACTTTCAGTGGAATATCATTGCCGAGGGAGTCATAAACAATAAAAGAGGTGGAAAAAGTTTCACCATCAGCAGCTGTTGCATCCAGGTTGACATTGGCGATAAATTCCTGGTACTCTGGGCCGGCACGGTACCACCCATGGGCACCGTTACATCCGTTGTGGCGCCACCGATGATGCCACCCGTCGAAACATCCCAGCCCTGTACCACGAGACCATCAGTGTTCACGAGATTGCCGTCCTGGTCAAAATGGAAAGCGCCTGCCCGGGTATATAGTTCCTGGCCTTGATCGCTGATGATAAAGAAACCCTTGCCGTTAATCGCAAGATCTGTGGCATTGCCGGTTGTCTCAAGAGACCCCTGATTCCAAATGGAATCCAGTCCCGCAACGGTAACGCCTTTTCCAACCTCGTTTCCGGTATACCCAGCCAGTGACTGGTTGAGTAGATTGGCAAAGGATGGCCGCGAGCTTTTGTAGGCTGTGGTGTTCACATTCGCGATATTGTCACCGATAACGGACATGGCCCATGAATTTGCATTGAGCCCGGATATGCCTGCGTATAATGAACCAATCATCGTTTTACCTCCAGTTTTCTGTAAAATAAGTTAAAATAGACGCTCTCTGTATCTGCTATACTTTCAGTTTCAGCAACATGCACAACACTGCTCATGGGTATACTCATATCGTTGACAAGCAGATGGGCCACGCCATTGTCGTCAAATGTCACCCCAGTAACGACACCGACGATAAATGTCTCGGTAGCCACGGCCCCCTCTACATCACCTGCCAGTACCTCAAACTGGTAATACCCGTCTGAAACACTGCGGCCTTCACTGTCGGTCCCGTCCCATACAACGGAATGATCCCCGGCATCCATGGCACCTGCTGAAATCGTTTTAACGAAATTTCCCTGGGCGTTGTATATGTTAACAACGGTTTCCACGGCATTCCCATCCAGCCCAAAATAAATCTGGGTAGGCGATAGCATCGGACTTCTGGATGATGTTCCCATAAGCCCAGGCCGATTTCCCGATCATGGAAATCGTCTGGGTGTTGTTCATGGCCAGTTGATTGCTTCCAAGATCGTCTAAATTTTCATTGACATTGTAAAGTTGTTCCAGTGAGCTGAATTGCGCCAGCTGTGCCGTAAACTCGGTGCTTTCCATCGGCTTGAGCGGATCCTGGTTTTGTAGCTGGGCAACCAGCAACTGCAGGAAATCATCCTTGCCCAGCACATCGGTGTTGGACCGGGTGGTCTCTAAACTCGGTACGGTATTGTTGTTGATAGCGTTAATGGCCATCTGTATACGATCTCCTTTATCAAAGACGTCTTAGGCAAAATAATCGATCTGGTTTTCCTCTCTGCCTGAAGAAATCATCTGCCTCGCTTCTGTCCGGATCTGCATCTGTAAGGGTTTCCACTTCTTTGAAATGTCCATTCATACGATGCATCTGTTTATGCGCCGCTGTGCGGACCTGCTCCTGCTGGCTGCTCAGGTCAGGGTCCACCAGGACATCGATTTTATCAATTTCGAGTCCCGACTCCTGAAGATCCGCCTTTAACACATGCAGATTCGTTTCAATAAAATCCCTGACCAGAAGGGTTTCCGCCCGGATTTCGACTGTCACCTTCAACTGGTCCATTGTCACGTTTAAATGCAGGTGGCCCAAAAAGGCCGGTTTAAGCTGAATCCGGACCTGGGATTGACCATTTTCCTGGCGCCAGACCGCTTTTTCGATGATATCGGTCAATGTGCGGATCTCCCGCGGTTCCAGTGGAAGACGCGCTGCCTCCAGGATGTCACCTTTCTCTGAAACGGGTGTTCCGGCGGCCCCGTCAAAGACCAGGTCACTTTTTCAATCTGAACAATATTTTCAGGATCGCTTGGTTGAAAACCCCGGGAGTGGTAATCTCCGGTTTGACCGAGGAAACAGTCGTGTCCACGGGGACATCCACAGGCTCAAACCGTGGGTCCAGCATACCGGGTTTGCTTCCATGAAATAGAATTGCATACCCCCTGTCGCGTCCTTGGGGGAAATTCCCGGAAACATCCTGTTCCGTCGTCGGCACATTTCCTTGGTGTGACGTCTTTTCAGACGTCTCGGGCAAGGCCGAAGACACCCTGCCTCGAACATCTGTTTGGAGGTTCTTTCCATTTTCAAGGACCGGCGGATTCATGCTCACTTTTTGGGAGATCTCTGAATCTCTTCCCGCTGACAACACGTTTCCCTCCGGCAGGGGGCTAGGATGGTTATTACCTGCAGCCACGAGCTTGGGTTCTTCGGCATCCGGGCAGACCCGTAAGCCATGGGTGTTCCTTCAAGGATCGGCGGCCCAACCGATTCTGAAATAAAGCCTCCCCCTGCCGTTTCAAGCCCTGAGTACCTGAGATGTCATTGCCAGGCACCAGCCGGGTCAATTAGAACCTGCTTGCCGGGGTTGTCCGTACCGGTCTCTTCTGGACACATGGAAGTGATCGGTATCTTCCCGAACAGGACCTGTCGACAACGATCCGCTCTGCTCGGGATCCACCTGAGCAACCGGATCACTGGTCCCGATTTGCTCTGCTCGGTATCTACCTGAGCAACGGATCACTGGTCCCGATAACCGGTGCCGGCGTTATTCCGGCAACCGTTTCCGGGTCTATCTGTTCTGTTATATCACCCTAGTCGGTATGTTCCCGTGGATAGTCTCCGGCTGGGGCACAACATCATCCGGCACTATCTCTGTATCTTTGAAAAAAAATGCCCCGGACTTACAGGCATATCGTGCGCCTGCTGAAGCAGTAACGGTCGATGCATGCCCACGTGTTGCCATCCATAACAGACTCTTTTCCTGCAAAATCCGAAGACGTCGCTAAAAACACTGGATTTTCCCTTACTGCGTCATCCTGGTTTCCAGACAGGCTGTTTAAAAAATCGGAAAAGCTTATCGGGGGCAGCCGGCAACACCCCTTCAGGTGGCAAATCCAGCGGCACCTCGCCTCCGGGTAAGCACTTTCTCTGCGCCGAAACTTATCGGTTGTGTCCCTGCAAGTTGTAGCGGCATCAGTGTTTCCAATGTTCTTTCCAGATCCTACTTATTACACAGGCACTAACCTGTCTTATGATTATATTGCTGAATCCCTATTTCGTCTGAAACTTCCTGTTCTTTTTTTAAATAAAATCGATGGTATTGATCCGCATGGGTCTCTTTAAGACGTTCCAGGATTTTTTTCTTTTTGACTGCCTTTAACAGTGCGATTTTTTTTTCACGTTTTTCTGCTTCAGCCTTCTGTACTATATTCTGTTGTCTGCCCGATCTGGTCCGACAGGCAAGCCAAATAGGTGACATACAATCTATTTTCAGATACCGGTTTCGGTTTCTGTAGATTGATTTTCAATTCCTCCGCCAACTGGGCGTGTTTTTCCCGAAGATGCTTTTCAATCTGTTTTTCTTGCGACAATCGTTTCTCCAAAAAGGCAAATTCCTTTTGCAGGGCATCTTCAACAAATTGCCGGTGATTCAACAATGATTCCAATTTAAATTTAAAATGCACAGTTCACATCTTCTTGCTGTTTTGCCTGACCACCACGGCTTGCGAAAAAAAAAAGCTTTAAGCGATAAGCCGTAAGCTGCTTACAGCTAAAAGCTTAATGCTTATCGCTTATCGCTTATGCTCTTCACAAAAATAGCTTCCAGCCCCTGTCGGCTCTCTGCCAGGGTCGCACGCTCATCTATCTCCTGCATGAGATACTGGTTGATGGCCGGGTTTTTTTCAATGGCATCATCAATGTCAGGATTGCTCCCGGCAGTATAAGCCCCTATGTTGATCAAATCTTCGTTTCTTCGATGTGTCGCCAAAACCTTTTTAAGCGATTGGATAATTCTCGATGGGCTTTGTCCGTGATGTCGTCCATGACACGGCTGACACTTTTTAATACATCGATGGCAGGATAATGGTTCTGCATGGCCAGGTCCCGCGTCAAAACAATATGACCATCTAAAATTGCCCTCACGGCATCCGCAATGGGTTCGTTAAAATCATCCCCCTCAACCAGTACCGTATAGAGCCCTGTGATGGTACCCCTTCCCTTAAAGGACCCTGTTCTTTCCAGTAGTCTTGGCATCATCGTAAAAACCGAGGGTGTAAACCCTTTGGAAGCCGGCGGTTCGCCCAAGGCCAATCCAATTTCACGCTGTGCCGTGGCAAACCGTGTAACCGAATCCATCATCAGGTTGACATGCATACCTTTATCCCTGAAAAATTCTGCTATGGCGGTCGCCACAAAAGCGCCCCGCATGCGTATCAAGGGCAGGTGATCCGAGGTAGCCACCACCACCACGGATTTTTTCAATCCTTCAGGGCCCAGTTCCTTTTCGATAAATTCGTTGACCTCACGGCCCCGCTCACCGATCAGGGCAATGACATTGCAGTCGGCTTCTGTATGGCGCGCAATCATACCCAGCAAATAGACTTTCCCACGCCAGACCCGGAAAATATGCCCATGCGCTGTCCCCGACCCACTGTTAAAAGACCGTTGATGGCCTTAATTCCCAGGTCAAGAGGCTCTGAGATACGGCGCCTGGACAATGGATTCATGGGTGTTGCGTACAGGGGTACTCTGCTTCAAAGGGAATGGGGCCTTTTCCGTCAATGGGGTTTCCAAGCCCGTCGACAATTCTGCCCAGCATCCCCATACCCACCGGCATATATGCGCTGTCCTCCCTGGCAACAACCCTGCAGCCCGGTGAAATTCCCCTGACTTCTTCGAGAGGCATCAACAGAACATGATTATCCCGAAACCCAAGAACCTCAGCCCGGGTTTTCCGTTCACCATCCTTGCCATATATATCGCAGACGCATCCCAGATTGGTGATAGGACCTTCGGCTTCGACAACCAAGCCGACAATCTTCGTTATTTTGCCGTAGACCTGAATCGGATCAAGGTTGTTTAGCAGGCTGTAATATTTTTCAAGATTCAGATGTCACCTCACAATATCCCGCCATTGCCGTCAAACCCATTGACGGCTATCACCCCCATCTTCATAATGACAAATGTATCCAAGGGGTCCATTCAACGGTTTGCTATTATAACGTCAGTACAATACTTGGAAGACCGAACGGTGCCAAAGGGACATAAAGGCCTCTTCGATGACCGCCAACTGCTTGTGGATGCCGGCGTCGATATTTCCCTGCCGGGTTTCGACAAGACAATCACCGCGACCCAGCGTGTCATCGGCTTGAAATTTAAAACCCTTGAGGTTGTTTCCTTGCATGACGTGTCAAGTTCCGCTTGTTTCAGGGTTTCGAAATCATGAGGATGGACCCTGATACAGACCGGCTGACTGTCTTTTATTTTCTGCATGGCCTTGCGTACGATGCTCAAAACCAGCTCTGGATTGAACTCACCTCATGATTGATCACTTTTTCCGATATGGCCAGGGCCAGTTTCACGGTTTCCTGAGCAGCCTGTTCATATATGGCATCTCTTTCTTCTTGAAGACGTTTGACCGCTTCACTGAATCGCTCCAGAATACAGGCCATGGCTGATGGGTCTTCAACTGGGTCCGGGTGTTCTGATCCCAGACCATTGGAAACATCCGCATCTTCCTGACCTGTCGGGTTTCTGTTCGGAAGCATCGTATCCATTCCCGAGAGGGTCGGACATCTGTTTTCCTGACGAACAAGTCCGCTTTTAAAACCTTCGCGGGCAGCATCCGACGATGCATATCCCGGTCTTGAAACCGTTTCCTTGATAGGAAAAAATTGTGCAGTCGAAGGGTTCCCCATTGCTCCGGACCCGGGTTTGATGATTCTATCCAATGAATTCCTCTCCCCCCCTGACCCTGGATGATCAGCTCCCCTTTCTTCTCCATTTCCTGAACGACCCGGGTTATTTTTTGCTGGGCCTGCGTGACATCCGCCATACGCACCGGTCCCATGGACTCAATTTCTTCCGTCAGCATCGCACTGGCGCGTGACGACATGTTTTTGAATATTTTTTCCTGGGTCTCTTCGGAGGCCGCCTTCAATGCCAAGGCCAAATCCTGTGTTTCTACATTTCTCAGACCTGCTGCATGCCCTTGTCATCCACCATGACTAGATCATCAAACACAAAAAGCATCTGGCTGATCCCGTCGGCCAGATCATCGTCATTGCTTTCGATATGCTCCATAATCGTATCGGCAATATCGTGATCCAGCCGCTTGATAATTTCGGTCAGCTGGCTTAATCCTCCCACGGTCTGAGGTGCCGCCGGTATCCGCTGTTCATGGAACTGGTCATGTATGCTTCGATTTCATCCAGCATCCAGGGGTTGACCTTGCCAAGTTTGGCAATTCGGATGGCAACATCCGCACGATTTTCCGGCGGCAATGTGCCAAAACCTCACTCGCCTTTTGAGAATCAAGATGGATAGAATCAACGCCATGGTTTGAGGATGCTCCTCCTGAATGAGTTGCACCAGCTGATCCGGATCCATGGACCGGGCCATCCCTAACCGTCCAGAAGCTCTCTTGGCCGGCTTTCTGGCCGAGGCCCGCCGCCGGGTTCCTGGCTGTTCTGTGTCACACCCGCTTCCGAATTTCCACCCCGGGACTTTTCGATGAATTCCTGGGCCACTTTATCGACGACTTCCGCCGGAATGGCCTTGATCTGCGGCATCAAACGCTTGATCTTTTCCTGCTCGGACGCACTGAATGAGCCCAGAATCGCCTCTGAAGCTTTTTCACCGAGTGAGTTGATCAGCATTGCCACCTTTAAAGGGCCGGCCAGTTTTCTGGGATCCATGGGTTAGGTTTTCCTGTTTCATGCCGTGTAAAGGCATTGATCTATGGTGCAATCATAGCTTAAGCTATCTTATAGTGTCTTTCCCTGCTATGCCTGATCGCCCATCCAGCCTTGCAACAGCTTGGCGGAATTTTTATTGTCACTGGTCATCATCTGGGCCGCCTGGGACACATGGGGCAATTCAGCCAACGACCCGGGTCTTCCCCTGGCATACTCATGTTCGATCTCGGCGATTGTTTTTGGCAACTGGCTGTATATTTCCTTATCCCATGGAGAAGAGGTTGTTACCCAACGAATCAACGGCCGGACCATAAACATAAAGACCAGCAGGCAGAACAGGGCCAGGGCCACAAATCGCCCCATTTTTTCAAACTTGGAAATTTTGGTCATCCAGGTTTCCTCGGGAGCCGGCTCCGTCTGGGTCGTCGCTAACAACGGATCTGTTTCAAATAGAATGTTCTGCACTTCCACCTCATCCCCGCGTGCCGCATCAAAATTAATGGCGCTCTTTACCAGTCTCTCGATTTTGGCCATCTCCTCTACTGTGCGAGGAATATATTTTGGCTTTTCCAGACGATCCTGACCCTCAACATCTGGTAACTGCCATCCACCACCACCGCCACCGATTGACGCAAGAGATTGCCAACCGGCATGACCTTCTTTGATAACCTTACCGATTTCATAGTTGAGGGTTTTGTCCTGACGCAAAATCCCTGATGACTGTTATCATCGATATTGGCATTTTCAGTGCGTTTCGCTCCGTGCAAATTCGAGGCCACACCCGGTATCCCCATGGCAACATCGGTATCCCGACCTGTCTGCTCATTCATATGCTGCTCGCTCCTGATTACCGTATTCTCAGGCAGATAGGTCTCTTCTGTTTGTTCCTCTTTCATAAAATCCAGTAGACAGGATACCCGAACGGTGGCCTTGTCACGACCCAGAACCGTCTCCAGCATGGATGTAACACGATTTTCAAGATCCAATTCTATTTTTCTCTGGTATTGCAGTTGTTCGGAACTTACCTTGCCCATAACGGATGTATCATGGGATCCGGCCAGCATGCGACCGGTGTTGTCCACCACCGTCACGTTCTCCGTATCCAGACGGGAAACACTGGACGCAACAAGATGGACGATGCTTTGAACCTGGTTGTCCGTCAGTTTTTTCCCCTGGCGCAGGTTCACCACCACCGATGCGGTAGAAGGCTCCTCCTCCTCCACAAACAACGATTTTTCAGCCGTCACAATATGGACCCGGCTACTGGAACTTCCTCGAACTCGTTGATGGTTCGGCTTAGCTCACCTTGTAATGCCCTCTGATAATTGACATTTTGGACAAAATCGGTCATCCCGAGTTTGACGTTGTCAAATATTTCAAACCCGATACGGCTGCCTTGGGGCAAGCCCTCGGACGCCATCTCCAGCCGGATTTCATACAGGTTTTCCTTAGGAACCATAACAGCACTCCCGTTCCCATCAATCTGAAAGGGAATGTTCTTTTCTTTGAACCGTGAAACAATGCTGGCCGTGTCTTCCTGGGGCAGATTCGTGAAAAGATATTGAAAGTCAGGCTTCCCAGCCCATGTCACCATAAAACCAGCCCTGCGATGGCCACACTTGCCAGAAACAGAATGACGATCATTTTTCCTGAATCCAGATTTCGAATGATGACCTTTAACTGATCACCAATGCCAGGAGCAGTCGCTTCCATATGTTTCCTTTATTGGTTTTAGATTTGCATCCGTTTGATTTCATCATAGGCCGCCATGACTTTATTCCTGACCTGCACCAGCAGCTCCAGGGACAGGGAGGCCTTTTCCATGGCGACCATCACCTCGTGGACATTTTTTTCCTTTCCAGAAACAAGGTCCTGGATAGCGCCATCTGTTTCCGCTGAAGTCGATCCACCTCGCTTATGGATGTTTTCAGGACATCGACAAATGTTTTATCTGAGCTTCAGTCAGTGGTGGCCAGTTTTCTGGGGCCCTGTCCAGGCGGCATCCACATGGGCAGAAGGATTGATAACTGTCATGACTACCTGCCTATTTCCATGGCTTTCATAACCATGTTCTTGATTGTTTTGATGGCCGTTACATTGGCTTCATAGCTTCGACTGGCGGACATCATGTTCACCATTTCCTCTACAACCTGAATATTCGGCATGGCCACATACCCTTTGTCATCAGCATCCGGGTGATCCGGATCGTATTTGAGAATCGGGGGGCGATTGTCAGGAACCACATCCACTACCTTGACAGGGGTCAGGCCTGCAGACATTTCGCTGTCCAGAACCCCTGAAATGACACGCTTTCATGCTGTGCTGCAAAAATAGGTTCTTTGCGCTGATAGGGCCCGCCAGATTCTCGTCCGGGTGGTATTGATATTGGCCAGGTTAGCCGAAATAAGGTTCATGCGCAGCCGCTGGGCCGACAAACCGGAAGCACTCGTTGTCAAAGCATCAAATAAACCCATAACTATTTATTTCCTCCTTCGATGACATTTCTGAGTGATTGAAATTTTTTGGCGACGATCTGGGCAGAAAGGGTGTACATGAGACTGTTCTCAGCCATCGCCGCCATTTCCCGGTCCAGATCCACTGTATTGCCATCACGTCGTTCCACATGGGAACCGCTTCCGTCTTCAGATCGGACCGTGGTTCGACGGATCGGGTTTCTCGGTGTTTCTATGTGGCCGGCCCGGGTGGTTTCCATACGAACCCCATTACCCGCTCCCGTGGATCGGTCCAGTTTTTTCAATTCGTCTTCGACCATGACATCAAAGGCCTTGTAATTGGGCGTATCGATGTTGGCTACATTGGAAACAATGGCGCTATGTTTCCTGGCGCGCAAATCGAGTGAGCGTTCCAGGAATGAAATTGTCTGATTGAAAATACCGTCTAAACGCATGGGTTCTCCTTCTGCTACGGTTGACGCCGGTTGCTTTAAATGCAATTGGCATACCAGAGCTGAGCATGGATCCTGGCATGAAAGCAACCTATTGATATAAAACAGTTAATTTTATTTACGCCCGGGAAAATTCGGTTTTGGAGGCATTTTGAGCACATGGGGGTAGGCAAAGATTGCCCATCGGTTGTTTTTCATATGGCTGTTTTTGCCCCATGGTGTTTTTGAATGGACATGTCAAAGTCGGGATGTCGCGGGATGTCATATTCCCGAAGCCGGTTACGGAGTGTCCGGAGGCTGATCCCAAGGCGCTCGGCCGTCCGGGTACGATTGTTGTGACAGACGTTGAGTGTGTCCAGGATAAGTGCCATTTCCATCTCTTTTATGGTTGCACCCGAAGATGTGAGATCCCTTGTCTGAACAGTTTCCATGGTGTCGATAAAATTGAGATGCTTCGGAAGCATGGTATCGCCATTTCCGATCAGGACGGCCCTTTCAACAACATTTTCCAGTTCACGTACATTGCCCGGCCATGGGTGGGACACCAGATATTCAAGGGTGGCGGGTGCCGTTTTTGTCATCCGACGATTGTTGATCAGACTGTATTTTTTCAGGAAAAAAGTGATCAGGAGGGGTATATCTTTTTTTCTTTCCCGCAAAGGGGGCAATGTCATGGGCAGGACATTCAATCGGTAGAACAGGTCTTCCCTGAAGCGGTTCGCCTGGACGGCCTTGACAAGATTCTGGTTACTGATGGCGATAATACGCACATCGATGGCCCGGGCTGTTGTCCGCCCACGCGGTCGATTTCCCGTTCTTGAAGCACCCGCAATATCTTGGCCTGCATATTGAGAGTCAGCTCGCTCACCTCATCGAGCAGGAGTGTACCCTGATCGGCAAGTTCGAACCGGCCCACCTTGCGCGTAAAAGCGCCGGTAAAAGCACCTCTCTCATAGCCAAACAGTTCGCTTTCCGCAAGTGTCTCCTGCAATGCCGCACAGTTAATCGCCACCAGGGGACCTGTTTTGCGACGACTCTCCTGATGGATGAATGAAGCCAGCAATTCTTTGCCGGTGCCGTTTTCGCCAAGGATCAGAATGGTGGCATCGCTGTCTGCAACACGGCTGGCCAGAGCCAGAACATCCATCATACAGGGATCCTGGGTAATGATGGTCTTGTCTTTTAAACCGTTTTCTATTTCAGAATTCCGGTGGGGTGTTCTCTCTGGATACCCGCTGACATCACAGACCTTCTGAACGGTAGCCGTCAGGGTTTCCAGAGAAAAAGGTTTGAGGAGATAATCCGAAGCACCGGCCTTCATTGCCTCCACGGCACGGTTGATGGATCCATAAGCGGTCATCATGATGACGGGAATCTTCGGGGATACTGCCTTGACCTCCTGAAGCACCTGCATGCCCGACATTTCCGGCATACGCATATCCGTGATGACCAATCCGAATTTCTTTTCCTTGAATTTCTTGAGACCTTCCACACCATTGCCGGCACACTGGACATCACAACCGTTCTTTTTCAGGGCATGCGTCAAAGCCAGTTGCATATCAGGCTCATCATCGATCACCAGAACTGAATCAACCTGCATTATGCCGACACCTCCTTTTTCATAACCGGATCGTATGCCGCTTCCTGGTCGGCCGACACCTCAGCACACAAAGGCAGGCCGATGGAAAACATGGTTCCGTTTCCGGGTGTACTCTCCACGTCGATAATACCGCCGTGCATTTCGACGATGCTGTGCACAATGGAAAGTCCCAGGCCGGTTCCCCTTTCTTTGGTTGTAAAAAAGGGGTCGAATATGTTTGAAACATGGTCGGGATCGATCCCGATACCGCTGTCGGAAATCCGGATTTCAACCCGTGCCGGCCGCCCGGCATTGGTCATCGCCCGTTGAACCGTCGATATGCAGAGGGCTCCGCCTTCCGGCATGCTCTGGATCGCATTCAGGATGATATTCAGGCAGACCTGTTTAATGAGCTCCACATCCCCTTTTATGAACAAGGGTCTGGGACCGTATGCCACCTTGACATCGACGCCATTCTCCTTGTCGGCAAGGTGTTCCATGAAAAACAGAGAGTCGTCCAGTGCTTCGTAAATATCAAACCGTTCGAATCGATTGGCTTCGTCGGGTCTGACAAACTGGAGCAGATTGGAAATAATGGCGTCAATACTTTTGACACCGGACGAGACTCTTTCCGCAAGCAGCTGCAGGTCCGGTTGTCCTTCCAGGGAAGCCTTAAGACTGGTGGCAAACAGTTCGATGCTGCCCAATGGGTTCCGAATCTCATGCGCAATTTTAGCGGCCATTTCGCCCATGGCAGCCAACCGGTCTTTCCGTTGGGCGTGTTCCGATTCATGTTTCCGGCAGGCGATGTTCTTCAGAGGGACAACCGAGCCTTTGTGCATCTTTGCCTGCCCCATGACCGACAAAAAGTCGTTGTCAACAGGACGAACCTGGCTGTTGTTGTTTGAAACTTTCATCGCTTTTGTCATCTCCCTGTTACCGTCAATAAAATCGTAGGACGATTTTATCGAATACGACGGTGCCGCTTCTTCGCGAAAGGCTAAAATATCTATCCCTGCAGCAAGCTGCGGGGTATTACGATATTTTTACTTCAGCCTCTTCGGGCTGAAGCACTGCACGTTCTCTCAAAAAGGATCTTAATCTGATTTGAATTCATCCCGCGCTACAAGCAACGGGGAATTCAAATTTAAATAAGGTCTTTTCAAATACAATTGTATCAGGAGAGACAATAGCAATAGTTGTGCCAGCCTTTAAAACCTCCTGTTGAAACGTTCTGTTGGCGAGGTTTCTGGGATGTCTTGTGTTTCAATTCTGCAGGCGTCACAGAAGCTTGTTCATTTTTATTCTATAATTAAAGGATGTTGACAAGGGTGCCCGGGCAGTCCGGTCCGCGTGTCAAATACTTGAAGACCTGTGCTGGATGACAGCGCAGGTCTATCACAAATGGGATTTCGTCAATACCGGTATGAGATTACCGTCACTTATTTGACACCCGCTCGCAAAGGCGGGAGGGGTTTACTGTGAAGGGGATCCACCGGATCGGGTGGATCCTGTAAAGGGCCTGAATGCGTCCATCAGCACTTGAAACTGATTTTCAGGTGTCGCATCGATGGTCCCATAATCGGTTTCGACCACGCAACCACCCCGGGAAAAGGCGGCATCCGTCTCCAGCCGAAGGTCTTCCATGTGTTCCACCAGACCCGACAGCTTTTCTCTGGACGCAGCCGCCTGCTCCATATCCGCGGGGTTCAGCCGGATCTTGCGGATAACCTGTCCCTGTCCTTTTTGAAGTGCTCTTGACAGGCTGGCCAGAACGACCTCCGGGTTTGTTTCGGCCGTGTGCTTGACCATGATTTCGGCCAGACCCAGGGCAAGCAGACCCACGGCTCTTTCCATCTCGCGGTCCACGTCTCTGGCAACAGCTTCCATGGCAAGAATCGCGCGCTGTACCTGAGTCAACAGATACCGGATAGACGTGCTCCCATCTTCTGCAGGTGAGGCGTTGCCCTGGGTCCCATCAGGGGATTCAGACGACACTGCGTGTTCCTTTGAATATGCGGCAGCAACCTGGTCTGCGGAAAAAATCTCCGGCGTGAATTCATTGGTTTTTTTAAGAAGCAATTCTCCTGGGGTGTCATTTCCTGTGGTGAAATCGGGAAACTCATGCGATCTCATTTCCAGCCGCGCATGGGTATCGGCCGACTTTATGATCTTGTCCCGCATGCGGGGGGCCCCCGATTCCTGACACGGTGACATTTCCTCAAAATGATTGCATACCATTTGCACTGACTCTCCTCCGCTCACCGTCGGCCGGCCGACGCCTCCAGAAAAGGTGCGTCGGAATAATACCGCTTAATTTTTTCCACCAGGGTGGTTCTCTTGATATTAAGCAGTTCGGCCGCCTTTTTTTTGACACCGTTGGTCTTTTCCAGAGACTGGTAAATAAGGGTTCTTTCGTATTCGCTCAACGCTGAATTCAGACAGATGCCATCAGCCGGCAATTCTGGTTTCTGGGGCATAAAACAGGTGTCCATGGCACCCCGCATTTTTTCAGGAAGATCCCGGGCCGTGATCAGCCCTTCGCGTTTCAGCACCACGAGTCGTTCCACGAGGTTCTTGAGTTCCCTGACATTGCCTGGCCAGGGGTAATGGCACAGCATGGAAAGCGCCTCTTCCGAAAACCCTTCCAGAGATTTTTTCTTGGCCGCATTAAAGTGCTGTAAAAAATGGGATACCAGCAAGGGGATATCGGATGGACGCTCCCGCAGGGCTGGCAAGGTAATGGGTATGACGCACAGACGAAAGAAAAGATCCTCCCGGAAACGACCCTGCTCCACCGCCTTTTCCAGATCGTGCTGGGTCACGGCAACCACCCTGACATCGATCCGGACGGTCTTGACCCCCCCCACAGGTTCGAATTCCCTTTCCTCCAGGACCCGCAGAATCTTGACCTGGAGATCCAGATTCATGTCCCCGATTTCATCCAGACAGATGGTCCCGCCGTCAGCGATCTCGAATCTGCCGGGCTTGGCCGCGGTCGCACCGGTAAAAGCCCCCCGGACATGTCCGAAAAACTCACTTTCCACCAGGTTTTCAGGGATGGCACTGCAGTTGATCTGAACAAAAGGCTTGTCACGGCGGTGGGAATACTGGTGGATCGCCCGGGCCAGCAGACCTTTGCCGGTACCGGTCTCCCCGGTAATGACAATGTTGCTGTCGCTGTCGGCAACTTTTTCCACCAGATCGAAGGCCCTGCGCATGGCATCACTTTGGCCCACGATACCCGGAAACCGCGTGATGCCTTCATGGCAGGGATTATCGCTTCTTGCTTCTCCGAAAGAGTCCATTATCCTCTGAAAAAAAATTCCACACCAGACCGATTTAACATCATTCGCGCTTCAGCTTACAAATCCTTGTAATCAAAGGATATTAATGCCCATCACCCCTCGAATGAGCTATTTAATTATGCATAAGTAGCACAAGATATAGTTAAAATCTATATATTTTTTACCATATAGTGTGCTTTTATATATATTTGAGGAAAATTAAAGCAGACAATCGTGTAATTATGCATAAAAAATACAATATATAGCTATAATTGATGATCCTTATACTATATGTTGTAATTTTATATAACCCTGACAAATATATAACATGACACTGACAAATGGTTCTCAATGTCACAGGCTTGTACCCCTTTACCATTCTGATAGAAAAATCATTCACAAGTCCTAAAAAAAATTTAAGTTTTTCCCATATATCCCGATAATCAATTCACAAGCATGCCGAATCCATAATGTACTGAATCAGGAAAGGAGGGAAATACGCGTCAACCAGCAATACGGAATATGCATACATTCAGTCACCGGCATCAGAGAGAAACATCAAACCACCACTTCAGAACAAGAATTGTCTGAACAACAACCCAGAAAAGGAGAAACACCATGGCAGTTACCAACGTTTATCTAACCGCAGCTATTCGAGACAATCTTTTCAGCCTTCAGAAAACCGAATCGGCAATGCAGACCACCCAGACCCGCCTGGCAACTGGCCTCAAGGTCAACAGCGCCCTGGACGATCCCATCAATTTCTTTGCCGCCCAGGCCCATCGGCAACGTTCGGGCGATCTGGCAATCCTCAAGGACTCCATGAATGAGGCTATTCAGACCGTTAAAGCGGCCAATGCCGGCATCGAAGGTATCATAGACCTGATTGCTCAAGCCAAGGCCGTAGTTACAGCATCGCAGTCAACGCCTGATGCTGCTGCAGATGGTACGGGAGTCCTACAAATGCAGTATAATGATATTCTAGCGCAGATTGATTTCTTGGTTGCCGATTCTTCATACAAAGGCACCAATTTGCTCAACAGTGGTTCATTGGAGGTTGCATTCAACGAAAGTGGATCGAGTTCTTTAACTATCACCGGCTTTGATGCAAATTTTGCTGGAGATCTCCTTCTTGCAGAGGATCCAGATCTCACTGAACAGGCGCCCAGGCCGTTACAACGGGTCTTCAGATGATGCACTCGCTGTGCTACGTGCCCAGGCTTCAGCTCTCTCCAGCAATCTCTCGGTTGTTACAACACGTCTCGACTTCACCCAGAACATGATCAATACTTTGAACACTGGTGCCGACAATCTGACCCTGGCCGATATGAACGAGGAAAGCGCCAACATGCTCATGCTGCAGACCCGTCAGGCCCTGGGAACCTCGTCCCTGGGTATGGCCTCTGATGCAGCCCAGTCTATTTTGAGACTCTTTTAACAATTGAACCATGAACCACGCTCTCCGGAAGGGGGCCCATGCCCCCTTCCGGACAGGTTCTTTTCAGGAGGTGATTCCACATGATTGCGTCAATCGTCAATGACAGCCAATCGCACCTCAGCACCCATTCAACGGCGCTTCGAAGCAGCACCCTGCGGAGTATGGAAAGATCCCGGACCGGATCCAACACCGCCAGGGTGAGTCATGTCAACACCGGTTGGGGAAAAACCGAACAAATGAAATCGTCTGCCAATGCCACGGCCGGACAGATCCGGACCATGGACATCCAGGTGCAGAACATGGTCCATACCCTGCGGCGCATGTCCATCGACATCCGTGCCTTTCGAAAAAACTTCCCCCCCTTTCCCCGGGGCAGCGAGGAACGGGAACGCTTGTTGAACAGTTTCCAGGGCATTCGGAAACAGATCGAGCGTCTGACCATTCCGCCCAAAAAAGAAACCGTCCCGCACGTCCAGGGTCATGACCTGTCCCAGCCAGGCTCATTGGGTACCCTGGTGGAGCGCTTTGAAAAGCTGCTGCAGACCATCAGGGAACGTCTTCCGGATATCCCGGTTGACACATCGGATGCTGCCTTCCAGAAACTCGAACAAGATTTGGAAACCTTGTTGGCGTTCATTTCTGAGCAACGCGGCGAACTGGTGGAATCCGGAAAATATTATCAAGACGGCGATGATGCAGAAACCGCCGTTCAGATGGCAACTTTTAGTATCATCCTGGGCCAGACATTTTCAGACCGGTCCGACTGGCAGATGACCGTCTCCCAGACACAACTGAAAGTTCTGCAGGTCTGATCCATGCCACTCAAGATTATCCTGAAACCCCGGGAACGAATGGTTATCGACGGCGCGGTGATTCGAAACGGTGATACCAAGACCGAGTTTCATATCGAAAACAGGGTGCCCCTGCTGCGGCAGAAAGACATTCTGGCCGAAAAAGACGCTCACACGGTCTGCCGCCGGATCTACTATGTAATCCAACTCATGTATATCGACAAAACAGACCCCGTGGCCCACCATGCCGCCTACTGGAAGCTCGTGCAGCCCCTGGTGAAGGCCGCCCCCAGCAGCGTGGCTCTGGTGGATCGGATCAGCGCACAAATCCTGGCGGGTCACCACTATCAGGCCCTCAAGCTGGCAAAAAAACTGGTGGCCTATGAAGAGGAGGTTATGAATCGTGTATAAAAGCCCCTTGCAGGCCTATCAGGCCATTGACAATGCGAGTATGAACGGCCGTGAAACCGAGGCCCGCGTGCTCATGGATGCCGCACTCAAACTGAAGCAGTGCCAGCAGAACTGGGAATCTGAAAACAGCCATGATCAACTGGATGCCGCCCTGCGCTACAATCAGAAGATCTGGTCTGTCTTCCAGGTGGAACTGGAACGCGAAGACAATCCCCTGCCCCTGAACATACGGCAGAATCTGCTGCGACTCATCGCCTTTATGGATAAACGCATCTTTGAAACCATGGCCTTTCCAGAACCCGAAAAACTGACCATGATGATCCAGATCAATGAAAACATTGCGGCAGGGCTTCGTTCGCATCCCCAGGCAACATGATGCGGTTTACACCAATGGACAACATGGTCATGGATGCCAGACAGCAGATCAGTGACTGGATACAGATAGACAAAAACAGCCTCAACGACATTTCTTTGGAGGATGTGGAGGTGTCGGCATATGCCTGGGAAAACATCGAGTCCGCCACCCTTCACATGACAGATGCCCCGCCGGACAATGACACCCCGGAAGCGTTCCCAACAACATGGGGGACCTGTCTTGCCTGTAAAAGCTACTGGGTGGAGCACACCCGGGAACTGGTGCTGTTCTTCTGGAACACCAGCCAGGCCAAGACCATTGTCATCCCCCAAGAAGGCTGGATGCTCAGAGATGATATCACGAGACACTGAGCTATAAGCCGTAAGCGATAAGCATTAAGCGGTTGCCCGCCCATCACCTAACGACCCATAAGCCATGACTCGCATCATTGAACCGAAACAGCGAACGCACTCCCCACAGCTTGCTGCGAGGTTCTTCAATTCCGGATCAGACATGTGTGTGGTTTTTGTTTTTGGAGGTACTCTCGAGGTAGGTATACGCTAGGCCCAAAACAGTCAGCAGCTTATGGCTTATTGCTTACAGCTAAACGGCCATATTGACGATGCTGAGTTTGTTCCTGCCGCTTTCCTTGGAGTGATACAAGCCTTTGTCGGCAGCAGCAATCAAGGCTGCTTTGCCACTGCCCCCTGCATCGAGGTTATAGGTGGTAACACCCAGACTGATAGTGACCTTGATGCGCTGCTCTTGGACAGGTATATCCATCGCTTCCACGGCCCGTCTGAGTCTCTCTGCCAGAATGGCGCCGCCTTTAAGGTCGGTCTCCGGTAAGATAGCGGAAAATTCCTCTCCCCCGTAACGTGCCACCAGATCAGACTCACGGACAGCTTTCTGCATGATGGCACTGATCACCTTCAACACCGCATCCCCCGCCGGATGACCATAGGTGTCGTTGACCTTCTTGAAATGATCGATATCGAGCAATAATAAGGTCAGGGGTTTCTGATACCGAACGGTTCGGCTGATTTCCCTGTCCAGGGCCTCCTGAAAATAACGGTGATTGAAAAGACCGGTCAAACCATCCTTGGTGGCCAGGTCACGAAGCTTTTCGTTGGCCGTCTGCAGTTCCATGGCCAGACTTTCGGCTGTTTCCTTGGATCGTTTCAATTCCAGTATCAACTGCTCATAGGAAACGTTCAGTTTGCCAAGCTCTTCATTGGCTTCCAGGAGCAGTTGCGAGTAAGGCTTCATATTCCCGGCGTCGATATCGAAGTAGGACAGGATTTCGACACTCTTGCCGGCGACCTCATCGATGAGCCGATTGATGTCTTCTTCGCTGAATCCATAGATACGTCCCAGTGCCCGGTTGATGTCTTTCATTTTTTCGGCGCATCGGGATCCATGATAAACCGAGGACATCCGGTCGGCCAGCCACAATATGCGGGCTTTGGTTTCCAAGTCCTCGGGAATGTTTTTGGATTGATGGTGATATTGAATCGGCATGAAGATAGTTTCCGGCAAACCCCATTTTTCCAGCATGCGTGTGCTGACTTCCTGGTGATCAAAGCCGAATATTTTTTTCTCGGCCTCAACAACCGACACCGCGGACACCCGTTTTTCGTCAAACACCCTCAGGTATTCATCGGACATGCACAGATAGAGGATGACAATCCCAATGTCCTGGAGAAGCGCCGTGATAAAAATGTCATCGCTCTTTTGCTTGATGGCGCCGGAAATAAGATCCGCTGCAACGGCCGATGTCACCGCTCTTTTCCAAAAGACTTCGTAATTGAAACCTTCCCCGTTATCAGACTGCATCCATTTGACGATGACAAAGGAAAGGGCGATGTTTTTCAAGGCTTCCGTGCCCAAGATTGTCAGGGCTTTCTGGATGCTGTCAACTTTCTGTGGCAGGGAATAGAAAGAGGAGTTCGATATCTTTAAAACCCTGGCCGCCAGTGCCGGATCTGAAGAAACAATCTTGGCCATTTCAGACAGAGAAGCCTCGTCTGTTTTGACGGCTTCGATGATACGCAGTGCAATCGAGGGTAAAGAGGGGAGTTTGACATCATCGCTCAAAATTTCTTCAATCGATTTCATGGGCATGCACTCTCCTCGGGAGGTCCGGTCTTCTTAATAGAAGGTGGTGCTCTGTTTGGTCTGATCTACGCAAGCAGTGATGCAGAATTCGAATGATATATCAAATGCTCGGACGCACCGCTATTCTGAAAATAGCTTGTACACTATTTTGGTACTACTTACAATTATAATATTCTCACCTTACAGGAATACTGAGGCGCGCTATGAGGTAGCCAGGGCTTGCATTCCCTTGCCCTTGCATGGCATAGTCAAGCATTGTTAGTCCATTGATACGTATTGAAGAACCTCGCAGCAAGCTACGGGGAATGTCGCTCGCTATGGCGGTTCATGCTTGGTTGTGCGCGGTCACGTATGAAAATTTGCCGGAAGCGTAAAATCAATCATGTTATGAGAGAGTCCATCGACCATGTACCTGGCCAGAACAGATATCGGAAACCAGACCCACTACAACATCAGAGAAACGTATCTGGATGGTGACTGTCTGAAAAGTCGCGAACTCTTTCATCTGGGCACGGATCCTTCCAAATACATCCTCTATCCTGGGGGGAAAGGTTACTACTTCGATGAGGTGGTGGAAGAGACCCTTCGAGAACGCGGTGCAAATCCCACCCAGGATGAACTCGATCAAATATTCTGGGACTTTCTGGATCCGGAAATCCAACGGGTTATCCGGGGATTTGAGAAAAAAACAAAACAACCGCTACCCGGGCCGGATACGGTTGTTCAGGATTTTCACCTGTTTGACAAGCGACGCGTTCATTTTCTAAGATTCGGATCCATGGATCAGCAGCATATCCACCGCATACCGGACAACTTCTTCCGGGCGCTCAGGGCCAAATCCCGGGATGAAATCGAGCAGTATTTCATGCACGAAGAACGTATCATCCGCCCGCGTGAACTGATCCGGTACCTCTCTGTCATCTTCGGTCTTCAGCAAAGCCTGTTATATGCCCGGCCGGACCAGACCGGCAGCGGCAGCCGGCAGGAGAAAGCGGACACCCTGTTTATCGAATCCGTCTGTGCTCTGAACAAGGACGACACTTTCTGGGCCGGTATGCCCAGGACCGATAAACTTCAGGGATATCTCCGTCGATACGTCATTTTCTATTTCGATCATGCCGTCCAGCTGGCCGCCCCTGTTCCGCGATACCTGCATGAATTCATGAATCGTCATCGCATCTATCGGCCACCAAAAAAAGTCCGCTTGAACATGGCGGAAGCCAGTCGGCTGTTTGAAACATCATGGGAAACTCTGCGTCAAAATGGACAGCAACGCGTTTACAAAGCTGTATCGCAAACAGGCCCTCAAATTTCATCCGGATCAGGGTGGCAGCCAGAAAACATTTATCAAGCTGACAAAGCTCTACGAAAATCTCATAAAAAAGAAAGAACGCAAATAAAATCATAGGATGATTTTATCGAAGGCTACGATGTCGTTCCAGAACAAAAGACAAAAATTCATTTCACGGACCTGATCGGCCCTGGCGCAAGGCATTTCAGCCTGAAGCATTAGTCATCTACTGCGAAGGCTGAATAACGCTGCGCCAGGGCCGATCAGGTTACCCTGGTGTCGGCAGCGTCACCGGCATGCCCATTAAGGGCCAGAGTACAAATACGGCAAACCCGGTAACCACCATCAGAATGATACTGGCTGGTATACCATAAAGAAAAAATTCCGCGGTGGTAAACTGCTTGGAATCATAAGCAATGGCATTGGGAGCGGCCCCCACCAGCAGCAGAAAGGGCATACCCGCTGTGACCAGTGCCGCAAACAGAATCACCTCGCCGGCTACGCCAAGATAGGGCGCTATGACCAGCGCCACGGGCAGAGAAATAGCTATGGCGGCAACATTCATGATAACATTTGTCATAATCATAACAAAAAAAGCGATGCTCATGACAAATACGAACCAGTTGGCTTCCTGAAACATGGCCAGCCAGTTAACCGCCATCCAGTTGGCGGCACCGGTCTGCCAGAGGCAGTTGCCGATGCTCATGGCGCCGGCAAAGAGTAAAATAATGTTCCAGGGTATGGATTCCAGATCGTCCAGATCCATGATGCCGGTGATAAAAAACATGATCGTGGAAACCAAAATAATGGCGGTTTTGTCAATGGGCGCCAATGCGGGCAGAAACTGCTTAGCCGCCATCACTAAAATACAGGTCCCTACGATCACTGCGGCAGTGATTTCATTGCGTGTCATGGGGCCCAGTTCATCGTTAAGTTTCCTGGCCTTTTCCCTCAAGCCGGGGATGGTAGCTTTTTCCGGCTTGAAAAAGACCATGAAAAATCCCCACAACAAAAAGGTCATGAGCCAGCCGATGGGGAACATGTACCAGGTCAACTCAAAAAAGGTTATGTCCACATTCATGATGTCCTTGTAAAACCCCAGGGCCACTGCACCTCGGGCGGCACCCAACAGGGTGACGATACTCCCGGCACCGGCCACATAAGCCATACCAATAAAAAGGCCCTTACCAAATCTGGTTTTTTTGTCGCCTTCGCCATAGAGCGCATAAATCGAGACCAGCAAAGGATAAATGGTGGCTGCCACCGCCGTGTGCGCCATGATGTGAGCAAGTGCCGCGGTAACCACGAAACATCCCAGGTAAATCATGCTGGTCTTTTCACCCACGATGATCAGCATTTTATAGGCCAGACGTCTGGTTAGGCCTGTTTTTGTAAACACCAGTCCAATCATGATGGATGCAAAAATAAACATAACCGAAGGCACCATGAAATCCGTAAAGGCATCCCTGGCCGGGCGAATCAGGAACATGGCCTGCAGCACCCCGATGGCAAGACTGGTGACACCGATGGGGACGACTTCAAAAACCCACCAGGTCGCCGCCAGTAAAAACACGGCAATGGCGCCCTTGCCCTCACGGCTTAATGCAAAATGTTTGTCCATGGGATCTACGGCATCCGGCCAGACGGGCGAGTAATACACAACAAAAAAAAGCCCCAAACCCAAAAAAAGAAAAATCATTTTTTTCCAGTCAACGTTCTTTCCCTGCAGATGATCGCCCATTGAATCGTTCATCAAGCCATTCCTCCTTAAGATATCCTCCCCAATCTGAACCTAAGCTTGGTCTGAATATGAGAAAAAAACACCGATAGCTTCTAAAAACACTCCCGCATGGTATGGTATACTGCTGCAAACACATCCGTCAGTCTCAATATTCCGGAAATAGACCCCTGTCGCGTCACCAGCAAAGACTGATGATGACCCATGACAAGCTGATGAATGGCTTCATCCAGAGTCGCTTCTTCTTTGATATATTCTCCTTCAGACAGTGTGTGCATATGTTTTTTAACATTCTGCTCGCCGGCTTTACGGCAGATGTCTTCCAGTGGGCTGGCAAACAGGTGCTCATCTTTCAACATGGATTTCATAAATTCTTTGGTGAATCCCAGATGATGAGATCGCTGGCGTTCCAGCATACTATCATACTTGGGCTCGAGGGCTTTAAGGGCATCCAATTGCGTCAGCTTACCCAGGGGCTTGCCATCGTGGTCCATCACAAGGATGGCTCTGTGCCGGTAACGGGTGTGATCAAATTCCTCCTGGGCCTTTTCCAGTTCCAAAACCGCCTCATAAAGCGTGGCATCCTCAGACACCGTTGCATATTCCGAAAGCGGTACCATCAAGTCCACGACGTTTAAATTTTTCATGTTATATCCTCACACCTACACTTTTTTACGATCATCCTCATGGTAACGCGCATCGCTAAATACCGTACTTTTTAATGGTATCCAACACGCTGTCCATCTGCTGCTTTCGCACAATCAGCATTTTTTCGGTTTTGGCTTCTTTTATTTTTTTGGATAGCGCTTCCATGTCAGCCGGTTTCTCAAGATAATCAGACGCACCGATCTTCATGGCCTCGACACCCTTTTCCAGGGATGCATGTCCGGTCAATAGGATGATCTGTGCCTCGGGGTGCTTGGCCTTTATCTTTTTCAGGACAGCCATGCCATCCATCTCCGGCAGCTGAATATCTAAAATAACGGCGTCAAAAATATCGCTTTCGATAACTACCAGGGCCTCTTTGGCGGACGAGGCTGTGGTGACATCCATTCCCCGTAAGCGCATTCTTTCAGACATTGACTCCAGAAAAGCTTCTTCATCATCCACAAGCAAAACTCTTGCTTCCATGGTTTTCTCCTTGCATCGGCAGTATCGTTTTCTTTCGTATTTAATCAGACAAAAGGGTCCTACTCCTTAGCGTATCTTTTGCCAGAATGTCAAGAAAAGGTGGCAGGAAATGGAATTCGTCATGTCAGGAGGGTTGGAGACTATTAGCCAAGCTGTAAGCGGTAAGCTTTAAGCTATAAGCGGATTACAGCTTATCGCTTATCGCTCATAGCTATAAAAGCTGTATCGCCAGATCCGAGAGCTCGGATCTCTCGCCTTTTTCCAGGTTGATATGGGCGTACAGTTTCTGCCCCTTCATTTTTTCGATGAGGTAGCTGAGACCGTTGGACTGACTGTCCAGATAAGGGTGGTCGATCTGGTAAACATCCCCGGTGAAAATAAGCTTGGTACCTTCTCCGGCGCGTGTGATGATGGTTTTGACTTCATGGGGTGTCAGATTCTGGGCTTCGTCAACAATAAAAAACACCTTCACGATACTCCTGCCACGAATATAGGACAGGGGTGTTACAATGATTTTTTCCTCGGCCAGCAGATCCTCGATGCATCGACTGCGGCCGTTTTTACCGGAAAACTGATTATGTATGACAGCCAGGTTGTCGTACAGCGGCTGCATGTATGGATCGAGCTTTGAATTGATATCGCCAGGCAGATATCCGATGTCTTTGTTGCTTAATGGCACGATGGGCCGTGCAAGAAAAATCTGGCGATAATAACGCTTGGCCTCAAGGGCGGCGGCCAGAGCCAGCAAGGTCTTTCCTGTGCCGGCCTTTCCTGAAAGGGTAACCAGCGGGATATCTCTATCCAGGAGTGCATTCAGGGCAAATGCCTGTTCGGCATTTCGGGGACGAATACCGTAACAAGTCCTGTTCTCGATCCGTTTGATCTGATCCGCATTGGCATCATAAACGCCCAGGGCTGATTTGCTGCCGTTTCGCATAATCAGAAATTCATTGGCCAGCAATGCCCCCTCAAAATTCAGATCTCCAGCTCCCATGGTATAAGGCATTGTATACATGAGATCGATAATCTGCTCGGGAATGCTTTCCACAACACGTTTTCCCTTGTAGAGCTCGGAAATGTTTTTGACATGATCGGTGGTGTAGTCCTCAGACAGAAGACCAACGGACTTGGCTTTCATCCGAAGATTGATATCTTTTGTGACCAATACGACATGCTGAAAGGACGTGTCGAGGGCCACATGATAGGCAGCATTCAGAATGTGGTGATCTACCTTGTCTTTCGAAAAATTGGTGGTGATTTTTTGATGAAAGGGTAACCCGAGTCTAACCGATATGTTTCCTTTGCCGGCCCCGATGGGAATACCACCGTTGAAAATACTGTCCCCTGTCAGGGTATCCAGGGAACGAAGAAATTCCCTGGCATTGCAATTGAGAATATCTTTACCTTTCTTAAACCTGTCCAGCTCTTCGATGACCACGATGGGAACCACCACATCATGTTCATCAAAATGGTAGAGACAGGTACTGTCATGCAGGATGACATTGGTATCGAGGACAAAAACTTTTTTTTTCTCCCAGAACTGGAAACATTGTTTGGAACATTCATGCCGCAAGATATAGCATACAATACCCATTGATGCAACAACATGCAGCGGTTTTCATGTTAAATTTGTGTTTCCTCTCTATTCCGTTTCTGTCATATGGGCATCTTTATGTTACCACCCTCATTCCTGAACGTGTTTTGGAGGACCTCCCTACAAGAGGGAGGCATACCTTTGCTGTCGCCGTTCAAACCAAACCATACCGCCAACCCTTCCGTACAAACAACACCCTTCCTTGCAATCCGCTCTTTATGGTTATATTATGTCATTTATAGGCAAAAAAATTGATACCGGATATATAAAGGAATGATCCGATCATGAAACAAGAGGACGCAAACGCTTCGAACCCCGAAGCGGTATTCAGAGTCAAAGATGTCTTGAGGGCTGAGGTCGCTCCAGCACTGGGGTGTACCGAGCCGGTTGCCATCGCACTGGCCGCTGCCGCCGCGGCATCCCTTATCCCGGGTGAGCCGATTACCGCCCTGGAAATCTGGGTGGATCCCAATATCTATAAAAACGGTATCGCCGTGGCCATTCCCGGAACCAAGGGACTAAATGGTCTGGATCTGGCCGGTGCCCTGGGTGCCCTGGGTGGTGATCCAAGCCGCCGTCTGGAAGTGCTTGCAACCATCGACACATCGGTTGTTCACCATGCCAGGGAACTCCTGGATCGTAAAAAAGTGTCCATCAACCTCCTGGAAGACAAGCAGGGGATCTATGTCAAGACCATTGTCAGGAGCAACACTGCCACGGCCGAAGCCATTATAGAAAATCTGCATGACAACATTGTTTCTTTGAGGGTGAACGGGCAGCCTGTCACAGACAGCGTGCTCCTGGCCACCGGAAAGAATGGTGGGCAAAAGTCAAAACTCCTGCGTGTTGAGGCGTGGCTGAAACAACTCAGTCTGGCTGACCTGGTTGAACTTCTGGACGATCTGGATGAGGATGATTTCACGTTTTTAGAGGAGGGTGTCCAGTACAACATGCGTCTGGCTGAATATGGCCTGAAGCACGGATCCGGACTGGGCATCGGTAAAACCCTGGAAAGACTTGTCAGGCAAGGCCTGATTCGGAAAGACATGATCGTCGCGTCCAGGATTCTAACGGCTGCGGCTTCTGATGCACGCATGGCAGGTGTCTCCCTGCCGGCCATGAGTTCGGCGGGGAGTGGCAATCATGGGCTTACTGCCATTTTGCCCATATGGGCTGTCAAGGATTACGTTGAATGCGACAGGCAGGTCGTCCTTGAAGCCATCGGCATCAGTCATATCATCACCGCCTACATCAAGGCGCATACAGGCCGGTTGTCTGCTGTTTGCGGCTGTTCTGTGGCTGCGGGCGCAGGCGCTACGGCAGGAATTACCCATCTTTTGGGTGGGACCCTTCGCCATATGGCCGGTGCCATCACAAACATCACCGAAGACCTGGCAGGCGTCATTTGTGACGGTGCCAAGGCGGGCTGTTCCCTGAAACTGGCAACCGCTGCGGGAACCGCTGTTCAATCGGCGCTATTCGCCCTTCAGGGGGTGCAGGTACAATCCACGGATGGCATTATTGCTGCTTCAGCAGAAAAAACCATGCAGAATATCGGTCGCTTGAGCACCCAGGGTATGATCGAAACCGACCGGACCATACTTAAAATCATGCTGGAAAAACAGTTTTCACACATCGAAAAGGAATAAAAGGGAGCGAACAATGGAAACAGCCAAAAAAATGGTGGCGGACAAAGGACGTAAAATCGTGTCGGTTCCTGTGGGAACAACCCTTTTTAACACCCTTGAAAAAATGAATCAGAAAAAAGTGGGTGCCATCCTTGTCACCAGAAACGAACAGATCATCGGTATCTGGACGGAAAGAGATCTTATGCAAAATGTCATCCAAGAGGAGATTGACCTCAAAAGCGCCTTGATAGAGGATTACATGACCACCCATCTGATTTCAGCACCCCACACCGATACGGTATTCAACCTCATGGATAAATTTCTGGGACTCAGGGTCAGACACCTGCTGATCGAAGAAGACGGCAACATTATCGGCCTGGTTTCGGGGGGAGACGTCATGAAATGCGTTATCCATGAAAAAGATACAGAACTGAGGCAGCTCAATTCCATGGTCGGTTGGGATTACTATGAAAATTGGAAATGGAAACCTAAAGATTGATGAAATAGGATACCAGACGCCAGAAGCTCTAATGCTGTGTTGCCTCTTCAAGGGGCTTCATCACCATGCACATGAACCTGAGACGTCAGGATACAGAAGAATTGGAATGCCAATTTGCTCCACCATTTTATCTTTTTGACAAAACCTATAGGGTTACTTTAATATAGAGGCTGAATTCTGTTTCCTGGATTCTTTCTCGGGCGAACCCCGGCAGATCCCATTATTCCTTGGACGACCGTCTGGGCGGACTCACCATAGCCTCCCCTTCCAGCACAAAGACTGCATCCTGGTTTATACATACTGTTTTCAGTCGCACCTTTTTGTTGTCTATTTTAGCCATACTCATACAAATTTCTACCTTGACATATAGATCCTATGAACCCTATTGTTAGTAAATAATAAAAATGCCCGTCTTTTATTGGAAAATTTTTCATGACGGGGGACATGCAACAAAACAATGCGCCTGACCCGAAAATTTCATGAAACGTGACGACGGGTTTAATCTGCACGTCATGCCGATAGCCACATAGAATGGAAACCGCTTACAGAAGGATTTACAGGGAGTCTCTATGAAAAAATATGACATCATTGAAACAGCGACACGGCTTTTTGCCACCCAGGGTTTTGATGGGACAACAACATTGCAGATCGCAAGGGAAGCCAAGGTTACCGAACCCTTGATTTATTACCATTTTGAGGGGAAGGACGATCTTTTTACCCATATCATCCGCAGTGGATTTGAAGCCTACTTTACCCGGCTGGAATCGCTGAATCAGACAACAGCGACCCAATTTGAAAAGATCGAAAACCTTTTCACTCTTCACTTTGATTTTATCAAAGAACGGCCGGATGAAATATATCTGGTTGTCAGCGCATGCCCTGCCAAACTCAAGGACGCCAAACATGTCTGCACACAAAAACTCGATAAGCAACGCAAGTGGCTCACAACTTATTTGAAAAAATGTATCAAGGAAGGCATTGCCAGTGGTGAATTCAAAAAAATGCCGGTTTCCGAGACGGTGATGATGCTGCTCGCCTTCATCAGTGGCATCATCCGTCAGCGCACGCTGAAATTTGAGTCACGCAGGGGAATGAAAAAAGCGGTCGTGGAATTCTGCCGCCGAAGCATGGTGCAGTAGGATGAGCCTGTCACCCTGTCTTCGCCACAAATAAACACCTCACGGCAGCTTGTTACAGGAAGCACGACCATGACATTTGAACCCCAATTGGTTCCCACCCTCAGGGAAGGAATCGATGTAATCAAGATGGTTCTGTACCGCGAACTGAAATCGTTGCTGTTTTTAAAACACAGGGACCCGGTTTATGTAGACAAGCTCACGGGTGCTGCGGTGAATGAGCTTTTTGGTATCGTGTCTCCGGGAACGTCCATTGAACTTTTCAGCCGGACAAACCAGGAGGCCGTCGAAAAGACCTTCCAGATGATCTCCAAAAAACTCGACCACCTCAAGATACCCTTGACAGATGCCTTGCGTATTCAATTTCTTTGTGACAACCACGAAGGCATGGACAGCACTGCTGTTTTGAAAAAAGCCGAGAATCGGAAACTTCTGATCGTGGAAAGGGACGTGCCGTTGCCGGGTGCATTCATGAATATAGCCCGCAGTTTCGGCAGATCCTATGGAATCCTTGATCCACAGCCCTTGACCCCACCGGAAACGACACATAAAAACCCAAATGGAGCAACTGACAAATGAATGAAAAAATTCAGCAACAGAGATTAAAACCCTCTGCAGCTGCAGGACTTCACATGGATATCCTGCCCGAAAAAGCGTTGAATGACCTCCATGACAGCACCCTGCAAGTCCTTGAAAAAACAGGTATTTTCATCGACAGTGACGCGGCCATGGATTGCTTTGAAAGGGCTGGTGCAAGGGTAGATCGCAATAGCAGCATCGTCAAAATACCGCCGCGACTGGTGGAAGACGCCATTCAATCCGCCCCTTCAAAAGTACTGTTGGCTGGCCGCGATCCCAAACACGACCTGGTACTTGGGGAAAATCGTGTTCACTTCACCAATTTCAGCGAAGGTGTCAAAATTAACGACCCATACACCGGTGAAAACAGGTCACCCAATAAAAAGGATCTTGCCGATGCTGCACGGGTCATCGATTACCTGGATGAAATCGATTTCTGTGAAAAAGCCATCGGCGCCCATGACGTGCCCCAGGAGACCGTTCCCCTGCACAATGCCGAAGCATTCCTCACCAATACCACCAAGCATTGCGCCTTTGGGCCCGGCAACGGAAAACTGCTGAACAAGATTATGGAAATGGCGGCCATCATCGTCGGTGGTGCCAAGCGTCTGGCTGAACGCCCCATCGTGTCATTCACAACCTGCCCGGTGAGTCCTTTGAAGTTGATTTCGGAATGCTGCGACATCATCATGACGTCCGCCAAAAACAATGTCGTTTGCAATATATTGTCCATGGCCATGGCTGGGGCCACGTCCCCGGCAACGCTTGCCGGCACCCTGGTGACACACAATGCTGAAATTCTGGGTGGTATCACGCTTTCCCAGTTGACACACAAGGGAGCGCCCGTGATTTACGGGAGTTCCACCACCGCAATGGATTTAAAACTGGCCGAAGCATCCGTGGGCACACCCGAGTGCGCCCTCATCAGTGGCGCCGTGGCCCGGTTGGCGCGCTACTATGCCTTACCCAGCTATGTTGCCGGTGGATAGGGCGACGGCAAAATATCAGACACCCAGATGGGCCACGAGAAGACACTCACCGGACTGATACCCGCATTGGCAGGCGCCGATATGATTTACGGTCCGGGGATGCTTGAAAGTGGCATCACCTTCGATCTTGCCCAACTGGCACTCGACTGCGAATTTGCCCGTATGATAAAACATACCGTCAACGGTATTCCCGTTAACAAAGAAACCATTGCTTTGGACGTTATCCAGGAAATCGGGCCCTTTGGCGATTTTCTGGCACATATGCACACGTTTCAGCACATGCGGGAACAATCCCGGGCGGAAATTATCGATCGAAGAATGCGAAGCGCCTGGGAGATGGACGGCGCCCTTGACAGCTATACAAAGGCGCTTCACAAGGTCCGTGACATCCTGGAAAATCATACACCGGAACCACTGTCGTCAGAGGTGCTGAGCGGAATCCGGCAGATTGTGGAAAAGACAGAATCAGAAATGGGTGTTGGTGAATAATATGGACAAAAAAATTCTAACCAGAATGGGTGATGGCGAACGGCTATGGCTTTCGGAATCTGACATCAAAACGGATATTGAAGATGGTACAGCCGATGCAGCTAAAAGAGCGAATATTCCTGCCTTAAACGAGGATGAAAAAAAGCAGCTTTTTGACATCATTGCAGATCCTGCGAGAATCGTCAGTGTCAATCCTGGAGAAGAGGTCATCGTCACCGATGACGGGTGCAGCATGAGCTTCTATTCGGGGCAGGATGGCGGTGGTGTGGGTATCCCCTTGAGTCGCATGCAGGCCGTCCTGACCTACGAACGTGCCAGCGGCGGCGACACAACATCCATTGGTCATAGTGATTATTCTTTCAAACCGGTCAAACCCATCATCAATTTTGAAAAAAACGACTATTACAATATTTCCATGGTAACCACGGCACCCCTGTTCTACGGGGCGCAGCCCAACATGGGTCTTTACTTTCAACCCGACGGACCTTGCCCCAACCCTTCGGAGCTTCTTCCGGCCGGCAAAATCGCCGAAGCACTCCAGGCCCAAGAGGATGCTGCCGACCATCTTACCAGAGACCTGGTTTATGTGGGGAAGAAAATGGCCGAAGTGGGGTGTGAAGGTCTTAATTTCGACACATCAGGATCTGCCGGTGATGCTGATTTCCTGGCGGCACTCAGGGCTGTGGAAACCCTGAAGCAGGCTGTTCCGGATATGCCGATACTCATGGGGGCTTCCGGAGAATTCGTTATCGGTATGCACGGTGATATTGCCTATAAAAAGCAGCGTCTGGCAGGTCTCTACCCCCATGAGCAGGCCAAGGTGGTTTCGGATGCCGGCGCCGATATTTTCGGCCTGGCCATCGGCACCAATACGACCCGGTCGGTGGCCTGGAATCTTTCGAGAACGGTTACCTTTCTCAAGGAAGCCTCCGCCACGTCCCCTGTTCCCGTGCATGCCAACGTGGGCATGGGCGTGTGCGGCATCCCCATGATGGAACAGACACCCATTGACAGTGTCACACGGGTATCCAAGGCGCTTGTACAAATCGGAAAAGCCGACGGATTGTAGATTGGCGTCGGTGATCCCTTTGGGATGCACACGGCCCATATACTGGCTTCATGCATGGGAGGCATTCGGACGTCCGGAGACCTGGTCGCCTGGATGCAGATAACCCGCAGAATGAAAATTCATGAAGCCAAAGCGTATGTGGCCAAAAAATTGAAAATTGATCTTTTGGACCTGACCAATGAAGAGGTGATGCGCCCCATCCGTGAAGAACTGGGTATTGGCGTGGTTACCTCTGTTGCAGGCAGTCCAAAGGGCATACGGGCTAAGATGAAAATCGCCGAGCTCCTGGACATTTCCATACGATCTGTGGATCTATTCCGGTCACAACTATAGCAGGCATCAAGTTTTCGAAAACACCTGACTGAATCGATTCAATTCCATCCACAACTTGACGTCACACATGGCATGTTCATCAGAGAGGATGTTGGACGCATCAGCAGGGGAAAGCAGATGTACTTCAATGACCTCGCTTCCCTGGTTTTCTTCAGTGGAAGGAACACCGTCACAGTCACAATGGACCAGAACCACCGATTCATCGGCCAGACCGGCGGTGTTGTACAAGGGCGGACTGATACCCGTAATACGTTTCAGGGACAGACCGGTCTCTTCCATGAGTTCACGCCGGGAGGCCGCCACAATGCTTTCATTGTCGTCGATCAAGCCGGCCGGAAATTCATATTGATATCCTGCCAACGATACCCGGTATTCTCTAAGCACAACCAATTTTTTTTTAGTGAGGTGAAACGGGATCATCAACACCGCATCAGGCATGTCAAATTTGCCTGAAACGCACTTGGGCCGGTGGTTTCTCGATACGATCTGCCAGTTTCTTTTCCGACCGGTCTTATCCTTGTAGGAAATATCGAACAGGTTGATCCATTTAGTATCGGTCAGTTTTTTATAGCCTGTTATTTTCATGGGGTACCTTTTCTATAACGTTCCTGTGTCTGCTTCCACACTTTGTCCATATGTAATACGACATCAAGCAACAAATAGAAAGGGCTGACGCGATTGCTGCTTGTCCAAATGGTTCCGATGGCGTAACATAGTTTTATGATTGAGGTTACACCGAACATTCAAATCCATGAAAGTGATCTGAGCTTCGATTTCATACGGGCATCCGGGCCGGGTGGTCAGAACGTGAACAAAGTTTCCACAGCCGTCCAACTTCGTTTCGATGCCCTGCATTCCGGCTGTCTATCCCCCGAGGTCTACCACCGTCTTAAAACGCTGGCTGGAAAACGGATTACGTCAGACGGTGTCCTGATTATTCAGGCCAGACGTTTCAGAAGCCAGGAGAAAAATCGCCAGGATGCCCTTCAGCGACTTGTCTCGCTGATCCGAAAAGCAACTGAAAAACCAAAACCACGCAAGAAAACACGGCCCACAAAAGCATCGAAAGAGCGCAAACTGGCCGCCAAACAACTTCGAGGCCGGTTGAAAAAGACCCGCCAACGTGTGTCGAGAACAGACGATTAAGTTGATTCAGGAATTTGGATTGTTTCTATGGTTGTCTGAGGTGTCATGTAAGGCCTCCTTATTATTTTACTATTTGGCAACTTTCGAAATATAAATCAAAAAAAAGTTATGCTTTAAAATGAAAAAAACGTTCTCAATGATGACAGGACATCCACATCGACCCCGCACTCGATTTTTTGACCGGCACGCCCGGTACGAATGGGACCGACGCGCTTCAACTCCTTGATGTGATGCGACACAGTTGACTTGACATGGAGGTATCACTTGAGAGGTTTTATCACGTTTATAGCTGTATATTTAAGTGTTTATGGCGGAACACACCTCTATGCCTTTGTAAAGCTGAAAAATGGGCTAACCCTCAACACCTGGGTAAGTGCCGGTTTGGCTGTTTTCATGGGGGTCATGGTGCTGGCGCCGATTCTCATGCGGATAGCCGAACGACATGGGTATGAACTTATCGCACGCAGTATGGCCTATATTGGATTCATTTGGATGGGTCTTTTGTTTGTATTTGTATCGGTCTTGTTTTTCTTCGACGTCTACAGGTTTTTCCTTTCCATCGGCCGCTTTGTTTTTAACGCCTATTTTTTACGTATCACACCCACGGCTGGCTTTGTCTGTGTGGTGTCCATGCTCATCGCGTTCAGCGTCATGGCTTACGGTTTTTTCGAGGCGCTCAATATTCGCCTGGCGCATGTCACCATCAAAACGGACAAACTTCCCAAAAACCTGGACAGCTTGAGAATCGCCCAGATATCAGATGTCCATCTCGGTGTTCTGGTGGGAGAATTGCGACTGAAAAGAATTCTCGATAAAGTCAAGACGGTAAAGCCCCATATACTGGTGTCCACCGGCGATCTTGTGGATGGGCATATGGAAAAACCTGACATTCTGGCCAGTATGTTCCGGGAAATCGAAACACCCCATGGCAAATATGCCGTCACAGGCAATCATGAATACTATGCCGGTCTTTCCCGCTCACTTGATTTTACGAAAAAAGCCGGCTTTGTGCTGCTGCGGGGTGAGACCCGGACCCTAACGCATTTGATCCACATCGTTGGTGTCGACGACCCTGCCGGTAGATCCCTGGGCGTTGCCAGCAACGATTCAGAAATCCGTCTGTTGTCGACACTCTCCAACGACCTGTTTACCCTCCTGCTGAAGCACCAGCCCATCGTCGACAAAACCAGTGCCGATCATTTCGATCTGCAGCTTTCGGGACACACCCACAACGGACAGATTTTCCCCTTCAGTCTGCTGACAAGACTGTTCTATAAAACACATCCGGGCTTGACTTCACTTCAGAAAGGTTCTTTTGCATACGTGAGCCGTGGGTCCGGCACGTGGGGACCACCGGTCAGATTTCTGTCAGCACCGGAGGTGACACTCATCGAACTCGTAAGGAAGAATGAGAAGCTCAGATCACTTTCAACCGATCCCGAACATTTCATAAACACGTAACTACCTGTCAGGCGTCATAAAAAAAAAGTTGCGTTAGGGCGTCCGAAACGGGTTTTAACCTGGCTTTTTGTACCGTGTCCCTTCCCTTAACGAATACGAAGGGACAACAGTGTTTTGCTTAGATCCGCGATTGTTTCAAAGACAGCATCCGGTTGAGCTGCGGCAATTTCCTCCCGCGTGCCGTAACCGTAAGACACAGCCGCTGTCATGACATTGTTTTCCTTGCCGCCCTCGATATCGTATACCCGGTCCCCCACCATCACCGTTACCGTGGGATCGAGTCCCTCCTGATCGATGATGTGCGCAATCAACGCGCCTTTGTCCGACAGGCGGCCATCCAGTTCACTTCCGTAAACTCTGTTGAAGTAAGGGGTCATCTTGAAATGATCGAGTATCTGTTGTGCAAACACCCTGGGTTTGGAAGTGGCAAGGAACAGGTTGAATCCCGCCTTCCGCAGCCCACCAAGGGCTGAAACCACACCGGGATATGGAACGTTTTCGAACATACCTTTTTCAGAAAATCGCTTTCGATAATAGACCAGAGCCTGGTCGAGAATGGTTTCGTTCGTGGTATTCAACAGCTGTGAAAAAGAGGCTCTAAGGGGGGGGCCGACACACCATGTGAGCTGGTCTGACAGTGGCATGGCCGTTCCAAGCCGGTCAAGAGCATACTGGATGCAGCGGGTAATCCCCTCTACGGGATCCGTCAGCGTACCATCCAGATCAAATAAAATGTTCGAAGTATTGGACAACATCTACTCTCCATTTTCAAGGATGCGTTTAAGATTTTCACCTTCCTCTTTCATATGTTTTTTGATACTCGCCAAACCCTCATCAAGTTTTTTTTTGAACAACTTTTTCCCAATCCAGCCGATCCGATAGGTGCCGGATGCGGTGAACAGACAGATCTCTTCTTTGGGTTCAATGATGAATTCATTTTTCGGAAAGTATTTTCTCAGTAGCCAGGAAGCTGGAACATATTCTATTCGATCGTTTGGTACAATCTTGGTAAGAATGAACTTGAGCTTGTGCAACTTCCCGTGAATATACTCTTCGGCATAAATAACGGATCCCACCACCCAGGGTTCACCTTTGATGAATCGAAAGGCGACATGATCTTCTTTGTGCCATGCCTGATAGCTTTCACTGTCAACAATACTGGTTAAAAACTGAAATACATTCTCCGGGGTCGTATTGATTTCAATGGTGTCTGTGAGAACCCGATCTTCAAATAATGCCATTTGACGACCTCCTAAACCCGGAAAAATCAAAATCCGTCGGAAGGTTGTTGTTCCTTTGATTGTCCCAGATCATACCCATGCGACGCAAGCATCCTGGATGAGTTGCTGCAATTGAACCAAAAAGGATTGTTTTACTTTTTCAAGGTATAATGCCTCTTTATACGTCACCAGGCAGGTATCTTTTTGTTTAAATCTTTGGGGTTCCACCTGCAAAACATACGAATTGACCTGCTGTTTCCAGAACCATTCCCCGCATCCGAATTGGATATACGCTGGATCGAGGGCAGGAATTTTTCCCAGACGTTCCAGAAGTTTTTTTCCCAAGCGGCTGTTTTCAATACAGACGGCAACATAGGCGATTCTGTATTCGACGGTTGTGATGTCATCTGAAACAGGCAAGGGATCAAGGGTATGTTGATTCTCCTGTCCGGCATATAAAAAATGTCCGTAACAGCATTGCTGGGTGAAACAGTAGGGAAGCTTGGCAAAACAACGGATCATTTCTCTCATAGGGGCATCGATGGCGTTGAGATCCAGCCCCTGCAACGTATGTTCCCTTTGCCCTGTATAGTGGGGGTCCTCAACCAGTTCTTTTGGTTCCGAAAATGTTTCCATGAGGATAACCTGATGCCTGTTTCAAGAATAGAACCTATCTTAAGGTCATGGATGGATATTTTCCGTGCCACAGGATCTCACGATAGTTTTCGGGATCTGTTGCACCCTCGGTATTAAAAATGAGCACCCTGGCCCCGGGGCCTAGTTTCAGCGCTTGTTTTAGGGCACCAAAATCAGCATTGTTGACCAACAGGTCCAGCATCCCGATGCCAACAGAGCCGGACTCCCCGGCTTCGACAGCTTCATCGCCTTTGAGAGGATTGGCCAGAATACGAATTCCATTGGCCGCAACAAAATCATCACAACACATATAGCAGCTTACAAAATGACGTAAAATATCCCAGGCAAAGGGGTTGGGCTCTCCACAGGCCAGACCGGTCATGATGGTGGAAAGGTCCCCTTTAACGGCGTGGGGAAGGTCATCACCGGATGCCGCTGAAGCAAAAATACAGGCGGCATTGTTGGGCTCCATGATAATGAAGCAGGGCGGATCATCCTGAAACCTGTTCGCCAAATAGCCCACCATGGCACCGGCAAAGGCACCCACTCCGGCCTGGATAAAGACATGGGTGGGGCAATGGATTCCCTTTTGTGTGATCTGGCTGACGGCCTCTGCACACAGGGTCATATAGCCCTGCATGATCCAGCGCGGGATATCGACATACCCCTCCCAGGATGTATCCTGGACAACATGCCATCCGTTTTCCCGGGCCCTGCGACAGCACAAACGTACCGCATCATCGTAATTCAGATCGGTTACCTCAACAGTGGCCCCGTGGGAGCGAATCTTTTCCACCCGGGAACGCACCGATCCTTTGGGCATGTAAATCATGGCTTGTTGTCTCAACTGTTCCGCAACCCAGGCAATACCGCGCCCATGATTTCCATCGGTGGCCGTGGCCAAGGTTATCCGGCCCATTCGCTGCCGCACGTCATGGCTCACCAGGTAATCAAAATCGATTTTTTCAATGTCGATCCCCAGGTTTTGACACAGCAATCGAGCAACCGCATAACTCCCCCCCAGCACCTTGAAAGCACCGAGGCCAAACCGCGTCGATTCGTCTTTGACCAGAATCTCTGCGACGCCCCATGCTTGGGCCAGGTTTTGCAGGCTTACGAGAGGGGTTGACCGATAACCTGGAAGTCGGCGGTGAAAGTGCTGCACCTTCCGGGCCGCGTTTTCAGAAAAACCATCTGGAATAACGCCACCCTGGGGTGTCTTTATCAGAGACTTAACGTTGTACGCTGGAATTTCTGTTATCATCGGCTTTTCCCTCAGACGCACATCTCAAACACGTCCGTGAGTACCATGTCACCCCACAAGCTGTTACGGTTCATCCTTTTTATTCTCGCTTACGAAACGGGTATGTCAACCGGAACGTGGCGGCGGTGATGACCGATTAAGACATGGATACCGGCCTCATCGGTCACCCTGACGATGCGGTGGGCTTCCTCAAGCGTATCGGCAATAGGTTTCTCGATCAGGACATGCACCGACCGTCTCGCACAAACCTCAGCATTCGATGAATGTAACCCATTCGGGGTTGCAATAATCACACCTTCCGGTTTCTCACGATCAAGCAAGACCTCAAGATCTCGATAAAACGGAACATTGAACTTTTCAGCAACCGTTCTTCGACCAACATCAACATCACAGGTGCCAACAAGATGGCAATTGTTGTTCGCGTTGATAAGTTCTGCGTGTTTTATACCAATTAAACCGGTACCGATGACAGCTAATTTCACTGGTTTCATACTGTTCACTATCTGTCTCTGGTCAAGTATTATGTTCGGTTAATAACTGTTCACAGAAATGATGTCAAAATAAAATTGTTACAGCATGTTAGGTGACTTTCCGGTCTTTTTTCTAAAAGCAAAAGGCTAAAATACATTGGGACGGGATCCTTGGGGACGGGTATTCATATATTACTATATGATCCTTAAAACGATACTTATCTATGAATACCCGTCCTCTAAATACATTTGCCGAAGTCGTTTCGGTTCAATATTCTGACAAACATTATTTGCGGATCAAATCAAGATATCATACCGAATATATAACATAAACAGTTTTATCGATAAATTTTCCCGGTCCGAGCCGAAATGGTTACCGTCAAACGGTCTTGGTAAGCTTTTGATTTTCACGTTTGTATAAATGTGTATCCTGTTATATAAACCATCATGACATCCCGTTGACATGTGGATCATGTTAAGACGAGAAGGGGGTATTCTCATGGAAATCGAAAATAACTTCCTGGCCCCTTGCGGGCTCTACTGCGGTGTGTGTGGTGTTTACTATGCCACACGGGACAACAATGAAAACTTTCTGGAACGGCTCCTGGCCATGTACCAGGAAAAAATCCCGGGTATAGAGGGTGTTTCCTTGGACGACCTCAAGTGCGATGGCTGTCTGTCGGATAGGGTCAGCCTGTTTTGCAGACGTTGCGCCATCAGGGCCTGCACCCGGGAAAAAGAATTCAGCGGCTGCCATGAATGCCAGGATTTTCCCTGCGACCACATCGACAAGTTCCCCATGCCCGTTGGGAAAAAGGTCATTCTGCGGGCTATCCCTTACCGGCAAAAATACGGTACCGAAAAATGGGTCCACGACGAAGAAACGCGGTACGTATGCCCTGAGTGCGGGCACACGGTTTTCAGGGGCGCCAAGCGTTGTAACAAGTGCAGCGTTGCCGTTGACTTGGACTAATCTGATCGAGGAATCGTGTATACCCATGACAGGTGACAGTCAAGAAATCATCATTAAAAAAGAAGACGCGGTGTTCTGGATGGACGGCAATGGCCGGTGGCACAACCAGCACGGTGAGTTTGAACATAAAAAAGTTGTCGCCTATTTCAACCGGTCCATCGGGTTTGATGCCGACGGCTACTTTGTCAGTCAGGTGCGGGGTGATATGGTGGAGAAAGTCTATTTTCCATATCAGGAAACGGCCCTCTTTGCCGTCGACATCATCCAGGATAACGATTTACAACTCCTGCTGAATACCCAGAAACAGATTCCTTTGAACCCAGAAAAACTCTTCATCAGGAATGACACCCTGTTCATGCACTTCGAAAACCAGCTGATCAAGTTTACGGATCGGAGTCTGGTAAAATTGTCCGACCGCTTTGACGACGCAAACGGACAGTTTACGATTCATCTGAACAAGAGATGTTACACCATCCCGGAGAACTAGCCCATTTACCTGCCGCCTTTTTTTGTCGCCGCTTTCAGCGTTTTGACTGAACCGCAGATAATTTCAGCTAAATCCGGGTGTTCCATATGCGTTTCGATCAGTTTCTCAAAGGCACTCCCCACCACGACACCATCTGCCACTGTTGCAATGTCCGTGACATCGTCGGGGCTTGAAATACCAAAGCCCACACAAATGGGCAGTGCCGTGATTGTCCGCAGAGACGTGATCTTCTCGGCAATGTCTGCAAGATCAAGCCCATGACTGCCGGTAACACCGGTTTTGGAAACCAGGTATAAAAACCCCTCGCCGGCCCCGGCAATAAAAGACATGCGCCTCTGCGGGGTGGTCGGGGCCACCAGGCGTATCAAGGACAGTTTCTGACCGTTCCATTCAGCCGTCATTTCATCCGACTCCTCCGGTGGCAGATCCACCACCAGCACACCGTCTGCGCCCGCTTCAACGGCATCCTGATAAAAACGAACCGTGCCGTAGTTGAATATTGGATTGTAATAACTGAAAAGAATGACGGGTATGTCTGTTTCCGAACGGATTTTTCGGGTCATGGCCAGGACCGATGTCAGAGACGTCCCCTTTTCAAGAGATCTTTCCGATGATCGTTGAATCACCGGTCCGTCGGCGGTGGGGTCGGAAAAAGGTATGCCAAGCTCCAGAACATCCAGACCCGATCGACACATACCCAGGATAATTTCTAAAGACAGTTCAGGCGTCGGGTCACCGGCCGTGACAAATCCCACCAGCGCCTTTTCATTTCTCTGCTGCAGGTCAAAAAATGTTTTTTGGATTCGATTCATGTGTAACTCCTATTTTCAGTTCCACTTACCGTCAATTCTATATGCCGGATCAAGTCCGGCATGACGGGATGCATTAAAGATTCTTCACAGCTATACCTGCCGGCAAGATCAAGTCGAGTCAATATGGTGAATGCGCTCGCTGTTGTGGTTCAAAAACTTGTTGTAATATTGAGAAAATTGTTGTTCTGCTTAAGCGGCAACGCCGCGTCATATAAAATCGTCCAACGATTTTATTCGGGAAAGAGTATTCCCAAATCCTTGTCTCCCCTGCCGGACAGGTTGACCACGATGATTTCATCCTGCGACCGCCGGGCCGCTTCCTTCATGGCATGGGCCATGGCATGCGCACTTTCCAGCGCCGGGATAATGCCTTCGAGGGTGCAGAGTTTGCGGAAAGCCGCCAGGGCTTCATCGTCGGTAACGGTGACGTATTCCGCCCGCCCGAGATCCTTGAAAAGAGCGTGCTCAGGCCCCACCCCCGGATAATCGAGTCCGGCCGAAATCGAGTGGGCCTCTTTTATCTGGCCGTTTGGATCCTGAAGCACATAGGATTTAGCCCCGTGCAACACACCGACACTGCCTGCCGTGAGGGTTGCGGCATGTTTTTGAGTGTCCATCCCCTGGCCACCGGCTTCCACGCCGATCATGGGCACATGGTCTTTAAGAAAAGGGAAAAAGAGCCCCATGGCATTGCTGCCACCCCCCACACATGCGATGAGAACATCCGGCAGCCTGCCGGTCATCTGCTGACTCTGCTCTCGGGTTTCTTCTCCAATAATTTTTTGAAAGTCGCGCACCATCTGCGGATATGGATGGGGCCCCGCCACGGAGCCGATGACATAAAATGTGTCCCGAACCGAAGAAACCCAGAACCGCATGGCGTCGTTCATGGCGTCTTTCAATGTTCCGGTGCCGGCCTTTACCGGAACAATCTGCGCCCCCAAAAGTTCCATGCGCCGCACATTGGGTGCTTGACGACGAATGTCCTCGGTTCCCATAAATATCCGACACTGCATGCCGAAAAGCGCGGCTGTCGTGGCTGTGGCGACACCATGCTGCCCGGCACCGGTTTCCGCAATCAATTTACTCTTGCCTGTCCACTTGGCCAGAAGGCCCTGGCCAAGGGTATTGTTGATTTTATGCGCGCCAGTATGGGTCAGGTCTTCACGCTTCAAATAGATGGCGGCACCGTTGATATCTTCGCTCAATCGCCGGGCATGAAACAGGGGTGTTGGCCGTCCGGCATATGACACGAGAAGCTCATACAACTCCTGCTGGAACTCAGGCAAACCCTGTGTCTTTTGATAGGCGTCCTCCAGTTCCAAAAGCGCCGGCATCAGTGTCTCCCCGACATAGCGGCCCCCATAAGGTCCAAAATGCCCTTTTTTATCCGGATAGGGATGGGGATTTGATCGATCAGGTTGCGGGTTGGTTTGGCCCGTGGTTGACATAAAATATCCTCCTGTTGGGTCTGGCTATCCGGGTATTTCGGATAGCCGCAATAAATTGCGTTACTTTGTGAATATCTTTTTTGCCCGGGGAACGCTCAACACCGGAGCTGATGTCCACGGCATCCGGCTGGCACTGGTCTATGGCTTGCTTGACATTGTCAATGGCAAGCCCCCCGGCCAAAACAAGGGGAACGTTTTTTGAGAAATCTTTTAGCAGGGAAACATCCCAAGCCCTGGCATTGCCGCCCGGCAGGGGACCCGCACCGCATTCCACCAGAAATGCCGTGGCCGGAAAATGGGCGGCCTGCGTAAAAAAAGGTTCGCGATGACTGAAAAGCGTTTTGATGACAGTGAGCCCTTGGTCACCTAATTTTTTCACGAAGGCCGGCGATTCCATGCCGTGCAGCTGGACAGCCTGCAAGCAGGCTGCCCGGGCAGTCTTCATAACGGTATCAAAGGTCTCATCCACAAAAACACCCACCCGGCAGACGGATGACGGCAGTGCCATGGAAATGTCCCGCGCCTGGCCGGTAGTGATGGCCCTCGGGCTTTTGGGATAAAAAATGAATCCGATGGCACCCACACCCAGGGTAGCACAGGCCACAGCCTCATCGACCCGTGTTAGACCGCATATTTTAACCTGGGGTGTATAAGGATAGCCTGCTGGATTCTCCGGAAGTTTTGTTCTGCTCCGTCTGTTATACAATCTGAACCTCCAGATAGGATTTCAGTCGATCGCCCGGGTGACTGGCCCGCACGAGACTTTCACCGATAAGAAAATTGTGCATGCCGGCCCGACAGTTTATGACAATGTCCTCCCGGCTGTGGATACCACTGGCCACAACGGGTATCTGATGCGGACCAAGCATCTTTCCCATATCCAGGGCCCTTGAGAGATGCGTTTCAAATGTGGAAAGGTCCCGGTTGTTGATACCGATCATTCTGGCATTGGTCTTCGAGGCAAGGCTGATATCTTCCGGGTTATGTACTTCCACCAGTGCTTCCAGCTTCAGATCCCGGCAGAGGTCGAGATATCGTGTGAGCTGATCCAGGGTCAGAATTCTGACAATCAACAATATGGCATCCGCACCCATGGCGGCCGATTCCAGGACCTGGTATTCGGATATGATAAAATCCTTGCGTAACACCGGAATGGTAGTCACCGCTTTTACCTGCCGCAAGTCATCAGGCCTCCCCTTGAAAAAGTGACGATCCGTCAAGACGGATATGGCGGCGGCACCGGCTTTTTCATAGCGCCGCGCCATCTCGGCAGCATCCAGAGATTCACACAAAATACCCTTGGATGGAGAAGCCCGCTTGATTTCAGCGATGATGTTCACCTGCTCCGGGTTGCGCATGGCCTGGAGCAATGATTGCCTGGGCACGTCCTGATGAATGGTTTCCAGGAGCTTTTCCCGGGGCGTTTCGCGTCTGGCCGCCGCAACTTCCTGTTGTTTGTGCCTGACAATCGTTTCCAGAAAAGTCTCTGCCATCATGTTATTTCCTTTAGATAGAACCAAAAAAATGTCTTTTGTCCCAATCTCTGTGTGGCGCTTGAGATGGGTTCTAATCGACCGTATTGGTAAATTGAATGAGCTGTTGGAGTTTATCTTCAGCCGCACCGGAATCGATGGCTTCGCCTGCCAGATGAATGCCTTCCTTGATGTCCTTTGCCTGGTCGGCCACCACCAGAGCCGCACCGGCATTCAACAGGACAATATCCCGCTTGGGCCCCTTGTCGCCGTTGAGGATGCCCTGGGTAATGGCGGCATTCTCAGGGGGGCTGCCCCCTGCCAGATCCTGCATATCTGCGGTCCGGTTGAAAAATTGTTCCGGTGACAGGTCGTAGGTCTTGATCCTGCCATCCATGAGCTCGGAAATGCGTGTGGCGGCACAGAGGGATATTTCATCCAGCCCGTCGTGTCCATGGACAACAAAGGCACGCCGGGTTCCCATGCCCTGCAGGGCCTGAGCAAACATTTCCGTTAACTCGGGGGCATAGACCCCCAAAAGCTGGCAATTTGCACCCGCCGGATTTGTCAGGGGCCCCAGCATATTGAAAACAGACCGGATGCCTACTTCCTTTCTGGCTGTAACGGCAAACTTCATGGCACCATGGTAGAGGGGGGCGAACAAAAACCCGATATTGATGTCGCGAATCCCCTCTTCAACTATTTCCGGGTCGAGATTCAGGTTGACACCCAGGGCTTCCAGCAGATCGGCACTGCCACATTGGCTTGATACAGAACGATTGCCATGTTTTGCCACCGTGATACCGCATCCGGCAACCACAAAGGCCGTGGTGGTGGAAATGTTGAAGGTGTTGGTGCCATCGCCACCGGTTCCACAGGTGTCAAGCACAATAGGGCTGGTGGCCTGAACGCGCGTGGCCTTCCTGCGCATGGCCTTGGCAGCACCGATCAACTCTTCAAAGGTTTCCCCCTTGGTGGACAAGGCCCCCATAAATGCGCCGATCTGTGAATGGGTGATGGTTCCTGATAAAATTTCCGTGAGCATTCGCGACATGGTCTCCTGGCTCAAGTCTTTTCCAGCGATGATTTCTTCCAACCCTTGTTTAAACATAGAATTTCTCCTTACTGGGTCCTTAATCTCTTGATCTTATTGCTTATGTACTCAACTTTCGCGTTTCTGATTGCCGAAAGCTGAGTTATTTATTCAGGGCCATTTTTCGTGTTTTCGTACTTTTGTGATTTCGTGTTAAGAGATCTTTTTCTTCTCCTTTTTGTCCAAGATAGGTAAGTGTCTGTGACAAAAAATTTCTCAACAACCGTTTGCCCACCGTGGTCATAATGGATTCCGGATGAAACTGGACACCTTCGGTTGGGTGCTCCCGGTGACGGATACCCATGATCTCACCGTCATCGGATTCCGACGAAATATCGAATATCCCCGGCAACGTCTCCTTGCTTACCGCAAGAGAATGATACCGCATGGCCTTGAACGGCGAATGGATTTTTTGATAAATGGTTTTGCCGTCACTGGCGACATGGGACGTTTTTCCATGCATGAGGTGCTTTGCAGAAACAACCTCACCCCCAAACGCCATGGCAATAGCCTGATGCCCGAGGCACACACCAAGCAAGGGGATCTTTCCGCTGAAGGTTTGGATGGTGTCAACGGAAATACCGGCATCTTCGGGTCGCCCAGGCCCCGGTGAAATAACGATGCCGGATGGATTCAAGACCCTCAGCGCATTCACGGTGATCTTGTCATTACGGTACACCTGAACATCCGCCCCAAGTTCCGCCATGTATTGAACCAGGTTATAGGTAAACGAGTCATAATTGTCGATCATCACGATCATGGTCTGTTCTCCTTTCAATGCATTGATTGATGTTCCTTTTCAAATCACCCGGGACCTCGTACCCCTGAACGATTGTATGCTGGGAAGCTATAATGCTTGGAAGCTGGGATGCTGCCATATGCTATAAGCTTTAAGCAGCTTATAGCTTACAACTTGTAGCTCCCTCGAACCCTGTTATTGTTGTATCAACTCCAGGGCCTTCTGAATGGCCATGGCCTTATTGACGGTTTCGACATACTCCGTATCCGGATCAGAATCGGCAACAATGCCTGCCCCGGCTCTCACGGTCAGACACGCTTTTTCAATACAGGCCGTGCGGATCGTTATGGCCAGGTCCATGTTGCCACTGAACGAAATGTAGCCCACGGCACCGCCATAGGGTCCCCGCGGCTCGGTTTCGAACCTGGAGATCAGTTCCATGGCCCGCACCTTGGGGGCGCCGGTCAGGGTCCCAGCCGGAAATGTGGCTTTCAGAAGATCCCAGGCATTCAGGTCGTCCCTGAGATCACAGCAGATATTGGATACCATGTGCATGACATGTGAATAGCGTTCGATGATCATCAGATCCGTAACCTGCACGGTGCCTGTCTCGGCAACACGCCCGAGGTCGTTTCGTCCCAGATCCACCAGCATGAGATGCTCGGCTTTTTCCTTTTCATCTTTGAGCAGTTCATCGGCCAGGGAGCGGTCCTGTTTTTCTGTTTTTCCTCTTGGCCGGGTCCCGGCGATGGGACGCAACGTGGCAATCCCATTTTCAAGACGCACCATGGTTTCCGGCGAAGATCCCACCAGGGTAATATCATCCAGTTTCATAAAGTAGAGATACGGGGAGGGATTGATGTAACGCTGGGCCCGGTAAAGCAACCATGGATCGGGTGAGGATTCATAGACAAATGGTTGAGAAATGACAGCCTGGATAATATCGCCTTGATAAATGTGCTCTTTGGTTTTCTTGACCAGCGCCTGGTACGACGATGCCTGGGGAGACACCTTCAGGACGGGTTTGTGCGCCGGAGACCTTCTGGGGATGATTGGGGCCGGCGATGCGATAATCTGCAAAATCTCTTTAATGCGGTCATGGGCCCTGTCATATATGTCCGAAGACGCCATGCCGTCTGAAATAAATCCCGTCACGACGCAGTACAGCGTGTGACGTATATTATCAAAAATGATCAACTCATCCGGTAGAATAAAATGAGCCAGGGGTTTGGTGGGATCATATTGATGGGGAATTGCTTCGAAAAAAGAAACCATCTCGTAAGACAGATACCCCACGATACCACCCCAGAAGCGTGGCAATTCGGAAATCTGTGCCGGTGAATACCGATCCATAAAGCCTTTCAAAATCTTGAGGGGATCACCCTTGTGGGGAAGGCTTTCTATTTGGTCTGCGGTCTGTATTTCCACTGTCTCGGCATACACCCTGAGGTGGCATTTTGCCGATATACCCAGAAAACTGAAGCGACCCCAGCGCTCCCCGCCGGCAGCGCTTTCCAGCAGAAAGGCAGGTTTGGGGGTGTCATAGAATTTCCGTAGAATGGAAACGGGTGTTTCCGTATCCGCCAGAATCTCCACACAAACCGGTACCACATTAAATTTTTTTGCAAGTTCGCAAAATTCTGTTTTGTCCGGTAATTGATTGATCTGCATTGAGTACATCTCCTTTCGCCCGGGTCTTTCATATAATTTCCAGGTGAAAAAAAAGGGCCGTGGTTGCAGCCGCGGCCCTTTTCATGCATAAAAAAACCGCGGCGCATCGAACTGCCCACGGCTTGTTTCAGAGTATGTCATTTATGGTATTACAAGCATAAAACTCCGTTGGCAGGCCTGGATAGTTGAACCTGCCACCACCAAAATCGATTGTTTGTTTGAAATAAATGATTCATGACGCAGCATCCCTACCACAGTGCGAAAGCACTGACAAGGTTTTTCTGTATAAATTTTTCTTCAAACGTCTTTACGCTCAGCACACTGGGAAAAAGAGAGAAAAAGAGGCCAGACACGTATAAACATCCTTCTGCTCATGGCTCTTTATCCAAGCGCTGATGAATCTTCTGCACAGCCGACAAGAAAGCAGACCGGCTTTCCGCGGCATAGGGATTGTAGGTATTCATGTCCTCGAACAACTGCCAGGTGTCGTTTTCCACTACCCCAAGAACATGTAGCAGTCGCTGGTAACCTTCGGTATCGACATCCAGGGGCGTGGCCCCGAATTCGGCCAGAGACCTGCCGATAAAATGGGTCAGCGCAAGACTGATGGCGATCTGCCGGTCATGCGTTTCCGGGGTGGCCTCGATGACCACCAGTCCCTTGGACATCAGATACGATTTAATTTTCTGATAGACCGAATCATTGATTCTTTCTCCACACAAAACGATCTTTCTCCCCTGGAGCGCATGGGCGGCGCTGTCGGGTCCGAACATGGGGTGGGTCGCCAGGATGGACACATGTTCCGGCAACAACGCTTTCATCAACCTGACCGGGTATTCCTTGACCGAGCACACATCGATTACCAATGCATCCGGCGCCAGCAGCGGTGCAATCGTTTTGAGGGTATCATTGAAAACAGATATGGGCACCGAGAGGATGACTATTTTTTGACGGCAGGCCACGTCAAGAGACACCGGTTTTGCACCGCTTGCCATAATCTCCTGAGCATTATCACTGCGGTTGTAAACCATGACCTCGAAATCACCGGCAAGATAATGCGCCATCAGTTTGCCGAATCGACCAAACCCTAAGATACCAATCATAATACACTCGCAATCCTTTTAAAACCTTCTATCAGCTCTCTTTCCGGAACGGCATAGGATATCCGAACATGGCCGCCCATCCCGAAAGCCTCACCCGGTACCACTGCAACACCCCCTTTTTCGAGAAGGTGGGCGGCAAAATCCTCAGATGTCCGACCCTCTTTTAAATATTTCGACACATCCGGGAAAAGATAAAAGCCACCCCCGGGCTCAATGCAGTCGAAAAGCCGGCAGGCATATCCATACGCCAGATCTCGTTTTTTTTTTAGTCGTGAACAATTCTCCTCTATCAGCAAGGGGTCCAGGGAAAGGGCTGCCAGGGCACCCTCCTGGGCAAAGGTACAGACATTGCCGGTCAGATGGCTTTGAAGACGACCCAGGGCCGCAATGATTTCCCTGGGTGCCGCCACGTAGCCGACCCTGAAGCCTGTCATGCCATAGGTTTTTGAAAAACTCCTCACCACAATAAGTCTGTCCCGGATATCTTCCATACTTGAAAAACCCTTTAACAGACCGTCTTCATACTGGAAAGCACCATAGGCTTCATCTGAAATGATGAACAGATCTCTTGATACGGCCATATCGGCAATCTTTCTCAAATCCTTGAAAGGGTAGACAGCTCCCGTGGGGTTGTTGGGGGAATTGATGAGTATCGCGCGGGTTCTATCCGTCACAGCTTCCCACACAGCCCGGCAGTCAAGCTGGTGCGCCACGGTTTCCACAAATACGGGAACCGCAGAGGCGAGTTTTACCTGTTCTGAAAAACTGACCCAGTAGGGTCGCGGAACGATCACTTCGTCCATGGGATTGCAAAGAATCTGGAAGATGGCATACAGGGCCTGCTTGGCGCCGTTGGAAACGATGATGTTCTCTTCATCGTAGCCTTCAATCTGTTCTGAAAGTCTGGATTTCAGCGCTTTGATCCCCTGTACGGGACTGTAACGCGTCTTCCCGTCGTCAAGGGCTTGTTTGGTTGCCGCAACCACAGACAGGGGCGTGTCATGCTCCGGCTCACCCACCGCCATGTTGATGATGGACACACCTTTTGCGGCATGCTCCGCCAGCAGGGATGTAAACTGTACGGTTCTGGATTCCGTGACAGCCTCTATACGATCTGAAAGTCTCATGACAAGTCCTGTTCTCGTGTTTTCTGCAGCAGCAGCATGTCGGCGATCACCAGGGCCGCCATCCCTTCCACAATGGGCACAGCCCGCGGGACAACACACGGATCGTGCCGCCCGCTGGCTTCCAGAATCGTTTCAACACCTTCGAAGTCAACGGTCTTTTGGGGAAGCCCGATGGTGGCCGGGGGTTTGAAAGCCACGCGAAAATAAATTGCCTCGCCATTGGTGATACCGCCCTGGATGCCGCCGCTGAAATTGGTTTTGGTTCTCAAGCCTTTTCCCGTCGCTATAAAAGGGTCGTTGTGTTCCGAGCCCCGCATTCGGGTTCCAGAAAAACCGGATCCGATTTCGAAACCTTTTGTCGCCGGAATCGACAACATGGCCTGCGCCAGCATGGCCTCCATTTTTCCGAACACCGGTTCTCCCAGACCTGCCGGAACCTGCCTGCAAACACAATTCACAATCCCGCCGATGGAATCCCGTTTCTCTTTCAGGGATTGGATCTGCCTGATCATCTTCTCTGCAGTCTCAGGATGGGGGCACCGGACCAGATTCTGATCCACATCACCCCGGGAGAGATGTTGCATATCGATATCGGGTGCCTTAAGATCGCCTACGGCACTTACCCAGGCAACGATTTCCACACCGGCCTGTTCGATGAGAATTCTTTCCGCAATGGCGCCGCCGGCCACACGTGCAATGGTTTCCCTGGCACTGGCTCTGCCGCCGCCACTGATGGACCGCGTACCATATTTTGCCTGGTATGTATAATCGGCATGGGACGGTCGGGGCGTGGTTCGAAACCGTTCATAATCTCCGGGTATCTGATCCCGGTTGGCCACATAAAAGGCAATGGGCGTCCCCAGGGTCAGGCCATCTTCGACACCCGAGACAATCGTAACCACATCCGCTTCTTCTCTGTCGGTGGTCAGAGAGCTCTGCCCCGGTCGCCTGCGATTCAACTGCGCTTGAATGTCCGCTTCAGTCAGGGAAACATTGGCAGGACATCCGTCCAGGACCCCCCCCACGCTTTTCCCATGGGACTCTCCAAAGCTTGTAAGACGCAATACCTTACCTAAATGGCTCGTCATGAGTACTCCTTGGTTATAAGCTATAAGCATTAAGCTATAAGCCATAAGCCGCTTATAGCTTATAGCTTAATGCTTAAGGCTTGCCGCTATGCCAAAAGTTCGAAAATGGTTTTTCAATGCATCCCTATTTAGCAGCATATCCATCATATTTCATCCACTCCCAAAGCTTCACTTACGGCCATTCTCATCACCTCAACAGGCGCCTGCATGCCGGTCCAGAGTTCAAACTGGAACGCACCCTGATAGACAAACATGGGAAGACCCTGGATGGTGGCACACCCGGCTGCGGTCGCGTCTTTTAACAGGCGTGTCTGCAGGGGTGTGTAGATAATATCCATGACCGTCATGTGCTCGTTAAAAAAAGTTCCCGGCACCGGTGTTGCGTCGACATCCGGAAACATACCCACCGGCGTCGTGTTGATCAGGACATCACAACCAATTTTTTGAATCTCTGTCAGCGGAGAAAAATCCCCACCAAGATCGGCAGCCAACCGCTCACCGGTTTTTGCCGTTCGGTTCACCACGATCACTTTCGCCTGGTTTTCCAGGATACCGAACCCAATCGCCCGGGCAGCCCCCCCCGCGCCAATAATGGCCACCCGCTTACTTTTAAGGGAACATCTTTCGGTAAGGGCTGTCACAGCACCCATGGCATCCGAATTATATCCGGTCAGGACGCCGTCCTGATTGAGAATCGTGTTTACGGCACCGATCTTTTCCGCCATGGCGTCCAGGTGATCCAGATGGGTCGTTACCCGGATCTTATGGGGCAATGTAACACTGGCGCCCCTCATATTCAGGGTTTTCATGGCCGAAACAGCCTCGGCAATGTTTTTGATTCTGAAGGGGAGATAGACGCCGTTGTACCCTGAAAGGGCAAAGGCCCTGTTGTGCATGACCGGGCTGAGACTGTGAGATACGGGATCACCAAAAACACCGAAAAATATCGGTGTTTCGCTTTGCAAACTTTTTTTCACACCCCTTGAAACGTGGGTTCGGGATCGCTTCTCGTCGGTGGAGGATGTCAGGTATTGCATGCCCACACGAACATCCTCCATGCTGAGGCGCTGGACAACAGTGCGGCCCAGCTGTTCCAGAAGAACGAAATGAATGGTATCCCCTTCGCGCTTCTTGTCCTTTTTCAGGGCGTCCCAAACCCGGTCTGCGTCCACCGCTATATGGGTTGGCAGATCCAGGTCCCGCAATAGACGCTGCAATCGTCTGGTATCCGTGTTCTTCACAAGGCCTTTTGCCTCTGAAACAGCCGCTGCGATAACCATCCCCACACTGACCGCTTCGCCATGGGAAATGCCGGCTGTCTTTTCGATGGCATGACCGAACGTGTGTCCGAAATTCAGTTTCCGCCGCTCGCCTTTCTCAAGCTCATCCCGGTTCACAACCGCGGCCTTGATCCTGACGGATTCATAGACCAGTTTCTCGATGACGGAAAGATCGAGGGAGAGCGCCCGCGCAGCATTTACCTCCAGGTACGCGAACATCTCGGCATCTGCTATGGCGCCGTGCTTGACAATCTCTGCAAACCCGCAGGATACCTCCCGCTCGGGCAGCGTCCTCAACAATGACAGATCGCAGATGACAAATTCCGGCTGGTTGAACACCCCGACGATATTTTTATACCCCTGGAAATTGACACCGTTTTTGCCGCCCACACTGGCATCCACCTGTGACAACAGGGTTGTGGCAACATATCCGAACCGTATACCGCGCATGAAGGTCGAGGCAACAAATCCTGTGATGTCACAGACAATTCCGCCACCAATACCCACAAGAAATGTCGACCGGTCCGCCCCCAAAGCGAGAAGCTGCCGATAAATCGTCTCGACGGTTTTAAGGTTCTTGATGCCCTCCCCCATTCCGATGGTGATAACCTTACAGGGGGGAAAGCGCTTGCCATAAATTTCCGCGATGCGGGTATCCGTGATGACAATGGTATTCTCGATGGGTGCATATCGATGCAGACTGTCTAGGGATTCCCCCACACAAATGACCGTATCGCCCGTACCGCCTTTTATCTGTACTGTTCTCACCAGAGCGGCTCCTGAATCTTGTCGATAATCCGGGTGCTTGACTGAGCGCCATAGCTCATGTTTCTGAAGTAGTAGCGACCCAGTTTTTCATGGGCATCTAAAAGCAACTGTTCGGTCGCTTCCCATGAAATGCACTCGTCGGTAATGGAAACCCCATATTTCAAATCAGCATGGTTTCCGGTAAACTTCTGATTCCCCTCATAAAGATTGCTCTCCAGCATCATACCCATGATCGCGTCGTTACCATTGATAAACTGATGAAGAATGTTTCGCCATACAACCGACTGACCCTGAAATTTCTTTTTGGAATTGGCATGGGAACAATCGACCATGATCTTGGCCGGCAGATCTTTGGATACCAGATCAAGGTGGGCTTCTTCGATACTCAAGGCATCATAATTCGGCCGGTTACCGCCCCGCAGAACCACATGCCCGCTTGAATTCCCCATAGTCTGCACAATACAGGTCTGTCCCTCCTGGTCGATGCCCAGAAATGCCTGGGGTGCCCTGGCCGCCAGCATGGCATTGATGGCCGTTGAAAGATTGCCGTCTGTGGCATTCTTAAAACCAACCGGCATGGACAGACCGCTTGACATCTCCCGATGAATCTGGGATTCGGTGGTTCGGGCACCGATGGCTGCCCAGGAAATAAGATCGTCAACATACTGGGGTGTAATGGTTTCCAGCAGCTCCGTTCCGGCGGGCATGCCTATTTCTGTAATGCGACGAAGAATTCTTCTTGCTTTTCGCAGACCCTCCTGAATATCGCAGGTGCCGTCAAGATTCGGATCATTGATCAACCCTTTCCAACCCACGGATGTTCTCGGTTTTTCAAAATAAACCCGCATGATAAGGCACATGGTCTGTTCAACTTTTTTTCTCATTTCGTTCAGCCGTTCCGCATACTCGAACGCGGCCTTTTCATCGTGAATCGAACAGGGGCCGACAATCACCAACAGCCGTCGATCGACACCCTCAAGAATATTGTCGATACATTTACGACCGAAAATGACTGTTTTTGTGGAAGCGTCGTTTACCGGGAGCTCTTTTTTGAGGGCTCTCGGCGGTACCAGGGGTTTATAGCCGCCAACTCTTAAATCCTGTATCTGTTGCATCATACCTGCCTTTGCTTGGTTAGAATTATCCGCCGCACACCAAAAAGGCCGTGGGGTCTCCCCCCCGGCCCTAAACTAAAAAAGCCGCGGGCTTTCGGTCTGCCCACAGCTTTTTGCGCGTTTTCTTTTCTATCTTTTCAGCGCAACTCAGGCAGGCCGGTTTTATAATAAAACCAGTAATAATAATCCTTGCCTGAATTGAAATATTTCACTGAAAATCCTTTCGATCCTGTTTGAGCCCGTTTACAGGAACCCTCCGGGATTGTCAAGGTCTTTTTCGGAGCTATAAGCTATAAGCGGTAAGCACTAAGCATTAAGCGGTAAGCAGCTTACGGCTTAATGCTTACAGCTCAACTTTCGGGTTTCACCACAGAGTGAGCGAAATGGGTGATCCAATGGCGATTTGCGCTGTTTGAGCCAATTAGGGCACCTACCATCAGCGCATGACAATGAACAATCCAATATGAAAACACGGTCATTTAGCATTCACACCTGTTTAACCATATGACCGGCGCTGATGTTAGGAGCCCTTGCGGCGAGTTCGCAAAGCGCCAGGGGATTATTCATTTCGCGTTCGCTGAACCCAGAATATTGAGTTACAGCTTATACCTTAGCTCTCAATCCGATAGGAATGCTCAAACTCGGCATTCAGGGAAGCCATGGCGCTGCAGTATTTTTTTTCTGAAAGCGCGATGGCCTGTTCCACAGCTTTGGGCTTGATGTCCTTACCGTATAACATATACGCGATGGTAATTTTTGTATAGCGTCTTGGATTCTCCTCGGCCTGTTCTCCGGTGATCGTAATCTCAAACCGGGACAGACGCACGCGCTTTTTTTTCAGAATGACAACAATATCGATGGCCGTGCATCCGGCGACCCCCATCAGGACCAATTGCATCGGACCGGCACCGCTGGCGCCGTCGCTGCTGTCCAGGATAACCGCGGGTCCCTGACCTGCCCTTGCTACGAACTGTAATCCATCCGTCCACTTCAGATGTGCTTGAACCGCCATGTGATACTCCTTTATGATGATGTGTTTTTGACTTTACGCCACAAAAATAGTATGCATAGGATCAGTTATGACTGTTACGATATAGGTAAAAGCTGTAAGCAATAAGCTATAAGCCGCTTAAAGCTTATCGCTAAAAAGATACCCATGACCCGAATCACATATTCATTGCTGTTGTCCATACTCCTGCTGGTCTTCTCCTGCGGCGGCGGTTCCGTGAAAAAAGATCCTGCCCCCTCGCATCCAGCCATGAGACAGCTCCAAAAAGGCCTAGCCTGGTATCAGCGGGGCTGTTTCCAGCAGTCCCTGGAGGCTTTTACCAAAGCCCACGAGCTGTTTACGGCATCAGATCGCCTGCCAGGTGTTGCCATGAGTCTGAATAACATCGGTAATGTCTACAGGTATATCGGCGACTCCCAAAGCGCACTGCTTTTTTTTCAGGAAGCATATGAAATCTATTCCCGGCTCGACAACCTGGAAGGTGTGATTCAAGCCCTTTCCAACCAGGCGGCCATCCATATCCAGGACGATCGCCTCGATGAGGCTGCTGCGCTCATTCAAACCACTGAAAAAATGACCGAATCCTCCGGAAAAGTCCTGGCGCATGTCCTGAATAACAAAGGCATTTTGCTCACCAGACAACACCGTTATGATGAGGCTGAAACAATTCTGACGCAGGCCCTTGAAACCACGGCGTCTGAAAATGTCCACACGTACGCAACTGTCTGCAGTTCTCTCGGGAATCTCATGGTTGAGAAAGCCGAATATGACAGGGCTCTCGCGTTCTATGAGAAAGCGCTCTTCTCTGATCGGCAATCCGAATTTCATCCCGGTCTTGCAGACAACCTGAATGCCGTCGGCAGGGTTTATCTTAAGCAGGAAAAATATGACCAGGCCGTTGCTTACTTCCAGCGCAGTATTAAAATCTACGCCCTTTTCGGTAACCGTGAGCAGGTGTCCCGCACCATGAACCTCCTGGAAGATACGGCCACGCGCTCCAATACAGATGTGACCCTTACCCGGTATTTTGTAGACAAATGGTTAAAGGGTGAAATACTCGAGCATCCGTGTCAATAGCGGTAACGAGAGGGTCCAAGGGTTCGAGGGTGATACAAGGGTTGGAAGCTGGCATGCCGCTGTCCGCTGAAAGCTGTCAGCCACCCTCCAACCCTTTTATACCCTCCGCTACCCTCCAAGCCTTTTATTATGCTGGGACGCCAGGAGGCTTTGAAGCTAGGATGCTGCCGCCCGCCGAAAGCTGTCAGCATTCACCCTCCGACCCTTAAACCCTTCATAAAGCCCGCTCATCACCCAGCAGCTCCATCAGACGCTTGAGAAGCGGCGGTGCCAGCGGTCGCAATTGGGGGTGCATCGCCAGATCGTCTTTCCATGAAAAATCGACTGCTTCGAACATTTCCGGGATAAACTTCTTTCCGTCCCTGCCATAGGTCTTTTGGGGGTAGTACTCCACAAATTGCATGCGGCTGGGTGCCACATGAAACTGTTGACTGACCATGGTGGCAATATGGCTTGAGCAACTTCTTACCGACATCTTGCTCTCCGGGTGGTCCATAGCAACGACGATAATGGGTTTCAGATGTACCAGACCGTCTGTCTGATCTCTACTCAAATCGTAAATTTTCAATCGGCATTTTCCGCTGGCAAGCTTGAGCTTGCCCCCAAATCCTTTCCAGTTGAAAATGTCATCGTAAATAAGCATTATCACCTCACATGCGGGTCATGGCGCCATAGATGCGCAACAGCTTGTCCGGAAGTTCTTTAATATCCGATATCAGACTATGCTTAAATTTTCCATACAAAGCATCCAGGTTGGGATCACCGGCCATGTTGACCACAATGGCCTTGAAATAGATATGTTTTGCATGGGCTTCAAAAACAGCTTTGCGCGTGTCTGCTACGGCATACCCTTGCTTGTATCCGACATCGTTGGGAAAACCATCCGTGAGGGTCAGCAGCAATCGTACCCTGGCCGGTATTTTTTCCAACGCCTGCGTGGCATGACGTATGGCGGCACCCATGCGGGTGCTCCGCATGGGCGCGACCGCCTGGATACACCGGTGAACCCCATCATCGAGTCCATCGGAAAAATCTTTTATCCTTAGGTAATCAACACCAAATCGACCGGCACCTGAAAACCCGGCCACGGCAAATTGATCACCGGCCACATCCAGGGCCTCTGCGAGCAACACCACCGCTTCCTTTTCAATATCAAGAACCCTGGAAGAGGACCCGGAGGCATGGTTTGCCGTGGATTTCGAAAGATCCACCAGGACCAGTACAGCCACATCTCTTTGCCGCTTGTCACGTTTGATGTATAACCGGTCCGAAGGAATTCGTCGAGTCTTGCGGTCTACAGCAAAATCAAGTAGCGCCCGGTAATCGAACTGATCCCCCTCGAGCCATGGTCGCATCATGGACAACCCTTCGGGTTTCAACTGCTCAAAGGCACGTCGCATATGCTGAACCAACCCATGGTACCGGTCCAGTGTAGCAGAATAGAAATCCCCGTCCACACCCTCGATCTTGCGGTCGGTCACCCGAACATGGTCTGCAAGATAATCGTCCAGATGACAATCCCATTCATGGTAAGCAAAAACATCTGTGTAAGGATCCGTTTCAAGGGCGCAAACCTCCTGGGTGTCTCCGCACAGGTCTGAAAGGTCGATCCAGGACAAATCCATCGGCTTTCCGCCCGAAAGCACCTGTCCGGGTTCGCCATGGGACTGACAATCGACAATCAGGTGTTGGATGTCGTCTGGGGAAAGTATTCCATTATTTTCAGCCAGTTTTTTTCGAACAGCCATCCGATATACACTGAGACCCTTTTTTCGCAATTTTGATTGAATCGACACAGCCATTCTGTCCATTTGGGTATCCAAATGAAAACGAAAATCCGGTTTGAAACCTCTGCCAAACGGCGTGTTCAATGCCCGCCCGCTATTCTGATGGCTTTTGGAAAGCGTCTCTCCGGCCAAAGCCCGAACAACGGGTTCATAGGTTAAAAAAAGGAGCCGCCCGCAGGTTTCCACTACAGGGTTCCTCCTTATTTCCGTTTCAACCAGATCCCGGAGTTCCTGAACCACGGCCAGGCTTTGCGGGCCCGGGTCGGCCAGGGCTTCCGGAGGTATTCCCAGGGCGATGTCGGCATAAAGAAAATTCAGAAGGTGCTGCCCTCCCACCTCTTGAGAGATCCGCAGCATCTCCTGCTGCATGACAGGCAGGGTCTGCCTGACAATACCGGGATACCGCTGCATGAGGCACCAGCGGATACGCCCGTGCTCATAGATGAGAAACAGCTCGGCTGCCAGTTTCTGACTGTCAAACAGATGCAAAAACCGTTCAAGCTCGGAGTTGCCGGTCATCGTAACCAGCATCGATCTCTTGCTTTTGGTTTCCTCCTCTGCTTCCAGAAAGAGCCCTGCTCCCTCCAACGCTTTTTCAGCATCAAATTCATATGTTCCGAACTCGATCTGGGCTGACTCGAGTTTCGCCAGACTCTTGTATAGATCCTGGTTGTGTTTACGGGCGCTAAAAACATCGATTTCTTGTGGCAGATAGATGGCCTGCTCGTCAGAAAATACGCTCATGGTGTTGGTTTCACCTGACTTGTCAGATGTGCAAAATGCCTTGTTTGCCCTGATAGCAACGGGCCGACCGGTTCTGGTTCTGACATAACGTGAAAGTTTCCGCTGGATTTGAGACAGGGGTACTGCCACCTGCATTGCCCGGCAGGTTTCAAGAGACACCCGGGATTCAAGCGACAGGAATCGGCAGCCTCGTTCCTTGCTTCGGTCATATCTTTCCAGACCCATGGAAACAAACCTGTCCAGTGCCTTTTTATGCAGAAGATGCAATCCTTTTTTCAATCCCGTGATGAAGCATTCTGCTGCTGATATGTCGATCTGTATGATCCGAGACAATGCAGACATCTGCCAGACACGCTTCGACGGCAGCATGTCGTCAACCGCTCTTGGAAGCGTATAGGTCATCTGGAGACTCTGTTGATAGCTCAGTTCCCGGTCATAGGCATGACAAAGGAGTTCGAGATACACCCGCCCGCCGGCAATATCGCCGGCTGCCAACAATCGGGACAAGCCTTCCAGGGGACCTTTCAAGGTATACGTCCCCTTGTGGCGCATGACGTGACAGGCTGTCATAAAGCCATCGAACAGATCCTCGTCTTTGCTCAATAATACAGGTACCAGGTGAGTTGCCATGAGCTTTCCGATCGTAGGCCCGTGCTTCCCGGATTTTCTAACAATTGTTTGAAATGTTTTTAACCCCCGATTTTTGGCAGCCAGGAGCCGCGCGTATCCAAGACCCACGGCTCTTCCAAAGGCAATTTCCTGCGAAAGTGCCCAACAGGTGTCATTCACAAGCAGCACCAGATCATTTCCATGAGCAGAGGCGGTGGCGAGTATGGCTTCAACTTCCGCTGCAAGGTCTGGCTCAGCGATGGCAAGACGATTCAAAGGATGATCCTCACGATACATCAAAGATGTCCTCTACCAGTTCTGCAAGTGTCTCTTGCAGTCTTTCATCGTCGGAAAGCGGGAGACAAATGGCCACCCTGCAGGCCTCTTTGGCTGAAATTCCGTTTTGGATCAACTGGGCGGCATATATCAGCAAACGGCTGCTGGCACCTTCCGTCAACCCATACTCTCGGATATTGCGGACTTTTTCGGCAAACAGCACCAGCCGGCGTGCCATCGCTTCATCCACTCCGCCTTCATGGGATACGATCTGGATTTCCTTTTCAGAAGGGGCATAGTCAAACGACAGGGAAATAAATCTTTGGCGGGTACTTTGTTTGAGATCCTTTAATACAGACTGGTAGCCTGGGTTGTAGGAGACCACCAGCATAAAATCAGGATGAGCGGACAGGCTTTCCCCTTTCTTGTCAATGGTCAAAATCCGGCGATCATCACTCAAAGGGTGGATAACCACCGTGGTATCTTTTCTGGCCTCGACGATTTCATCGAGATAGCAGATGGCACCTGTGCGAACCGCACGTGTCAAAGGTCCATCCATCCAAATCGTTTCATCGTTTTTTAGCAGATAACGGCCGATAAGATCCGAAGCAAAAAGATCTTCATGGCATGGGATGGTAATCAAGGGTCGTTTTAATTGATATGCCATGTGCTCCACAAATCGTGTTTTGCCACAGCCGGTCGGTCCTTTCAGCATAACCGGGAGTTTTTCCTTGAATGCGGTTTTAAACACCGCCACCTCATTTCCCAACGGCATGTAGTACGGCTCCGATTCGATGAAACGTTTATCAATTCCGATTTGGGACAAAGATTCCACTATTCCGCCTCCATTGTATTCTTAGATTGACATCTATCGCAAAATTGCTATGGTTCTGACCTTGCAATCGTAACCGAAAAATTGAAATACTCTTTTTAAGATAACCTGATTAGGAACAACAGACAACAGCAATATGATTCAACATCTGAAGCACGGTCATAAAGAATTTCTGATAGTCGGGACAGCCCATGTCTCCAAAGAGAGCACCGATCTTGTCAAGGCTACCATCGAAGAAGAAAAACCCGACACGGTCTGTGTTGAATTATGCGATTCCCGCTTCCAGTCAATCCGCCACAAAAACCGATGGCAGGATATGAACATTACCAAGGTTATCAAAGAGAAGAAAACCTTCCTCCTGCTTTCAAACCTTCTGTTGGCATCTTTCCAGAAACGGATTGCAGACAAACTGGATATCCAACCGGGTGCGGAGATGATTCAGGCCATTGACAGTGCCGATTCCATAGAGGCAGATATTATACTGGCCGATCGGGATATTCGGATAACCCTTTCCAGAATCTGGCGGGTGACTGGGTTGTGGGACAAACTGAAAATTATTTTCCAGTTGGCCCTGTCACTGGGGAACGTGGATGAAATAACCGAGGAAGACATCGAAAAAATGAAGCAGGAGGACATGCTGCAATCCCTGCTCTCTGAAGTTGAAAAGTCACTGCCGGTTCTCAGGGAGATTCTGATCGATGAAAGAGACCGGTATCTTGCCCAGAAAATAAAAATGTCTCCCGGAGAAAAAATTGTAGCCGTCGTGGGAGCAGGGCACGTTCCCGGTATTTTAAAATACTGGGAGAAAGAGATCGACACACGGGCACTCGAGGAAATTCCGCCCAAAGGTAAAATGACCGGCGTATTGAAATGGCTATTGCCGTCCCTGATCCTTGCCCTGTTCCTTTTCGGATTTTTCTATGGCGGATTCGGCACCGGAACCGACATGCTCACCTGGTGGGTTATGGCAAACGGCATATTGGCAGGACTGGGGGCAACCCTGGCCCTTGCACACCCCTTGACGATCCTGTCTGCCGTTCTTGCCGCTCCCCTGACATCGCTTAACCCACTCATTGCGGCCGGCTGGGTTTCCGGACTCGTGGAAGCCTTTGCAAGCCGACCCAAGGTTCTGGACATGGAACGCCTGCCAAAAGATATTCTGACCATCAAGGGTTTCTGGAAAAATAAATTGACGCGTATCCTGCTGGTGGTGGTGTTCACCAATCTGGGAAGCACCATCGGCACACTGGTGGCCATTCCTTTGATGTTGAAGCTGCTTTAAGCGGTAAGCTATAAGCTTTAAGCTTTAAGCTTTAAGCGGTTATCGGCTTATAGCTTTGACAACACCCTCACAACCGTCCGTTGAAAGGTCTTTCCGTTCTTTAATCGATGGGTCACCTGTTCTGTTTTGAGTCGCCCTTCCGCCGCATACTGAATGCATTTTGGGTAAAGACGCCATTCTTCGGCCAAACCTTTCTTTCGGATGGCATCGAGATCATCCGTTTCTGCGATCTTAAAGAATGCCTGGCCAATGATGGGGCCCGTATCTTCTCCGTAATCGACAAAATGGACGGTACAACCACCCACCTTGCAGCCATATCGAAATGTGTCGCCATATCCGTCCACACCCGGAAAAGCCGGCAATAGCGCCGGATGAATATTCATGATCCGTCGGGTTTCCGGCGGGTCATTGATCCGGTCAATAAAATAGGGTGTCAGTGTCCGCATAAACCCTGCCAGTACCAGCAGATCAAAAGAGTACGATGCCAGATGCTCTAAAAGCCTGACCTCCGCCGGTATCCGGGTTTGTAAAAAAGCACTGAGTCTTTCGGAACCCTGGTGCCGGTCGGTAGCCATCATTGTAGACAAAACATGGTCCATGTCCAGGTCCTGGGGGTACCGAACCTGCGATGGGTCTGCTTTGATCTTTCGTGCGATGGCGCCATAATCGACTGTAAAAGAAGGGATCCCATGCGGTCTTGCCCTGTCCAGACCGGACGCCGCCGGGTTGTCCGACCCCACAAAAACAACCTCCCCATGGATAGTGCCGGATTCGCAGGCATCGATGATGGCCTGTAAGTTGGACCCGCCGCCCGATATCAGTGCACCGATCTTGATTTTTTCTCTCATGACACGCTCCAGAGTTAATAACCCGGTCAAATAGACACACTTTAAATTCTACATATAACAACCCTCACTGTATAAACAACCCATTTGATAACCCGCCCCGCCTTGAACCGCAATAGCGAGCGCATTCCCCGTAGCTTGCTGCGGGGTTAGCGAGCGAATCTAAATTAGCCAGAATTCCTTACGGTCGAAGAGTCCTCGCAGCAAGCTGCGAGGACTCTTCAATACAGGATTATCTTATGATGCCCGCCTTTTTCCATGGCTGTTCCGGGTTGTAGGTTGACATTGGTAAAACCACTTATTATATTTCATAATTCATTTGACTATTATTAATAGAAAGGAACCGTTAACATGACTGAAGGAATTTTAGAAGTAGAAGACAGTAGTTTTGATACCGACGTACTGGCAGCTGACAAACCGGTCCTGGTCGATTTCTGGGCTCCCTGGTGCGGCCCTTGTAAAGCCATCGGCCCTATCGTTGAGGAACTTTCAAAAACATTCGGTGAGCAGGTCGTCTTTGCAAAATGCAATGTGGACAACAATCCGGTAACACCAAGCAAGTACGGTATCAAGGCCATACCCACGCTCATCTTTTTCAAGGGAGGAAACGTGGTCGATCAGATTACCGGTATGGTTGCCAAATCCAAGCTTGAAGAAGCCATCAACAAGGTGTTGTAGTGCCCAACATGTCGAAGAAACTGGTAATTTTGTTGATGCTCATCGCCTGTGTGTCGTTTTCTGCCTGCACCGGCCGGGATCCGGATATAGACAAGCCAGCGCATGAACTCGCAAAAAACGGCATGGATGAATTTGCAGAGAAAGATTACGGAAAATCTATCGTATATTTTGAAAAACTTCGCGACTGGTATCCCTTCAGCAAGTTTGCAATACTTGCCGAATTGAAAATCGCGGATGCTCACTACAAGCTCAGAGACTACGATGATGCCATATTTGCCTATGAAGAATTTGAAGGTCTTCACCCTAATAACGAGGCCATACCCTATGTTATTCATCAGATCGGAAATTGTTATTTTGAACAACTGGGTACCATAGACCGTGACCAGACACCGGCATTAAAGGCCATCGAAGCATACGAGCGACTGATTAAAAATCACCCCGACGATCCGCTTTCCAAAGACGTCCTGGGAAAAATCAGGATATGCCAAAAGAGCCTCGCTGAAAATCAGTTCTATATCGGCAATTTCTACTACCGGACAAAACATTATAAGTCGGCACTGGTCCGGTTTCAATCGGTCGTCTCCACATGGAGCGAATTCCCCGAAATACAGGCCAAAGCCCTGGCCTACATCGAGCTGTGTGAAGCCGCCATGATTAAAAAAGGTCAAAACTGAACCGCAACAGCGAGCCCTGCAAAACCCGATAAAAAAAAGCAAAAAAGACTTTACACACAGACCATATTGGTATAATAATATAGAGTTCACATTTTGTTCGTGATTAGGTGACAAGGAGATACGAAGATGTCAAGAATTTGTGAAATATGCGGAAAAAAACCCATGGTGGGCAACAATGTAAGCCATGCACATAATGTAACCAAGAGAAGATTTAATCCCAATCTGCAAACTGTTCGTGCCCTGAACAAGGGCCAGGCCAAAAGAATGGTTGTCTGCACCAATTGCATTAAATCAGGGCGCGTCGTCAAAGCACCCTAACCCAATCTTTGAACACTCTGGACATACTTGATTTTTTTCAGATCCTTCAGTACCTTTTCAAGGTGGACGGTACTAACGATACCAATGGTTAGCACAGAATCAACGGTCTGGTCATCTCTGGTATGGGTATTCAGACTGAGAATATTTGCATCGTTTTTACTGATGGTCGCTGCCATATCCGCCAGCAGACCGACCCTGTCCAGAGAATTGATCCGTATCCTGACCGGATAACTCTCCCGTGTTTCCAGACTCCATTCTACATCGATTCGCCGTTCGGGGCTCATTTTCAGCGCATTGACACAGTTGGTTCGATGAATCGTCACACCGTAACCGCGGGTAATGTAGCCGGTTATGATGTCCCCGGGAACTGGCTGACAGCATTTCCCGAACTTGACCAACATGTCGTCAACACCCTTGACCACGACGCCGACGGTTGGCTTCTTCTTTCTGACACGACTGACAAGTTTGTTGAACAATGATTCATCGGCATCAAAGGTTTCCGTCTTTAACGCCAGCCGCCGTGCGATTTGAACAGGCGTGGTTTTCCCATAACCAACACTTGCAATCAGGTCGTCTACGGTCTTGAACCCGAAATGGGCCACGACTTCACGCATCTCTTCTGTCTTGACCAACGCATTGAAATTAAGCTTGTGCTTTCGAAATGTTTTTTCACACATTTCTCTGCCAAGAGACAGACTGCGCTCCTTTTCCTGGATCTTAATCCACTGCCTTATCCGGGAGCGTGCCTTGACCGTCTTGACGAAATTCAGCCAATCCTTGCTTGGATGGCTCCCTTTGGAGGTAATGATTTCAACAATATTTCCGGTCTGCATCTCATATTTCAGCGGTACCATCCGGCCGTTTACCTTGGCACCCGTACATTGATTTCCAACTTCGCTGTGAATCATATAGGCAAAATCAATGGGTGTCGCACCTTTTGGTAAAGATTTGATCTCCCCCTGGGGTGTGAACACATACACTTCATCCGGGAATAAATCGATACGAACATTTTCTAAAAATTCCTGCGGGTCCACAAATTCGGCCTGATTTTCCACCAGATTTTGAATCCAGGCAAACTTCTCACTGGCCTTATTATCCACCCGCTTGCCTTCCTTATAGCCCCAATGTGCCGCGATGCCGGATTTGGCAACCTGATCCATTTCCCGCGTTCGTATCTGGATTTCGATCCGTTCCCCATAAGGGCCGACAACCGTGGTGTGCAGTGACTGGTACATATTCGCCTTGGGAACCCCGATATAATCTTTGAATTTTTTTGCAATCGGTTTCCACAATGAATGCACGAGGCCCAGAGCCTCATAGCACTTTGGTATGGTTTCCAAAATAATTCGAAAGGCGATGATGTCGTAGACTTCTTCAAAACTGAGATTCTGCTGAACCATCTTTTGATGAATGCTGAAAATATGCTTGTGACGACCGAGAACCTCGCTCACCAGCCCACTGTCATCCATTTTCTTTTTAATATAACTCTTCACCTCTTCGATGTATTTTTCCCGCTCCGCAATGTCCTTGTTTATGAAACGATCAATACGCTCGTATTCATCAGGCTGAAGATAGCGGAAAGATATGTCTTCCAGTTCATTTTTTATCCAGTAAATTCCAAGACGTGCAGATATGGGTGCATAGATATCCATGGTTTCCTTGGCAATGGCTCTACGCTTATTCTCTTTATGAAACTGAAGGGTTTTCATGTTGTGCAGGCGGTCGGCCAGTTTGATCAGAATCACCCGAATATCATCAGCCATGGCCAGAAGCATTTTCCGGATACTTTCTGCCTGACGCGCCTCACTGCTGCTAAAGGGGAGCTTGCTCAATTTGGTAACGCCGGAGACAATGTGTTTTATTTCGGAACCGAAAATATCTTCAATTTCTTCAGGGGTTGCCTTGGTATCTTCGATAACATCATGGAGTAGCCCGGCAGCAATGCTCTCTTCATCGAGCTTCATTTCCGATAAGATACCAGCGACTTCAAGGGGATGAGACAGATACGGCTCACCGGACAATCGCATCTGGCCGAGATGCACCCGGGCAGAGTACACATACGCACGCTCGATAATATCGACGTTTGCACCTGGATTGTATTCCATCACCCTGTCGACGATATCATTGATTCTGATCATGTTGGAATCGTACACCCCTGGTAACAGCTTCGGTTGTTAGAAATAGAAGCGGTCTCAAAAGCTCAGGCCCGCCATATCATATGGCAGCACTTCTGTTGTTTCCCTTTTAAATCGTCTGGAGGTTTCAACAAGCCATCTCAAAAAAAGGGTTTTGGTCGAAGTTCAAGGCGGGACCGAGCTTCAATCCGCAGGCGCCCCGCAGGAAGTGCCCTTGGGGTGCATACTGTAGTATTCCGAGGAGTTGAAGCAAGGGACCAACACAGAAATTGGGCCAAAAAACTTTTTTGAGATAGCTTCTAGTAGGCTTTAGCGAATATTACCTCCTGCATCGCCGGTTTTCCGCAACAGATGCAGGCACCATTGGCAGACGCACCATCAAAAGGAATACAGCGTATGGAAACACTCAGATCTTCTTTGATTTTTAATTCACAGGCTTCGTCGCCACACCATGGCGATACGGCAAACCCGCCATGAATTTCCGGTTTTTCCAAATTTTTTGGTGTAAAATAGTCATAAAAAAGATCTTTTTGTCCGATATTTTCCGTATTTGCCTCTCTAAAAGCGACGGCCCGGTTAAAAAGCGTTGTCTGAATGTCATCCAGCATCTTGGTAAATTCTGCCACAAACGTGTCCCTGTTGATGGAGACCTTCTCCTTGTAGTGCCGGTCCCGCCGTCCGACAAAAACCGAATTCTCGGCAATGTCCCGGGGTCCGATCTCGATGCGAATGGGAATCCCTTTCTTGATCCAGTCCCAGCCTCTGGCACCGCCGATATCTCTATCGTCAATCTCAATAGCCAGCATGCGTCGATGGTATGCCTGTTCCCGTAATTCGGATGCCAGTTGCTCCACAAAAGGCATGACTTTCGCGCGATCGTCAGGCTTCCGGATAATGGGAAGAATGACGGCATGCGCCGAGGCCACTTTGGGGGGAAGAATAATACCGTCGTCATCGCCGTGAGCCATGATAAGTCCCCCCACCAGACGGGTCGAGGTTCCCCAGGAGGTTGTCCAGGCATAGGCTTCGTTTTCGTCCGCCGTCTGGAATTTGATATTGGATGCCCGGGCAAAATTCTGCCCCAGGAAATGAGAGGTCCCGGCCTGAAGGGCCTTTCTGTCCTGCATCATGGCTTCGATGCACAAGGTGTCAACAGCGCCGGGAAATCTTTCGGCCGGCGATTTTCGCCCCTTCAGCACCGGAATTGCCAGATAGTCTTCAACACATCTGGCATAAACATCGAGCATCATCCGGGTTCGCTCTTGTGCCTCTTCCCTGGTGGCATGGGCGGTGTGACCTTCCTGCCACAGAAATTCGCTCGTTCTTAAAAATATTCGTGTCCGCATCTCCCACCGAACCACATTGGCCCACTGGTTGATGAGCAGCGGCAGATCGCGATAACTGGTGATCCACCGGGAAAAAGAATCGCCGATAATCGTTTCCGAGGTGGGTCGTACCACCAAAGGCTCGGCCAGCCGGCCAGCCGGCACCAGCGTGCCGTCTGCCTCCTTTTTGAGCCGATGATGGGTAACCACCGCACATTCCTTGGCAAAGCCTTCCACATGTTCGGCCTCTTTCTCCAAAAAACTAACGGGAATAAACAAGGGAAAATAGGCATTGCGCACCCCTGTCGCCTTAAACAGATCGTCCATTTCGCGAACAATATTTTCCCACAGGGAATATCCCCAGGGTTTGATAACCATACATCCTCTAACAGATGATTTTTCAGCCATTCCCGATGCCCTGACGACCTGTTGATACCATTCAGGATAGTCTTCAGCGCGTGTGGGTGTTATGGCTGTTTTTATCTTTTTCCCCATGTTGATCCTTCCATAATTCTGATTTCTATGACCCAACCCGGGTAAGAAAAAAGTTGTCACGAAAGTGCGAAACCACAAAAGAGACCAGGAATATTTTCGTGTTTTTTAGATTTCGTGTTTTTGTGATTGCTTTCAATTTTTTTCTGACCAACGCTGTTCATACGCGGCAATCTCTGTCAGGAGAACGTCGATGAGTTTGTCCTGGGAAAATGTCTTCACGACCTTTCCTTTCTTGAAAAGAACCCCGCGGTCATCACCACCCGCAATGCCGATATCGGCTTCCTTGGCTTCACCGGGGCCGTTGACCACGCAACCCATGATGGCGATTTTGATGGGCGCGATATGGTTTATGGTGGCTCTTTCCACTTCATCCACGATACGAAACAGGTCGATATTGCATCTCCCACACGTGGGACAGGATATGATGTCAGGTCCCCTTTGTCGAATATCCAGTGCCTTTAGAATTTCAAAGGCTGCACGCACCTCATCCACCGGATCCCGTGTCAGGGACACGCGGATGGTATCTCCAATGCCTTCCGCCAACAAGGTCCCAATACCGATGGCGGATTTGACGAGCCCCGGAAACAAGCCCCCAGCCTCTGTGACTCCTACATGAACCGGAAAATCACTTTTTAAGGAAAAAAGCCTGTAAGCTTCGATGGTGCGTCCCACATCCGATGCCTTGAGGGAAACTTTTATGTTGTCAAATCCAAAAGACCCGATCATATCCAGATGCCGCAAGGCGCTTTCTACCATGGCCGCAGCTGTGGGAGCCCTGTATTTCTTTAAAAGTTCCTTTTCGATGGAACCCGAGTTCACCCCGACCCTTATGGAAATGCCATGATCCCCTGCACAATCGATCACCGCCTTGATCTTTGCTTTACCCCCGATGTTGCCGGGATTGATTCTGAGCGCATCGGCACCGGATCGGGCTGCCGCGATCGCCAGACGGTAGCTGAAATGGATATCTGCGATAACCGGTATGGCGACCTGCTGCTTGATGACGGCGATGGCTCCGGCAGAAGCTTCATCCGGGACAGCCACCCGCACAATTTCACAGCCGGCGTTCTGCAGCCGGACTATCTGGGAAACCGTACTGGCGATATCCGCCGTAAACGTGTTGGTCATAGACTGCACAGCAATGGGAGCCCCACCGCCAAGGGGGACATTGCCGACATAAATTTGACGGGTTTTTTTCCTGTTTATTTCAAGGGACATTCTATTGGGTTTTCACCTATCGTTGGATTGCCGGAACAATGCCACGCTGAAAAGATTTTAAATTATCAAACAAGTGGAAAAACTTCAAGAAAAATAGGATGTTTCCAGGACATTGTCTTTTCTGGATATTTCCATTATACTTGCTGGGCGCTGATTGGTTGTCGAGATTAATGCCTACACTCGGAGAACGGTAGTCTAATTTGAAACGATTGCACCTATTTCTCATGTTTCCCCTGCTAGGTCTTCTTCTGCTGGGAATCTCCTGCGAATTTGATTTGCCTTTTTTCAAAACCAACGCACCCTTTTTAAGAAAAATCATCAAAAAGGGTGAACTGACCGTTATTACCCGAAACAACGCCCATTGTTATTATTCCTATCGTGATCAGGAAATGGGATTCGAACATGACCTGGCCAAGGCGTTTGCATCCTACCTGGGAGTGTCCCTCAACATACGAATCGCCGATAAATGGGAAGGCATGATTCCCAGCCTGTTAAACGGCACCGGTGATCTGATTGCCGCCAGCATGACCATTACACCCAAGCGGAACCGGGAGGTCTTGTTTTCAAACGGTTACATGGATATTCAACAACATCTCATTGTCCACCGTGACAACCGCTCCATTCGAACCATTGAAGACCTTTCGGGCACGACCATCCACATTCGCAAAGGGACGTCCTATCAGGAGCGCCTTGAAACCCTTGCAACCCAGATATCGAATCTGACCATCGTGCTGCATGAGGATGTTCCCACAGAAGAACTCATTCGTCAGGTGGCCGAAAAAGAGATCGACATCACGGTTGCCGACAGCAATATCGCCCTGCTGAATCGCAGGTATTACCCCCAGGCAATCATGGGCGTGTCCATTGGCAAAAAAGAACAGCTCGGGTGGGCTGTCAACCCGAAAGCCGGCGCTCTGCGGGTGAAAATCAATCAGTTTTTCAAACTGATACAAGACAACGGGGTGTATGAGGAACTCCGCAAACAATACTATACGGAAGTGGAACGCTTCGATTATCTTGACATGAAAGTATACCATCGAAGACTGGCCACGAGACTGCCAAGATATCAGCCGATTCTGATGGCTGCCGCCAGGGAGTTCGATTTCGACTGGCGTCTGATCGCTGCTCAAATGTACCAGGAATCACATTTCAGGCGATATGCCCGCAGTCACGCAGGTGCCTACGGTTTGATGCAGTTGACCAAACGAACCGCTAAAAGTTTCGGGGTCACAGACATTACGGATCCTGAACAAAACATATATGCCGGCGTCGAGCATCTCCGCAATTTGTTCGATTACTTTGATATCGAAAACGATTCAGATAGACAGTCCATCGCTCTGGCCGCCTACAATATCGGTCAGGGGCATGTCCGGGACGCACAAAAACTGGCCATTTTGTTGCGCATGGATCCAAAGAAATGGTCATCCCTTGAAAAAACACTGCCTTTGTTAAGACAACAAAAATATTATCAAAATGCAACCTATGGATACTGTGAAGGCCGGGAGCCGGTAACCTACGTCAGACAGATCAGGATCTACTACGATATTCTGAAACGGCAGGCCATTGACTATGACGAGAGACACTAGCCCGAATATTTCATAAAACTTGACGAGATAATTTTATTTTCACTGATAAAACAGTCCATGGCTATTATGTTGGCAAATAATCAGAATAATACCGTCGCAATATAGGAATGATTGGCTATTTGACTCGTCAAGTTTCACCCTTCGGGCTTTCCTGATCGGTCCTGGCATCATAGCACATCAGGATCCAAGGAGCGGGGAATTCAAATAAAAGTTTCTCGTGCATTTCCCGCGATAGACCACGGGGAATTCGCTCGCTGTTGCGGCTCAGGCAAAATCAGGAATAGTGGCTATTTAAGAAAAACCTTTTCCAATCCTTTAATCAAAAAATCTATCTCGTCATCGCTGATATTGAGGGGCGGAGAGATTCGTATGGTATCGCCGTGACTGTCATTGACGATAATGCCCAGATCGAGCAATTTTCTACAAAATATCATGGCATCTCCATTTTTCACTTCAATACCGATAAACAACCCTTTTCCCCTGACTTCCTTGATCTGCTTTGAGCGTTCGGCTATTTTCATGAGGTGTTGTTTTAGCTTTTTTCCCTGAACTTCGGATGCGTTTGCCAACTGTTCCTCTTGAAGCACCTCCAAAGCCGATACGCCGGCAACACAGGCAAGGGGATAACCACCAAAAGTAGAACCATCCGATCCTTTATTAAATGCGATGTCCATTAGTGTTGTGTTGGTAATAAAGACGGACAAAGGAATAAGGCCTCCCGACAAAGCCTTCCCCAATATGAGACCATCCGGAACAATGTTTTCGTGCTCGAAACAAAAGTTTTTTCCCGTACGCCCCAGACCGACCTGAATCTCGTCGAACATCAACAACAGGTCATGATCATCCGCGATTTCGCGAAGCCCTTGTAAAAACCCAGTGGGGGGTATGTTCATGCCCCCTTCTCCCTGCATGGGTTCCACCAGGATACCACAGGTGTTTTTTGTAATGGCTGCTTTCACGGCTTCCAGGTTGCCGAATTCAACCGATACAAATCCCGGTGTCAAAGGACCGAAGCCCTCCCGGTACTTGGGCTTTGATGAAAAAGATATCACCGTAATCATCCGACCATGAAAATTGTTATTAAAAACAATCAGCTCCTGCTTGCCATCGGGTATATTTTTTTTCTTCCAGCCATAGTAACGCGCCATTTTGATAGCGGTTTCAACAGATTCCACACCGCCGTTTTTCGGCATGACTTTATTGCCATTCGATCCAAAGCGTGGTCCCAACTGGGGAACAAACCCTGCTGTTTTGGATAGAAACAAGGCCAAAGGATCCGTATAAACAACATTTGAAATGACCGAGGCGTAGTTGCCGGCAAGAGCCTTCATGATGGCATTGACCACTTTGGGATGGTGGTGGCCGAGATTTGCAGCAGAATATGCAGCCAGGCAATCCAGATACCTTTTACCGCTTATATCCGTAATCCAGCTACCCTTAGCCGTTCTTACCACGACATCGAGTCGATCGTAATGATTGGCACCTGACGATCGTTCCAAGGCATAGGCATTCCTATCCGTTATATTTGAAAATCCACGCACAGGCGTATCAAATAAAACCGTCGGCATATTCAGCATGACCGTCCCTCCGTATATTTAGTTGCTATCTTGGTAGCAACTATTGCACAAAGTCGACCTCTTGTCAAGAAATCTTCACTGTTTCAGCCGCCCTTGCGAGGTCTTCATGCGCCCGTCTGCACGGCAGGTGGCGGTGCCGGTGAGGTTTGACACCCTTCCCATTTTTATGTATCGTTCCGTCATCAACAGGTGAAACATGGGTGCCGCATCTATGTTGCCACCCAATCAGCAACATCGGAAGGAAAAATGAATGGACATTGCTTCTATTTTAAGGGATTTTGCTTTTTCAAAATACGAATCATCCTGCTACCTGGCTCTCCTTGCAAAACATCCCTCGAATGGTTCTCAGCTGAGTATGCTTTCGGGTATAGCCAGATCAAGAATTTATGATGTTCTCCGGGGACTCGCAAAAAAGAAGCTTGTTTTTGAGATCGAGAAAGGGCTGTATGTGCCACTGCCTTTTGAGGAATTAAAAAAACGTCTTCGGGGTCAATTCGAATCCAATCTTAAAATTCTGGACGACCAGCTGGATGAAATGGTGGCGCAGTCCGGTTTTGAGTACCTGTTTACCTTAAACGGCGTGGACGAGGTCATTGCCAAGGCAAAGGACATCATCAATTCCGCCCAGCAGGAACTCTACCTGCGTCTTTTCCCCGAAACATGGGGGCGTTTGAAAAAGCAGATTGAACGGGCTATTCATCGGGGCGTCGTTGTCCGTTTTATATCCATGGGCCCCATGGCATCTGTTTACGACATTCAGGTATTCCATCCGGATGTGGCGCATATCAAGGATAAGCTCGGTGGTGAATCAATCGACATCATCGCCGATAAAGCCGAAGCCATCGCCGGTATATTCGAAACGGACAATATGAACCGTTCTCCCTTCATCTGGACCCGTAACCACTGGTTCGTCATCGCAAACCGAGACAGCCTTCGTCATGACTTTTATCATTATTTTTTGGACAAGCTGTATGAACGCGGAGAATCCCTTTCCACACGCGATAAACAGATATATGCGTTTATCAAGGCGGATGATTAACGAATGAATCCCCAGAATGGGGGGGAATCGTATAGACTGCCGGCAATGGTTTGATAAAATTTTGCTTCAGGCTGTATGTATAGGCCCCCTGGGTCGGAATCATCAAAATATCGCCCGGTTGGATGTCCCTGCCAAAATACATATAGCCCCAGATATCATGGGGCGTGCATAGGGAACCGAGGATAAGACAGGGCTTTTCCTCGAGGGAGGGACGTGTCAGGTTCAGAATGGGAAAATAGTCGCTTTCAAACCGTTCCCAGCCAACGGCGTTGGTGCCGGCATCGGTGATAACCAGGTCCGGGGCCTTTTTATCGACCACCGAAAGAAGCAGGTGCACGGCATCGTTGCAAATCCAGCGACCCGGTTCCAAACAAATTCGGCACGGGGCAAGGCTGAGAAGATGTTCATGGATGGCGGTGCCGAGTTTTTCGGCAAATTCTTCAATGGGAACTGCCGGCAAACGGTGATGGGACGCAATCGGACCTGCCGATTGCCCCAGGGCCTGACGCACACGGCCCTCCAATGTACCGCCCGGCTGCAGCCATTCGCCCTGAGGGGGCCAGTATCCACCGCCAATATCGATAAATTCAAGTTGTGTTTGAAACGATGAGAGCATATGGCTTAGCGCTTTTCCGAGGGTACGGATAATATTGATCTGTTTATGCGGCGAGAGGTTCCAGCTGGAATGGAACTGTAAACCGATCAAGTTGACATGACGGCATTGGCTGGCCTGTTCCCAGAAGTCCTGCAGATCCCGAACGGGGATGCCAAACTTGCGCCACAGCCCCTTTGGGTCGGTGTTCAGACGTACCCCGCAACGAATTTTTGTATTCAGCTGCGCGGCCATATCCTCCAGCCGGTCTAATTCGCCAAAACTGTCCACGAGAATCACCACCCGATCGGCATGGGTAACTGCTAGCCGCAGCTCATTGGCAGTTTTTCCCGGACCGCTGAACACAATGTCCCGGGTACCGAGTTTCAATGCCATCTTGAGTTCGACCCCGCTGGAAACGTCCAGACCAAAACCGTTCGCTATCAGCGTTTCGGAAATATCGGGATGGTTATTGCTTTTGACGGCGAAATAGAATCCCACCGATGGCAGAACCGCCTCAAAGGCAGCCCTCAACTGGGCAGCCCTGGCTATGAGAACCGACGCGTCCTGCAGATATAGGGGCGCCGGGTGATGGCTTAAAATCTGCAGATAGTGCTTCCGCCGATCAAAATAATACGCAACAAAAGCGGTTAGTTCTTCCTTGGGCAGCAAGGGGCTGCTCTGGGAGAGCACCCTCTGAAACGCCTGATGCAAATCGGATGATTGAGTTGTCATTAATTTCTACCTTATCTCCACTACCAGTTTTTCAAGCAGTTCCCGGCATTGCGCCTGGGGCTCGCTGTGCCCGTCAGGATGAAAGATGACATGCCCCAGATCCCAGGAGTCATAGTCCTCCGGAGGCATGTTGATACGGTGTCCCGGCCTGCGCTTCAAATAGACTTGAGCCACACGCTTGTCGCGCTCTAATTGACCGGTATCGATTTTTTTCAATGTGCCACCAGTACCGGCGTGAAGCCGTAAACCGATACAGGTTCCGGAATCAGATTTTTTATTCAGTTGTAACGGCCGGCCCCTGGAAAAATCCAATAACAGCCTCAATATATCCATTTCCCAGTGGTGTCGCAAAAGAAACGGAAGGCAGTCACCCCCGGGTCGCGGTGCCAACTCCAGCAAAACCATTTGGTTCTTGTGAATGATAAAATCAAGCATGCAGACGGCCCGCACAAGCCCCAGCGCCTCAGCACTGGCGGCGAGGGTTTGCAGGAAACCGTCTTCATTCATTGAGATCGGCAATTCAGCCGGTAGCAGATATCCCAGGGTCGTTCCAAAAGGTCCGCTGGAGGAAAGAATCTTACGGGTCAGCCGGATGACTTTCGCCTGTCCGTTTTCCAGCACGAAATCGCAGCTGTACTCGTCGCCGTCAACCAAGGCTTCAGCCAATATCACAGAATCATCTAAAAAGAATGATTTGTAAAGACGGTTTTCCCGCCGCTGCTGCAGCCCCTGCCGAATATCACGAAACCGCTTTTCACAGGTCCGGGCATCCTGGCAGCCAAAAATCAGTTCACTGCCACTGCCGCTAAGCGGTTTCAGCACACAGGCACCCCCCAGTTTGCGGAAAAATTGAGCGGCTTCGATAGCGGATCCTATTTGTTTAAATCGCGGGGTGTTCAGGCCTTTTTTTTGCCAGAGGATTTTGGAAAGGTACTTATCGCGGCAGTTTTTGACGGCCTGTAAAGACGGATAGGGCAAATCAAATTTCCGGGCGAGAACGGCGGCCAGTTCCATGGATTCACAATCAAAGCAGGCAACACCATCCAGTTGCAGGCCATACGTGTGAAGGTGCCGTTGCAGCGAATGCCGTGCCTGGTCGTCATCTGACAGGTTGCACAGGCGTTCTTCAGCGGGCGCCGGGCAAGGTTCCTGAGAGCTGCTGCGGACCACGGGGTCGGTCAGGAAAAGAGCCTTTCCAGGACAGCTGTTCCGGATCCAATCGATGTAGTCCGGGGTTGTGCCGACCACCAGGACCCTTTTGTTAGATTGCACAGGCGACCTGCTGGCCGTCAACGGCTTCCTGCCAGGCAACGGTTGCAAGCGGTACCGGCAGATTGATGATCCTGTATAACGGCCGCGCGGTCAAATGAAAACGATTTTTCCAGTTGAATTCTCCGCACAGAAAGTCGACTTCCTCGAGACGCTGCTGGCAGGCCCACTCGATGTGATGAAAATTGATCAATTTGGCAACACCTGGAAAATCCGGATGGGTACCCCCGGCCAGGACCGTATAGGAACGATTCCAGACAGCACCCACATCCACAGCCGCAATTCGACCACCCACAAGAACCGTTGTCACGCGGAGCATCTTGTTGGCCTTCAGCCATACCACAAGGTTCTCAAAGGCCCTTAAAAATCGGACATCATCGAAATAGGATTCCTCTTTGAAGTTATCCAGATTCATACGAAACATATACGCCACATCATCGAAACAGTCATAGCGGTAAGAGACACCCCTGTCAGTCAAGCGTTCCAGTTCGCTGCGCATTTTTTTTCGGGTCTTGCCCGAAAAAGACTGCATATAGGCTTGAAAGGAATACTCATATTGCTGCGGATAGAACAGGTATCCGATCTCGTCAACAACAGACGCGGAATCACCCGCCAGTCGCGGATTGTCGGTAAGATAACGGATCCTGGCCATCCCGGGAATGTGATGTAGCAGAACACTGAAGACCTCTGGATCGCTGGCCAGAATTTTATTTTGCTCCAGCCATGTTTTGCCATGCCACACTTCCCCCGGAAAATGTCCGAAGCACTGCTGCTCATCAATCCAGCTGATAGCCAGCATTCCACGAAATTTACCCTTTTCACTGGCGACGATAAAATAGGGCGTATAGTTAAACTGGGATTGAAAGCAGTAACGCACCGGCCAAAGGTCAAAAAGACACTGCCGCGGCCAGTAACACTGCCAAAGTTTCCGGGCCTCTTCAAGATCGTTACATATATCGATGTCAAGCATCACACATCTCCTCCACCGATCTTTTTATTTGTGGCATATTCTCCATATATGGCCAAGCAGCACCTTGAGCGGCATAAAGCAGATTTCGTGCCACAAGAAGCAATAATTATTAATATATTGATATAATTAAATAATAATTTTTAGCGGTCTTGTTTTACAAGGGCAATCCCTGATAATAAAGTAACTATATACCGATTTATGTTGATATCTGTATAAATATACCGTAATTTTGACATAATTATGTTCGTTTTTTACCAAGCAGAACGAGCATAGCACCTGGGACCATCCCTTCAATTATTTTTCAGTATTATTTTACCGTTAATGAGAAAATGACATGCTCATCCGTGTTGGGTTAAGCGTTAAAAGCAGAAACATGCAAAACCATCTGGAGCAGGCCCTTTCATACTCCGACGTCAGGGTGGAATCATTCGGACACCTGCGCTCTGCCTGGTTGAAAGTGGTTCGCAGCGGATGCGATGTCATTGTTATCAGCGAGACACTCATCCCCCGACCAACAGATAACGGCCTTGCAATATTGAATGATCTGCCTGAAAACCCGACGACTGTCATTATCCATGAGAGCGATTCCGCCGAAGAGCATGCCCAGTTGGCGGCAGCAGGGGCAGATGTGGTTCTTTTTGCTGGTATTTCCAAGAAAAGCATGCTGGAAGCGCTGGAGGCGACGCTGGAATCCCGGCGCCAATTTATTCGCATGAAGCGATTTGACCGGCGGGGTCTGTCCGAGCCCAAAATCGCCGATTTTGTCTCGGAAAGCCATGTCATGCAGCTCTTTATGGAGGAAGTCCGTCAGATTATCCCAAGCGATTCACCCATTCTGCTGCTGGGAGAAACCGGGGTCGGAAAAGAGCATCTGGCCAAAGCCATCCACGCCGAAAGCCCACGCTCCGCCGGTCCGTTTATTTCGGTCAACATGGCAGGCATGCCCGAACAACTGATCGAAAGTGAACTCTTCGGACACGAACAAGGTGCTTTCACGGGAGCCATTCGGTACCGACGGGGTGCCTTTGAACTGGCCCATGGCGGTACAATTTTCTTGGATGAAATTGGTGACACGCCGCTGCACATGCAGGTCAAGTTGCTGCGGGTGCTGCAAAACTATGAGATCAAGCCGGTGGGTAGTGAAAACACCCTGGAGTTGGATGTGCGTGTCATTGCAGCGACCAACCAGAAGATGGAAGATGAAATAACCCGGGGAAATTTTAGACAGGATCTATACTATCGGCTAAGTGTTTTGATGCAGACCATCCCTCCCCTTCGGAACCGTAAAGAGGACATCCCCACCCTGGTCAGGCGTTTTATCGCCTATTACCGTTATAAAATCGGGCGGGAGGTCAACGGAATTTCCGACCAGGCATTGCAGGCGGTTTGCAGTTATCACTGGCCGGGCAATGTTCGCGAACTGATGAACCTTATCGAACGTGCCATATTGCTGTGTAAGACTGACACCATTGGCCTCGGGGAATTACCCCATGTTTTCCAAACCAATGTTTCTGTTTTAAACGTGAATCTGCCGGGTGTCCATCTTGAACCCACCGAATGGACAGACAAGACATTACCAGAAGTGCAAAAAGAAATCATGGACCAGGTCGAAAAGTTATATCTTGAACAAGTGTTAAAAAAAACACGCGGTCGTGTCGATCAAACCGCCCGGATTGCCGGCATCCACCCCAGGGGCTTATTTACCAAGATGAAACGGCTCGGGCTGCGCAAAGAGGATTTTAAAAATCGACCGTAAGTGCTTGAATCGCAACAGGGTGCGCATTTTCTGTAGCCTGCCAAAGCAAAGCGAACAATCCCGGTTTATCGGGGTCGCGGGGTTAACCAATCAATCTGAATGAGAGGTTCTTTATGTATATCCCTTTACATTACCAGGTTTCTGAATACGATTGTGTTCCAACCGCCTTTATCAATGCTATCAATTATCTTTTTGAGCGCAATGAAATCCCTCCCATGGTCATTCGCCATATTTATCTATACAGTCTGGACACGGTAGGCAGAAACGCACGATTCGGCGTCGGTGGTACCAGCAAATATGCCGTTCGATTACTCGGCAACTGGCTGAGTGCCTACAAAATAAAAAATTTCTCCGTGGCAACCGAGTTTCTTGAGGGGGACGCGGTGAATTTACGGAAAAAAAGCAGGATCTATGCCTGCCTCGAAGAGGGGGGTATCGCCCTTTGCAACATCCTTTTGAGCAAAAGGGAACAGCATTACCTCATGATCATCAGGATCGAGGACGACTGGATATACTGTTTTGATTCTTATCGGAGAGTCTCTTTGCGCGGAATGAAAAACCGTGTAATGATTATGCCTTACGAAGAAGGTCGTACCCCCAATTTAAAGATCAGTACCCAGTGGATGGATCAGGAATCAAACAAACGTTTCTGTCTGGGTCCTGTTTCAATCCGGGAATGTCTCCTGATGTGGAGAACGTAACCAAATGGTATTTCGTTCGCAATACATACCACAGAAATATCGCTGCTTTTAGAAGAGCGCTAAAAATTGAAGGCGAGGAAAATATGCTCAACCGGAAAACAGAATCGATGAAAGCTCGCAAATCATCCAGCCAGAAAGACAAAAAGACCTCCATGGAAATGCACCAGATGGATATCCAGCGGGCTTTGTCCATTTCATTGGCTGCGACGGACAATCTCATAGAAGGATTAAACTTATGTCTCGAAGCAAGTCTGCAGATTTCCGGTATGGATTGCGGGGGTATCTATCTTTTCGACAGTACATTTGAAAACCTGAACATGGTCGTTCACAAAGGGCTTTCAAAAGACTTCGTCAAAGGCGTCTTGACATATGGCAAAGATGCAGAAAATGTATTGCTTATCCAGAAAGGCAAGCCCCTTTATACCTTGGAACGGAACCTGGGGAGATCCCGGTCTCCGGCGGAACAACGTGAAGGCTTACGGGCCCTGGCATCCTTACCCTTGTCTGACAAATCAAACGTCATTGGATGTATCAATGTCGCATCTCACGTGTTTGATGAGATTTCCCCTTCCTCTCGCATCGCCCTTGAAACCATCGCTGCCCAAACAGGAAATGTCATTGCCCGCCTCCAGGCAAAACAGGCGCTTGAAGAGAGCGAAGAGCACCTGAGATCGTTGATGCTGAACGCCGAGCATTTTGCTGTTTACAGGTTGATCATCAATGATTCAGAACCCCACGGGCTAAAAGTTGTTTTTGTGAGTCCCTCCATCGTGGAGATCATGGGGGTTTCCAATCCAGAAAAATTCGAGACGTGGTTTGAGAATGTCCATACCGATGACAGGGAAAGAATTCTATCGGCAAATTTACGAGCGTTTGAAACCCGGGCATTTAATGAAATCATGAAGATCAGTCATCCCCAAAAAAAAGAGCATCGCTGGATTCATTCCATTGCCAAAGGTATTCCTTCGCCATCCGGCGACATACAGTTTGTCAATGGCATCATGATTGACATTACAGAAGGCAAGCTTGCCGAGGAGGCATTGCTTGCAAAAGAGAACGAATTGAAATCAAAGACAAACAAGCTTGAAGAGATCAACACAGCCTTGAACGTCCTGTTGGAAAAAAGAGAGGAAGACAAAATTCGTTTACAAGAGCAGGTGTTGTCCAATGTAAAAAAACTGGCCATCCCCTATGTTGAAAAACTGGGGAAAAGCGATCTCAACGAAACCCAAAGAGCCATACTCGATGTTATCGAATCAAGTCTGTATGAAATTGTTTCACCTTTTTCCCTCAGGCTGTCCTCTGATTCTTTCGGATTAACGCCTGCAGAAATCAAAGTGGCAGCACTGATAAAACAGGGCAAGGGAACAAAAGAAGTGGCAGCTATTCGAAATCTCTCACAAAAAACAGTTGCACGCCACCGGGAGAATATAAGAAAAAAGCTCGGTATAAAAAATAAAAAGATCAATCTGCAATCCCACCTGCACACGCTCACATAACACCCATTTTAAATGGATGGTATGCTCTTCGCCCTCATTCTATTCATTTCTCTGTTTTTCATCACCCTGTTTGTCTATGTTATAGGGGTTGTCAGAAAAACGTTCCGATTGAGGACCGTTTTTCTGCTACAAACCCTTATACCGCCATCATATTTTCGGAACATTATTATGACAAGCGGTATAACCCACAGGGAATGCGCTCGCTGTTGCGGTTCAAATGGATCAAAGCTTTCCAATCAATCAGGCATAATAAACACAACGGATGCGTTGACAATCGCGCCCAAGTACCAAACCCCGTGTTAGCAAATGACTATCCTCCGGATATGGGTTGATACATGCAGACATAATTATCTGAATGCAATGTTTTAGAATCTTTGACCAGTTTACCGTTTATCGAAATAATGCCCACTTTTTCCCTGGGAACGGATAGATGGCTGATCAGGTCGCTTACATTCGATCCTTTCGGAATTTCAACCACAATACCTGCAAGCCGATCATGATCGGGTAGGTCGTTCCCCAAAGTACCATACAATCTTAGGTGTATCTTCATTTAAAAATCAAAGGTCCTATCCATGTCTTCATCACTGATAATCACAACCTTGTTGTGTGGCGGCAGTGGTTCTTCATAAAACATCTTTGGCAACCTATCATCCTTGTTGGTAAAGCCTGCATTGGTATTGAATTCCCTCTCGGCTTTCAGAATACGAATACCCAATAAAGTCCAGTCATTTTCGCTGAATGGTTTGCCCAGTTTTGCAGCCACCATTTTGCAGACATTGTCAAGACCCGCGCCAAAGCCACTTTGTGCAAAATCACAAATACCAACAGTATCTACGGCCGCCATATGAATCTGGGCGTCTCTGGATGCCTCGACCTGACCTTTGGCTGAAAAACGATCCAATGTTCCGCCAAACGCTTCCAGGTTCTGATCCACTACCCACCCGGCGGTATGGTCTCCACCCATAGGTGTAGTCGCATAGGTAACCGCCATACCCTGAATAGCTCTGGGATCATAGGCTGCTATGCTCTGATTTTTTATCACTGGCACCCGATCATGATTGAAATGCTTGCCGACTGCCCCCGGGCCATTACCGATAAGTAGGCCCATTTCGGTTCCCTTCGCCACTGCTTCCACCATCTCTATGGCCGCCTGAGCATCTCCGAAAGGTTTGTATCCGGCATCCATGGCCACGGCGATAGCAACCCCCGTACTGATGGTGTCGAGCCCGATGTCGTCACACAAAAAATCCAGTTTGGCAATCGAATCCAGGTCACTGTTGCCCAGCATACCACCCATGGACCAGATGGTCTCATATTCAAGTGAAGAGGTTACGTATTCACCTTTTTCATCGACATATTCATTTGAGCAACGGATAATGCACTGGGCACAACCCATGTGGGCGTTTTTTCCTCCCCGCTTCTTGATGATCTCCGCCATGGTTTCTCCAGTGATCTTTTCCACTTCATCGAACTGGCCATCCCGTGCATTGCGGGTTGGAAAGGCGCCAACGGCATTGATGGGTGCTACCAACACGGCAGACCCCAGTTCGGCCAAAGCCGGTGTAAAATCATCGTCCCTGACAGCTTTCGCATACAGTTTTGCAGATTCTTTAAAAAGGTTGGCGTCCGCGAGTGGAGCCGTCGCTTTCCCGCCCCTGTCTATAATAATCGCTTTCAAACCTTTTGAACCCATGACCGCACCCAGACCGCCACGGCCGGCAGCCCTGCAAGGACGGCCATCTGCATCGGTTGTCTGGATGGATGCTGCTGTCAGGAGAAACTCCCCGGCTGGGCCTATACAGGTGATACTTTTTCTTTCACCGTAAACCTCTTTTAGCTGTTTGACAAGTTCGTAAGTTCTCAGCCCTTTGTAGGTGCTGCCGTCCACGAGTTCGGCAGCACCGTCAACGTCAATCTTGAGGAGATAGCAGGCATTACCGGATGGTTTGCCCTCTACGATAATGGCCGTAATTCCCAGGTGAGATAGATCTGCGGCAACAGTCCCGCCGACATTGCTTTCTTTGATACCACCGGTCAAAGGACTCTTGGCACCGATGGAGAGACGACTGGAATTGACCAAAGTCGTCCCGCTCAGGTACCCGGGTGCAATTATCAGCTTATTGTCCGGCCCGAGTGGATCACATGTGGGAGGGACATCTTTCCTGATCATCAGAGATGTCAATCCCCTGCCTCCCAAGCCGGCGTATTCTTCGGTAAGATCTTCAGTCTCCAACGACGCTACAGTCATATTTACTCTTAAGATTTTCATAACACCCTCCTACTGTTTATGAATCTTTGGTGCCGATCATGCCATCATGGCTTAGAAGCGGTGTGTAAAGGGCGGGTCTCCGATCCCTGAAAAGTCCCCATGCTCTTCTTTCCGCCGCCATGGCATCCAAGTCGAACGCTGACAAGACAATGGTTTCCGAGATGCGATCTGCACACTCCATGAGCCGACCTTTGTTATCGGTAACAAAGGAAGACCCGTAAAAGGTGATCACAGAACCATCGATACTCTCGGTTCCCACACGGTTCGACACCACGACAGGTACCATGTTTGCGGCAGCATGACCCTGTATACAGGTTTGCCAGTGCTCTCTGGAGTCATATTCCGGGTTTTGCGGTTCGGAGCCGATGGCTGTTGGATAAAGGAGAACTTCAGCCCCCAAAAGAACCATGCTCCTTGCAGCCTCGGGAAACCACTGATCCCAGCAGATACCGATCCCAATGGTGCCGAAACGGGTTTTCCAGACACGGAAGCCGGTGTCCCCGGGGCTGAAATAAAATTTTTCCTGATACCCCGGCCCGTCCGGTATGTGTGATTTTCGATAGATGCCCAGAATAGCGCCGTCCGCGTCAACAACAGCAACCGTGTTGTAATGAGCCTGATTTTTCTTCTCGAAAAAGCTGATGGGCAGCACAACCCCCAACTCTCGGGCAAGTTCTGAAAAATATTGCACCGCGGGGTTGTCTTTAATATCGGCAGCAAGGTTGAAATAATCCTGTTTCTGGGATTGGCAAAAATAAAGGGTTTCAAACAATTCCTGTAGCAAGATGATCTGCGCGCCTTTTCCGGCGGTCTCCCGTACCAGTGCTTCAGCCTTGGCAATGTTTTCGTCTCGGTCGGAACTGCACATCATCTGGATGGCGGCAACGCTTATCTTTCGCATGGGGTCTTCTCCTTTAAGCCGGATATTTCATCAGACAAGCGGGATCTGCTGAGTAATACAATGGATGTTCCCGCCGCCGAGTAAAATCTCCCGGGCCGGCACCCCGACGACCTCCCGTTCAGGAAACAGCGCCTGCAGTGATTGTCTGGCCGCCGCATCGTGGGGATCACCAAAAATGGGCATGACAACACCTCCGTTGGCCATGTAAAAATTGATGTACGAGCCGGCCAGGCGGTCCCCGGATTTCCTGGGCCGTGCGTTGTCACTGGAATCGAGGCCTGCACTTTCAGCTGCGGTCATAAAAAGGGGGCCAGGCTGGTGAATCTTATGGATCACAAGGCTTCTTCCACGAGCATCTTTTGCCCGGGATAAAAGAGCGAAAGCCTCTTCAGAGATCTTTTGCTGGGGGTCGTTGACATCGTCTGTCCATGTGAGTGCAACAACCCCCGGTCTTATGAAACAGCACAGGTTGTCCACATGCCCGTCTGTTTCATCAAGGTAGACTCCTTGGGGAAGCCAGATGGTTTTGTCCACGTTTAAAAAGGATTCCAGATAATCTTCAATCTGTCTCTTTGAAAGTTGTGGATTCCGGTTGGCATTCAAAAGACAGCTTTCGGTGGTAATGAGTGTTCCCTCCCCGTCCACGTGGATGGCGCCGCCTTCCATGATGAATGGCGCCCGGTATCGATCCCTGCTTTCCACTTCGAGTACCTTTCCGGCAACCCGCTCATCCTCATCCCACGGAAAATAGAGACCTTTTTCAAGCCCCCCCCAGGCGTTGAACTGCCAGTCAATACCGCGGACCACCCTAGTCCTGTCGTTTACGACAAAGGTGGGGCCCACATCCCGCATCCAGGCATCATCGGAAGATATTTCCATGACCCGAACATGATCGGGTAACTGTCGGCGGGCATTGCCGAGCTGATGCCCTGACACCCCCACCGAGACCGGTTCGAAACGGGATATGGCGGCAGCAACCGCAGCAAATGATTCCTGGGCCGGCCCGGCATTGCGCCGCCAGGTGTCTTCCCGCTCCGGCCAGAGCATCCAGCAGCCCTGGTGCGGTTCGAATTCACCCGGCATGCGAAAACCGTCATCCCTTGGCAAGCTGTTCAAAATAGTTAACATATTGGGTTCATGATAAAAACCCCCGTGCATACGCACGGGGGTTTTTATTTTAATGCGATTTTGCCCGTGTCCAGGCTTCATCCATGAAGCGATTCTTTTTCCCAAGATCCTTGGTAAAGTGAAGTGTCTTCATGATGTCATCCGTGGGATAAATCCCCGGATTTGTCACGTCTTCCGGTGTTATGTATGGCATGGATGCTGCGTTGGGTGTGGCATACTGGTTGTAATTGGACAGATCGGCGCCCACCTGGGGCTCGAGGATCCAGTTGATCCACTTGTGCGCTGCATCGGGGCTGGGCGCCTTGGCGGGAATACACATGGAGTCAAACCAGATCTCGCTTCCTTCCTTGGGTATGGTAAACGCCAGGGTGTCCGGTTCTTCGGTGACCGACTGAATGGCGTCTCCATTATAGACGATGGCGGCCGCAGCAGTTCCTGCAACCACATCGTTTTTCCCGCCGACACCGGGTTTGAATCCCATACAGTCCTTCAGTTTTTTGGTGGCCACCAGCAGGTCGGCAGCCGATTTGAGCTCCTTGGGGTCGGTGCTGTTGAAATCGTGTCCCTGATAAAGAAGTGCGATCCCCATCATCTCCCGGACCGAGTCGATAAGCCAGAATGAGCCGGGGTTCTTTTTTGGATCGAACAGGATCGACCAGGATTGAGCGTCTTCATCTTTGATCCGGTCTTTCCGATACATGAGCCCCACCGTACCCCACTGCCATGCCACCGACCATTTGTTTCCCGGATCATAAGAGGTTTCCCGGAAAAGGGGTTTCAGGTTCTTTAAGTTGGGAAGCTTGGCATGATCGAGGGCTTGAATCAGCTTCTGATTGATCAACACGGGCATGATATAGTCCGACGGTACGATGATATCGTACTGGCTGACGCCGCCGGCTTGAAGCTTGGCCACCATCTCCTCATTGTTTTCGTAGATGTCGAGCCTGACCTTGATGCCTGTTGCCTTTTCAAAAGCGGCCGGCATCGCCTCTTCGTCCATATACTCGGACCAGATGAAAATCCTCAGTTCTTCAGCCATCACTGCGGCTGGAACCAATAACGACAACACGATAAAAACCATAAATAATTTTTTCATCTCTCTCTCCTTTCTCTTGGTTAGTACCCCTTTAATAGGATGGTTCCTCTCCAAACAAAGCTCATATGATTTTTGCTAAACCGCCAACTATTTATAACTCAACTTTCGGGTTTCACAACAGATAGAGCGAAATGGGTGATCCAATGGCGATTTGCGCTGTTTGAGCCAATTAGGGCACCTTACATCAGCGCATGACAATCGACAATCCAATATAAAAACACGGTCATTCAATAGCTACGCCTGTTTAACCATATGGCCAGCGCTGATGATAGGAGCCCTTGCGGCGAGTTCGCAAAGCGCCAGGGGATTATTCATTTCGCGTTTCCTGAATCCCGAACGTTGCGTTATAACCTTTAAGCATCCCACTCGGCCCATGGAATCGACCCCTCACTCAAACCCTGCACTTGAATCAGCCTTTGCGTGTAATACGTTCGGTGCCGATGACTAGAACCACCGTAATAACCATGATGAGGGTCGATAGGGCATGAATCTGGGGGGTCACACCCCTGCGAACAGCTGCAAAAATATAGAGAGGCAACGTCTGGGATTCAGGCCCGGCCGTAAAGAAACTGATCACAAAATCATCCAGAGAAAGCGTGAACGCCAGCATGCCCCCGGCGATGATACCCGGCATCAACAACGGCAGCATGATTCGTCGTAGAAGATACCAGTTGCTCGCAAACAGGTCCCGGGCAGCCTCCTCGATTTCATGGCCAATAGCGATGAGCCGGCTGCGTACCACAAGTGCCACAAACGCAATCTGAAAGGTGATGTGCCCGATGATCATGTTCAGGAGTCCGGGTTCAAACATGGAGGAGATCACCCGCAAGAGCCCGAAAGCAACCACGAGAGCTGCCGCCAGAATAATGTCGGGAATAACCACCGGAATATGTAAGATGATATCGAGAATATTGCTGGTTCTGCGGGTCCAGGGGAAACGGTCCATTCCAATGGCTAACACGGTCCCCAGGACCGTGGCCACGAGGGTCGACACCACCGCTAGCACCAGGGTGTTCCAGGCTGCTTCCAGAATCCATTCATTGCTGAAAAGCTTCACATACCAGTCCAGGGTAAACCCTTTCCATACCAGACCACGTCGGGCTGAGTTCACAGAAAAAACCGCTACACCCACCAAGGGGATGTAAAGAAAACCCATGGTAAGCAGCGCCAGAGAGCTAATGATGGGATGGGTTCGTTTCATATGTGCTCGATTTCCTTGCTCCTGCGACGATAAATCTGGAGACTGATCATGGTCAGCACCATGAGCCCCATACTGATGGCTGCACCAAAAGGCCAGTCTCTGCTGGCGCCGAACTGCTGCTGGATCAAATTTCCAACCAACATGTACTTGGCACCTCCCAGTAAGTCGGGGACGACAAACATGCCCATGGCCGGGACAAAGGTCAGAATGACCCCCACGGACAATCCGGGCATCGTCTGGGGTAAGATGGCCTGAGTAAAAACCCGTATCCGGGAGGCATACAGATCCTGGGCCGCTTCCACCAGGGACCAGTCTATTTTTTCTACGCTTGCGTAGAGCGGCAAGGTGACAAAAGGTAAAAACATGGAAACCATGCCGATATAGACTGCAAAGGCGTTGGGATAGAGAGGTGCCCCCTCGCTAATAAATCCCAGCGCAGCTGCCAGTTTGGCAAAGGGGAGCTCCGGCGCCAAAATCAAAAACCAGGCATAAGTCCGAATGACCATGTTGGTCCAAAAGGGGATGATGACCAGGGTCAGCCACATGTAACGGCTTCTTTCTTCCCGCGCGGCAATAAAAAAACAGAGGGGATACGAAAGCAGGATGGATACCAGGGTCGTTACCAGGGCCACCACCACCGATCGCCACAGGATGAGGAGATAATCGGACGTCCATCCAAAAAGGCTGAAACCCATGAGTCGTTTGTAGTTTTCAACCGTAAACGTCCATTCCAACTGGCCGTAGGCACCACGCGTGGCAAAACTGACCACCACCAGAACCAGCCCGGGCAACACAAGAAATATCATGAGCCAGATCATCCCGGCGGAAAGGAAAAAAAGCCCGCGTTTCAGGAGCTGCGCCTGGGTGGTCAGTTCTCCGTACCATATGAGCAGTTTATGTTTCATCGGTATTATCCAGTATAACCAGTTCATTGGGTGAAAGTTCAAGCCATACCTGATCACCCGGCTTAAAATTTTTGTAAGAGCTGGTACGAACACGAAGAGGACCGGGATTGAGCCAGAGATCGAAATTGGTCCCCCGATAAATGACTTCACTGACCGTAGCCCTTATACCGTTTGTTTCGGGCTGGGAATCCCGAATCCAGATCCACTCGGGCCGAATCGCCAGCAGGCCGGTTTCCCAGCGGGGTTCTTTTTCCAGTTTTAATAATCCCAAAGATGTCTGGATACCGCCGGTGACTTTCTCTCCCTTGATGAGGTTGGCAGCGCCCAGAAATTCCGCTACGAACCTGTTTTTGGGAAAGTCGTACACTTCCTGGGGCGTTCCGTATTGAACCACCCGACCTTCATGCATCACCGCCAGACGATCGCTGCATACCAGGGCTTCGGACTGGTCATGGGTAACCAGAAGAAAAGTTTTCCCGAGACGACGCTGAATCCGTCGCAAATCCTCCTGAACCTGTGCCCGCAATTTGGCATCGAGGGCGGACATGGGCTCGTCAAGCAGCAGAATTTCCGGCTCGTTCACCAGCGCCCGTGCAAGTGCAACGCGCTGTTTTTGACCACCTGACAACTGGTCGGGATGTCGGTCTTTCATGTCCTGAAGACCCAGCATCTCCAGCCGCCTGTCCACCCGCTTTTTCACCTCGTTGTTTGCGAATTTTCGGGAGCGAAGTCCGAAAGCAATATTTTCATAAATGCTCAGGTGGGGAAAAAGCGCATAGCTCTGAAAGACCGTGTTCACCTGCCTTTTGGTAGCCGGCAGGGATGTGACATCCTGTCCCCCTAGATAGACCTGACCGGTATCAGGTAATTCCAGGCCGGCGATAATGCGAAGCAGTGTGGTTTTGCCACAGCCGGAAGGCCCGAGCAGGGTAAAAAATTCACCGGATCGGACCTCCAGATCCACATCCTTGAGTGCTTCCACACTTCCGAAACTTTTGTTAATGCCCCTGGCAATCAGTCCGTCTTTGTTTTCAGACGTCATCGTTTCTACCCTTTCTATTCCCCTTGATTAATATGTCCGACACCGGACATATCAACCCATATAGCCGGGCGTGCGCGGAACTCGGACTGCCGCATTCAGAATATTTTGTGCAAGCCGTTGTCGCTTCTCACCGGCTGTGCCCGCTGAAATGCGCTGCTTCATCTGGTTGTTTCGTAGCTTGCGGGAAATTTTATCCGCTTCCTTGAACAGTAAAGCCCCATATTTGCATTCATCCACACAGGCGGGCGTGCCGCCACAAAGATCGCACTTGAATGCCTTTCCGGAAACATACTGGTCGATCATGCCATACGGACAGGCATCAACGCAGTTGCCGCATCCATCACATTTGCTGACATCCACCACAACAACACCCCTGTCGTTTTTGAATATCGCCTCCACCGGGCAGGCCTCCATACAGTCGGGCCTGGGGCACTGAAAACAGATGTTCTGGACCGAGTAACCCTGAAGCGGAAAATTGTTTATTTTCATTCGTGCCTTTGAGGGCATGAACAAACCTTCTTTTACAGCCGAGCAGGCATATGTGCACCGGTTGCACCCTGTGCAGCGATTGGGTATGGCCAAAAGATGCTTTTCCATCGTACTCCTCCATAGTTGTATATCAAACCAATATATAGCAATGCTAACACGTTGATTTCTCAAAGGTCTTCAAGACCGAGTTTTTCCAGTTTGCTTCCACTGGGCCTGCCGTCAGCATCCCATCCGCGAAGATGATAATAAAGTAACTTCATTTCTTGCATGTCTTCGGAACGCAAAACACGCCCTTCATGGGGACCATTTTCCAGCGCTTTTTTCATTAACTTGTCCGACAGCACATCATCTTTTGCCGTAAAGCCTGCCCGGAGATTGTACAGACGCATGAGGTTCCAGATCCGTTCGCCTGCTTGATTCAGATCTTCAGCTGAAAATTGCCGGCCCAGACCTGCGGTCAACAAACCCGCCATGATCTGGGTATCTACAGAGCCCCAGAAATCGCAAAAACACATACACCATTTAACGGCATTGCCGTTCTGCCCCTTGATCACCTCTTTGACCATGGAATCGAGTTTGAAGGGATCTTCTGCAAACAAGGTAAACGCCCTTAGATGGCAAGCGCCACGCTCGCTGGTGGCATACGCCAACCCCATCCCGTAGCTTCCCCGGGGGTCATAAGCAGGCATTTCGAGCCCTTTGGCATGGGCCGCTTTCCCGGATTCCCCATATTGGGCATCCAGTTTTGCGGCACCCTGAGCCAGATCACGGCCCCGGGCCGTGGACAGATGCGCAATTTCTTCTACCACCGCGAGGTACCCTTCTGACTGACCAAATGTCAACCCGAAGTCATACAGACCCGATTCGCTTAGTTCCATGGCCAGAGCGATGGTGCTGCCTGTGGACATGGTGTCCAGACCAAAATCATCGCACAGACGGTTAAAACGCATGACCTGCTCCAAGTCGTTTATTTCGCAGTTGGAACCACCCAGACACAATGTCTCGTATTCAGGCCCCTCCATTTCAATCCCGTTGACGGAAGTAAAGTTTCCGCAACCCAGCGGACAGGATACACAGGCCCTGTCTCCGATCTGGATAGACTTGACAGCTTCCGAGTCGATTGACTTGCGGGTGGGATTTACACCCTGGGTGTAATTGCGGGTGGGATGAATTCCCATCTCATTGGTAACTTCTACCAACATGGGCGTGCCTTGATTCTTGGCCCACAGGTTTTCTTCGGTCAAGAGGTTGGCGTCTGTGGCCTCGGCTATCTTATCCAGGAAAACACCCATGTCCGCCACTTGAATCCCACCGGTGCCGATGCAGGCAACGGCCTTGAGCTTTTTGGCGCCAAACAGAGACCCTGCGCCTCCTCGGCCCATCTGCCGATAAGCTTCGGAACCAATACAGGCAAAGGGAATGATATTCTCCCCGGCCGGGCCGATGGAGAGACTCTTAACCTCGTGTCCCATGGTTTTCTTCAGCCACTCCTCCGTCTCAAATATTCCCTTGCCCCAGACATCCTCCGCATTTTCAATGCTTACCCGGTCATCTTCAATACGCAGATACACCGGGCTTTTTGCCTGACCGGTAATGATGATGCCGTCGAATCCTGCAAACTTGAGTTCAGGACCGAAAGCACCACCGATGTTTGATTCGAGAATCGTGCCCGTGGCCGGCGACTTGGAAACGAGACAGAGCCGGGAGGCTGTGGGTGCCAGGGTGCCGCACAACGGACCCGTCATGATCACGATGGGGTTGTCCGGTGACAAGGCATCGACATCGGGGTCCGAAAGGTCAAAGAAATACCGTGTCGCAAGGCCCCAACCTCCGATGTAATCCTTTAGCCAGTCTTTGTTAATGGCCATGGCCGCAACCGTTTGGGAAGAAAGATCCACATGCAGCACTTGACCGGCGTAAAGGTTCATGGTCCGGGGTCTTTTTGGTAGTTCGATGGATTTGAAAACATCTTCAAGCCGGTTGAGAATTTCATCTAAGATTTTCTGGGGTACGTTCAAGGCCGGCTCAAATCGGATGTTTTTTGAATTGGTCAGGGTTCCGGCCGTGAGGACACCTCGCGAGAAAAGACCCGAAGCAACTTTGTACCCGATGCCGTCTGTGGAAAATTCCATGCCGATCAAAAGGCCCAGACCCCTGACATTGGCCAGAACCCCGGGATATCGATCCTGAAGCTCTCTCAATTGGCTGCGAACATATTGGCCCTTGGTTTTAGCCTGCCCGGCCAGATTCTCCTCCAGTAAAACCGTTATCGCCGCAAGAGCGGATGCGCACGCCAGGGGATTTCCGCCGGTAGTGGTTGTGTGCATAAAGGGGTTGGGCTCCATGCACTCCCATATTTTCGCGGTGGACATAAAAGCGGACATGGGCACCACACCACCGCCCAGGGCTTTGCCCAGACAGAGGATGTCCGGCGCAACATTCCAGTGGTCCACACCGAAGATCTCTCCGGTACGGCCCATGCCGGTCTGGACCTCGTCCGCGATAAGGAGTACACCGTAATGACTGCAAATCTCACGCAGACGCGGCCAGTAATCATCGGGTGGCACGATGGCTCCGGCTTCACCCTGTACGGGCTCCGCAACGACGGCAGCAATACCGTCACCCACCGCCTTGGCAGCTGCCAAAGCTTGCTCCACAGCATGGGCATCGCCAAAAGGAACATGACGGACCCCCTCAAGCAGGGGCAGCAAAGGTTCCCGGTAGGTCTTTTTACCCATCAATGAAAGTGCTCCCAGGGTCTTGCCGTGAAACGCCTTGAGCATGGAGATAAATCCGCTTCGACCTGTGTAGAGTTTGGCCAGTTTCATGGCACCTTCCACAGCTTCTGTACCGGAATTGGAAAAAAAACCGTACTGAATCTTACCCGGTGTCAGCAGCGCCAGAACTCTCGCCAGTTGTGCGCGCAAGGGATCAAGCATCTCCTGGCTGTACTGGGGTGAGCGATCCAGCTGGGCTTTGACCGCCTGCACAATCTTGGGATGACGAATACCGTAAGAGTATAAACCAAAGCCGCCTAAAAGATCCAGATACTCCCGGTCGAGGGCATCCACCAGAACAGAACCTTGGCCTGTCCACTCTGTAATGGCAAAATTCGTGGCTTCGGTGACGGATTTTCTGTAATTAAGAAATCCTTTGTTGATATGGTCCCTGAAATTACGTTCTGTTTTCAGAGCGACCTCCTGACGTACCTCAAGGGACGTCTGTTCCAGGGGCGTCATAATGATATCAACCATTTGTACGGCCTCTTTTAGAGCTGACCGTATATCTCTCCCCCTGTAATCGCTTTTGTAGTATTCTTCAAAATCTCTCATTATCTATTCTCCATCTTGTTTCTTAAATCTTTGACACATCCGCAAATCGTCGCTTTAAATCTTGCCTGGGGTTGAAATTAAAAAAACCCGGCATCTCGACATTTTCGATGATACCGTTCGGGAATGGCAGTCGTTTGCTCCTTAGATTTTAAGATAAGGAAGGATCAGGCTATGGTGGTTATTCAATTGTGTTTCCGATGAATAATGGGACAATTCATTAAACTTTCATTGTCATAACGTTGCATCGTGAAACTGTCAAAATAAATTTATGGGATTTATTAATTAAATCGATGATGACTGTTTCTCATGCCGCAGGCGGGCACGATACCCGCGGAGCTAATCACGCCGTTCCATAAATGTTGCCTCCACGGTGACACCCAGTTTGGCGAGTTCCTTGAAATAATAGGTCCGGGCTTTTTTGTCGAACTGCTCTGGAACGTACAACCCTTTTTCCTTAAAAACATCCGCCACCATCATCTTTACAAAGACCGCCGCACACTGCCCCGTCATAAAGGCCTCATGGGTCAACCCGGAGATTTTAAAGGCATCAACCAAGCCCGGCGCATTGGCATAGGAGTCAACCCTGACGGGTTTACCGTCTTTAAAACCATCGACCCGGACTAGGAAGGCGGCTTCTTCACTGATTACCCCTTCATCGATAATGCTCTTTATTTCATCCGAGTATTTCGGGGCCGGCGGACAAAGCTCAAGGACCAGGTCCATGGGTATGACGGACTTGCCATTGACGGTCACCGGCTCAGTGGAGAGCAGCCCAAGTTTATAAAGATCTTCCGAAAGTTCAACCCCGGTGCCTCCGTATTTGAATTCGACGTTCTTTACACCTTTAAGCACTTTATCGGCCATCAGTCCCATGGTGACAGGCTCGTCATGTTCGTGGTCAACCAGTCGCACCGGGTGATCGATCCCCTTGAATTTCATCCGTACAGGCCGGCTAAAAGGCTCGTCCGTAACGTGCTCCCCATCCTCGTATCGAAACGTTTTGTAGGCCATGTCTCCGAAAGCCACCTCCGGCGACCACCAGAATGGCGTAAAACGTTTGGTTTTCAGCCCCTCGTATACATAGATTCCGATGGTGTCACAGCTATCCATTCTATCAGCAGCTTCTCTGGCCATGACATTGGCAAGACCGGGGGCGGATCCTCCCCCGAGAAGCGCTGTTAGGCCCTTTGCTTTGAATTTTTGATGCCATTTTGTAAACATCATCTGATAGCTTTCGACAAAACCGACATCTTCCATGGGGCCGGCCATGTCGAAATAAGAAGCATTCACAGCCAGGGCTGCTTCCATGACAATCAGATTGTACTCCAGGGGCAACCCGTTCACCATCAGGTCACACCCCTGAGCAACCTGAATAACATTCTCGATGTTGCCGGCGTCTAACTGGATTGCCTTGGCTTTATTTAAAGACCTGCTCAATTTTTCGGCGGCTTTCTGATCGTAATCGGCACAGATGATTTCCGATACCTGAGGATGTTCATCCATCCTTTTGGCGATGGTACTTCCCTGCGCGCCAACGCCCACCACAATTATCTTTTTCACAATTCTTCCTTTCATTTTGTATTTGATGTATGTTAGTTTTAAAAAAATTTTAGGGCCATTGGATTTGTTTGTCAATAATATTATCTTATTATTCGGCGGATATGATTAAATATATCTATAAATATAGCGAAATACGATACCTAAGACGTATCAATGTGGGAGAGTGCTCATGATGCAGAAAGAGAAAACGCCCGGCAGCACAAAAATAGACCGGGTGGATCAAAAGATGATCCGATTGCTCCAGAAAGATGGACGAATGTCAATTGTGGATATCGCCAAGGAACTCGGCATTTCAGAGACCACGGCCCGTACCCGCCTCAAACGGCTGCTCCATAAAGAAATTATCAATGTGGTGGCCGTCAGCAACCCCATCAAGCTCGGGTTTGAAATCATCGGCAATCTCAAACTCACCATTGACCTTAAAAAGAAAGATCATATCCTGAGGAGACTGATCAAAAACGACAAGCTGAACTATATCGCTCTGACCACCGGCAGAACAGACCTGGATGTCGAGTTTATCGCCCGTTCCCTGGATGAGTTTAAGGCCTTGATATTTAATGAGATACCTAATATCGACGGTGTGATATCCCTTGATACGTCTTTGATTGTGGAAATTGTCAAAGATACATGGGATTTTGGAACCGCGTGGGATTAATTGAATAGAGAAACGTCTTGCTTAGATCCTCACAAACGGGTTGGTGCGTTTTTCCCGGCCGATGGTGGTGAGACCCATGTGACCCGGATAAACCGTGACATCGTCATCCAGGGTAAAGAGTTTTTCCTGTATGCTGGCCTTCAACACGCCGAAATCCCCCCCGGGAAAGTCCGTCCTTCCAATGGATCCCGCAAAGAGCGTGTCCCCGACGAATACGGCCTTGTCTGAATGAAGGGAAATGCCGCCGGGGGTGTGCCCCGGGGTATGAATCACCGTTAAAGCGATATTGCCCACCTGCACCACATCGCCATGGGCTAGCATACGGTCCGGAGGCGGTGAATTATCGGAAGACATGCCCCACGCCGCGGCCGTTGCCGACAGTTGAGACAGCATGGGCGCATCCAGTTGCATGAATCAACAGCTCCGCCCCGGTGACCTCCTTCATGCGCTGGTTGGCACTCACATGGTCAAAATGACCATGGGTATTGATAATCGTCTTTACCGTCAGACCGGCCTCCGCCAAAACCATTAAAATTCTGTCGGCTTCGTCTCCGGGATCGATTACCGCCGCGCTCTTGGTTTCTTCGCAGCCCACAATATAACAGTTTGCCATAATCGGTCCGACAGTCAGGTCCTTGATGATCAATGGTGCCTCCTTCCTGATTCCATCCCAAAATAGGTGTTTTAGTTTTATAGGGGTTGTCAGAAAAACGTTCCGATTGAGGACCGTTTTTCTGCTACAAACCCTTATGCCGCCATCATATTTTCGGAACATTATTATGACAAGCGGTATAAACCTTCATCTTAGTTCTTTTTTATTTGCTTGGCCTGTTCGATAAGATCGAGAATGCTCGCGATCTTGTCCGGTGGTTTGGCCTCTGTAAGTGCTTTGAATGCCGCTTCGGACATGCTGTTTTCCAGATAGGTCCGAATATCAAAGGTCTCCCACCAGCAATCCAGGATCTTGAAACAGGGCATACCGCCCTCGCCGGTGGTTCTGCAGTATTTAAAGGGAACCGGTCCGCCAAGCCGCGGACATCGTTGCTCCAGTGAATCTTTGTCATCGACTGCTTTCATTTTCATGTCCCCTTTTTCAATGGCAATCCGAAGAGAATCCAGGATGCCGTTGATGAAAGGGCCCGGATTCGTGGGTACCATATTTTTTCCCGATGTCGATGGCTTCATTGATTGAGACTTTGATGGGAATGTCTTCACAGTAAAGCATCTCGAACACCGCAATCCGCAATATGTTTCTGTCGACATGCGGCATGCGATGAAGTTTCCAGTTGCTGGAAAATCGCTCGATGGTGGCATCGATCTCGCGTTTGGATTGTCGTACACCCTCCACCAGTTTTCGAAAAAAGGGAACCGCCTGCTTGGCAGGCGAGAAATTGCCGTAAAAAACATCCAGGCCCTCCCCGGATTCATCCCCAATCATATCCAGATAAAAGAGGGCCTGCATGGCGTGCTCTCTTGATTTTCGCCGGTTCCCCGTCATGATGCTTAACCGACGGTCTCTAGAAGATTGGCCATCTCCACTGCCGCCATGGCGGCACTGAAACCCTTGTTGCCGGATTTTGCTCCCGCCCGCTCAATGGCCTGCTCTAGCGTATCGGTTGTGATAATACCGAAAATGACCGGAATTTCCGATTCGATGCTGACCACGGCAATACCCTTGGAAACCTCCGCGCTGACATAATCGAAATGGGGTGTTGCGCCGCGAATAACAGCCCCCAGGCAGATAACTGCATCATATTTTTTCTTCTGTGCCATCTTTTTTGCAATCAAGGGGATTTCAAAGGCGCCGGGTACCTTTACGACATCAATATCGTCATCCTTGGCACCACATCTCATCAGGGCATCCACGGCACCCCCGACGAGTCGCTCTGTGATGAAGTCATTGAACCGACTCACCACAACAGCAAATTTTTTCCCCTCGGCAATTAGATTGGCTTCAATAATTTTTGGCATCTTTCTCCTCCGGGCTGATAGTTAGTGACCAACCATAAATGGCATAAAACCAAAAAAAATTATCACAAAAACACGAACGTATTAAGCCCAAAAATTTCCATGCTCTTTTTCGTGATTTCAACCTTTCGTGTTTTCGTGATGAAATCGATTTCTTTTCCACGACAACCTGGGATTTCCCCATGGCCCAACCGGCTTTCCCGGATTGTATTTACTCACACATGCTCAAAATATGCCCCATTTTCAACTTTTTGCATTCAAGATAGCCCTTGTTGTACTTGTTGGGTTCGATTTCGATGGGGATCTGCTCGGTGACGCTGAGGCCGTAGCCCTCGAGACCGACCATTTTTTTGGGGTTATTGGTCAAGAGACGCATCTTTTTCACACCGAGTGATACCAGGATTTGGGCCCCGATACCATATTCCCTGAGATCGTCCTCGAAGCCAAGTTTATTGTTGGCCTCAACAGTATCGAGCCCGTGGTTTTGCTGAAGCTCATACGCCTTCAACTTGTTGACGAGCCCAATACCCCGTCCTTCCTGGCGCATGTAAACGATGACACCGGTTCCTTCCGCCTCGATCATCGCCATGGCCATGTGAAGCTGATCTGCGCAATCACATCGCATGGATCCGAAAATATCTCCGGTCATGCACTCGGAGTGAACCCGGACCAAAACAGGTTGTTCTGAATCGATGGTTCCTTTTACCAGTGCGATATGGGTCAGGTCGTCTATATCGTTTTCAAAAGCCAGAATGTTGAAGTCCCCCCCAAAGGCTGTGGGGATGCGGGTCTGAACCGCCATTCTTACAAAACATTCGGTACGTGTGCGGTGGGCCACAAGATCCGCTACGGTGCAGATACCGATCCCGTGCAATTCACTGAATTTTTCAAGGGCCGGCATGCGGGCCATGGTACCGTCTTCGTCCATGATTTCACAAATCACCGCGGCCGGTTTCAAACCGGCCAAACGGGCCAGGTCCACGGAACCTTCTGTCTGGCCGACCCTGACCATGACGCCGCCATCCCTGGCTCTCAATGGGAAAATATGCCCGGGTCGCGCCAGATCACCCGGTTTTGCGTCATCCGCCACCGCCGCAAGGATGGTCGTGGCACGATCCGCCGCCGAAATCCCCGTTGTGACACCCCTTTTGGCTTCGATGGAAACCGTAAAACCGGTTTGAAAACGGGATGTGTTTTCATTGACCATCAATGGCAGGTTTAGGGCATCACACTTTTCGCTCGTCATGGGGAGACAAATCAATCCCCTTCCGAATTTGGCCATAAAATTAATGGCTTCGGGTGTTACAGCTTCCGCAGCCATACAGAGATCCCCTTCATTCTCCCTGTCTTCGTCATCTACGAGAATAACCATCCCGCCGGCTTTAATATTTTCAATGGCTTCTTTGGTACTCAAATGGGGCATTCTAAAACTCCTATGATCCCGGATTAAGGAAACCCGTCTTCGCCAGAAGGTCCATGCCTATGGAAGGTTTGCTGGTTTCCTTGGTGTTGTTTTGATAGTGAGACAAAAAACGTTCCACGTATTTACCGATCATGTCGGTTTCGATATTAACCTGTTCACCAACCTGTTTATGACCGATGGTTGTCAATATGCCGGTATATGGAATAATGCTGACATCGAAATGTGTCTGGGTGCAGTGGTTGACGGTGAGACTGATGCCGTCAATCGCGATGGAGCCTTTTTCGATGATATAGGGACTCAGGGACGGCGGTAACTGGATGGTAATGACGGTTGCATTTCCAATCGGTTTCTTTTCCTTGATGGTTCCGATACAATCCACATGGCCCGAGACAAGATGCCCGTCAAGCCTGCCGGTCAGCATCAGCGCCCGCTCGATGTTGACACGGGCTCCGACGTTTATTTTATTAAAGGTTGTCCTGTCGAGTGTTTCTGGAGACACGTCCGCCTGAAATCGCCGGCCCTCAACCGTGACGGCTGTCAGACAGGCACCACTGACGGAGAGGCTGTCTCCTATTTTGGTATCCCCCAGGTCAAAGTCAGCATCGACGGTCAAACGTCTGCCAAGCCCGGACGGGCGGATTCCCACAACACTGCCCAAGCCTTCGATAATTCCTGTAAACATGAAACCCTGCGTCTTAAATTAGTTCTTAGCCATAAAACCCGAGACTGTAAGCCAAAACAAATGAACATCGAATTTCGAACCAACATCGAATTTAATTTCGAGATATGAAGCAACAGGTGTCGGTATTGAACCACAACAGCGAGTGAATCTGAATTGATCAGAATTCTTTACGGTCTCAGAATCCTCTTAGCCTGTAGGGAGGTTTTTCGATATTCCTTGTTCGACATTCATGCTGTTCGATGTTGGATGTTCATCTGCTATAAATCATCCTCATGATTTACAGCTTTTAATATACGCATGTTAGTCCGACAAGCAACCGACAGTTGTCGATTTGTCCATAATTTCAGCAAAAATCACTATGCAATCACGTGTTTTGCACGGGTTACCCTGCCAGATAACCCGATATCATAATATCGTCATCAAACCTTTGAACGGTTATCCCGCTGACCGGCCAGGCTGCCTGCATCCGTTCCGGCCCTTTGCCCCGGCAGATGGGAACACCGTCGTTACCTCCCAGCAGTTTGGGTGCATAAAAAAATATGATTTTGTCCACAATACCGGCTGAAACAGCCGAGGCAATAATGTCACCACCACCTTCGATGAGCAGACTGGTAATTTGCTTTCGCCCCAACAACCGCATCAACTGCGGCAGATCCACACGACCATGGCTAAGGGGTGCTTCTATCAACCGGACACCTGCTTTTTCCAGACGCTTTTGTTTGGCCTGGGTGCCGGCAGGATGTTTGCCCGATATTATCCACGTTTCAGCCTCCGAAGTGGATTGGACAATGTCTGCCTCCTCTGAAATGGTGAGATTCGTATCGAGAATAATCCTGATGGGGTTCTTGCCCGCTTTGTTCTGCAGGCGCGTGGTCAGACGCGGATTGTCCGTCCGGACCGTCCCGATACCCACCAGAATGGCATCTGTCCAGTGCCTCAGACAGTGTACATACTGCCTCGCGGTTTCCCCGGTGACCCATTTGGCATCACCGGTCCGGGTGGCAATCTGCCCATCCAGCGTTGCAGCACATTTCACTGTCACAAAGGGCTGTTTTTTCTTCACAAATTTAATAAAGGCTTCATTCTGTCTTTCAGCTTCTGCCCGCAGAACCCCCGACGTAACCGTGATGCCCCTGCTCGCCAGATAGGCCATACCGCCACCCTTGACATCCGGATTGGGGTCTTCCATGGCGACCACAAGGCGTTGTATACCGGCGTTCAGGATTTTTTCAGTACAGGGCGGGGTTCGACCGTGGTGGTTGCAGGGTTCAAGGGTAACGTAGAGCGTTGCTTTTTCTGCATGGATGCCTGCATCATCGATGGCATTGACTTCCGCATGGGCTTTTCCAGCAGACAGATGATATCCCTGCCCGACAAGCTTGCCATTCTTGACAATGACCGCACCCACCATGGGGTTTGGTGATGTTTCGCCTTGACCTTTTGACGCCAGATCAAGGGCTTTTTTCATGAAGTATTCGTCATCCTGCATAGCATCATCGTTCAGGGTTGATTTGGAGGCCGTCCGTTTACTACACACGGCGGTATGCCCGATCCGGGTATTTCACGAACCTGTTGGGTTACTGTTTGCTGAGAATATTTTTTAGTTCCGCGACAAAGTCGTTTACATCCTTGAATTCGCGATACACCGATGCAAAGCGGACATAGGCGATATCGTCAACCTCATGAAGAATGTGCATGATTTTCTCTCCGAGAACAGATGACGCAATTTCTTTTTCACCGGTTTCCCTGAGATCCCTTTCGAGTTCATCCACATATTCTTCGATGAGGTTCATGCTGATATTACGTTTCTCGCAGGCTTTCTTGAGCCCGGAGCGTACCTTGTCGCGATTGAATACCTCTCTTCTCCCGTCCTTTTTGATGATCATGATGGGAATATCCTCTATGTGCTCGTAGGTAGTGAATCGCCGGTTGCACATGAGGCACTCTCTACGCCTGCGAATGACATTTCCATCCTTGCTCACTCTAGAATCAATCACTTTGTTGTCAATCTCGCCACAAAATGGACACTTCATATTTCTCCCCTTTATGTGGTATCGGTGTGACTTTCAGATGTCGAGCTTAACAATTCCGACACCCGCCTCTGTCAGCATCTCTTCGGACATGGTGTCTGCATAGCCCGATAAATAATATATGCGTTTAATACCCGCGTTGATAATCATTTTTGCACAGATGGAACATGGCAGGTTGGTACAATAAAGGGAGGCATCCCGGATGGAAACCCCATGAAAGGCCGCTTGAATGATGGCATTCTGCTCCGCGTGAATCCCCCTGCACAACTCGTGTCGTTCTCCTGAAAGAACGTTCAACTGTTCCCGAATACATCCGGTTTCCCGGCAATGACGAACATTTGTCGGGGCACCGTTGTAACCGGTGGAAAGCATCCGTCTGTCCTTCACCACCACCGCACCCACCGAACGTCTCAAACAGGTGGAACGTTTGGCCACGAGTACGGCAATTTCCATGAAATAGGCTTCCCATGACGGGCGTTCGGTGATCTCAGACATATGGTATTCTTTCCATCTCATAAAATCGTTTCGTGTTCATCATCCGTTCCATATGACTGTCATTAGCGCTTCGCGCGTCATTCTGCCCTGCGGGCGTCATTTACACTTCGTGTGATATTTACGCTACGCGTGTCATTCATTGTTGCTATCAGCTAGCAGCGGAGCCTAAAACTTAAACCCTAACACCTAAAACGTTTCTTGATGACCCCTTATATGCTGGGACGCTATGGAGGCTCGGAAGCTTGAATGCTGCTGTCCGCTTATAGCCGTCAGCCACCCTCGAACCCTTGTATCACCCTTGGCCCCTTGAACCCTCTGTTTGATATATCGGAAACGCCTCGCAAAGCGCCCTTGCCTGGTTGTTCACCTTCTGAATGACCTCCGGGTTATCGATATTTCGGAACACGTCCAGTATCATCTTGGCAATCAGGGCCATCTCCGTCTCTTGCATACCCCTTGTGGTGATGGCCGGTGTTCCGATACGGACACCGCTGGTGATGGCCGGTCCCAGGGTGTCAAACGGAACGGTGTTTTTATTGACCGTAATCCCTGCCAAACCCAAGGCTGTCTCGGCATCCTTTCCGGTGATACCCAGGTTGCGTAGATCTGCCAGCAACATATGATTGTCCGTGCCGTTGGACACGAGACGGACACCGCCTTCCATCAAATGTTCGGACAATGCCCGGGCATTTTTAACGGTCTGCATCTGATATACTTTGAATGCGTCCGACAACGCCTCCTGGAAAGCTGCAGCTTTTGCAGCGATGACATGCATCAAGGGCCCCCCCTGGATGCCGGGGAATATTTGCTTGTTCAATCGTTGGCCATAATCCGCTTTCGACAGAATCAAGCCCCCTCTTGGGCCCCGAAGCGTTTTGTGGGTCGTCGATGTCGTAACATCGGCATAGGGAATGGGGGAAGGATGAACACCAGCGGCAACCAGACCGGCAATGTGAGCCATGTCCACCATCAGGTACGCACCAACAGAGTTTGCGATGTCGGAAAATTGCTTGAAATCGATGATGCGGGGATAGGCACTGGCTCCGGCAACAATCATTTTTGGCCGGTGTTGTTCAGCCAACGTCTTCAAGTGATCATAGTCGATGATGCCTGCCTCCGGATGTACGCCGTAATGAACAAAATGAAAAAGACGTCCCGAAAAACTGACGGGGCTGCCATGCGTCAAGTGCCCCCCGTGTGACAGATCCATACCCAGGATGGTGTCCCCGGTCTTCAGCAATGCAAAATAAACCGCCATGTTGGCCTGTGAACCCGAGTGCGGCTGCACATTGACATAGGCTGCCTGGAAAAGTTTTTTGGCGCGTTCGATGGCTAAGGTCTCGACCATGTCCACGAACTCACAGCCACCATAATAACGCTTGTCGGGATATCCTTCCGCATATTTATTGGTGAGGACGCTTCCCTGTATCGCCATGACCGAAGGGCTGACGATATTTTCCGATGCAATGAGTTCCAGGTTGAACTGCTGGCGGCTCAGTTCATTTTCAAGGGCCGCTGCCAGCTCAGGATCCAACTTCCTTATCATTTGGTAATCCAACGAATATCCCCCTTTAAATCACTGGTGAAACCCATCCGGTCAAATTTATCCAAACGATGTTGATGTCGCCCCCCGTCAAATTCTGTTTTGAGCCATGCTTTCACGATCTCTTTGGCCAGCACGTCACCAATGACCCGACCCCCCATGACAAGGATATTGGCATCGTTGTGCTGCCGGCTCATGACTGCAGAAAAGATATCGCCGCAAAGTGCTGCCCTGACGCGGGGAAATCGATTGGCGACCATGGACATGCCGAGACCGGTACCACACATCAGGATGCCCCGTTTATATTTTCCGGAGGATATGGCTGATGCCACCTTGATACCAAAATCGGGATAATCCACGGAGTCGGTCCCCAGGGCACCGGCATCTTCGACCACAAAACCTTCGCGCTCCAGATAAGATTTGATGGTTTCCTTCATCTGGTAGGCAGCATGATCACTGCCCATGATAATGGTTTCCTGTTCCATTGAAATGCGTTCCTTAATAAAATCGCTTTACGATTTTATTTGACGCGACGGCGTCGCTTGTTCTTTTCAATCGGTGCGGTTTCTATCCTCCGCACACCCTGTGTCTTTCAGACGGTAACCATTACCGCCCACAGCCAAAAGCATATAGCTCACGATAATTGCTTAAAACTTAAAACCTATATCGATAAAGCATATTATACCGCTTGTCATAATAATGTTCCGAAAATATGATGGCGGCATAAGGGTTTGTAGCAGAAAAACGGTCCTCAATCGGAACGTTTTTCTGACAACCCCTATAGACCTTGCAGGTTTAATATGCTTTATCGATATTCATTGATTACCGCAAGCAAAAAAAGGGTTGCAGCACCACTTCTCATGTGGACAGTCAGCTTGTCTCAGGAAGGGTATTTCTTGAATATCAGGGTGGCGTTGGTCCCGCCGAAACCAAAAGAATTTGACATGGCGGTGGTGATGTTCTGCTTCCTTGCCACATTCGGCACATAATCCAGGTCGCACTCTTCAGCAACATTCGTATAGTTGATAGTGGGTGGGAGGATGCCGTCATGAATGGCCAGTGTCGAAAAAACCGCTTCAACACCGCCGGCAGCACCCAGCAGGTGTCCGGTCATGGATTTGGTGGAACTCACCGGTATCGTGTGGGCCTTGTCTTTGAACACGGCTTTGATCGCTCTCGTTTCATAAAGATCATTGAGAGGCGTCGAGGTGCCGTGGGCATTGATATAGTCGATATCCCGGTAGGAAAGGCGTGCATCGGACAGCGCGGCCTTGATACATCGGATAGCACCCCCACCGTCCGGAGGTGGCGCGGTAATGTGGTAAGCATCTCCGCTCATTCCGTATCCCACCACCTCGGCGTATATGTGAGCGCCCCTTTCAAGAGCGTTTTCCAGTGTTTCCAGGATGAGGATCCCCCCCCCTTCTCCTACAACAAAACCGTCACGATCACGATCAAATGGTCTTGATGCTTTTTGTGGATCATCATTTCGCGTCGACAGGGCTTTCATGGCATTGAAACCCGCGATACCGGTGGGTGTAATTGTCGATTCAACACCACCGGCGATCATGGCATCGGCAGCACCCCTCTTGATAAGTTTAAAGGCATCGCCAATAGCATGCGATCCGGCCGCACAGGCAGTGGCCACCGATGCATTCGGTCCTTTGGCTCCAAAGTGAATCGATATCATTCCAGGTGCCATGTTGCCGATCATCATGGGAATAAAAAAGGGCGTTACCCGGTTGGGCCCTTTGCTGTCGACGACCCGGGTGATGTCTTCCAGGATGGACAGTCCGCCCAGACCACAGCCGGTCAGCACACCCACGCGGTCTTCGTTGCGTTCATCGATCTTCAACCCGGATGCTTCCATCGCCATTCGCGTGGCGGCAATGGCATAGGCAATAAACAGGGAGGTCCGTCGGGCTTCCTTCTTGGGGAGAAAATCCTGTGGATGGAAATCTTTGACCTCTCCTGCTATCCGCGTCGCAAATTTTGACGCATCGAATCGTGTGATCTCACCGATACCGGATTTCCCGGCGCACAGACTTTCCCAGGATTCTTCGACACCGATGCCCACAGGTGTAACCAGACCCAATCCCGTAATGACGACTCGTCTACTCAAGCAAGCTCCTTTTATGTTCAACGATTGAAATTCGAATTTAGGTTGTTCGAATTTGTTTAGGATTTCGAATTTCGTGCTTCGAAGTTAAATTAGTGGGCATTGATAAAATTGATGGCATCCTTGACCGATTCGAGCTTTTCCGCATCCTCATCGGAAATATCGATGTCAAATTCTTCTTCCATGGTCATGATCAGTTCCACCAGATCCAGTGAGTCCGCCCCCAGATCATCGACGAACGATGCTTCAGGGATAACTTCTGACAGATCGACACTCAACTTCTCCGCAATAATCTTTTTTACTTTATCTTCGATGGACATTGAACGATTCTCCTTTCGATCTGTCGGCATAAGCCGACAATATGTGGCAATTTTGATTCATTGTAATTAATTTTCTGTTAGCCATAAATTGCAAACAATAAACTGCTTGCACCTTTAAACCATCAATAGCCTTTAGGGGTATAGGCTGTAGACTATTAGCTGCCTATCGCTTACGCTTTCAGCGACCCTTGAACCCTTGATACCAGGAAGCCAGAATACCGGGAAAGTGTAACGCCGCTATCCGCTGACATCTGTGGCCACCCTCGAACCCTTGCATGCTGGGACGCCAGGATGCTTGGAGGCTATAATGCTGCTACCCGCTGATAGCTGTCAGCTACCCTCGGACCCTTGTATCACCCTCAGACCCTCTAGGTATACATCCCCCCACTGACATGCAGTACCTGGCCCGTAATGTAGGCAGCTTCGTCAGAGGCAAGAAATTTGATGGCGGCCGTGACCTCCGACAACGTTCCTGCCCTTCCCATGGGAATGAAGGCCAGCATGGCTTCCTTTGCCTTGTCCTGAAGCGATGCGGTCATATCGGTCTCCAGATAACCGGGAGCCACGGCATTCACGGTGATGCCCCTCGTGGCAATTTCTTTGGCGACCGATTTGGTGAGCCCGATGATGCCGGCCTTTGATGCAGCATAGTTGGCTTGGCCCGGGTTCCCCATGGCGCCGACAACGGATGTGACATTGACAATCCTGCCGTAACGTTTGCGCATCATGAGACGGATCGCCGGCTTGATACAGTTGAAGGTGCCTTTTAGGTTGGTTTCCAGAACATCGTCCCAGTCCGATTCCTTCATCATCGCAATCAGGCCATCGCGCGTTATCCCGGCATTGTTTACGAGAATGTCGATCTTTTGGAATGCAGTGCCGATCCGTTTGAACCAGGCACTGACCGCGTTCAGGGAGGTGATGTCGACACGCTCTGCGTCCCAGCTTCCACCGGCCGCAGCGATCAGTTCCCCTGTTTCCTGAGCACCTGTTTCCGACGTGTGGTAATTAAAACAGATATGGGTGTCGGGGCCTGCGAAGGCCTGACAAACGGCTCTCCCAAGACCCCGCGAGCCCCCCGTAACCACCACGATGCGTTTTTCAGTCTGTGTCATGTTCCTCTTTCGAACAGGATATCCGCAACAACATCCATTTCCACGATAACCTTGTCATAACCGAGCATCAGCGCTGAATAATCCAAATCCTGTAAGATCGTCTGCGTCTCTTCGGAACTGAAAACACCTGTTCCCATCAGTATCAAGGGAATATTTTTGGCTGCCAGCTGTGCCACTTCATTGGCAAAGATTCTGGACATGGCCCGGAATTTTTCCGCCTCAGGATGTCCGTCTTTTGTTAGACCAGCCGCCTTTCTTGCCAAACTTGCGCCCACTTCCACATGCGCCATCAGGTCTGCCAGGGCAAACATGACATATTGCTGCCGGGTTAAGCGGTTCTCGTGAGCCCGACTGATGGTTTCGTTCAGCAGCCTGGCGCAGCACCCCAGAAGTGAACAGCCACCGTTGTTGAAAGCGGTCTCGAGGGCATCCATTTCCGATCTGAGACGGTTATAGAATTCACCCTTTGTTTTACGCGATATTTTCCATCGATACGTACCGATGATGTTTTGCTGGATCTCGCTGGTGCCCTCGTAAATACACGTAATTTTGACATCCCGCTTGATCTTTTCGACTTCAAATTCAGAAATATACCCATAACCACCCAGTGCCTGCATGGCGTCATCTGCAGCCTTGTTTGCCGCTTCCGTGGTAAACAGCTTGGCAATGGATCCCTCCACCTGGATGTCTTTCTGGCCATCACGGTCCACTTCAAGGGCCATTTCCTCGATATAAGCGGCGGCGGCTTCAAGTCTTACCATGTGAGGTACCACCAGTTTGTGGGTATAGCCCTGTTTTTCAGACAGGGGTGAGCCAAACTGTATCCGCTCTTTAGCGTACTGAATGGCGATATCCATGGCCGCCTCGGCAGCACCCAGGGCCATGGAAGCCACCATGAGTCGCGTGTAACCAAAAACCTTGTTGGCCTGCTTCAATCCTCGGCCGGGAATACCGCCCACCAGGTTTTCCAGGGGCACAAAAACGTCTTTAAAGGAAAGAGGTGAGGTATTCGAGGCGCGAATACCATGCTTTTCTTCACCTTTTCCCTGGTCAAAGCCCTGGGTTCCTTTTTCCACGATAAAAAAGGAAGGTCCCTCGGGTGTTTTTGCCAGAAGCGTGATGAAATCCGCGCTTCCCCCGGTGGAAATAAACTGTTTTGTCCCGTTTATCCTGTAGCCGGTAATCGCACCGGCATCGTTGGACACCGGTTCGGCCTTGGTCTTGAGAGCCGCCAGGTTGCTGCCGGCTCCCGGTTCGGTCACCGCGTAGGCCACCAGGGAGTCCCCTTCCGCGATAGTGCCGAGCCATTTTTCTTTCTGTGCTTCGGTACCCCCGACGATTATCGGATCGGCACCCAGTTGGATCGCAAAAAAAGCAGTCCCCACGCCCAGGCAGATCCTGGCCATCTCCCGGGTGACTTCACAACAGTCCCTGGCGCCACCCCCCATGCCGCCATAGGCTTCAGGGAGAAAAATGAGCTGGAGCCCGATATCGGGTCCCAACAGTTGGCGGATCGTCTCTTCCGGGAAAACCTCATCCCTGTCGAAGGATAGGATCGATTCCTTTGACAGCAGTTTTTTTCGCAGTTGCCTGACGGTATCGATGACCATCTGTCTCATTTCAGGATCAATTCCGTAAGGCGCTGTTTCTGCATCAGTGGGGTTTGTTGACATTCAGTTCCCTGTAAAATAATTTCCGGTTTTTGCCAACGCTTGTGTCTCTCCGCGATCGTTCTATTCTTCAGTCTCGATAACGGTCCGTCCTTTGTAAGTTCCGCAACTGGGGCAGGCATGGTGGGCCTGGACAGCTTCGCCACACTGGGGACATTCTGCCAGGTTGGGTGCAGCCAGTTTTTGATGCGTCCGCCGTTTGTCTCGTTTTGACTTTGATGTTTTCCGTTTTGGAACAGGCATAAGTAATCTCCTAACTATCTGTATTTAATGAGAATAAATTGTTTTTCGTGCGTATTGACAACGTGGACCCTCTAGTAATTTAATTCATTCCAATTGTCAAGGACTTTTCCCTGCTTTTTTGTGCGGCCCCCTTGTGCTGTCACCTTTTCTGTGTTACTGAGGTCATCCATGAAACAAACACTCAGGCTTGTTTGATATAACATATTGTTTAAATTTGATTATTTGTAGTTTTGTCACAACGTGAACACCTATTTTCCTTGCACCCTGTTTTTATAAAGATACCGCACTGATGGGTTTCAACGATCGAAGCAGACAGGAAAAAATCAATTGACTAATTACTAATCCTAAAAAGCAACGAATAGAAGTTAAACAGGAATCGTATGTTAGGCCCAACACAAAGATCGAGCCAGACAATATTTCTTGGATGGCATAAAAATTAAAGGTGACACCATGAATACAATCATCACCCGATTTCCACCGAGCCCCACCGGCTACCTGCATGTGGGCGGCGCCCGGACCGCACTGTTCAACTGGCTTTATGCCCGGCACATGAAAGGCAAATTTGTTCTCCGGATTGAAGACACCGATGCGGCCCGTTCGACCCAGGCTTCTGTGGATGCCATCTTCGAAGCGCTGGAATGGCTGGGGATCGACTGGGATGAAGGCCCCTTTTTTCAATCCCGGCGCTATCCTGTATACCAGGAGCACATCGAAAAACTTATTCGGGCCGGCCATGCCTATTACTGCACCTGCAGCCCCGAGCGACTTGAATCCATGCGGGCAAAGGCCATGGCTACCGGTGAAAAACCCAAATATGACGGTACCTGCCGGGGTAAAGACTTACCAAAATCAGAAAATGCCGTGGTGCGTTTCAAGGCGCCCCTGACCGGAACAACCTTGCTGGAAGATGTCATTAAAGGAAACATTGTATTCCAGAATGACGAACTGGACGATTTTATCATCGCGCGAAGCGACGGTTCCCCGACGTACAACTTCGTCGTGGTGGTGGACGATATCACCATGCAGATCAACACCATCATACGGGGTGACGATCACGTGATGAACACACCCAAGCAGATACTGCTCTACCAGGCCCTGAACGCACCGCTTCCGGTATTTGGTCACGTCCCCATGGTTCTTGGAAAAGATCGCTCCCGTCTCAGCAAACGGCATGGCGCCACATCCGTTACCGCCTATCGTGACATGGGCTATCTGCCCGAGGCCGTGGTGAACTACCTGGTAAGACTGGGCTGGTCCTACGGTGACCAGGAATTTTTTACCAAAAATGACCTCATCGAAAAATTCAGTCTAAAAAACATCGGGCGTGCCGCCGGTATATTTGACCAGGAAAAGCTTACCGCACTCAATGCCGATCACATCCAGGCCACACCCCCTGAAACACTTGCCCGCCTGTTGCTTCCCTTTCTGGAAAAATCAGGTATTCACGCCGAACCCGGCGAGTTTCTTGTCAAGGTCGTCAAGACACTGGTTCAGCGGAGCAAGACACTGGAAGAAATGGCCCTGGCGGCGACCTTTTATTTTGCCGAAACCATTCGTTACGAGGAAAAAGCCGCCAGAAAATTTTTAAAACCTGCGGCCAGGCAAGCCCTGCAGCTCCTCATGAATGCCCTGGGCACCATCGAGACATTTACCGAAGAAAACCTGGAAAACGCCTTTAAATCCGTTATGGACAAAACCGGTCTGAAGCTCGGCAAAATAGCCCAACCGGTGCGGGTGGCCCTGACCGGCAAGACAGCCAGCCCCGGCATATTTGAAATAACCGAAATCATCGGCAAGGAAAAAGTGATCCAGCGTCTGAAACAGGCTGTCACATATATTGAGCAGACAAAGGAAAAAGAATAGGTCGCGGCTTTTTGGGTTATGGGGTTTGTTGCGTTTATTGGGTTTATTGGGTTTGCTGAGTTAAAGGTGACAGTTTCGTAAAAAGTCCGAATTAGACGGTTTTGTAAAAAGTTCAAATTCAAGGCGTGTAAATTTTGTAATCATGAGGCGTACTTATCGTAGGTTGAATGATTACGAAATGAAACACAACGCAGAAGTTGGTCTTTTAACGAGACCGTCAAAGTTTATGCTTGACTTCGCACCCGCTTTTTTTGTATCAGACCACGAGAATTCGATGCAGACATGCTGCCGGTGTTGACAGAAGAGAAAAAATTCCTATCATCAACAGATAAATAAAATAGCGGCAAAGCCGCGTCATATAAATTTGTGAAACATATTTATTGGGGGATCGTCTAGTGGCAGGACGACGGGTTCTGGCCCCGTTAACCCAGGTTCGAACCCTGGTCCCCCAGCCAAACAAAATCAAGGGGTTATGGCATTGGACATAACCCCTTGATCGTTTTTTCTAACCTATTGCTAACCTGAAACAGTTTCACAATAAATTTCAATCTTCATAATGCGTTCTTGCCCTGTGAATGTATACCGTTCGATTTTCCTCATCGACTGAATACACGATCCTGTCCTGAAAGTTCAGGCGAACAGAATAGAATCCCTTCAATTGGCCAACCAGCTTCTTCCCAGAATAGGGTTCTACGGAAATTTGATTGTTAAGGATATTCTTTAATTTTGAGGTCAAACGTGGTGAAAGTTTCTGAATGTCCTTTACCGCTTCTTTGGTGAATCTTATTGCATATGATTCCATCAGGAATCACCGAACACTTCTTTCATCGAGTATGTTTCGCCTTTGTGAACCTGATTAATCGATTCTTTCAATCTTTCTGAAAAGCCCGGAAAAGAAAGTAACTCGAGCGTTTCTATCAGGTTATCGTAATCCTCTGCTGACAGCAGGACAACAGGCCCTTTTCTGTGTTGAATACGAAATATTTGATGCTTTTCGGTTGCCCCTTTGACAATTTCAAAGAAATCACGCCGAGCGTCGGTAGCTGTTAACTCTGTTTTCATGTTTCTCTCTCCAAACAAGTACGTTTTAACGTACATATTCTACGAATCATGCCATCGATTGTCAATAATAAAATCGTATATTCATCGGGAGGCCTATTATTGCATGCGTTTCTCCCTCTCAATCAGAGACCTATGGATAACAACAGTAAGGAGTACCCCCTTCTTTTTGTTGATGGTTCCGAAAAATAAAAAAGGTGGGGCCATCGCTGACCCCACAGAAATATCTTATTGGTATTTTTATCTGGTGATAGATATTGTTTTGGACATGGAACTGCTTAGCCCTTCATTGTCGGTAACCGTGAGGGTGACGGAGTAATTTCCATAACTGCCATATCTATGCCAGGGGTTTTGTCTCGTGCTGTACTTGCCATCGCCAAAATCCCAACGCCATGACACAATGGTTCCATCACTATCGGTTGTGCGATCTCTAAAAATAGCGATTGTTCTCCATTTGTTATAGCTGAAATCAACTGCCGGTGGATTGTTTGAAGACATGTCATGGATCATTACAGTATGCGTGTCGGACCGGCCCTCATAACTTGCTGTTATCAGGCACGATTGATCCGATACCACCGGATTTGCGGTTAAATATCCGTAGCTGGTGATACCCGCATAGCTGGAATTGTCGCTCCAAGTGGCAGAGCTGGTCACATCGCTGTTGCTGCCGTCACTGTAGTTAGCTGTAAGAATATACTGTGCGCCAGAACCCTCATTGACCTGGACGGGGCCGGTTATTGTAACAGAATGTAATGATAACGGTTCGTTTTGCATGACATAAATAGAACTGTCTGCCGTGTCTTTAAGACCGCCACGGTCTGTGACCGTTAATCTCAATTCGATATTTTTATCAAACGATTCTGTTTTTGGCGTTCTAAACGTCGTTACGGCCGATGTGGGGTTTGACAAAGACACAGGGTCTCCTTCGACCTGGGTCCAAAGATATGAGGCAACACCATCATCAGGATCCGTTGAGGCTGAGCCATCCAATGTGACCAAGGTTTCCTCTGTCGTCTCCAGATAATCTGGAGCAACCACTGCAATGGGTGGCTCGTTTTGCCAGCTGACATTGACAATGCACGAATCCGTGCTTTGCAGCCCGCCCGCATCCGCTACGGTAAGATTAAAGGTAAGGGAAACACCGTCAGATCCGACATCCGGTGCGATAAATGTTGGCTTTGATGAGGCTGGATTTGAGAGGGCGACCGCTGGAACCCCGATTTGGGTCCACAGATAAGAGGCAATCCCACCATCAATATCTAAAGACAACGATCCATCCAAGGTAACAACAACGCCTTCATTTACTGTTTGATCGGCTCCGGCAATGGCACGCGGTGGCTCATTCTGACCGGTTACATTCACAACACACGCATCTTTTCCCTGATTTCCACTGTGATCTACAACAGTAAGTTCAAAGGTTAGGGCGGCACTTCCAAAAATGACATCAGGTGCTGTAAAGGTCGGTTGCTCTGCATCAGGATCAGATAGCGTTATCACAGGCCCACCTATTTGAGCCCAGTGATAGGATGCGATGCCATCGTCCGGGTCGGTGGAGTTCGAGCCGTTTAGCAAGACAACCTGCCCTTCATTCACGGTCTGATCCGGCCCGGCATTGGCAGTCGGTGGATGATTAATGATAGTCCCTGGTTCAAGAAAAGCCTCTATGGAATTTTCACTCTCATAACCTTCGTTATCGAATGCTCTTGCCACGAAAAAATGCGTCTTGCTTTCATCCAGATCGTAAATGGTGCAATAGGTGTCTGTCCCTTCCCAGGATGGATGGGTGTAATCGTAGGATTGGCCTTGTTCACGGTGGAAAATTCTGTAACCGGCCAGGTCCGGTTCCGTGTTCGGTTCCCATCTAAAGGAGGCTTGGGTTGCGGCTGAAACATCGTGTATAAGGAAAAATGGGAAGCTTAGTGTCAGAAGAATAAACAAAAAATAAAATGAATAGTTGAACCGATAGTGTCTTAAATTTCTAAACATATATCTCTCTTGCCTTCTTGTGTTATCGTTTCTGTGATTATGGATGTCACTTCTTTCAGGCCGAAATAAGCCTTGCCATCAACACCATATCACCCCTGGCCAACAATTCTGAGGTCACCACTGGGGCATCCATCTCACCCCATAGAGCTAACACCAACGTGTTCGTTAATGTTTCTCAGGATTGAGCCGGGCACTCTTAATAGGTCGATATAGTGTTTACAAGGAAAAAAAGCCAATACTGAGAAAATTTAGGCAATGCCGCTAACGTTGAAATACACGAAGAATTTTTTAATCCGTCTTTTTATTAAACAGTTAACCCTAAAGAATGGGCTGAGATCCCCAAAGAGGAATAATCCTGATTTTTTGTTGATTGATTGATCGAGAAAAAAATAGGGGCGTTTAGGTACAATTTAGGGAAATATTTAAGGGACGCACCTTTAATTATAAGTTTCTATGCATGCCGTTCGGTTGAGACACATCGGTATTTAGGGGACGCACCTTCAATTATAAGTTTCTATGCATGCCGTTCGGTTGAGATCACAAATCGTGATGGGTGTTGAATATTTGGATCACACCAAAAAACATTTCCATATTGGTAACATATTGATGTTGTCATCAATAAAAGACTATATTTTCATGCAATGGTCCAAAAATGGATGCATTGCGAAAACGCATGGCATTCAAAAGCCCGGTATCAATGGTATACATTTTAGCTGGGTTGACCAGTCTTGCCTTTTCGGAACGGGTGTGAAGTGGCACTTTGAAGAATACAAATGCATCGATCAGATGATCAAGATACGTACTCTCTTCCTTTGTGTCCCTGTAACGTGTGCGTGCGCTAAAACGAAATCTTTCCGACACTGCCCACCCGTTACCTGTACAGTATATTTTTTGTAACCTCCTGGGGAGATAACCCCATGGGTTTTCCATTTATTCCGTGACCCTCTATCTAACTCTACATGAAAAGAGAATTATCGAAAATTCGATGATTTTCTTTTCCATCTAAGCCAAATGGATGATTGAAATCAGGTTTCAATTCTAATATAGATAAAATCGTTGTCACGATTTTATGGTACGCGACCTTGTCGCTTTAATATTATGGAGAGGAGACGGTACAGATGAAAAAATGGCGTTGCTCGGTCTGTGGCTATATTCACAATGGAGATGAGCCCCCGGAAAAGTGCCCGGTTTGCGGTGCAGACAAAAGCCTGTTCGAAGAAATCATCGAAGAAGCGCCGACCGAACAGCCGGATTCAAAGAAAACGGAAGAAAAAGCAACACCGGTATCTGAAATATCCAAAGACATGGACCTGGGGCCCGAACCAAAAACCGTTTTCGGCCGGATCTACCGATTCAAAATCCAGATGATGCTGAAACATCACGCCCATCCTGTCTCTGTTCACATCCCCAATGGCGTTTTACCCATCTCTTTTGTCCTGATGGTTCTCAGCACCCTGACAGGCGTCACTTCCCTGGCAACGGCAGCTCATATCAATATGGTCTTTGTGGTTCTGACCCTCCCCTTTGTTTTGTTCTCTGGTTATATTGAATGGCAAAAACGTTACAAGGGTCTGCGCTCGTCGCGTTTCATCACAAAAATCATCTGCGCCTGTATCGTGACCGTCACATCCGTGCTCCTGGTACTCTGGTGGGTAATTGATCCCGGCATCCTGCAGACACCATCCCTGGCGCGCAGTGCCTTCCTGTTCATCGGTTTGATCATGCTGGCGGCGGCGGTGATTGCTGGCCTGATCGGCGGGAAGTTGGTGTTTAAAGATTAAAGACCAGGGTCCGAGGTTTCAAGGGTTCGAGGATCCGAGGGTAGCTGACAGGTATAAGCTAACAGCAGCGTTCGAGCATTCTGATAAGGATTTGGGGAAAGCAACCGAAGACGATTAACACCCCTTGGACCCTTGAAACCTGGACCCCTTGAACCCTATCTATTAACACATTAATCAAAAACCTATGGGCTATCCGTATGTACGAACTCACTGAATCTCAAAAAGCCAGACACGCCATCCGGGAATTCAAAACCATTACGGATGCCCTGGCCCTAAGAGGATTCTATCGACCATCCGGCAAGTTTGGCAAGGCTCTCGAGAGCTGTCTAAAAAACCTGAGTCCTGAAATCTACGGCTCCATGAACGATCCCCGGGTGGTGGAATTAAAGGGTCTGGAATACGTCATCGATCGATTGCCGCGGGGTATCGAAACCTGCACAAAAATTATCCTGACCGAGGAAAATCCACCCGAAAACAGTGCCTTCGAGAAAATCGAGCCCCTGAAACGACGCAGAACATCCTATCGGGTCAGCAGCCAAGAGATCTGCATGGTCATTTCGCGTGGAATAAGTGAAATATACGATATCTTGACGCACATGACATTTCTTTTTTCCGAAGCCAAAAAAATTCATACCCGCATGAAAGATGACTCGGATACGATCTCCATCGAGTGGAACGCGCTTAAACATACGGTTGAACATCTTGACGAACTCGACGACACCCAACTGGATCAAGCGCTCTGGAACCTCAGCATCCTTTTGGGCAGATCTTATCAGGAAACCAAAGACACCTTTACCTATCTTGAAGAAGGCAAACAACGCTCCGGCAGCAACAACGGGCTGTTCTCATTGATTTTTAACCTCGGAAACCTCATCGAGAATGATATTGTCTCCAGGGAGAACGCCCTGGTGATTTACCTGCAGCCATCCCTCATGAATATCATCGGCCAGCAGCGATATGGAAGGGTGTGGGCCGAAGACATCCGGGCCAAGCTGCTTTCCATGGATCTCCTGAAGCGCCCCATCCACATTATCAGCGCCAATATGCACAGCGTCATCAACCTGATGTACGGTTTTGCCGCCATCGACAAAAGCAAAACCATGTCCATTGAAGACGATCTGTACGAATTTATCCATCAGATACGAACGGTCAGTGAAGAAATCAAAGTCTATGGCGATACACACGGGCTCACCACGGTGTGTGATCGTTCCGGGACCCATATCGACTGCCAGATCATTGATTCTGCGCAATTCGAGTCACTCCCTTTTCACCCGGAGATCTCCATTGCCATGCCCGAATCCGATCAGGAAAAACCGGTCATTATCGTCATGGACTACGCATTTGGGGCGCAGGCATTCGAACTCATGGAAAACATACTGAAGCCGCTCAAAGATGCCGAATCAACCGTCCATCTGAATATCCAATCCATTTCCATCATGGGTAAAGCCGGCATCCTCACGGGGAAAAAAGGTGACATCATGCTGGCCACGGCCCATGTATTCGAGGGCACTTCGGATAATTATATATTTGAAAACGATTTGCATGCGGATGCGTTCGACCCCACCGTGGATGTGTACACAGGTCCCATGGTGACGGTGCTGGGAACCTCCCTCCAGAACCGGGACGTACTGCAAAAATTTCTGGAAGACTGGAAAACGGTCGGATTGGAAATGGAAGGCGGACACTACCAGCGGGCCATCAGTGCCGCCATCATCAAGGGCAACATCTCCAAAGATATCACCTTGCGCTATGCATATTATGGCTCTGACAATCCATTGATGAGTGGCCATACACTGGCCGCCGGCGCCATGGGAGAAGAAGGCGTCAAACCCACCTATATGATCACCAAGGTGTTGCTCGAGAAAATATTTTATTCCGTCATTTAAAACCTGGTTCTTTGGACCAGGTCAAAGATATTTGGCTATGCAGAGGAAGATTTTTACTGAAATCCGAAGCACGAAATTCGAAAACCTAAACAATACCGAATGGTCCAAATTCGAATGATCAAAACAAGACATCGGAGATACAGGCTCAAACATTACGTTTAAATCCTTTGAGCATTTGATATTTGGATTTGTTTCGGATTTCGATATTCGGATTTAGAATTTATCACACGCCGGATGTGTATAACACTAACGCTTGTAGGATTGAATCCGTGCTGGACCCTATGGATCCGGGTATCTATTTCTCATCTCCTTGAATGTATTGACCAGCCCGTTTGTTGACGAATCATGTGTTTCGAGACGGTCATTGTTCTGCAGTTCCGGCAGGATTTTTCCGGCCAGCTGCTTGCCCAGCGCCACCCCCCACTGATCAAAACTGAAGATGTTCCAGACAACGCCCTGGACGAATATTTTATGTTCGTACATGGCGATCAGGCTACCCAGAACACGTGGCGTCAGCTGTTTGAACAAGATCGAGTTGGTGGGCTGGTTTCCTTTAAAAACTTTATGCAGAACCAATCGCTTGATGTCTTCTTTGTCTTTTCCTTCGGCTCTCATTTCCGCTGCCACCACATCTTCGGTCTTGCCGTTCATGAGGGCTTCCGTCTGAGCAAAAAAATTGGATAAAAGAATCACGTGATGATCTCCCACGGGGTTATGCGTAATGGCGGGCGCCAAAAAATCCGAAGGCACCAGTCGTGTTCCCTGGTGGATCAGCTGGTAAAATGCATGCTGGCCGTTGGTGCCTGGCGCTCCCCATACAATGGGGCCTGTCCGGCAGGTGACAGGCCTGCCGCTTCTGTCGATGGACTTGCCATTGCTTTCCATGTTGCCCTGCTGAAAATAGGCCGGAAACCACTGCATGTACTGATCATAGGGCAGAATCACCTCGGTTTCGGCACCAAAGAAGTTATTGTACCAGATATGGATCAATGCCAGAATAACCGGGATATTGTCCTCAAACCGGGTCGTTCGGAAATGCCGGTCCATGTCATGAGCCCCCTCCAGCAGGGCCTCATAGTTTTCAAACCCGATGCTGCAGGCGATGGACAGCCCGATGGCCGACCAGAGGGAATACCTGCCGCCGACCCAGTCCCAGAAACGAAACATGTTGTCCCGGTGAATACCGAATTTTTCGATTGCCGGCTGGTTGGTGGAAATCGCCACAAAATGCCTGGCGATGTGCGTTTCGTCCCCGGCTTGAGACAGAAACCACTTCCTCGCCGAATCTGCATTGGTCATGGTTTCCTGGGTGGTAAATGTTTTTGAAGCGATCAGAAACAAGGTGGTTTCCGGATTTAGATGTTTCAAGGCCTCCGTGATATGGGTGCCGTCCACATTGGAAACAAAATGAACGCACAGATCCGGCCGGGCATACGGTTTCAGACACTCGGTCACCATTCTGGGACCCAGATCCGAACCCCCGATCCCGATATTCACGATGTCCGTTATTTTTTTTCCTGAATACCCGCGCCATTCGCCGGTGTTGACGCTGTTTGAAAAGGCTTTCATCTGTGCCAGCACACGATTCACCTCCGGCATGACGTCCTGGCCATTGACCCGCATGGGATGATTGCGTCTGTTCCTCAGAGCCACATGCAGCACGGCCCTGTTTTCAGTTTCATTGATGCTGTCGCCCTGGAACATTTTTTCGATGGCATCCGCCAGGTGGACGTCTTCTGCAAGCTGGATGAGCAGACCCAGGGTCTTTTCCGTTATGCGGTTTTTAGAATAGTCCACGAGGATATCCTTGAATCGAATGGAGTATTTTTCGAATCGCCGGGGGTCCGAATGGAACAGCTCTTTCATGTGGGTGTTTTTAATTTCTTCAAAATGGGTCGCCAGCGCCTGCCAGCTCTTTGTTCGGGTGGGGTCTGTTTTTTTCAGCATGACAACACCTGTCTAGGTTGATGGCGGGTTATCAATATTTTGTTGACGCACTCAAGGCCTTTCCTGTACATTACATGGGTGTCATCCCCGTTTAGGGGATGTTAACTTAAGCATACGGCTTTCACGCACATCCTCAGCATTTGTGGACCATGATTTCATGAAATACGTACAAATACTTATGGGTACCCTATTCTGTCTCCTTGTTCAACAGAATATCCACGCTCAAACCCTTTACACATGGAAAGATGCCAAGGGCACGATCCATATTTCCCAGCGCAAGCCCCCGGCAGGCCAGCCCTTGACAGACCGGGTGCGCTATCATACGGCCAGTCTTTCTTCCAAACCGACAATCAAAGCATCGGCACCTGCCGAGATAGATGCCAACACGGTTCTAACTGCAGCCAGGCAGGCAAAGCTGGCCAGGGAACAGGCGGATACCGCCAGACGCAAGGCCGAGGATGCCATTCAGGAGGCCAATCAGGAAAAAGAGGAAACCGATGCCTTTCTTGAACCCTGGCGGAATAAAAACCGCATCAAAAAAGCCAACCGGCAACAAATCGAGAACCGTATCCAAAAAACCAACCAGATCATCGCCAATGCGAAACATCTCATTGATTCTGCCAACGAGGCCGAACAAAAAGCGCAAGCCGCAGAAAAAGAAGCCCAGAGGATTCAGAATCAATTTGTTCAAGCCTACACAGAGATCATTACCAATTAGGAAATCACATTGCCATGCAAAATCACACCTCACCGAAAAACCGGGGAAAAGATGTCTCTTTAAAGGAAAAATCCGAAGCGCCGCCACCCAACTTCATCCGTAATATCATCCAAGATGACTTCAAAACCAATAAATTCGGCAGAAAAGTGGCGACCCGCTTTCCACCGGAGCCAAACGGCTACCTGCACATCGGTCACGCCAAGTCCATCTGTCTGAACTTCGGTCTGGCCACCGAAAATAACGGCACCTGCAATTTGCGGTTTGATGACACCAATCCTTCCAAAGAAAATGTGGAATATGTTGACGCTATCCAGCAGGATGTGCGCTGGCTCGGCTTTGATTGGGGAGAAAGGTGCTTTTTTGCCTCGGATTATTTTGAACAGCTTTTTACCTACGCCTGCCAGCTCATTGAAAAAGGAAGGGCCTATGTCGACAGCCTGAGTGCCGAGGAGATCAGAACCTATCGCGGTACGCTGACCCAAGCCGGTAAAGACAGCCCTTATCGAACGCGATCCATTCAGGAAAACCTCGACTTGTTTCAGGGAATGCGCAACGGCGAGTTCGAAGACGGCGCGCATGTTCTGCGTGCCAAAATCGACATGGCCCATCCAAACCTCCTGATGCGGGATCCCACATTGTATCGAATCAGAAGGATATCTCACCACAGGACCGGGGATAACTGGTGCATTTATCCCATGTATGATTTTACGCACTGTCTTTCAGACTCTCTTGAAGGAATCACGCATTCCATCTGCACACTCGAGTTCGAAAACAACCGCCAGTTGTATGATTGGATTCTCGATGAACTGCATGTTTATCACCCCCAGCAGATCGAATTTGCACGCCTGAATCTGAGCTATACTGTTTTGAGCAAGCGTCGCTTGATTCAGCTCGTGGAAGAAAAACACGTCTCAGGGTGGGATGACCCGAGAATGTTGACCATCTCCGGTCTGAAAAGACGTGGGTACACACCCGAAGCCATCCGGAATTTCTGTGAACGCATCGGTGTCGCCAGAAGAGACAGTATGGTGGAGATGGCCCTTTTGGAGTATAGCATCCGGGAAGATCTCAACAAGAGAGCCCCACGGGTGATGGGGGTTCTCAACCCTTTGCGGGTCGTCATCGACAACTACCCGAAAGGGCAGGTGGAAGAACTCGCAGCGGAAAACAACCCGGAAGACGCCGGCATGGGATCCCGCAAGCTGCCCTTCTCCCGGGAGCTGTTCATCGAAAAAGAGGATTTCATGGAAGAGCCGCCTAAAAAATTCTTTCGCCTGGCACCCGGTCGTGAAGTCCGGCTCAAACATGCCTATTACATTACCTGTAACCATGTGGAGAAAGATCCGGCCACCGGAGCGATTCAGACACTCCACTGCTCCTACGACCCAAAAACGCGCGGGGGCTGGTCCGACGACGGCCGGCGGGTCAAGGGAACACTTCACTGGGTATCTGCTCAGCACGCCCTGAAGGCAGAGGTCCGGCTTTACGAGTACCTGTTCAGCAAAGAAAATCCCAATGACCTGAAAGAGGGGGAACATTTTACAGATTATTTGAATCCAGAGTCATTGAAGGTGTTGAGGGCGTGCTATGTGGAGCCGAGTCTGGCCGAGGCGAAGCCCGGGTCCCATTATCAATTTCTGCGGCAGGGATACTTTTGTATCGATACGGCGGACTCGACCAAAGGCCACCCTGTCTTCAACCGCATTGTCACAATGCGGGACACCTGGGCGAAGATACAGAAGAAGGGTTAGAGGGTTGGAGGGTGATACGAGGGTTTGAGGGTAGCTGTCAGCGGATAGCAGCATGCCAGCTTCCAAGTCTCCTATCGTTCCAACACACCAGGGTCCGAGGGTTTGCTGACAGCCATAAGGGAATAACACACTCTTGGACTGCTCCAACACTTTTTTCAAAACATCTGAAAACTATCGAACAGATTGCGCATGAAGTTGCAATAACTATCCTCGTTAAAACAGTACCCCCACATATCCCACAAAACTGTCTCCCGGGCTCTTGTCGTAGCTGGTGGTGTAGGCGGTTTGAATCGCTGCGGTCGCCCCCAGGACTTTGCCTGCGGCCATGGCTGCGGCAGCCGCCCCGGAACAACACGCATTCTGGTTCGCCAGGGCTTCATCGATAACCCTCGCAGGATTCATGGCGAGCATGGCGTCGATAACCTTTCGATCATTTTCTTTCCGGACCCAGTTCACGGCCGACGCGCCCGTCCCTTCCGGAATAAACCCGTAATTGAAACCGTAATGCGTTAAATCCGTGGACCCGATAACCCCGGCGTGCATACCCATAGCAATGGACATTTCTGCCGCGGCTTTGCCGATCTCTATCGATGTCTCCCTGGGCGGCAATCCCATGGGAACAATCCTGGCTTTTGGAAAAAAGTATTTTATGAAAGGCAACTGCAGTTCGATGGTGTTGTCCTTGGTATGGCTCCGGACTGTTTCAATGTGAAACGGGAATTTTTCCGCCAGGCTTCGGGCAAGTTCCGTTTCAATGGCAATTTCACCAAAGGGTGTTTCCCAGGCCCCTTCCGTCATGATGTAGTTGGGTGACGTCGGGTGGAGATGCATGCCGAACACGAGGAACAGATCGGGTGGGGTCTTTTTCTTGAGTGCGTGAATCACCTGGCAGGCGATTGCACCTGAAAAATACCAGCCGGCATGAGGCACGATGCCGCCAACCCATTGACTTTGTGGAATTTCAAGTGTTTTTCCGCCCAAAAACTGCTTGATCTCCCGTTCACAGGCTTCAGGAATGTCTGGGTACCAGCTTCCCGCAAATGAAGCGTTGCGCACACGCATGTTGATCACCTCCTTTTTTTGTTTTACGAACGTCTATTGGTGCATTCGAACAGGAAGCGGAATTCTGAAGAGATTGTGCACAGAAGGATTTACTTCATCAATACTACCGCGTTTCAAGTATGAGGACCGTTATCAGGAATACAGGCACCGGTTTCCTGGACTCCCGCCTGCGCGGGAGTGACAAACATTTTACAACGATATTACAAGACCTAGTACGAAACAATTTAAATTTGTTGTTTTTTTTCAACCTGCTGTTTCAACCATTCCAGCCAGGGCGCCATGCCCTCTTGTGTCTTGGATGACATTTCAATGATTGGCATGTCAGGATGAATCTGCCGGATATTTTTCACGGCCTCGGTCATATCGAAATCCAGATAAGGCAGAAGATCCGTTTTATTCAGAATGGCAATATCGCATTCCCGGAACATGAGGGGGTATTTCAATGGTTTGTCCTCTCCTTCCGTCACGCTGAGAATGACAACACGGGCGTCTTCGCCAATGTCGAATTCAGCAGGGCAGACAAGATTTCCGACATTTTCAACGATCAGCAGCTGAACACCATGCAGGTCGATGCCTCCGAGAGCCTTTTCAATCACGTGGGCAGCCAGATGGCAGTCACCACCGAACTCATCGGTGTTGACCTGCACCACCGGTGCGCCGGATACGGCCAGCCGGTCTGCATCATTGGTGGTACAGATGTCCCCGACAATTACAGCGCATCTAATTTCGGGCATAATCCGGGCAAGGGTTTTTTCCAGCGTGGTGGTTTTTCCGGACCCAGGCGAACTCATCACATTGAGAACAAAAATACCATGGTCGGCAAACAACCGCCGATTCTTTTCCGCCATCTGGTCGTTCACATCCAGGACCCGCCGGACAACCTTGATTTCACGGGTACCGGATTTGACGGTATGAACAGCCGTATCATGGCTGTCGTGGGTGTGGGGTTGGGAACCCTTGTGAAACGATTTGTGGTGGTTTGCCACCTGAATTTTTATAAACTGATACATTCTGATCTTCCTTGTCGATAAAATTTATGACTGTTATGGCAATGAAGTGAAAACAATCACGAAAGCATGAAGCTTTTCATGGTCTTTTTCGTGGTTTCTTTCTTTCGTGATTTCGTGTTTAAATATTCTTTACTTTACCCGCTATCTCCGGATCCCGTTTCATCATCAGCGATTTCTATGGATTCGATATTCAATTCCCGGCCGGAAATGATGTCGATCTTCCCGCTGCTGCACTGCTGACATGTAAACACAGGTTCGTCGATCGTCCACACGGCATCACAATCCTTACAACGTGCCCGCACCGGAACCTCTTCGATGTGAAGCGCAGCACCCGACAGCAAGCTGTCTTTTGCCGCGATTTCAAAACAAAACCGCAGACTGTCCGAAACGATAGCCGCCATTTTCCCAACCTTGAGATTGACTTTCTCAACCTGGATGGGGGTCTCGCTGTGGGGGATCGAAGCAGATGCAATTTCAATAATCTGTAAAGCAATACCCATTTCGTGCATCGGGTTAGTTTCCAATTTATAGTTTAATGTATTGTAAGACTCGCCCAACCATCAACAGCAGGAATCATATGACTAAAGGGTTCGAGGGGTCAAGGATCCAAGGGGTCGAGGGAAGGTCTCCCTGTGGTCGATCTATTATTATGCATCATTCAGTAAATAGCTTATAGCTTACAGCCCAACTTTCGGTTCTCACCATAGATAGAGCGAAATGGGTGATCCAATGGCGATTTGCGCTGTTTGAGCCAATTAGGGCACCTTACATCAGCGCATGACAATGAACAATCCAATATGAAAGAGCGGTCACTTGGCAGCCATGCCTGTTTAACACTATGGCCGTCGCTGATGTTAGGAGCCCTTGCGGCGAGTTCGCAAAGCGCCAGGGGATTATCCATTTCGTGTTCGCTGAATCCAGAAAGTTGAGTTAAACTCATCTAAATCGATCTGAATATTTCAGCGCAGAGTTCCCCCAATTGACCCAGGTTCTCACACACATGAACCCCACCGGCTTGCATGGCGGCAACCTTGCCCTGGGCGGTGCCGCTCTTCCCGCTGATGATGGCCCCGGCATGTCCCATTCGTCGGCCGGGAGGTGCCGTGAGACCGGCGATAAAACCCACCACCGGTTTGCTCATGTGGGCTTGAATATATGCACTGGCCTCTTCCTCGGCCGTACCTCCGATTTCGCCCACCATGACAATCCCCTGGGTGGCATCATCCGCCTGGAAAGCCTCCAGGCAGTCGATAAAATTGGTCCCGTTGACAGGGTCCCCCCCGATACCAAGACAGGTCGACTGCCCGATACCCTGGCGGGTCAGCTGATGCACCACCTCATATGTCAATGTTCCTGATCGGGATACAACGCCTATGGGGCCGTCGGGTTTATGAATCGGGCCCGGCATAATACCGATCTTGCACGCCCCCGGGGTAATGATTCCGGGGCAGTTGGGGCCGATGAGACGGGAGGGTTTGTCCCGGAGATAGTTCTTGACCTTCATCATGTCCAGAACCGGAATCCCTTCCGTAATGGCCACGATGATACCTACCTGGGCATCTGCCGCCTCCATGATGGCGTCCGCAGCAAAAGGCGGCGGCACAAAAATCATGCTGCAGTCGGCACCCGTCTCCTTTACGGCGGTGGCCACCGTATTGAACACAGGCACCGCATCCATCTTCTGTCCACCTTTTCCGGGTGTGACACCGGCCACCACCTGGGTGCCGTAAGCAACACATTGCCGGGTGTGAAACTGCCCTTCTTTACCTGTAACGCCCTGAACCAATACGCGTGTGTTTTTATCGACAAATATACTCACAATGAATTCCTCGCTGTGTTTTACAGCTTGTATTAAATTCTAAATCCGAATATCTAAATCCGAAACAAATTGAAAATTCAAATGCTCAAATGGACAAAACCTTTACATTATAACCCATATAATATCCGAAATTGATGCGGTATAAATTGTAGCAAATAAATGGTCCTCAATCGGAACGTTTTCCTAAACCCCTATAGATCATAGTGAGCTGTTTTGATCATTCGAATTTGAATCATTGGGTATTGTTTAGGATTTCGAATTTCGTGCTTCGTATTTACGGAACTACCACCAGCTCCGCGACTTTTTGTGCGGCATCCTTCAAATCAACGGCGGTAATGAGATTCAAGCCCGACTCAGCCAGGATCCTGCGGCCTTCTTCGACATTCGTGCCTTCCATGCGAACGACCACCGGCACGTTGATACCGGTCTTTTGCGCAGCCTGAACAACCCCTTCCGCGAGAACATCACAGCGCAGGATACCGCCGAAAATATTGATCAGGATTCCCTTGACATTCTCATCGCTCAAAATGATCCGGAACCCGTTTTCCACCATTTCCGCACTGGCGCCGCCCCCCACATCCAGGAAATTGGCCGGCTCGGCTCCGGCAAGCTTGATGATATCCATGGTTGCCATGGCCAGACCCGCGCCGTTGACCATGTTACCGACGTTACCGTCCAGGTTGATGTAGTTGAGGTTGTATTTGGAGGCTTCGACCTCGAGGGGGTCTTCCTCGTTCAGGTCCCGAAGTTCCAATATCTCCTTGTGTCGGAAGAGGGCGTTGTCATCGAAGTTGACCTTGGCATCCAGGGCCACCAGGTGTTCGTCCCGGGTAATGACCAGTGGATTGATTTCCACCAGGGAGCAGTCGTAGGCAATGAACAGCTTGTAGAGGTTGCCCACCAACTGCTGAAACGGCTTGATGACCGATGCAGGCAGGTTCAGGCCAAAAGCCGCTTCCCGGCAGTGATAGGGATGAATACCCACCAGGGGATCGATACTGACCTTGATGATTTTCTCCGGGGTCTCCTCCGCAACCTTCTCGATATCCATTCCCCCGGCCTCACTGGCCATGATCACGATTTTTGCAGTGGCCCGATCCGGAACCATACCCAGGTAGAGTTCTTTTTCAATGTCAAGACCCTGTTCCACCAGTACGTTTTGAACCCGCTGCCCCCCGGGGCCTGTCTGGTGGGTCACCAGGTTCATGCCGATGATATCACCTGCCAGAGACATGACCGCTTCTTTGGAAGGAGCCAGCTTAACACCACCGCCCTTGCCCCTTCCACCGGCATGAATCTGGGCTTTGACAACCACCGGATACCCGCCCAGGGTCTCTGCCACCTGGACGGCATCTGCTGCATTTTCCGCAATGCCGCCTTTGGGAACCGGAATACCCGCCTGATTGAAAAGTGCTTTTGCCTGATATTCGTGAATTTTCATGAGGCTTATCCAATCACCAGCAGAACATCATTTTTGGCTATCGAATCGCCGCTGGCATAATTGATGGCCTTGATTTCGCCTCCTACAGGCGCCGGAAGTGCATTTTCCATCTTCATTGCCTCAAGAACCACCACGGTTTCACCCTCATTAACGCTGTCACCGACCTGTTTCAGATAGTTCACGATCATACCGGGCATGGGCGCTTTTAATGCGGTGCCTTCCACTGCCACGGGTGCCGGTTCAGGGGCTTTTTCCGCTGCTGCTGCCGGTGCTGCCGGTTTGGGCGCGGCAGGTGCCGCAGGCCTGGCCGCCGCCATGGGCTGCATGGTTGCACCCGGCATCTGGGCCGGCATCTGCTGAATATAATTGATGACAGGGGATTCGCCCAGTGCGTCGACCCCCACTTCAAAATACTCGTCATCCACAAAGACATTGAATGTCCGCAGTTCATCACTTTTCTCAGGTGCCGGCTTAGACGGTTTCTCAAACAATAAACCCTGCTTGGCTTTTTTTACCATTTCCTCTTCGGCCTTGGCCTGTTCGAGGGTCCTTGGTTTGACATCCTCAGGCGGTTCCTCTTTGCCATATTTCCATTTCAGGAATTTTTTGCCGGTCACCGGATAGAGTGCATAAATGATCGTATCATCGAGATCCACGGCCAGACCTTTGACATCCTCCTCTGCCTGGGGAAGTTCCGGCGGGAGCACCTCGGCCGGTCGGCAGTTAATGGGCTCTTCACCCCTTGAATACCCTTTCAAGGCCTTTTTCTGGACCTCCGCGTTGATGGGTACGGCGGTTTTTCCGTACAGCCCGTAGCAGAGGTCTTTGACCTGGTCGGTGATCATTTTATACCGTTCGTTTTCATCGTCAAAAAGAACATTGTTGACTGTCTGGATACCGACGATCTGACTGGTGGGGGTCACGAGGGGTATCTGCCCCAGGTCTTTGCGGACGCGTGGCAGTTCCTTGTACACCTCATCGATTCGATCCAGGGCATCCATCTGGCGCAACTGGTTGACCAGGTTGGACAACATCCCGCCGGGTGTCTGGTGCAGCAGAACATTGATATCCGTGATCGCCACCTTGGAATCATCCAGGAGATGCTTGTATTTTGGCATAATTTCTTTTTCCAGAATTTCGTTGATAACGGCCAGGTGTTTGATGTCAAATCCTGTGTCGCGACTCGTGCCTATCAGGGTCATGACCAGCGGCTCGATGGCGGCATGGGATGTGCGATAGGCGTAGGGGGCCATACAGGTGTCGATGATGTCTACACCGGCTTCGATGGCCTTCAGATGACTCATGGAAGACATGCCGGATGTAAAATGACTGTGCAGATGGATGGGGGGCTTGACCGATGCTTTGAGCGCCTTGACGATTTCATAGGCATCATAGGGGGCAATCAAGCCGGCCATGTCCTTGATACAGATACTGTCGGCTCCCATTGTCTCCAGGTCTTTGGCCTTTTGGACATAATAGTCGAGGTTGTAGACCTCACCACCCATACGGGGCTCTGTCATGGTGTAGCAGATACATCCTTGAAAATGTTTGCCGCATTCCTTTATCACGGGGACGACGGTTTCAAAATTGCGGTAGTCGTTCAAGGCATCAAAGGTCCTGAAGATATCCATACCGTTTGCAGCGGTCCTTTCCACAAAAGCCCGGGCCAGATCATCCGCATAATTCCGGTACCCCACCAGGTTCTGGGCCCGCAGCAGCATGGAAAAAGGTGTTTTCTTCATGTAGCGTTTCAGGGTGCGGATTCTTTCCCAGGGGTCTTCATTCAAAAAGCGGTGCATGGTATCAAAGGTCGCCCCGCCCCAGGTTTCAACCGCCCAGAATCCTACTTCATCCATCATCTCGGCCACGGGAATCATGTCTTCGGTTCTTCCGCGGGTGGCAAATAGGGATTGATGACCGTCGCGTAGGGTCAGGTCTTCTATCTTGACAGGATTTTCCGCCACCGGCCTGTCTTTGCTATAATCCATGTTTGTCATCTTGACTTGATTATGATCGGTCATTTTCCATGTTCTCCTCTCCAGATAAAATCGTCTGAAACGATTTCATCGTATACGGCTAGGCCGTCATTTTAAGTTCAAAAAATTCATTATGAGTGTCTGACGCCGTGAAAGGCTTTGAGCTGCATCATGCTGCGCAGCTGCATCTGTGTCTGACGTCCGTTCAACCCCCACATGCTCACCTGCGGACACACCAAAGCCTGGGTCTCCCGGGCAACTGTCTGGGCCTGCATGGCCATTGCGCCGGCGATCTCTTCTTCCTCTTTTATATAGGCAAGCACAGCCGATGCTGCCGCAATTTTCTTATTATTCTTCATTTGTCCTCATCTTTCTTGACTTGAGCGGCAATGCCGCGACCAATAAATTTGTCCCCTAATAATAATTTATACGGGTATATTCCCGTGCTTTTTGGGCGGTCTGATTTCCCGCTTGTTGCACATGAGTTCGAGTGCTTCGATCAAGCGGGGTCGTGTTTCACTGGGAACGATAACCGCATCGATATAGCCCCTGTTGGCGGCACGATACGGATTTGAAAAAAGATCTTCATACGTCGCGATTTTCTCTTCGCGCTTGGTTTTGGGGTCGTCTGACTGCTGGATCTCTTTGCGATGGATGATATTGGCTGCGCCGGCAGCCCCCATCACCGCAATTTCCGCCGTGGGCCAGGCAAAGGCCATGTCAGCGCCCAGATCCTTGGAACACATGGCCAGGTAGGACCCGCCGTAATCCTTGCGTGTCACCAGCAGAAGTTTCGGCACCGTTGCCTCTGAGTAACACCAGAGAAGCTTGGCACCGTGGCGGATGATCCCCCCCCACTCCTGATGACTGCCGGGCAGGTAGCCCGGCACATCGGCAATGGTCAACATGGGAATATTGAAGGCATCACAGAAGCGTATGAAGCGGGTGGCCTTGTCCGAGGCATTGATATCCAGACAACCCGCCAGTTCCCGGGGTTGATTGGCAATGATCCCGATGCTTCTGTTGTTGAGCCGGGCAAACCCCACAATCATATTTTTTGCAAAGTATTGGTGGGGCTCGAAGAACTCGCCCCCGTCGACGATGGAGCGGATGACCGTCTTCATATCGTAGGATTTGCTGGGACTGTCCGGAATAATGGTATCAAGCGCCTGATCCGTCCGGGAGGGATCGTCACCCATCGTTACCTGCGGTGCATCCTCCATGTTGTTGGAAGGCAGATAAGACAAAAGTTTCTTGATCTCGCCGATGGCATCTTCATCGCTGTCACAGGCAAACTGGGCAACACCGCTTTTTGCGTTGTGGGTCATGGCACCACCCAGATCTTCGAAGGTGATTTCTTCTCCGGTCACCGACTTGATCACTTCCGGCCCGGTGATGAACATATAACTGCTGTTTTTCACCATGAAAACCCAATCCGTCATGGCAGGCGAGTAAACTGCCCCGCCGGCGGTGGGTCCCATAATGGCGGAAATCTGGGGAATGACACCGGAGGCCAGGGAGTTTCGGTAAAAGATCTGACCGTATCCGGAAAGGGCGTCCACACCCTCCTGTATCCGGGCACCGCCGGAGTCATTGATTCCCACAAAAGGAACCCCGGCTTTGAGCGCCAGATCCATGACCTTGCAGATCTTTTTGGCGTGCATCTCCCCGAGGCTGCCGGCCCGGGCAGTAAAATCCTGTGAAAACGCAAAGACGGGGCGCCCATCCACGAGACCATGTCCCGTAATGACACCGTCGGAAGGAATGTCCACCTCCTGCATGCCGAAATTGACACATCGATGGGTGACAAACATGTCGATTTCACGGAATGTTCCCGGGTCAAACAACAGATCGAGTCTTTTTCTTGCCGTCAATTTGCCCTTTTCCTGCTGTTTGGCCACGGCCTTGTGTCCGCCCATCTCCAGGATCCTGGTTTCCCGTTCCCTGAGATTCTTTATTTTATCTTCAACGATACCCATATCCGGTTCCTTTCCTTAATAAATTCGCTTCGCGAATGTATTTGTCGCGACGTTGTCGCTTAAATAATAGAACATCAAAACCCTTAGAGTGCTTTATCTGCCAGTTTTCTGACAGTATTTTAACCATACATTATTAACTCAACTTTCAGGTTTCACCATAGATCGAGCGAAATGGGTGATCCAATGGCGATTTGCGCTGTTTGAGCCGATTAGGGCACCTTACATCAGCGCATGACAATCAACAATCAAATAAGAAAACATGGTCATTAAGCAGTCTTGCCTGTTTAATTATATGGCCAGCGCTGATGTTAGGAGCCCTTGCGGCGAGTTCGCAAAGCGCCAGGGGATTATTCATTTCGCGTACGCTGAATACCGAAAGTTGTGTTATTAGACCCAAACACCAAACACTAAACACCAAACACCAAATACCAAATTACCAAACACCAAACACTAAATACCAAACACCAAATACCAAACACCAAATACCAAACACTAAATACCAAACACCAAATACCAAACACTAAATACCAAACACTAAATACCAAACACTCTCCCAAAAAATTATCATTCTAAACCGTTTCTTTATTGTCAAGCGAAAAAAGCAGTTGATCCGCCGCCACTGTGGGCGCCATGTCACCGGCTGCCACATGACGGGTAATTTCTTCAAGGCGTGACTTGATTTCAGGATGTTTATAAAAACGCGTTTTAAGGCCATCTTCCACCAGGGACCACATCCAGTCCACGGCCTGCCTGCGTCGCTTGGCATCCAGTTCGCCGCTGTTGCCAATGGTTTCCCGGTGCTCCAGAACAGTCGACCAGATGGCCTTTATGCCGTCATCTTCCGGGTTGAGCGAGCTGCATGTCAATGCCCTGGGTGACCAGTTCGGAGAGGCCGGCATCAGATAGTGCAACGCGGCTTCGATCTGTTTTCTGGCCACGTTGGCCCTCTCAACATTGTCACCATCTGCTTTGTTGATGGCAATGGCATCGGCAACTTCCAGAACCCCTTTTTTGATACCCTGGAGTTCATCCCCTGCACCGGCTATCATGAGCAGGAGAAAAAAATCGACCATGGAGGCTACCGTGGTTTCAGACTGGCCCACACCCACGGTTTCCACGATCATGACATCATAACCGGCGGCTTCGCAGATCAGCATGGTCTCCCTGGTTTTTCCGGCCACCCCCCCAAGGGTTCCCCCTGAAGGCGAGGGGCGGATAAAAGCGTTTTCAGCTGTGGACAGGGTTTCCATGCGTGTCTTGTCCGCCAGGACACTGCCTCCGCTGCGCTGGCTGCTCGGATCCACGGCCAGAACCGCCACCAGATGCCCCTGGTTCACCAGGCGGGTTCCCAGGGTTTCGATAAAGGTGCTCTTCCCGGCACCCGGAACGCCGCTGATACCCAGCCGGACGGCATTCCCGGTATACGGCAGCAACGCGTTGACCACCGCCCGGGCAAGTTGCTGATGTTCATAACGGGTGCTTTCGATAAGCGTAATGGCTTTGGCCAGAATCCGCTTGTCCCCCTGTCGGACACCCCGGGTGTAATAGGTGAGGTCCTTGAGCCCATTTTTCGCATGGAGTGGTTTCATAACGACATCGAAAACCAATTAAAAAAGGTGAAATTTTAAATACGAATATCGAAATACGAAACAAATCTAAAATTCGAAGGCCCGAATGATCAAAACGTCGCCAATGGTATAAACGTCCTAATTCTTGTTTATACCGCTTGTCATAATAATGTTCCGAAAATATGATGGCGGCATAAGGGTTTGTAGCAGAAAAACGGTCCTCAATCGGAACGTTTTTCTGACAACCCCTATAGAACATTTGAATTTGGGTCATTGAGAATTGTTTAGAATTTCGAATTGAGTGCTTCGAATTTAAAATATTACGCTAGCACATTCAATATTTTATTCGCCGATTCCGTTACCACCGTTCCAGGACCGAAAATCCCTACCGCACCGGCATCATACAGAAACTCATAATCACCCGGGGGTATCACGCCCCCAACCACCACCCGGATGTCCTGGCCCCCTCTTTCCCTGAGTTCCGATACCAGTTGGGGCACCAGGGTCTTGTGACCGGCCGCCAGGCTGGAAACACCCACCACGTGCACATCGTTTTCCACCGCCATTTTGGCCGCCTCCTCGGGTGTCTGAAACATGGGGCTGATGTCCACATCGAAACCCAGGTCGGCAAAGGCCGTCGCAATGACTTTGATACCCCTGTCATGACCATCCTGCCCCATTTTTGTCACCAGGATCCTGGGACGCCGGCCTTCGCGTTCCATAAAATCATCGGTCCGTTTTCTGACGGATGCAAAGATTTCACTGTCACCATACTCCGATGCATACACCCCGGAAATACACTGGGTGGTTGCAACAAACCGGCCGAAAACAGATTCCATGGCATCGGATACTTCACCCACTGTTGCACGCACCCGAACAGCGGCGATACAGGCTTCCAGAAGATTTCCATCTGATTCGGCCGCATCTTTGATGTGAGCAAGCGCCTGCGCAACCGCACCGCTGTCCCTGCCGGCCTTTATTTCCTTGAGCCGCTGAATCTGTTCGTCGCGGACCGTCTCTGATACGGCCAGGACCTCGTCTAGCGGCGCCTCTTCGATCCGATGTTTGTTCACCCCCACGATAACGTCCAGACCCTGGTCGATACGTGCCTGTTTACGCGCGGCGGATTCTTCGATACGCATTTTCGGCATACCGGTTTCGATGGCCTTGGCCATCCCGCCCAGCGCCTCCACCTCCTGGATGATCTTCCGTGCTTCCTGGATGATACCGCCCGTGAGGGTTTCGATATAGTAAGAGCCCCCAAGGGGATCGATCACATGACAAACCTGGGATTCCTCCTGGATGATGATCTGGGTGTTTCTTGAAATTCTGGCTGAAAAATCGGTTGGCAGACCCACAGCTTCATCAAATGAATTGGTGTGCAGGGACTGTGTTCCCCCGAGTACGGCGGCCAGTCCTTCCAGCGTTGTCCGGATAATATTGTTGTAGGGGTCCTGTTCGGTCAGACTCCAGCCGGATGTCTGAACGTGGGTGCGCAGCATGGATGACTTCGGGTTTTTGGGATTGAATTGGCTGATGAGTTCGTGCCACAAAAACCGGGCCGCCCGCAGCATGGCAATCTCCATGAAAAAATTCATGCCCACACCAAAGAAAAAAGAGAGCCGCGGTGCAAAGGCATCGATATCGAGACCGGCAGCCAGGGCGGCTTTGACATACTCCAGGCCGTCTGCCAGGGTAAAAGCCGTCTGAAGAACCGAATTGGCACCGGCTTCCATCATGTGGTAGCCGCTGATACTGACCGTGTTGTACTTGGGCATGTTCCGGGAGCAATAGCCGATGATATCGGATACAATCCGCATGGAGGGTTTCGGCGGATAGATGTAGGTGTTGCGGGTCAGGTATTCCTTCAGAATATCATTCTGAATCGTACCGGCCAGCTGTTCCTGTTTTACACCCTGTTCCTCTGCCGCAACGATATATCCTGCCAGGATAGGCAGGACAGCGCCGTTCATGGTCATGGACACCGTCATCTGATCCAGCGGTATCTGGTCGAAGAGAACCTTCATATCCTCAACCGAATCAATGGCCACGCCGGCCTTTCCCACGTCCCCCAGGACCCTTGGATGGTCGGAATCGTAACCCCGATGGGTTGCCAGGTCAAAGGCAACGGAAAGCCCTTTTTGACCGGCAGCGATGTTTCGCCGGTAAAACGCATTGGAGTCCTTGGCCGTCGAAAACCCTGCATATTGTCGTATGGTCCAGGGCCGCCCCGCATACATGGTCGCCATGGGGCCCCGGACATAGGGTGCAAACCCGGGCAGGTTATTGACATGCGCCAGGTCTTCGAGGTCTTCGGCCGTATACAGGGGCTTGACCTGGATGCCCTCCGGTGTATCCCATTTGAGATCGTCGAGAGATTTGCCCCTCAGCTGCTTGGTTGCCAGCTCTTCCCATTGTTTTATATCCGGTTTTTCCGACATACTGTCTCCCTCCAAAAAAAACATTGTTTTATAGGGGTTGTCAGAAAAACGTTCCGATTGAGGACCGTTTTTCTGCTACAAACCCTTATACCGCCATCATATTTTCGGAACATTATTATGACAAGCGGTATAAACAATAATCACGAAAACACGAAAAACTGATTGTCTCGCAAAAAGTCAGAAAAGCTACTTTTTTCGAGAGTGTTTTGTATTTGGTGTTTAGTGTTTTGGAGTCTAACAGATTAGGTATACCAGCATATATTCCAGGCTAAATACAAAACACTAAACACCAAACACTTGATGAATTCGTTTTTTTTACGAATTCATCAAACCTAAAACCGCGTTCATCTTTCACATAGCTCCACCAGCACACCATGGGTGGCTTTGGGATGGAGAAAGGCAATCTTGGCACCGCCCGCCCCTGTCCGGGGTGTTTCATCGATAAGACGAACCCCCTTTTCTTTCAGTTCTGCCAGGGCTTCTTCGATATTTTCGACCCGAAATGCGACATGCTGAATCCCTTGACCTTTCTTTTCAATATATTTGGCCACCGGTCCGTCCGGCGCCGTGGATTCCAGAAGCTCCACTTCACTTTCGCTGACCGGGAAAAAGGCGGTGGTCACTTTCTGCTCGGCCACGGTTTCAGACCCTTCAAACGGCAGGCCCAACACATCCGTCCAGAATTGCTTGCCTTCATCGATACTGTTTACAGCAATGCCGAGATGGTCGATCTTTAAAATTTTCATGATGCATGCTCCTATCTTTTTCTCTCAAATAAGGTATCTTTTATTTACATATTAACTGCCATTCGATCTTATGAAAATTTTGTCATTTGCTCCTGCGGAGCGATATCAGCTCCTGACGGAGCGTCATTTGACTTCGTCGTTATTTATTCCTTTGGAATGTCATTAGCTTCTTCGAAGCGATATTTCGCTGCGCTGTCATTTGCTCCTGCGGAGCGTCATTTATTGATTCGGCCTATTGATTTAATGTAATTATTCAGTTTTACACCAAGAGCATTGATTTTATTGATAGTTAACACAAATTCATCCTCTTTTAACAATTCCCTTTTATTTGCTTTTGTTAACCATGTCTTCGTTTCAAATAGGGACCCTCTGGCATAATAACTGAACTGCCTCGCTTCCTTGTAGTGAAATCTGCCAAAACCTTCACTGATATTTGCCGCAATTGAATCTGCTGCTTTTATTAGCTGTGTACCGATTGTCTTTTTAGACAGATAATCCCACCCTTCAACAATTCTCCAGACTTTTTCACCAAGTTCCATAGACAATTGATAGATTTCCAAATCTTCAAGCTTCAAACCAAATCTCCAAGTTGCCAATGGTCCTACAATCAATGACGACGAAGTCTAATGACGCTCCGTAGGAGCTAATGACAGCAAAGCTAAAAATGACACGCCGCCAGGCGTTAATGTCGCTCCGCAGGAGCTAATGACAGCAAAGCTAAATGACACGCCGTCAGGCGTTAATGTCGCTCCGCCAGGAGCTAATGACCATCAATTACAGCGAAGCTAAATGTCACGCCGTCAGGCGTTAATGACGCTCCGGAGGAGCTAATGACCATAAATAGGATATCCCTCCGTTGAAACCACATACAAAAATAGAATACGATATTGTATTCTGCATCACTTTCTTAAACCCCGGCATGGCCTTCACAATGGTGTCGTCGTCCACACAGAATGCAATTCGGAAATGACCCGGGCCCATAAAACCGCTGCCGGGAACCACCAGGATCAGTTCTTCCTGGAGATCCCGCACGAATGCCACATCATCGGAAATGGGTGCTTTGGGAAAAAGATAAAATGCGCCGGGAGGTGTGATAAACTCATATCCACATTCCCGCAGGCCGTCACACAGCAGGTCCCGTTTCCGCTTGTACAGGGACACATCCACACTCATTCCCTGCATTTCCGCCACCACCCGCTGCATCAGCGCCGGGGCGTTGACAAACCCGATGATACGATTGGTCAAGGCCAGGGCGTTCATCAGGTCGGCTCTGTATGTGGCCTCCGGGTTGACCACGGTAAAGCCAATGCGCTCGCCGGGAATGGAGATGTCTTTTGAATAGGAGGTTGCCATAATACTGTCGCTGTAACTGTCAAATATGCAGGGGATGTGCACATCATCGTAGACAATCTTTCGATACGGCTCGTCCGCCACCAGATAAATGGTTCTATTAAACTGGGCGCTCTTTTCCTTCAAGAGGCGACCCAAGTCATCCAGACTCTCCCTGGAATAGACCTGCCCGGTGGGATTGTTGGGTGAATTGATCAGAACAACTTTGGTTTTTTCGGTGACCGCCGTTTCCATGGCCGCCATGTCCAGTGAAAAATCATCCCGTGTGGAAACCGTTTTAAAGACACCACCGTGGTTGTCGGTATAAAAAAGGTATTCCACAAAACAGGGTTTTGGAGAAAGCACCTCGTCACCCGGGTCCAGTACCGCCTTGAGAATGATGTTCAAGGCGCCGGCAGCACCACAGGTCATGACCACATCATCTGCCGTTACAGCAACCCCCTGATCCTGCGATATATATTCGGCAATCTTTTTCCTGACATGGGGATAGCCCGCCTGGGGCATGTATCCATGCCCGCCGGTTTCCTTGACAATCTTTTCCAGGATCTCGTTGAATTTCTCAGGGGGTTCCAGGTTGGGATTCCCCAGGCTGAAATCAAACACATTTTCAGACCCGTGTTCCGCCTTCAGACGGGCACCTTCTTCAAACATTTTTCGAATCCAGGAAGACCTGGTCATAAAGTCTTCGATCTTTTTGGAAATGGTCATTTACCTTACCTCCATAAATTCGCTGTGCGAATTTATCTGACGCGACCTTGTCGCTTATAAGAACAAAATACTTACTCCATTGTACAGTAGCAGCAATAACTATGAAAATTATAAATAATGCATGACATTAGAAGCTATCGGAAAAAATCGGATTTTGGTTCAGGTTTAAGATGGCTTCTAACCCGGTGTTCTCATCGGTTTGATGCGTTTATTTGGAAGGCTTTCGAGGTGAAGCCGTATAGGTTATACTGCGAACCTCGAATAACGCCCCAAATGAACGCATCAGGCCGACCCGAAGGGTGAAAAATAGTTTTTTCATGAGAACGGTGGGTTATTCTGCTGGTACCACTGCCGTCACTTCCGGAATCTTATCTTTCAACACCTTCTCGATGCCGTTTCGCAAGGTCATCTGTGACATGGGGCACCCGGCACAGGCACCCTGAAGCCTCACCTTGACAACGCCCCCGTCGATGCTCACCAGCTCTACGTTTCCCCCATCTCTCATCAGCATGGGTCTGATCTCGTTCAGTACTTTTTCGACTTTTTCCTTCATGTTAACCCCCCTTATAATATGTTGAAAACCTTTCAGAAAAGATCTCTTATCACGAAAACACGAAAGAACGAAATCATGAAAAAGACCATTGAAAATTTCGTGTTTTCTATATTTCGTGTTTTCGTGATAGTATTTATCGTTGTTTTAACAATTAGCATGATCTCAATAACTTTGGGTAAATGTTTTAGTTATCCAGATTCTCTTTTGTCATAAAAGTCCTTTTTAAACGCTTCATACCGGTCCCCCTGGATTGCCGCGCGGATCTGCTTCACCAGGTCCAGATAATAATGAAGGTTGTGGATCGTGTTCAAACGGTATGCCAGCAGTTCTCTGGCCTGATACAAATGCCGGAGATATGCCCGGGAGTAATGCGTGCAGGTATAACACCCGCATTCACTATCAACTGGATTTGTATCGTACTTAAACCGCGAATTGCAAATGTTAATTGCGCCCGCCTGGGTGAAAAGCTGTCCGTTTCTGGCATTTCTGGTGGGTATGACACAGTCGAACATATCTGCCCCCATACCCACGAGTTCCACAATATCCTCAGGTGTCCCCACGCCCATGACATACCTGGGCAGATGATCCGGGAGACGCGGAATGGTCCAGGCGGACATTTCGCGCATAAGATCCTTGGGCTCCCCCACACTCAAGCCACCCACGGCATAGCCTGGAAACTCGATTTCCATCAGGTCTGCCAGAGATTTTTTGCGCAGATCCTTGTGCATGCCCCCCTGAACGATGCCGAACAAAGCGCCACAGGTTTTGTTTCCGTCCCAGACAGCCTTACAGCGCCTGGCCCAGCGCGTCGTAAGTTCAAGGGCTTTCAAAGCTTCATCCCTGTCAGCAGGGTAACGGGTGCATTGATCCAGACACATGACAATATCCGAACCAAGACAGAACTGAACTTCCATGGATTTTTCAGGGGAAAGCAAATGACTGGAGCCATCAAGATGCGACTGAAACGCGTAACCCGCCTCGGTTATCTTGGCCAGCTTGGCCAGGGAAAAGAGTTGAAAGCCGCCGCTGTCGGTCAGAATTGGCCCCTCCCAATGCATGAAGCGGTGAAGACCTGAAAACAGATCGATAATGTCACACCCCGGTCTGAGATACAGGTGGTAGGTATTGCCCAGAATGATTTGTGCGCCGCAGGCAGACAACTCCTCCGGTGTTACCGACTTGACCGACCCCAGCGTACCCACCGGCATAAAGATGGGTGTTTCGATGTTACCATGGGCAGTATTAATTATTCCTGTGCGGGCGTTGGTTTCTTTGGATCTTGATATTATTTTAAATGAGAACATATAAATTGGTTTTAGGTTTTAAGTTTTAGGTTTTAGGTAAGCCACCGGCCAAGAAAGTTTCCAGTTTAAGTTTTAGGTAGACTTCCAGTTAAGGGTTATTGGTCTATGTTTGATAAACTCGTAAAAAGTCCAATTTAGACGGTTTTGTAAAAAGTTCAACTTCAAGGCGTGAAAATTTTGCTGTCATGAGGCGTACTTACTGTACGTCGAATGATGGCTAAATGCAGCACAACGCCGAAGTTGGGCTTTTTAAGAAACCGTCATGTTTTAAGTTTCAATGACTTGATAAGCGCGTGCAACATCTTGGAAATACTTTTTGCTTCGTCAATTAATTTGCTTTTATCAGATTCTTCAATTATACCGATATCACACGCGATGGCGAGCTGTGTTCTTAATTCCGCAGCAGACCCTTTTGCGATATGCATGAATCTAATAAACTCTGCATTCGAGCCTCTTTCAGCACCTTCAGCAATGTTGCTTGCGATAGAAACGCCTGCGCGTGTCATCTGGTCTTTCAATCCATAATCCCTGCAGTCCTCAAGAAGACGATATATTCTGACGGATAGTTCATAAGCTTTCTGCCAGACGTCTAAATCTTCAAACGATTGATATGTCATGTTATCCTTTATCGATAGCTATATTATCCGATTGAAAACCTATAACCACTCAACCAAAAGCGAACCGCCCACCTAACACTTAAAACTTAAACCCATTCGCTTAGCATAAAACCATTCGCTTAGCCTAAAACTTAACACCTAAAACCTAAAACCTAAAACCTAAAACCGCTAATAGATGAACATCGCATCCCCATAGCTGTAAAATCGATACTTTTCCTGGATGGCCGCCTGATAGGCGGCAAGGATGTTGTTTCTTCCGGCAAAGGCCGATACCAGCATGAGCAGGGTCGATTTTGGCAGATGGAAATTGGTAATCATGGCGTCTACGGCCTGAAACCGGTAGCCTGGGTAAATAAACAGGTCGCATGGACCGGTCATGGATCTCATGATACCGTCTTCGCCCATGGCAAACTCCAGCGTTCGAACCGATGTGGTCCCCACGGCCACCACCCGTCGGCCTTTTTGTCTCGCACGGGAAATGGTTTCCGCGGTCTCTTCTGGAATCGAAAACCATTCTGAATGCATGCGGTGGGCCCGGATATCCTGCACCCGGACAGGTAAAAAGGTCCCATACCCCACATGCAGGGTAATGGGCGCCAGGGTAACGCCTTTGTCCTCGAGCCTGTGCATGAGTGTTTCCGTAAAATGAAAGCCCGCCGTAGGCGCGGCAATGGCACCTTTCTGGGAGGCATAGACCGTCTGATAGCTTGTCCTGTCATCCCGTGTGGCGTGGTCCCCATCCCGTTTGATATAGGGCGGCAGGGGTGTCTGACCGATCCTGTCGAGAACCGACCGGAAATCACCTTCACACGAAAAGGACAGCCGGTAGATGGTACCGTCCCTTTCCAATACCTGTGCCGTCACACCCTCCGGAAAAACCAACCGGGCACCGACCCGGGTCCGCTTGGATGAATTCAGTATACAGTCAAACGGATGCCCGTTTTCTGCCGACCCTATGCCTGAAGCATAATTCAAGATCAGGGCCTCTATCCGCCCGCCACTCTCTTTTTTGCCCACGATACGGCCGGGAATCACCTGGGTGTTGTTGACCACCAGCACATCGGATGGTGCCAGAAACGTTTCCAGTTCATGAAACACCTGATGGGAAAGGGCTCCGGTGCTGCGGTCCATCACCAGGAGTCTGGAATGATCTCTTTCCTGCAGGGGTTGCTGTGCAATCAGATGTTCAGGCAGGTGATAGTGATAATCTTCGATGGAAAACATGGGTTTTGTGTTTGGTGTTTGGTGTTTTGTGTTTTGTGTTTTGTGTTTTGTGTTTGGTGTTTTGTGTTTTGTGTTTGGTGTTTTGTATTTGGTGTTTCGTGTTTTCGGGATGAATGTTCTAATTTCAGTGTGAGCCCTTACCGATATACACCAGAAAAAGACCCAGACCCATGAGGATCAGGCCGGTTCGCCGCAATTGCAGGTCCGGCATTTCAAGTACCTTTCGAACCCAGAGTTTCATCTTGTCCGGAAATGCAAAATAGGGAATCCCTTCCACAATCATGACCATGCCCAAAACACACAGGAAAAATTCCATTTTGATCCTTTTAATGACGATTAGATTCAGAGGTTCATGAAACGCTCAGGCTAAACCGCAGATGTTTTGTATATCGTCTATGCTCCTTTATTGTCAAAATAAAATCGTTGCACGATTTTATCTGACGCGGCTGCGCCGCTATGATTTCTATTACGTGATTTGCATAAAGTGTCTATTCTTTACAACAGGATGTGTTGATGATAAATTAGACTTATTCTTATGGAGAGAGAGTTTATCGAATCGTTAAACAAGCATAGAAGGCAACTTAAAAAATTCCTTTTAATATCGAAAACACGAAAGGTGGTTTCGTTTATTTTTTCGTGTTTTCGTCCTTTCGTGCTTTCGTGATTAAAAATTCTAAAAAACAGGATTCACCATGTCATTTGTTCCCGTTATCGGGCTGGAAGTACATGCCCAGCTGAAAACCCAAACCAAGATATTCTGCAGCTGCTCCACCGAATTCGGTGCGCCCCCCAACACGCACATCTGCCCTGTGTGCCTCGGCATGCCGGGCGTTCTGCCGGTTCTCAACAAAAAGGTCGTGGACTTTACCCTGCGCATGGCCCTTGCCACCCACTGCGCCATCGACCGGGTAAGCCGCTTTGCCCGTAAAAACTATTTTTACCCGGACCTGCCCAAGGGGTACCAGATTTCCCAGTACGAGCTTCCCATTGCCCAGCATGGGTTTGTTCACATCCAGGTGGACGACACCCGGAAACGGATCGGCATCACGCGGATTCACATGGAGGAAGATGCGGGAAAGCTGATACACGACCCCCACCGACCCATCAGCAAGGTCGATTTCAACCGCACCGGTGTGCCCCTGATGGAAATTGTCAGCGAGCCGGATATTCGATCACCCCGGGAAGCCGGCGCTTACCTGCGGCAGCTGCGTTCCATTGTCCGCTATCTGAAAGTCAGCGACGGAAATCTTCAAGAGGGCAGTTTCCGGTGTGACGCCAATGTCTCCATTATGCCTCAAGGCGCTGCAGAATTTGGAACACGTGCGGAAATTAAAAACCTGAACTCTTTCAAACATGTGGAAAAGGCGCTTCAATACGAAATCGAACGCCAGAAAGAAATCCTGCAGGACAATGGCCGGGTGGTCCAGGAAACACGGCTCTGGGACGCCGACAAAAACAGGACCTTTTCCATGCGGGGCAAGGAAGATGCCCATGATTACCGCTATTTTCCAGATCCGGACCTCCTGCCTTTGGTAATCGACGAAGACTGGATTGAAACGGTCAGACAAGCCCTTCCCGAGCTTCCCGATGACAAGCAGGCGCGCTTCATGACAGCCTATGGACTTTCGGATTACGATGCCGGTCTGTTGACCACCGGCCGCGAACTGGCCGACTATTTTGAAGCCTGCCTGGATTTATTCAATCATCCCAAACAGGTCAGCAACTGGGTCACAGGCCCCCTGCTGGGGCTTTTGAACGAACAGGCAAAAGATATTTCCAACACCCCCATCTCCCCTGAAATGCTGGCAGAACTGCTGCAGCTCATCCAGGACGGCACCATCAGCACCACCATTGCCAGAACCGTTTTCGACGAGATGGCAAGCTCCGGACAACCCGCCAAAAAGATCGTGGCAGACAAAGGCCTGGTACAGGTCACGGATACCGGGGCCATCGACGCAGTGGTCCAGAAAGTGCTGTCCCGCTCTGAAAAGGAAGTGGCCGCCTATCGAAACGGCAAGACCAAGCTCATGGGGTTCTTCGTGGGCCAGGTCATGCGGGAAACCAGAGGCAAGGCCAACCCCAAGATCGTGAATGAGATATTGAAAGAGAAGCTGGGCGGGTAAGAAGTAAAAACGATTGAATCACGAAAACACGAAATGACGAAAGCACGAAAAAACCCTTAAAAAATAATCGGGTAAACCTTTCATCATAGAAGCGACATGTTCGCGATTCATAAAATTGTGAACGGATTTAATTCTTTTTGCTTGACCCAGCATTCCAGATATTTTAACCTCCATCGTAAAAGACTCGCGAGTCTTTTACGATGGAGGTTAAAATATGGATAAATATATCTCCCGCTATCTCGAAGAAGCCGTCTCAGAAGATGTAAAACGCAAAATGGTTTTTATCGGAGGACCGCGACAAGCGGGAAAAACCACACTCGCCAAGCATCTGGGCTTGCGGGCGGGTTGTGATCTAAAAAAAAGATACCTGAGTTGGGATGTTGCCAAAGATAGGGAATATATCCTCAGGGAAACGTTTCCCAGCGGGCCCGGGTTTCTGATCCTTGACGAAATCCACAAGTATTCCCGATGGCGCCAGGTGGTTAAAGGTCTCTTCGATAAAAGAGGAGACGAGCTCAACATTCTCGTTACCGGTAGCGCTCGTCTCGATTATTACCGCCGTGGTGGTGATTCTTTACAGGGGCGCTACCATTTTTATCGTCTGTTTCCTCTTACCTTCGCCGAACTTGGGCCCTCGAAACCATCTACAGTAAAAGACCTCTTGACCTTTGGCGGGTTCCCGGAGCCTTATTTATTACACTCGCCCAAAGAGACCCGGCGCTGGAGCCGGGAATACCGATCGAGAGTGATTCAAGAGGATCTCGCAGAACTTGAAAATGTTATAGATCTCGGAATCATCGAAAATCTTGTTCTCCGCCTCCCGGATCTGGTTGGTTCACCGCTTTCAATCAATGCCTTGAGGGAAGATCTTCAGGTGTCGCATCAGTCTGTATCCCGATGGATCGCTATGCTTGAAAATCTGTATATGATTTTTCGTATCTATCCCTTTGGCGCACCCAAAATCCGCGCCGTTAAAAAAGAAGCCAAACATTACCATCTGGATTGGACCACCATCTCCAATCCAGGGGCCCGTTTCGAAAACCTTGTGGCCTGCCATTTGCTGAAGTGGTGTTACTATCAAGAGGATTCAGAGGGGTTTGATATGGAACTTCGCTATTTCAGAGATGTCGATAAAAGAGAGGTCGATTTTGTGATTGTTAAAGACAGAAAGCCGATCCATTTTGTTGAATGCAAACGCTCCGAAACCGATGCCGCTCTCGCCCTCAGATATTTGAAAAAGCGATTTCCTCAGGTTACGGCCACGCAGGTCGTTCTGGAAGGGGATATGGATGTTAAGACCAGAGACGATATCCGGGTCTGCGCCGCGCATCACTTTCTAAAGGAATTCGTGTAATCAATTTCCCCGCGGAGGACGGGGCAAGGCCAAACGATATCGGCTGCAATCGAAAGGGCACGATACTTCACTTAAAAAAAGAGCCCGCCAAAAGGCGGGCTCTTTTTTTTCATTGCAGACACTTCTGAGTCGAAATGAGGACTAGAAGTTGATCTGGATTTTATGTAAAAGGGTCACGTAAGGATCAGGATCAGCAATGTCGCTGTCGTCAATATCGTACTGTCCGTATGCCCCGCCGGCGGAATAGGTCACATTGTCAGCCAGTTTGTAAGCGGCCATAACGGTCAACTCATAACCGGTGGCATCTTTCCAGGGGCTGTCACCTTTATCACCATAATCAGGATCAGTTGGATCAGTATTATATACATCCTTTTCATTGGACATCCAGTACGAAAAGTTGCCGAAGAGTGACAACGCGTCATTCACGGCATAATCCGCATACAAGCCCAACAGGGTTACCCCTTTAAAAGCACCCTTGTTGTTAGCAAGCGAGCCGTCATCTATAAAATCATTATAGCTAAAACCACCAACTGATTGGTTTTCGCCAATACCCTGACCGAAGTAGAAATCGGCACCCATATCAAAGCTTTGTCCTGAATCGTCATCATGGGAAGCATAGGCCGCATAACCACCGAACTTAAACGCGTCCATGGTCATCCATACATTTCCATAAAGACCCCACACGGTGTAATCTTCAGGAACTTCGATGTCATTCAATGCGCCAACGTCAATGTCCTTTCCATCAAACGAATAGTCCGTAACCATCAACTCAGCTTCAAAACCGAGATTGCCAAACGATCCCATGGCAGCCACTACGCCCGCCATTAAGTCTGCATCGGCTCCTTCTTTTTCAAAACCCCATGGATCATCAGGTCCGGCAGCTAAAATACCGAGATTTGCATACTTGGCCAGAAAATTCAGCGTGACATCGCCGGCCTTGGTGACCAGATAGACAGCATAAGCATCGGAATCGTCATCTTCAGCTTCCCAGCCTTTAATGTCAACAGGTCCACTGTTATTGTCTCCATAGGCATCAGTTCCGTTTTCTTCAAGTTTCTCAAGAATAACGCCCCAGTTACCAAAGGAAGCCGCACCGTCAAGACGCACACGGTAATACCCATCACCATTATCGCCAAAAGCGGTTCCAAAAGCACCACCGGACATGAGACCGAAGGTCGTCGACATGCCGTTGTCGAAGGTGTACTTGCCGTAAGCTCTCTTGAAGACAATATTGTCGTCGCCGGTTTTGTCATTAGAATCCGTGGGTGACGAGGTAAAGGTTTCATCATGAATTTCCATGTTCAGGAAAATCAAGGTCTTGTCAGACGGCATAATCTTGACATCCGCATCAAATTCCATGTCATAGAACATGTAGTCGGCTGTATCACCAGGAAAAGTATTCTTATCTCCCTGAAGTCCATTGTCATTATCAAGATATACCCCTCTGGTGTTGATCATACCGGAAAAATCGTATTCAACAGCATAGGCAGCGCCGGCGAAAAACAGCACGGCTAGTGTAACGATAAAAAGTTTCTTCATCTTAAAATCTCCTCCTAAAGAGTTTTTAATAAAGTGATAGTCATTTTTTTCATACAACGATTGTTGCACAAACAACATCATGGAACACTGCTACAGCAATTGCCTTTCATCACCTCCTTTCCATTGCAAGTTAAACAAAAATAAACATAATTAAGCATAACGATCAAACAAATTGCGACATTTATAACAACTTATAAATCAAAAGTCAAGAAATTAGACACTTTAGCAAGCGTCTGCCCCAAAAGTGCCAGATGTGGTATGTTTCATGAGCACCCATACCAAAGAAAGTGTTTAGACGAAATCAGAATGTTTCCCTATTACACAATTTTCGGCATATATACCCGTTCACATCGCTGATGTCCAGAAAAAAATAGGGGAATTTCCCCTATTGCCAGTCTATTTAGACCCAGTCCGCATAAGCCGGAAGAAAAAAAGAACTTTTTTATCACGAAAACACGAAAGGTCGAAAGCACGAAAAAGATGTTGCGGTTAATGCTTTCAAAGACCGGCCCGGCATGCTAAACATGGATAGGCATCCCAATCGGAAAATTCTTTGAAAAAACATATGACAAGGGAGTAAGCTAACGGTGAAAAAACAGTTTCTGATTTCAATCGTGTTCATGGGTCTGATGATAACGGGTTCGGCCCTGCTTGCCACGGCCCCTGCATCGGCGGAGACCCGGTCCGGTATCCTCATTATTCCGTTCAGCATTCATGCCGAAAACGTGCAGTCCTTTCTCAAACCGGCCATCACGGACATGCTCTACACGCGCCTGTCCGCCGAAAACCGGACCGTCTCAGTGGAAAAGGCCCATGAGGGGGCAGATCCTGTCTCGGTCGCGGACGCCATCGCCATGGGTCAGCAACAAGACGTGGATTATGTGCTCTTCGGCAGCATTACCATGCTGGGGACCATGATCAGCACGGATGCACAGCTAGTCGGCGTTGCCCAGGAAAAGCCCCTGCTGACATTCAACGAGGTGGGCCAGGACCAGGGTGAGATCATTACCCACATGGAGCATTTGACAACCCGCATCAATGAAACCGTTTTTGGCGTCGCCAAAGCCGTCGTGCCGGTGCCAGTGCCAATGCCCGATCCGGCCACCGACGACATTCACACCCACCCGGAAAAACTGGTGATACCCGGTCTGGCACCCCAGACACCGCCGGCCCCCACGTCAGAATCCGCGCCCGCACCCGCACCTTCAACTCCCCCGATGACTGCACCATCACCATCGGCTGCACCAAAGCCTACGCCCGCACCATCAGCTGCACCTGCAGAATCCACTGCGCCCACAGCACCGGCACCCGCGGCTCCCGGTGTGGTTGTGACACCCCAACCCGACCAGGGTGAGGTGTCTCTGTCCTACTGGAAAAGCGAGAGTTTTCCAGAGGCTATCGAGGGCATCTCCATCGCAGATGTCGACGGCGACGGTTCCAACGAGATCGTCTTTATCAACGCCAACCAGGTCTTTGTCTACCGGTATGAAAACGAGGCCCTTCAGGAAATAGCAACCTTCAGCCACAAAGCCTTCAACCATATCATCTATTTAGATACGGCCGACATCAACCAGAACGGTACGTCCGAAATTTTTGTGACGGATTACATCGCCAGCCAGCAGCGGGTAAGGTCCATGGTGCTGGAATGGAACGGCCGGGATTTCGATATCATCGACGAAAAAAGCAACTGGTATCTGCGCGTCCTGCAGACACCCGCATCCCAACCGCTTCTGCTGGGCCAGAAGCATGGCACACAATCAGCTCATGACGTACCTGTCACTGTCAAGGAAATGCTGTTCGACCGGGATGTGTATAAAATGACGTACCAGGATGGACACTATGCGTCCGCAGGTCAGTATGTTCTGCCCAAAGGACTGTCACTGTACGACTTTGCACGCGGTGACGTGTCCAACAATGGACATAAGGAAATCGTGTCCTTCTCCGGGAACGATCATATCAACGTATACAACCAGAAGGGGGAAATTGCCTGGGAGAGTGACAAAGCCTATGGCGGGAAACGACTGTTTTTAGTGACACCGGATCCCGATATCCTCCGCACGGACAATACCAGAACCCGCAGGACGATCAACTACTATCTTCCCCAGCGGATCCACATAACCGATATCGACCGGGACGGGTTGAACGAACTCATTCTCCTAAAAAATACCGGTGCGTTTCCGCTCACAAAGAATTTCAAGGAAGGGCGTATCGATTGCCTTTCCTATGACGACATCGGAGCCCAGCTCAAGTGGCAGACACGTAATATCGGCGGGTATATCAGTGATTATGTCATCGGCGATCTGGACAACGACGGCCTGAACGAAATCGTGCTTTCCACGGTGGCAAAAAACAAGTCCATCATGAGCAAAGGGAAAAGCAATATAATAACTTGCCGGCCGGTTAATGAATGATTTTTTGTGTTTTGTGTTTGGTGTTTTCGTGTTTGGGGTTTTTTGGAGTAGGGCATGACATTTCTCCGTTTTGAAGATCTTCGGGTTTTCCAGTTGGCTGAAAAGCTGTGTGATAGCATCTGGGAAATTGTCGGAGAATGGAATTATTTTGAAAAGACCACTGTCGGCAAACAACTGGTGAAGGCAGCAGACAGTATCGGAGCCAATATCGCTGAAGGTTCCGGAAGAGGAACCCCTAACGATAACAAACGATTTGTCAGAATTGCGCGGGGATCATTAAACGAGGTAAAATTTTGGTTAGAAAGGGCCAGCAAAAGAAGTCTTCTGGAAACAGAACAACATGAATATGTAACAAAAATCCTTGATGAACTTGCGCCGACATTAAATGCATATTTGAAATCCATCGGCCGCAAAACCTGAATCTCCATTACCCATCCACAATACCCTTTTCACAAAACACTAAATACAAAATACCAAACACAAAACACAAAACACCAAACACATTACACCAGTCTCTTAAAGGCTTTCTCAAAAAAGACTTTATCCAATTTAATCCAGGTGGGTCTTCCATGGGGACAGTTGGAGGGGTTCTCGCAGGCATCCAGTTGTTCCAGCATGGTCTTGATTTCCATATCCGTTAGACGCTGATTGGCCCGGATTGAGCCATGACAGGCCATGAGCTTGATGCTGTCGTCAATCGCCTTTTCGGCAGCGTCAGCGGAGCCGTCTTCAATCCATTTTTCCACCATCTCCATTACCAGGGTTTTGATTTCATGGTCTCCCAGAACCGCCGGCACGGACTTGATGGCAAAGGTGTCTCCCCCAAAGGGTTCGATCGTAAAACCCAGGGTCGCAAGTTCGGGAAGAAACTTTTCCAGAATGGTTGCCTCCCGGTAGTTCAGGTCCATGGTTTCGGGTATCAGCAAGCCTTGTGATTCGGTGGCTACCTTTCGGGATTGTTTCAACTTTTCGTAGAGGATCCGCTCATGGGCGGCATGCTGGTCCAGCAAAATGAGATCCTGGTCGGATTCACACACAATGTAGATATCCTGGTATTGACCGATGACTTTTAAATCCCTGAAGCGTGTCTGGTCCCAGAGTGGCGTCTGGTCCGCCACCTGCGTTGAGAACCCGTTCCCGCCGACCGGCGTTGTGGCGGCAATGCGCGGACCCGGCTCATCTGAAAATGTTTCCATGGGTGGTGGGCCTGAGGGGGAAGGTGCCGGCGTCAACGACGGCGCCAAGGTTTCTCTCTGTTTTGCTTCTTGCTGCGTTGAAGCGGTCCACACGCCTGACCGTTGATACGCCCTTGGTTTTTCCTTGATGAACAGCATCTTTTCCTGGGGAAATCGCCGGCCCCATTTTTGGGTGTCCACCTGCTGCAACGCATGGGCGACGGCAGACCGCACCGTGTCATGAACCTGTTTCTGGTTGCTGAATCGCACTTCATTTTTTGCGGGATGAACATTGACATCCACCCTGTCATATGGCACCCGGATAAACAGCACCCCCATGGGGAACTGGCCTTTGACAAGCCGGCCGGCATACCCCTCAAACAGCGCATGCTGGACCACGCGGTCCCTGGCGGCCCTGCCATTGATATAGATGTGCATACTGCGGGAGGTTCTGCGTGTGATGGACGGAGAAGAAAGCCAGCCTTCTATCTGCACATACCCGTCGTCGTGCTGAACAGCGACAAGACCTTTTTTCAGCTCCGGTCCCAGCACATGGATCACCCGGTCTTCGGGATTGGACACAGCCACCCAGTTTTTCACTAATTTTTGGTTGTGAACCAGTTTGAATTGAACCCCGGGTCTTCCCAGGGCCATGGCAGCAACCACATCGGCGATGTGGCCCATTTCGGTCTGGATACCCTTTAAGAACTTTCTTCTGGCCGGCGTGTTAAAAAAAAGCTGCCGCACCGTTACCTGGGTACCCACCGGCGCACCCATTTCCGTCACCTTCTGAATCTTGCCCCCCGTCATAAGAAGTTCGAGACCGGTATCTGCTTCCCTGTGTCGGGTAACCAGAGAAAACCGGGACACGGAAGCAATACTGGGCAGGGCTTCCCCCCGGAAACCCAGGGTCCGAATGGAAAACAGGTCTTCATTTTTAACTATCTTGCTGGTGGCATAGCGTTCGATGGAGAGCAGGGCATCGTCCGGGACCATACCCATCCCGTTGTCCGACACCCGGATCAGGGAGCGCCCCCCTTTTTCGATCTCCACGAGAATTTGCGTGCTCTCGGCATCCAGGGCGTTCTCCAGAAGTTCCTTGACCACGGAGGCTGGTCTCTCTACTACCTCACCGGCGGCAATCTTGTTGGATAATATTTCAGGTAGAATGCGAATTTGAGACATGGTGTTTGGTGTTTGGTGTTTTGTGTTTGGTGTTTGGTGTTTGGTGTTTCGTGTTTTGGTGTTTGGTGTTTCGATGTTTGGTGTTTACATGAATAAAGTATTATAGAATTCGGTTTTGGGTTTTGGTGTTTTGGGTGTTTGGTGTTTGGTATTTTGTATTTGGTGCTTGGTGTTGGCTTTCTTCGATATTGATGTGCCAATTAAACATCCATACTCAAAATTTTATTTCGATTAAATGTGTAGAACGTCGTTCCCTACGCCACAAAACACAAAATACCAAACACAAAACACTAATTTTTTTCTGTCTTAAAAAAATTATTCAAATATTCAACTTCCAAGGGCGACAGATTGAATCTGAGGGCGGCGGCTTCGATCATCTGCTGATGCGTTTTCGATTGTTCGGTCTGCCGCTCTTCTGAAATCCATTTCACGGCTTTGCGGATCATTTCGCCATCCGGCTGGATAGTGGTCATGGGGGCACCTCATTTATTTTATATGATATGAATGTATTCTTTTGTATCGTGATGAAATTCGAAGCACGAATATCGAAATCCTAAACAAATTCAAATATCAAATGAACCAATGTCCAAAACGAGGTCTTGGGTAGGAACATCTATAAACTTTTACTTAAAATTGCCCCGAAAATCTTCATCAATTCGGTTGATTCAGAAAGCAAAAAAGATCTGAACTCTTCAAGATTCTTTATGTTTTCTGTATCAATAAGTTTCAACCAATAACAGCTTTCTTTTGCTTCTTTGCGACAAAGCTTAATACGAAAGAGAAAATCCTTCTTGCTAACTGATTCATTGGCCTCAATATAATTTGCACCAACGGATCCAGACGATCGAACCAATTGCTTTCCATCCTCAAAGTTACCGGTGGCTTTTGGCAATTGCTTCACGAGCTCCCTAGTTTTTTTTGCAAATTCTAAGGTACGATCTTCCAAATCATATCGTTTTGAATTTCTCATTTTGATCATTGTTTAGAATTTCGATATTCGTGCTTCGAAGTTCTTAATCTATTACAAATCCTTATAGTTGCACTGATTTTTCTATAAGTACATTACATTAAATTTGGTTTCTCCTTGTGGTGATCCGTTGCCTGCTCAAAACTGTATCCCACCTTTAACAGCATGCCCTCATTAAAATGCTTGCCCAGTATCTGAAGACCGATGGGCAGTCCATCGGTGGAAAATCCACAGGGCACCGCCATGCCGGGAATGCCGGCCAGGTTTGCAGAAAGGGTAAATATATCCGACAGGTACATCTTTAAAGGATCTTCGACATTTTCACCGATCTTAAATGCGGGTGTGGGCGCCACCGGGGAGAGGATCACATCGCATTGTTCAAATGCACGCTTGTAATCTTGGATGATCAACGTACGGACCTGGGACGCTTTCCCATAGTAGGCATCATAATATCCGGCAGACAGACAGTAGGTACCGATGATGATACGCCTCTGAACTTCTGACCCAAACCCGGCTGTTCGCGTAGCCCGGTACATTTCCATCAGGGTGTCCTGTTCCCTGTTCCGGTATCCATATTTGACACCGTCATATCGGGCCAGGTTCGAACTGGCTTCACAGGGTGCTATCACATAATAGACAGCCACCACGTGTTCGGTATTGGGTAATGAAACCTCTACACACCGCGCCCCGCGGCTCTCAACAACCTGAACCGCCGATTCCACAGTGGCTGCAACATCCGGGTCCAGCCCCTCAAGCGCTGCAACTTCTTTTGGAATCCCGACGGTTACACCCGTGAGGTCTTCCGTGAGAAAGGAGGTGAAATCAGGCACATTCTCGGGAACCGAGGTGGAATCACCAGGGTCATAGCCTGATACCGTATTCAGCATCAGGGCGCAGTCCCTTACACTTTTTGTTAGGGGACCGATCTGGTCGAGAGACGATGCAAAGGCCACCAGACCGAATCGGGACACCCGGCCATAGGTGGGTTTCATTCCCACAATACCGCAGTGGGAAGCCGGTTGTCTGATGGAACCGCCCGTGTCAGAGCCCAGGGCGCCCAGGCACATATCGGCCGCCACCGCTGCCGCAGAACCGCCGCTGGATCCGCCTGGAATGCGGCTGAGATCCCATGGGTTCCGGGTATTTTTTATGCTGGAGTGTTCAGTGGACGACCCCATGGCAAACTCATCCATGTTCATTTTGCCGATAATGACGGCATGCTCGGACTTGAGTTTTTTTACCACGGTTGCATCATAGGGCGGGATAAAATTTTCCAGGATCCGCGACCCGCACGTGGTCTTGATACCTTTCGTACAGATAAGGTCCTTGACCCCTATGGGTATGCCTGTCAAAGGACCCATTTTCCCCTGAGCAATCTGTCGGTCAGCTCTCTCGGCCGCCTGGATCGCATCCGCCCCTGTCACTGTAATAAACGCATCCACCTGAGTTTCAACCGCTTCGATCCGGTCCAACACCGCCTGCGTCAATTCCCGGGATGAGATCTCTTTTGCCTTGAGCAGTTGGTGAGCCGCTTGAATGGTCAGTTCATGCAGTTCCATATCATACCTGTAAATTTTCTTTACAATATCTATCAGCGGCGAAGCCGCCGATAATTCATTTCCTAAAAAACTGAGTCGCCACGGGGCTTGCGCTCGTAGTTGCGCTTCAACACTTCAATATTCGATATTCCTTGTTCGAAATTGGATATTCTCTTTTTAATCATCACCGGATCGGTAGAATATTTCCGGGTCCTCCACCGGAGGTGGAGGATTTAGATCAGATTAAATTATTTTCGGCACCACAAAGCTGCCATCCTCGGATTCTGGGGCATTGGCCATGGAGAGGTCCCGGTCTACCGGTTCAGACAGGTCGTCGTCACGAAAAGCATTGGTCAGGGAAATAGCATGGGTTGTGGCGGAAACACCCTGGGTATCGACACGCTTGAGAGAATCCACATGACCTAAAATTTCGCCGATCTGACCGGCAAATTTTTCAATAGCCTCTCCAGACAATTCCAGACGCGCAAGATTGGCAACGTGTACCACATCATCCTTGGTAATTTTCATAGTGCACCTCTTTTTGTAAATTTATAAGATATCACATTACGAAAGCACGAAAGTCATCACGAAAACACGAAAAAACTAAAAACGAATTATGATTGGTAATGACCAGATGCTATTTGATAATTAATCGATTTCCATGTGTTCACATTTTCGGGTCCGATATCGAACGAGCCTCGGTTTTCATCTTTTCGTGTTTTCGTGATAAATCCTTTCAGATTTTTCACTAAAAAAAGGTTAATTCTTGACGATAATCCCATTGAATTGATCCTTGGTGAGTTCCTGACGCATCTGCTCAGCCTCGGCTTTTGTCTGGTACGGGCCTACCCTGACACGATACCACGTTCCCTTGTCGGGTATCTCGGCCATTGTGCTGAATCCGGCATATCCCAATTGCGTCAATTTTTTCACCAGCGCTTCCGCAGACGCTGCATCCTTGGTGGATGCCACCTGAACAGCCAGGGTTCCTGACGGTGACGGCTTGACAGCGGGCAAAACCGGTGAGTCCTTCTTCTCCTCCGGGGTGTCCTTAGGTTTGGAAACACGTTTTTGCGACGTCAATGGCGACGGAGGCGGGGCCGCGGGTGTTGTTTTGGGCGGCGCTTTGGGGAGTGCTTTGGAAGGCGCCTTGGCGGGCGCTTTTTTCTCGATGATCTGGATCTGCTCGTCTTTTCCTTTTTTCTTCAAGGCCTCGTAGAACTCGAGAGAAGACTTGGATCCTGTTTTGGCGGAATCAAGTTCCATAGCCCGTTTTTCCTGCTTGACCATGGATTCTTTCAACGCCAAAAGCTCCTTCTGCAATGCCTGAATATCAAAATTCACCGGAGCGGTTCCACGGCCAACCAGAACCCCCAGTACAAACATCCATCCGGAGATCAAAAAGAGCAGGCAAAGACTAAGAAAGAGCCCTTTGCCTGTTAACTGGAGCATGTATTTTTTTCTACTTTTCGCAGCAGCTTTTTTTTCTGTTGTTTTTTTCATCTACATCTTTTCCGGTGCGGAAACACCCAGAAGGGTCAATCCGTTTCGAATAATTCTTTGCACCGCCATCACGAGGGAAAGCCGGGCCTGTGTCACCCCGGGGTCTTCTGCCAGAACACGGTGCTTATTGTAATAGGAATGGAACGTGGATGCAAGACTCATCAAATAATAAGTGATCCGGTGGGGTTCCCTGAAAACGGCGCTCTTTTCCACCACCGCCGGATATTGGTCCATGGCCTTTATCAGGTTGATTTCTTCAGGTTCCACAAGCTGTTCGATGGTAGTATCATCCCATGCATCGCTTTCGATCCCCTGCTCTTTGCCCTTTCTCAAAATACTGGAGATGCGCGCATGCACATACTGAACATAGTAGACCGGGTTGTCGTTGGATTTTTTCTTTGCCAATGCCAGGTCAAAATCCAGCGGGCTCTCATAATGTCTCGTTAGAAAAATGAACCTCGCCGCATCCCTTCCGACTTCATCCACAACATCCTTCAGGGTAATGAACTCGCCTGCCCGTGTGGACATGGCAACGGGCACCCCATCCCGCAAAAGGTTCACAAGCTGGACAAGAATGACCTCGAACTGATCCCGTTGGTAACCCAGCGCCTCGATGGAGGCCGTCATCCGTGGAATGTAACCATGGTGGTCCGCTCCCCAGACATCGATGACCCTTTCAAAACCGCGCCGGTACTTGTCCAGGTGGTAGGCCACATCCGATGCAAAATAGGTTTTCTGACCATTTTTTCGAACCACCACACGGTCTTTTTCATCCTGATATTGGGAGGTTTTAAACCAGACAGCACCCTCTTTTTTATAAACAATGTCTCTTTCTTCCAGCTCTTGTATCACCGTATCGACACTGCCCGAGTCATAGAGACTCTGTTCGCTGAACCATTCATCAAATGTCACCCCGAACGATTCAAGATCCTGACGAATTCCCTTGATGATAAGACCGGCCGCTTCCCTGGCACAAAATGCGATTGCTTCCTGCTCTGGCTTGTCGTTCAGCTCTTCGCCATACTCTTCTTTAAGGAGACCGGCAATATCCTCGATATAATCTCCCTGGTAGCATTCATCGGGAAACAAAACCTCTTTTCCTGAAAGCGCCTGGTATCGTAAAAAAACAGAACGTCCCAGGGTTTCAATTTGTCTGCCGGCATCATTGATATAATACTCCTTCTGGACCTCATAACCACAAAAAGACAGAATGTTGCCGACGCTGTCACCCACGGCTGCGCCCCTGCCATGACCCACATGCAAGGGCCCCGTGGGGTTCGAACTCACAAACTCGATCTGAATTTTCTCGCCTTTTCCCACATCCGAAGCCCCAAAAAGATCCTTCTGTTCATGGATCTGACGAAGCACGCCATGCCATGCATGGACATTGACGAAGAAATTGATAAACCCCGGCCCGGCGATTTCGGTCTTCTCGACCATGCGTTCAGGGTCTTCGATATGCGCGAGAATCTGCTCGGCAATCTTTCTGGGGGCCCTCTTTTGGGCCGACGCCATAATCATGGCAATATTGGCCGAAAAATCACCATGCCTTTCATCTTTGGGAATTTCGATCTCCACCTCCGGCAGTTCCTGGGCCGAAAAAACCCCTTTTGAAACAGCCCGATTTACGGCTGCCGTGAGTAGTTTTTTAATTTTTTGTTTCATATTTCGAGGCCTTATGCGCTTTTAACCTTATAAATAGGCTTATTGATTTTATGCGATCCCGACCAAATAACAAGCCATTTTCTTTTCTTTGCCCTGTTGTTTGTGAAACTGGGGTGAAAATGTCGACGTGAAGGGAATAATGGCTTTTCTTGAACAAGTCAAGGGGCTTTGATTTGATCTTGACTTGGTGCCGGGGGTATCCTACATAGAACGGTATACGAATCACAGGTTGAAGCCTGTTTATCAAAATTTATTTAAACCTGAAGTGAACTATTTTTTCCGAAGAGATGTGCCGAGATCTTGATCGAGGAGGGGTCGCAAAAAACATAGGCATACCAGTGGATCTGTCGAGGCTTTTTGCGAAACCCTGATCCGCAAGAGATTGGTGCAGATCGAGATAAAAATCGTTCACTTCAGGTTAGAACCAAGCCGCGGACACAATGGCATTTGGAAGATGCCAACGCATTCGTGGCTTTTTTATTGGAGGTCCAGATGAAACAAAAGATGAAATCAAAAACGAAACTCATGCTGCTGATAATGACTGGTTTACTGTCATTTCCCATGTCCGGGCATGCACATTTTGGCATGCTGATCCCGTCTGACACCATGATCATGCAGGGAGACGACCGAACCATCCGTGTGCAGGCTTCCTTTTCCCATCCCTTTGAAAACGTCGGCATGGAAATGGCCATACCCAGGGTATGTGACGTGATGGTCAATGGCATCAGAAAGGATCTGACCGGCTTGCTGAAAAAGGATCTAGTCATGGGCCACACAGCCTGGTCTCTCGATTACAAGATAAACCGACCCGGTGTCTATATGTTCCTTCTGGAACCGGAACCCTACTGGGAAGCGGCTGAAGACGCCTTTATCATCCACTACACCAAAACGGTGGTTACCGCCTTTGGCGACGATGAAGGCTGGGATCGGGAAGTTGGATTGAAAACAGAAATTCTTCCCTTGTCCAAACCCTATGGCCTGTATGCCGGCAATCTCTTTCAAGGAATCGTGAAGTTGAACGGCAAGCCGGTTCCCTTTGCAGAAGTGGAGGTTGAGTATTACAACAAAGACCAGCAGCTGACGGCCCCTACCGATTACATGATCACCCAGACCATCAAAGCCGATGGCAACGGCATATTTTCCTATGCCGCACCCGTTGCCGGCTGGTGGGGATTTGCCGCCTTGAACAACGCGGACTTTAAGCTAAAACACGATGGGCAGGACAAGGATGTAGAATTGGGTGCTGTGATATGGGTTAAATTTCATGATCTGAAATTTAAATATTGACGGTCTCGTAAAAAGCCCAACTTCTGCGTTGTGCTGCATTTTGTAATCATTCAACCTACGATAAGTACGCCTCATGATTACAAACGTTATACGCCTTGAATTTGAACTTTTTCCGAAACCGTCTAATTCTGACTTTTTATGCGTTCATCAATATCAGGGAATCAATTTCTTCAATTGATCGATCTCTTTTCGATGTAGGGGAGTAACCTTGTCGACGGATCTGGCGATGGCTGTGACCTTGGCCACATGCTCGAGAATTTCCAGGCGGCAGAAAGCTTCTTGCATGGTCTTTCCCAGGGTCACACTGCCGTGCCGCGCCAGGATGAGGGCGTTGCGACCTGCCTGAACCGGTAGTTTCATGGCATGAACGACTTTTTCTGTGGTGGGTGTGGCATACCCGCAATCTACAATAGCGCCCAGCGCCAGAACCACTTCAGGCAGAACAACCGCGTCAAGGGATATCCCAGCCACCGAGAGGGCCACGGCATAGGGTGGGTGGGCATGAATCACCGCCTGAACATCCGGCCGATGTTGATATACAAACGTGTGCATGCGAATTTCACTCGATGGGTTGGTCTTGGTTTCACCGACCGTTTGGCAGGTTTTCAGATTGTATAGCAACAAATCCGCTGCATCGAGCATACCCTTGTGGCAACCACTCGGTGTTATCAGGATGTGGTCTTCATCTACCCGCGCCGATATGTTCCCACTGGCTCCCGACACCAGGCCCTGTGCATACACCAGCCTGCCATATACAGCAATTTCTTCCCGAATTTCTTTTTCCGTTTTCATTCAAACTCCCATGGGGGACGGGTATTCATATATTACTATCTCAACGTTCCGGTTTCATCATAAATAAAGCGAAATACGTGATCCAACGGCGATTCGTGCTGTTTGAGACAATGAGGGCACCTTACACCAGCGCATGTTAATGTAACTTCAATTTTTTTTCTATCACAATTCGTTCACCTCTTCGAATAGACTGGCTCACCGTTGGCTGAGAAATACCCAAACGCTTTGATAATGTTATTGTGCTCATACCCAGCTCTCTTGAAGCCCAGTAGCATAAAACACTTCGCGCTTCTACGCGTCTCGGATATCTTCCACTTCTTGTTATTTCTTTTTTTTCGATGCCGAGCATTGCTGCAACATTACCCGTTAACCATTCAAAATCATAACCTTTATTTTTATATAAGTACTTTCGTTCCATCCGTTCTTGGCATTGACGCAAGATATTTTCAACAAAATCGCCGTCACCGAGAATTCGTTCGTCGCCCTTAATTCGATTCCCTTTGTCACGACGTTCTCCCACACGCGTCCACCCACCCAGGCTTCTAACCAAGCCACCGCCAACAAGTTCCGGTTTTCTACCTTCCGCAATTCCTTTTTTCACAAAAGCCTCATAACGACGACGTGCTATCGGTGACTTTTTACCAAACAATCCCAATATATATCCGGTATCCTGCCAGTCACGTTGGTACTTTCCCATGATAATTCCATGCCCGGTATAAGCATACGTTTCCAAGACCTTACAATCTTTCACCAGACCGGCCCGTAGTGGATTTAAGTGAATATACCGAACCAGTTCCAATAGATAGGTCTCTTCCTGACACAATATTGATTTGAACCGATTGTGAAAAACATGGCCATGGCGTTTGTGGCGTCGGTTAAAACACACTGAATATCCTGTAAGAAGTCTCTGCATAACAGTGGATATAGGGGTAGGCCCAGTTCTGATAAGCATGTGAACATGATTTGGCATCAATGCCCATGCAAAACAAGCTGTTTGGGTCTCTGGTATTACAACACCCAGCCTATCAACAAATGCGTCCCGATCAAAATCATCAAAAAAGATATTCTTCTTTTCAATTCCACGGACCATTATGTGGTGAAGTGCACCAGGTGCATCTATGCGTGCTTTTCGTGGCATACAACCATCTATATTTCATATGAAATATATCGTCAAGTAATATATGAATACCCGTCCCCTATATGGTGTTTAAAGAAAACTTGATTGCCGGCTGTCGTTCTTTTTTTGTATTCTTACGGCCTTCTGAATTGAAATAGCGAGCGAATCTAAATTAGACAGAATTCCTTACGGTCGAAGAGCCCTCGCAGCTTGATGCGAGGTTCTTCAATTGAAGGCGTTTGAAAAGCGACGCTACGTATCAGAAAATCCCTGCGGGCTTTAGACCGGGAAAGTTTCCCGGATGTGGTCCGCGGCAGCGTATGACGCGAAACCAACTCAATAGAACAATCGATGCCGAAGGCCTCACGGATCTGTCTTTGCACCCGCTTGGTCAGGTGGGCACGCGTGGTCTGATCCTCCTGACGGACCTGGATGACGAGGACCGCCTGGTCGTGACCGTCCATTCCCGGAATCGAAAAGGCAGACGCATTGCCGGCTCTGACCTCGGGCTGCGTTTCAGCCACATATTCGAGATCCTGGGGCCAGATATTGCGGCCGTTGATGATGATCATATCTTTTGCACGGCCGGTGACATACAGACTGCGGCCGACCCGATAGGCAAGATCTCCTGTATTTAGCCAACCGTCCGGTGATAATACCTCACGTGTGGTCTCTGCATCTCCAAAATAGCCCGGCATGACACTCGGCCCGCGAACAAAAAGGGTGCCGACATTTCTCTCCGGCAACACACGTCCGCGATTGTCGCGTATCTGGATTTCGTAACCCGGCAAGGGCTCCCCGCAATTGACAAACGGTTTGGCCTTTACGGCCCTATCCTGCATCTCAACGTCAAGGGGCATGGCAACCTGGAATTCGGCCAAGTATTCCGGATCGATATAATCCTGGCTCAATCCATGACCCAGGGGCGAGAAGCTCACTGCCAGAGAGGTTTCCGCCATCCCGTACCCGGCCATAAATGCTTTTTGATTGAATCCGCACGGCTCAAAAATTTCGGCAAACCTTTGCAGGGGTTGAGCCCGAATCGGTTCGGCACCGACCCCGGCGACCCGCCAGGAGCTCAGGTCAAGGGCTTCGATGTGCTCCTTTTTTATGCGGTTCAACGTCAGCTCATAGCCTACAGGCGGGCTGAATGAGATTGTTGCCTTGTTCTGGGACATCAAGATCAACCAAAGCCGCGGTCGCATGACAAAATCCATGGGACTCAGGTAGTCAACAGACATTTGTGCCGCCAGCGCTCCCAAAACAAACCCCACGAGCCCCATATCATGATAAAAAGGAAGCCATGACATCCCCCTGTCCCCCCGACGGATCTTTAGACCATCCCGGATCATGAGTGACAGGTTGTTCATGACGTTTTCCTGGGTGATCATGACCCCCCGGGGAAAGCGTGTGCTGCCTGAGGTGTACTGCAGATAGGCGAGTTCTTTTGACGTTGAATGCCGCAGCCGGGTTCTTTCAACCGGAAGATCGTCATAGTCACCAGGACTGCCGCAGAATGTCAGGTGTAATTTGCCGGCGGCTTCGTTCAGATGGGTCAGGTAACCTTCCGGAGCTACGGCGAACGCTGCCCGACAATCCATCAGCAGCCGGTGTAACTGGGCCACAAAGGCCGCAGACCCGCCCAGGTGCACGGAGATGGGCAAGGGAACCGGAACCAGTCCCGCATATTGGCAGGCAAAGAAAAATCGCAAAAAATACGGGTGGGTTTCAGCCACCAATGCGACCCGTGCGCCCCGCTTGGGTTTTAATGATAACAGACGCCGTGCCAGGGTCTGTGCTTCATCGCGCAGCTGTGCGTAGGAGAGAACAGCTTTCAGCTGCCCGTTTTTTTTATAAAAATTGACGCCTGTGTCACCTTTGGCAGCGTAGTCCAGGGCTTCTGCCAGAGTTGCAAAATCCGCGCGTCGCAAAGGTAGATTCGTTAAGGTCGGTGTTGGCTTCATAGCTGATTTAACCTCCTTTTGCATTTATCCTAACTCTAGTGCGGTTTTGTTCATTTTGCTTGACATTTCGCGCCAATCTATATACCTCGTTTGTTGAAACCATAACGTATGCGTTCTTGATAACGACATCTTACCTGCCTGGTGCTGATCAATAAGGAGTGTGATGCATTACAGCCACCTCGCCACCGCAACCAACATCCTCTGGAAACTGATCGATGCAAATGGTCATGATCCCAAGGCGTTATATCGCGATGCCGGCATCGACCCTGACTTGCTGAACAAGCCCGGTGCACGGATCCCCTACGCTCGCGTCAACAGAATTTGGGCAAAAGCAACTGAGATTATCGATGATCCGTGCTTTGGCCTGAAAGCACACAATTTTTGGCATCCGTCCTATCTTCACGCGTTAGGGTATGCATGGCTTGCCAGTCACACCCTGCGTGAGGCCTTCAACCGTTTTATCCGTTACCTTCGAATTATTTCTGAAATACCTTTTCTAAAGCTGGAAGAAGATGCCAATGGATTTACGTTTTTGTACGATGTTGCGCTTTTGGATATGCGTATTCCGGCCCAGGTCGACTTGGGTATGGCAACGGCAATACATATATGCCGACTAAACTTTGGGGAAGAACTCAAGCCGAAAGCCGTTACTTTCATACACACTGAACCACCCTGTGCTGCAGAATATCAGGCTTTATTCAAATCACCGGTTCAATTTTCGGCCGAAAGAGACAGTATGACCTTTTCCTTGGCAGATGTTGACAAACACCTGGCCGGCGCCAATCCCCAACTTGCCAGGTTAAACGATCAGGTCATGATTGAATATCTCGGCAAACTGGATAAAGACAACATTATCGATCGGGTCGCGGCCGTGACGATCGATATGCTTCCTTCGGGAGGGATTACTGACGAGAAAATCGCCGAACATCTGAATATGAGCGGGCGCAGTCTTCAGAGGCGACTCAAAGAGGCGGGGACAACCTTTCGTACCATTCTGGAAGGGGTCCGCAAGGATTTGGCCTCCACTTATGTACATGATCCGGATATCGAACTGGTCGAAGTTGCCTTTCTTCTGGGTTTCTCCGATCAAAGCGCTTTTTCGCGCGCGTTCAAAAGGTGGACGGGCAATACGCCGAGTGAGTTCCGGATATCCGGATAGGTCAATTCACCAACTATCTGTCTTTGCATTGGCCCCACTATCTAGTAGGTCTGTAGCCATTCCGAAAAAATGGAGATTATACCGCTTGTCATAATAATGTTCCGAAAATATGATGGCGGTATAATCAAGCTGTTGTATAACCAAAAACGTAAATAGAAGGAAGATCGAAAAAATTTGGGTGCGCCTCACGCTTGAAGACTTTTTTGCAACTGTTGATCTTTCTGTTTACCTGAACAAAAAAGAGGCTACAGTCGAAACTGTAACCTCTTGAAATTACTGGTAGGCACGGTTGGATTTGAACCAACGACTTCTACCGTGTCAGGGTAGCGCTCTCCCCCTGAGCTACGTGCCTTTAAATAAGCATTTTGGATATCACTGCCTCGGGATGCTGTCAAGAGAAATGAAAACAGACAAATGCTCGCTATCCCGGAAATTTCACAAACCTGATGGGATCTGGTAAAGCATTCTTTGTCACGTTTCACGAAATATTCGGGTTAGGGATCTTTCTTCTTGGAACCATTCTGAAGAATGTTCATACCGAAGTAGATATAATGCAGACCTGAAACAGTGGTGAGCCCGGCCGTAACCCAAAACAGAATTTCCATAAGCACGGAGTATCCAGCCAGGCTGACGTGCATCAGTGCCAAAATGACGGTCGTAATCTGGGCGACCGTGGTAATTTTACTGATGATGCTTGGCTTAATTTTATAGGATTTCTCCGTTAGCGTAAAAATGGCGATACCCATAAGGATGAGCACATCCCGGCTGATGACAATGACAGTGACCCAGCTGGGCACGATTTTCAATATGGCCAGGCTGACAAAGGCAGATACCAGCAACAGCTTGTCGGCTATGGGGTCAAGGTAGGCGCCCAGTGTTGTCCGCTGGTTAAAATATCTGGCAATAAACCCGTCCAGACCGTCACTGATTCCCGCAATGGTAAAAATCAGCAAGGCCGGACCAAAAAGATCCCTCAGGAGTACGATCACAAAAAGCGGTGTGAGCAAAATCCGGATGATGGTCAGCAGATTGGGCAGGTTGATAGGCATAATACTATCGTTCCCTGATTTTATGATACCTGAACTGAGCGATTGTCGAGGTTGCCGCAGCTACAAGGAAGATGCTGTTCCGTTATAGTGAACGATGCGGTATGGCATCTGACGCCGTAGATGCGGTAAGATCGGCAATCGCTCAGCTTAAGTCAGGCTATCCAGCCACAAGCTCGATACCCAGACGCCCCGGAGACACCTCGTAAATGTCGACACCAAACGATTCAAAGGTCCTGAGTAACAATTCATCGGCAAGAGACTGCGCCGTACCTTCGTAATCTACGGAAATAATCGACTCATCCGCCTTCATGACCTTGATGTTTATCGCCGTTACCCCGGGAATTTTCCCCAGTGCTTTGCGAAACTTGATAAAATTTGCCAGCTCCCGGGTACCGTGAATATTGATTTCCACCAGAGATTGCTGACTGGACTCGCTTTCCCAGGCCGATGTCAGCTGCAGGATCATTTCCTGACCAACGAGCATGCCGGCGTTGAACAAGGCCTCGCGCCCGCCGCTTTCATCATCTTCACTCGCAAAAACCGCCGTTCTTGCAGCAAAGGCGATTTCTTTGCCGGTAGCCGTGCGATACGCCTTTGTCGTTAAAGAGCCTTTGAAGGTTTTAACATTTCCATCCATCACATTCGTTGTTTTTTCAGCTATTGCGGTCCCGATGATCACGATGTCCGCTGCCATGTGCTTGCCGATATCGATGGCATCCTGAAGGGGGATGTCGGCTGGATAGTTCAAGGGCTCAACGATAACACCATGGTTGATCACCGTCATGCCCTTCTCCCTCATGACCTGCGCCATGGCCTCTTCCGATAAAGGCACAACGAATACAAGGTCTTCACCCCACCAGTAAATCGGGAGAATGTCTTCCATTTTTCTCTCTGTCAGAAAAAAAAGAATCTTGGGCATTACATGCGCCTGCATGACCAGCTTGGCGTTCAGAAGGGTTTCCCTGATTCTGTCCTTCATCACCGTTACCTGCACAATGGCCCGGTAGTTTTTCCCGGACAAATACTCCGACAACACCTTGTAACCCTGGATAAAACGATCGGTCTGATCATAAAGAAGCTCATTAAAAAGATTGAATTTGTCTACCTGTTGCTGAAAAGGCTGAATTTCGGTGGCTGTGGTGGCAACCGCCGACACCAGGGCATTCAAGATGGCCTGTTCCTTGGCAGCCGCCATATTTTTGCCATGAATGGCTCCGGATCCAACAACATCCACCACACTTACGGTAGTGTCTTCCTGCGCCAGAACAGGGCAACACCATGTCCATAAAAGAACCATGCTCACCAGAAGAAAACCCGTTCTTTTGATTGATATTAATGCAAAAACCATGTGTCCTTCACCTTTCCTTAAAAACAGTTTTGTCACTTGAAAAACCCCACGACCCCATCCAACGGGATCTCTTACATGCCTCGGGGCATGTGGGCTGGTGCGGTTCAGTGCGTTCTTTCCAGGGCATACCCGGCAATATCGAACAGGATATCCCTGGTGGGGGATACAGGGAACAGCTCAAGGGTCTGACGTGCGTTAGTCGTGTGCTCCAACGCCAATGTCCGGGTATATTCAAAGCCGCCGTATTCGGTTATCTTTTCCACCAGCCATCTGAAATCATTGCTTGTAAATTTTTCATCCCGGATGATTTTCTCCATCAAATCGCGATCCCCGGGCGCGGCCTGATTTAAGGCCACGATCACAGGCAGCGTCAGTTTTCCCTCCCGCAGATCCGCCCCGACTGTTTTGCCAAGAATCTGCGTGTCGAAGGTGTAATCGAGCAGGTCATCCACCATCTGAAAAGCCATCCCAAGGTGGTAGCCATAGTGTGCAAGGGCCCTCTCCTTTTCTTCAGATGCCGCTGCAAGAATGGCACTGATACGGCATGCGCCCTGAAACAGCACGGCTGTTTTACACTTGATGATATCCATGTATTCGGCTTCGGTCAGGTCTGTCTTTCCTTTCCGGTGGATCTGATGAATTTCTCCCTGTGACATGTTTTCCGTGATTTCGGAAATAATTTTAATGATTCTGGGTTCATCAGTCTCTGCGGCAATCGCGAGACCCCGGGCCAGAAGAAAGTCTCCCACCAGCACGGCAATTTCGTTTCCCCAGACAGTGTGTGAAGCAGGCTTTCCCCTGCGCAAGTCGGCGCCGTCCACCAGATCGTCGTGTAACAGGGTCGCGGCATGAAGATATTCAAAAATGACCGAAAATGTTTTGTCATACTCACCACGGTAATCACACAGCCTGGCAGACAGAACCATCAACAAGGGCCGAAGACGTTTCCCGCCGCTGAAGAGTATGTGATGGGCCACCTTGGAAACCAGATCCAGGTTCGGGTGCAAATTTTCGAGCAAGGCCGTTTCAATACCGTCCAGATCCTCTTTGACCCGCGACAGAATCCTGTTTTTCAGATCACTCATAATGCCTCTCCGGTCAAGTCATACTCCAGCGTGTCAACAATCCGGACATCTGCAAATTCACCGATTGTCAAGCGATCTTTGTGAACATAGGTGATGCCGTCGACCTCAGGGGCCTGGAAAACGGTCCTCCCGATGTACAGCCCTTTTTCGGGCATTTCTTCGATGAGCACAGGCAGGGTCTGGTGCAGATATTTTTCATTGTTTTCGGTGGAAAGATCCACCTGCCGTGACATGATCGCATCGTAGCGTTTCATGGCAATATCTTCCGGCACATGAGGCGCCAGACCGTGTGATGCCAAATCCTCTGAATCAGAATAATTAAAAACACCCAGATGGTCAAATTTAATTTTTTCAATGCAACTGAACAGCTCGTCAAAATCCGATTCGGTTTCCCCCGGGAATCCTGTGATGACCGTTGTCCTGAGACAGGCATCACCGGCAATGAAACGGATCCGGTCAAACAAGCTGAAAAGATCCTCTTTTTGATACTGCCTTCCCATCTTCTTCAATATCCGGTTGCTTGCATGCTGGATGGGAATGTCAAAATAGGAGCAGATATTGTCTGCTTCGTGCATGATTCGGATCAGGGTGTCGTCCATGCTCTCCGGGTGCCCGTAAAGCATCCGGATCCAGATGTCCGATGAAATGGCCGAGAGCTCCTGCAGCAGGCGGGAAAGACCATTGGACAAACCAATGTCCATGCCGTAGGCGCTTGTTTCCTGGGCCACCAGCACCAATTCTTTGACACCCGCTCGAACCAGGGTGGTGGCTTCCTGTACAATATCCCGGATGGGACGGCTTTTTTGTCTGCCCCGCAGCCTGGGGATGATACAGTAGGTACAGTGCCGGTCGCACCCTTCGGCAATTTTGAGATAGGACATGGGTGAGGGTTGCCCAGCCCTCGGCAATACGTCGCTGGTGCTCTCTATCGCGTCCGGGTCCGGCAGGAGACACCTGGGGCGGTTTTCATCTTCCCTGACAGCCTCGACAATTCTGTCGTAAGCACCCGTTCCCAAAAACATATCGACCTCGGGGAGACTGCTGACGATCTCTTCCCGAAAACGCTCCGGGAGGCAACCCGTGACGATCATGCGGCGGCAAACCCCCTGGGTCTTATGACTGGCCAGAGCCAGAATGGTGTCGATGGACTCGTTGACAGCCGACTCGATAAAGCTGCAGGTGTTGACGACAATCACTTCCGCCCCGGCAGGATCTTCTGTGGTTTCGTGCCCGGCAGCCAGCAATCGACCCGTCATGGACTCGCTGTCAACAAGATTACGGGCGCAACCGAGACTGGCGACATGAAATATCATCCGGATATCTTTTGAATCTCTTGGGTGATATAGGGTGCAATTTCAAACAGGTCCGCCACAACAGCATAATCGGCCTTGGCAAATATGGGCGCTTCCGCATCGTTGTTGATGGCCACGATCACCTTCGAAGATGACATGCCGGCCAGATGCTGAATAGCGCCGGAGATACCAAACGCCATGTAGAGTCCGGGTGACACGACCTTGCCGGTCTGGCCCACCTGGTCTGAATGGGATCGCCACCCCTCGTCAACCGCCGCCCGGGAGGCCCCAACGGCCGCACCCAGCACATCCGCCAATGCTTCGACCACGGAATAGTCATCGCCGCCCATCCCCCGGCCACCTGAAACAACGATATTCGCTTCGGTCAGATCGACCTTGCCGGTTTCCATTCTTTTTTCAATAAAAGCCATGGTCACCTCGCCGATCTCCGCCGGTACGTTTTCCACGACGGCATCACCGCCGGACTTTTTGATTTTAGCTGTATTCGGGCGTATTGAAAACAGCTGCCGCTCTCCTTCAAGAACGACATCCGCCAGCAACTTGCCGCCATAGATGGGCCGCGTGGCAGTCAAGCCACCACCGTCACAGGTGATGGCCACACAATCCGGCGCCAGGGGGGCATCCAATCGCGCCGCAACACGTGCGGAAAGGTCTTTCCCCTGAACCGAAGCACCAAAAAGAAGTATGCCCGGGTCTTCCTGTTGAACAACCCCTGACAGCGCATTGGTATAGGCGTCTGTCAGGTAGTCGGCCAGCCGTGAATCTTCAACCGCCAGAATCCTGTCCGGGCCATATGCCTGGAGTTCCTGCGCCGATGCCGCAATGTCGGCACCCAAAACAACGGCCGTCAATTGACAGCCCAGCGTATCCGCGATCCGTTTTCCTTCGCTCAACACTTCAAACGTGACTTTTCTGAAAACGCCGTCATTCTGCTCTGCAACGACCATGATTCCCTTTGACATGTTTCACCTCATATTTTATCCGGGTCAGAAGACCGGATATGATAAAAATTCATGCATACAAAAATTCTAAATCCGAATATCGAAACTCGAAACAAATTCAAATATCAAATGTTCAAATGACCTAAACCTAAACCGTTGGTTTGAGCTTTGTAATTTTGTTTTGCTCATTAAAATTTAAGTCATTGGATATTGTTTAGGATTTCGATATTCGTGCTTCGGATTTAATAAATTGGGTTTAAATAACCTTCGCCTCCTCGTGCAAAATTCTCACCAGCTCCCGGGCTTTTTCCTGGGGGGTCTCCCCTTCGATGACCCGGCCCCCTTTTCTTTCCGGCGGGGGATTCAAGGCCACGGTTTTCATTTTCACTGCCGGGAAGGTCTGGGGATCAAAGCCCAGATCGGCCAGTGATTTGCTGTCCAGGGGTTTCTTTTTGGCTTTCATAATGCCCGGCAGCGACGCGTACCTGGGATCGTTCAACCCCCGCTGGGTCGTAATGAGCGCCGGCAGGGGCGCTTCCACGACGGCCACACCCCCATCGATGGTCTTGTGGCATTGTATCCTGTTTTCAGAAATCTCCTCTTTTATTACCATGGTGATGCTCGGGATGCCCAAGGCCTCGGCCACGGCCGAACCGACCATGTAGGCATCGTCATCCACGGCCCGCTGCCCGGCAATGATCAGGTCAAAGGGTATCTCCCTGGCTGCCGCGGCCAGCACCGTTGCCGTACTCAGCGGGTCACAATTTTCCAGAGCAGGGTCTGAAACCAATACCCCCTTGTCGGCGCCCATGGCCAGTGCCGTCCGGATTGCCTCGACCGCTTTTTCACGCCCAACGGTCAGAATCGTTACGGTTCCGCCATGGGCTTCCCGTAGCCGGAGCGCCTCTTCCACGGCCAGTTCATCGTATGGGTTGATAACCCACTTGAGGTCATCCATCTTGATGGAGACCCCGTCTCCTGCTATTTCGATCATCGATTCAGTTGAAGGAACCTGTTTTAACAGTACCAATACGTCCACGTGGATGCCTCCTTTTATTTTGGCCACTATTTACCTGAACTGAGCGATTTTTATCTCGATCTGCACCAATCTCTTGCGGATAAAGGGTTCGCAAAAAGCCTCGACAGATCCACGGGTATGCCTACGTTTTTTGCAAACCCTCCTCCATCAAGATACAGGCACATCTCTTCGGGAAAAATCGCTCAGCTCAGGTAACTTATAACAACCAGATATATTTGCGCTTTCCAAATGATGATTCCTACAGAACTGCAATTTTATTGTCAAATGAAATCGTTACACGAATAAAATCGCAGTACGATTTTATAAAACGCGACTTTGTCGCTCCTTCCCACAAAGGACGCCATTCAGGTACTTATGCACAAGGCTGGAAATAAGCGTTTGATAGGGGATGCCTTCCTTCAATAGCCCGTCAATCTCCAGAATATATAGCTTTTGATTGGATCGTCGTGGGTTTTCTTCAATGCCGATTATCATGGCCCAATTAGATGTCGGCAGGAAAAATGACCGTGAAAATCGTGTCGCCGGAAGCATGGCAATCGGCTGGTTGGCTGCAATAATCACATGCTGAAATGGCGCCGGGACAGGTATCGCTGGAGGTTGGGAGGTGCTGGCATCTGTTGGATGTCATATCGACGTTAAAATGATAGCGTTCAGAAAAGATTTTGATGCGCATCAGATCAGATCCCCTGCCACCGGCGTTGAAATCAAATGGCTTCTTGGTTGAATACGCATCTGTGGCCTGGGTTGGATAAAATCCGCTGAATATGAGCTTGCGATGCTTGCCCGCAATACCGATGCCAAAATCATGAACACGCAGGTGGACTCTTTTATCGACATCCTTGATCGAAATATCGACCCTGCCTTCATCGGGTGTGTTTTCGATGGCGTTCTTTACCAGCCCCACCACGATTTTGGAAAAAACCCTTTCCGGAATGGTAACGCTTTCCGATGTCTTTACATCCACACGCATATCAATGTTCCGGTGTTGAATCTTCGATTCTATCTGCTGAATGGATATCTTTTAAATAATCTCCAAGCTTGATTGTCTCCGCAACCTGCTCCTCGGGATGATAAATTTCATCAATCCGGTGTTGTATCTTTTCAACAACGGAGCCTTCGCCAACCTGCTCTGCGGCCAAACTCTCTAAAATATCGGAACATTCATTCAACAACACCGTAGCAACACGATGGTGTGGAAAGACTTTGTCCCGCATAATGTCCTCTACTTCCCTCTGGATGCTTGACAAGCGCTTCAAACTCCTCTCCGCTCTTTCATATGTCCGACCCCATTTTTTCTCAGGTATCGTCGAAAGCCGTTTCCGCAACAAAACAAGTCCTGTTTCCATCAGAGAAAGAGGTGTTTTCAATTCATGGGAAAGATGATTGATGACCTTATCCTTTGCCTGATTGAGACTGTTGACTTCCTTAAAAGCCGCTTTCAATGCCTGGGTGGAGCGAACATTTTTCAAGGCAGCAGCCAGATTGATCAGCAGTGTTTCCAGCAGTTCCGTGTCGTCGTCGGTGTAGGGAACACCGACAATCTTGTCACCCAAGCCCATAATACCGTTGCAGTTATAAGCTATATTGAAAATCAGCACATCGGCAATAAACGGCGGGAAAAGTGACAAGCGTTGCTTTTCCTTGATATGGTCCATGTCCGGGATGTAATCATAGGCAACCAGCAGTTTCTGACAGGCCTTTTCAATCAGCGGGCGGTTCTCGTCATCGATTCCGACGGTAATCAATTTATTGGGAATCAAGGCTTTCTCTTCGTCGATGAATGCAAATCCTTCGACAACACCAAAACTGCCCAGGGTCATCAAAAGAAAATTGCGCAGGGTGCTGTCAATATTTCCCTGGTCCAGGAGCACGTGGCTGACATCGCACAGGGTTTTTAGATGAAACAATCTTTTGCTGAGCTCAGATTCCGCGGCTTCGTTTTTCTCCTGATAATCATCCTTCACATCAAAATCCCCTCTCACGATAGATGCAATTGCATTAAACGTTTATTTCTAAGTATAGGGCACGCATGCTATCCGACCCCAATATAGGCCAGCCGCCCACGCCACAGCTATCTCTCCTGATCGACATGAACAATCCCCATCGGGTCCTGGAAGAAGTCAAGCTCAATTTTCTGGAGATGTTCAACAACGATGCGTTTACACGTCTGTCCGCTGTCTTTGAAGACGTTGTTGCCTTGTTTTCGGGTAAATTTCCAGGGTTCAAAGCCTGCGACACGCCGTACCACAACCTCAAACACACCACGGATGTCTTTCTTGCCATGGCACGGCTCCTCCACGGCGCCCATATCGAGGGTGCGACGTTGAGTGAAACGGATGCCAACATGGGACTGATTGCCGCACTCATGCACGATGTCGGCTATATGCAAAAAATTTCGGAAAACTACGACAGCAGTGCCAAACTGGCATCTGTGCACGTTGACCGCGGCATCGCGTTCATGGACCATATCCTGACACAGCAAAGGCTGTTCACGAGACAGCATCCTTGCGTGTGAACAGGCCATTTTGTGCACCGATTTAGAAAAACCCCTGACCACCATACCCTTTACGTCCCCATCCGTTGAATTGATCGGGAAAATGCTGGCATCAGCGGACCTGCTGGCGCAAACATCCGACAGGACCTATCTTGAAAAACTGCCGCTTTTGTATCGTGAATTTAAAGAAGCCGGTACTGAAAAGTTTGCATGCGAACTCGATCTTATCAAAGATGCAGCCATCTTCAATAAACGAATGAACGCGCGTTTAACCACCCAACTGGACAGTGTAAACCGTTTTTATCAGACTCACTTCCAGGCTCGCTGGGATATCGATGCAGACCTTTACCAGGTTGCTATTGAGCGGTCGATGACCTACCTTGCCCACGATTTTGGAATCTGATGCTGAAAATTACCAGTTACATTTCAGACGAGCCCTGAAGGTATCGGGTTAAAATTATTCCGCTTCCCTTTTTAAGGGTTAAATATGTCGATTTATTAATCCGGCCGGGAAATACTCCACGCTTGTCATGTCCCGGCGAAGGCGGGGAACGAAGTGAAGCTTTAGTGCTTTCCAGAGATATTCTGGATGCCGGCCTCACGTCCGGCATGACGCCAGGTTGGCTATTATACGTCACCTACGGTTAATCATTGAACGAGGTCGTAAAAATTTCGGTACCCTATTTGACGTGTGGGATTTGATTTATAAGTAGTGTCCAATTCAAGGATGAAATTTTTGCGTAGATCATGAGGCGGACAGATTTAACCCGGAGTAATAGTGTGCTATTTTGAGGAGTTGAATATGGCGCCCAACGCCGAAGTCGCGGCTTTTACAAAGACCATTTGTCGATGGGCACTAAGTGGAAACACCCAGCACAATTATCGTCAGGTCATCATGCTGGGCCACGTTGCCTGCGAATGCGTTGACGCTGTTGACGATTTCATTGAGAAGCGATTCTGGATCCATATCGCCGGCATGCTGCATGATCTCCATCAAGCGTTCGAACCCGAACATCTCCTCTTTGGCGTTCATGGCTTCCACGATGCCGTCGGTATAAAATATAATTTTGTCACCCGGCGCGAATTGAATATTTGTTTCCTGATAATCCGCATCGTCCAGAATTCCCAGGGGAAAGCTGTCACCTTCCGTCTCCACCAGGATGGCTTCACCGGTTTCAGCCACGTAATGGACCGGCTGGGTCTGCCCGGCACTGCACAGTGTCAAGATCTTCTTTTTGATATCCAAGCTGGCAAACAGGAGGGCCACAAACATACCGCTTCGGATATCCTTTTTCAAGCGCTTGTTGGCCTGGATCATGATGTTGCTCACAGACAGATCCTGTTCCGAGAGCATGCGGAACACACTCCTCGAAGCCGACATCACCAGGGCGCCGGTCACGCTTTTTCCGGTGACGTCGCCGATGACCAGCCCCAGTTTGTCCTCACTGGCCTCGATGAAATCAAAGAAGTCGCCCCCCACTTCCCGGGCCTGGGTCGATTTGGCCGCAATCTGGTATCCCTCGATTTCAGGGCACTCGCCCGGCAGCATGCTCGCTTGAAGATCGCCGCCACTGGTGAGGTCCTCCTCCATGCGCTGCTTGACCAGAAACTCCTTGAAGAGCCAGGCGTACTTGATACCCGTCGAGCCCAAAAATGCCAGGGGCGCCTGCAGCACCAGGGGAATGATAATCGGGTACCACAGGTGAAAAAATTTGAACTGCACGATGGCGCTGACAAAATAGAGGAGACTCAGACCCGCGACCCAGGAGGCGCTGATCAGCACCGGGACCATGCGGCAGAGAATACCCAGCCCGGTTCCCCACAGGAGGATAAAGCCAATATAAACCCCCGTGTGGATGGGCCGGACAGGCGTGTCTTCGATGATATTTGCAAATGCCGTGGCCGCGATCTCCACCCCGCTGATGAACACACCGTTGGCCTGGGAATAGACCGTGTAGAAGCTGTCTTTGCGCTCGGCCAGCAGCACCTCGGAAAGACCCACGAACACGGCCTTGCCCTTTAGGTCAATGGCGGGGGCATCCTGGCCGTCCTGGCCCAGTTGAAGCGCCCGGTGGTAGGGAATGGTGGTGATGGTGCGCGGCGGTCCGTAATAATTGATGTAGTGGCGGTTGTCGCCGCCGTACATCTGAATCAGCGACCTGAGAAGGCGGCTATATTTTTTGTCGGATGCGAGAATGCCGGATTGTGAAAGGGCGGTCATCATCCGTTTTTCGACCTGGGGATCGATTTTGAAAATCCCCCGGATATTGCTGATCAGTCGTTTCACCCCGCCGTTTTCAAGGGCGGCATCGATACTTTCGGGCAGTTTTGAGGCCCACTCCGGGCTCGCTTTTTGAAGCAGGCCAAGGAAGTCTTCATAAACCGGTGCGGTATAGAGCTGAAACACCACCACCGGCAGGGTGGGGGAATCCCCGGCGCCGGTTTTGAAGGCCCAGTACTGGTTGACCTTGAAGGGGATCCTGGGCAGGGCAAAGGGTGCTGTGGCCGTGCAGGCCTCGGCAAAGAGGGCCAGGGGCATGACCCGCTTTTCAATACTGTGAACCGCTGTGCGCACCCCGTCTTTGTTGGTGAGGGGTATCTCCTTGGCGATCATGGGCTCGCACAGAACCACGTTACCGGCATCGGCCAGGGCTTCGGCAAACAGGGCGTCGTCGGAAGAATCCCGCGGCTCGATAAAGTGAACGTCAAATGCCACCACCGCGGCACCGGCTTTTGCCAGTATGGGTGCCAGACGTGCATGGATGGAGCGGGGCCACTTGTCGGGGTTGTTGGGCAGACCCAGTTCGTCCGAAGATTCCTTGTCGATGCTGACCACCACCACATCGGGCGGGGCTTTTCGCTGGCCCCGCAGCTTGAACAGCAAACCCAAACCCGAATTTTCGTCGAGCCTTGAAATGGTCTGGGAAAACCCACCCAGCAGCCCTAATATTCCGATGAGCAGACCAAACAGAATCGCTTTCACCAGACGGCGGGATGGCATCTACTTCCTCCGGAGCAGTCGTCGTTATCAACATCAAGTTTTATTTGCGTATGAATTGAGTATAGAATGAAGGGTCTTTAGGTGTCAACATCCCAATGCCATTAACTAAATGATGTAGCACAGAGCGTTAGCTCTGCTCATGCCATACGGGACGTTGTGCCATAATACGGGACGTTCGTGCAGAACATTCACAACGCTAAATCGATGTCATCGATATCCGGCATTGGTCCTGCAGATATCAAGCGTGTCACACAAGAGTTGGTAACACCAAGATACCTCGCAACATCAGCACCGGAATAACCGAGTTCTCTAACACCAATCCATGACATTGCGCGCCTGGCTTGCACGACTGCTCTTCTTCGACCTCCTGACCGAAGTTCTCCAATAGAAACATTGTATTTTCAGCCACTTTTTCGGCAAGCGCTTTCATATCGATGCGCTGTCCGGACAGCCTTAAGTTTTTTTTAACAAGATCATCAAGACCCGATATGACATGCTTTGACAAAATCTCCATCACCCAGTATCCGCTGGTCAGCTACCTCTTTTGCACCACGCCTGCGCATAGCGAGAACAGCAGACCAACCGCCCATGCTCCGGATTAATCCTCCGCCCACCAATTCCGGCCTGCGGCCCTGATCAATACCTTCTGTAACGTATTGCAGATAATTCTTTCTTGAATTGCTGGATCTATTAAAAAAAGATAGCACATACGCCGTGTTCTGCCACGTCCTCTTAATTTTACCCGTAAGTGCCGAGTGACCAGACCAGGGATTTCGATTCAGCGCCTTCATATCTTTCACAAGACCCGCCCGCAAAAGATTCAGGTGAATATATCGAACCAGTTCTTTGAGATAAGCATCTTCCTGACAAACAATGGATTTATAGCGATTTTGAAATAAATGTCCGTATCTTTTATGACGCTTGTTAAAATTTACAACATAGCCGGTGAGCAATCTGCGCATGATAGCGGCTAAAGGTAAATTTTTTGTCTTACAAAGCAGATGAAAATGATTCGGCATCAACACCCAGGCATAGATTTCCATCGCTCCATCTATAGCCAGTGATGCCAGGCGGTCTATGAAATCATTGCGATCCATATCGCTATAAAATATTTTTTTTCGCTCGATGCCCCGGCCCATTACATGGTGCAACACGCCTGGCGCATCCAATCTTGCTAATCTCGGCATATTATGATATGTCCCATATTGAACATCATTCTTCAAGCACTTTCTGCACGAACGTCCCCTTCCGACGACGAAATCAAGCAGGATCTCAAAGCACTCAAACGAGTAGAAATAGAAGAGGAAGGAAAACGCTTTGCTATCCGCAGTGAATGCAAGGGTGCTTGCGGGAAAATATTTCAATCTGTGCACGTAGCGCTTCCTCCTACGATCAAAGAACTCAACTGATCGGTGGGATCGACAATTTGGTAGTGCCAAGAACTTTTTGTGTGCTTTTATCATGCTGTAATTGTTGATTATTAAAAAAACAACTGTCAAAGATCAGTCAGCGTCAAGCACTTTCTGCACGAACGTCCCCTTTTACGCCTTGTCTTGCAAAGCAGATGAAAATGATTCGGCATCAAAACCCAGGCATAGATTTCCATTGCTCCATCTATAGCCATTGATGCCAGGCGGTCTATGAAATCATTGCGATCCATATCGTTATAAAATATTTTTTTTCGCTCGATGCCCCGGCCCATGACATGGTGCAACACGCCCGGCGCATCCAATCTTGCTAATCTCGGCATATTATGGTTGTCTCATTTTGAACATCATTCTTCAAGCACTTTCTGCACGAACGTCCCCTTTTAGTTTATTATGACCGGGGATTATAGGATGTCCCATTTTATGACTCGGGGGGGTATAGGATATCCCCTTTGTTTGCTTAGGATGATGTCCCTTTTTGACCCCAAATAGACAATAGCCCTGATAGAAATAAAAAAGGAATTCCACCAGGGCTATGTTTCTACAATATGAAGTACATGGTTTATGCTATACTAACGGCAATACAATCTTCCAGCAATTTTATAACATCTCTCATTACATAGATCTTCATCAAGTGCTCGTAACCATCCAGTGTCACATTCATCAACGGATAGATAACTTGATACTTCTTTTCCATTATATTCTAACATCTCCAGAGGAGAGCCATCAAGATGGTTGCCTTGATCTTCATCTTCATACTCATCTATCTCGCCATTAAAATCTGTATCGCCACCATCTATATAACCATCTTCATCCGCATCCATCACACTATCACAATCCCACATAATATTATTGTCAGGATCATCATATGCAGCCCATACCTCAACTTCACATTTATTAACCGGGTTGAACCTTATAGCCCAGGTTTGTCTGGTAGCATTATCACACCCAGGATTGTTTTCTGCCGTGAATTGATAACATTGCGTTACAGGTTCGACCCTGACGGGTGGCGGTTCCGGTACACATGGCAACTTGACACACCCGGGCACCGGCATTTTAAAATACATTGTATCATTTTTTTTACCAGATGCGGCCAATGCCGATGTTAGTGTCACGGTATTCGAGTTCGTCAATATCGACCAATCTGGTTTGTTATCGGAAACTCCCTTTATTACAAACCCCAAATTAACATGCACACCAAAAGATACGGTTGATTCCCCCTCTCCAGGGTCGAAAATTGATAAGCCTCCAAATTTAGAATTAGGATCAATTACGACTCCAGGCCCATACACATCATTGCATACTGGTATAAGAGCGGCTAAAAAATTAAGCCCACTTAAAGTCGTTGTACCCGTATTGACAATTTGGTATTCCCATTTATATGGGTAGATATCGTCGCCGGTCTCAACAATGTCATTCAGTGTGACTGTAAATGAATCAACTGTAACGCTTATCTCGGCAATTTGCCGTCGGAATCAAAATTGTCATTGAATGCTATGACTTCAATAGATATAGAAAGAAAAGCGATAACCATTACCATTATAATTACTTTAAATTTTTTTCCTCCCATTTTTCTTTCCTCCTTTTTTTTATTGTATTGTCATTTTTATTAATTTCCACTATTAACCAAAATTGTCAAAATTGTTTTTATGGAAATGCCAATGTAACCTTGCCAAAAACAAACCGCCCCGGTTGCATCAGGGGATTGTCCGTGTCAGAATCAAAGTAATCAAACTCTTTATCAAATACATTGTTGACACCCACCGTGACAAAGCCGTACCGCTTGGGCAACCGGTATTTGACAGCGATATCGACCAGCCAGAAATCATCATCACCGTCTTCAAATACACCGCGATCATCCTTGCTCTCGAACTCTCCATCCTGATTGATATAGGTGCCCTTGAGCGAAGCGCTCAGACCCGAGGTATGAAATAAATTGATTCCCAATGGCACAAAATGTGTCTGGGCATCTGTGGTACCCGAGCTGCCCTGTTTATCTCTATCCAAATCCTCATATCGATATTCGGCTGTTAGTGAAGCATAATTACATGGCGCCCAGAACATGTATGCACGCGCAATCTTTTCATCCCAGTTCGAGTTCTCCTTTTCCGGGTCAGGGCCGGTTGCATCCACGTATGGAACATTCAAGTCCCGATAGGTAAACTCCACACCCCCGTATATGCTATCCGAAAATTTCTGGTCGACCCCCCCCCCGTAGCGCCAATAATCAGTGGCATTAAGCTCATCAAAAAATTGATTAAACCCGGCCACCTGTGTCGGCTCGAGCGTCTGGTCGGTAATCAAGGTCCGCTTCAAGACTCTGAACGCGGCCGCGCGCAGGGTTGTACCGCTGTCCAGATCCCAGGTGACGCCCAGTTTGGGATTAAACTGGTCCTCATCCTCTACCAGTTCATCATCGGCTTCAAAGAAATCGCCACTTCCCCCGATTGTAAGCGTGAGGCCTTTGAATGGTTTGATGTAGGAATAAAGATAAACATTAGAGTGGCTAGTATCGGCGTCTACACCGAAGTCATCCAGAACAAAGGGTGGCGGGACGCCGAAATCAAGTGCAAATGTTACTTGATCCTTAGAATCGATATCGAAATGTCCCCCACCTACAACAAAATTAACGTAATTAGACCGGTGCAGATATGAAAGTTCACCGCTGTAGGCATCCTCGTCGTCGTTCTCGAGATCATAGAGGAAAATAGGAAATACGAAATCAGGATCCGGATCCTCGTCGTGTACGCTACGATCTCCATCTGAATACTGGAAGTTGCCGATCAGATCGGCTCCCGGTGCAAAGCCATGGTGAAAACCCAAACGGAATGACTTGGTTTTGTCTTCCTGGCGCAGATTAGGGAGAAGGTCATCTTCAAGGAAGGTCATTTCAACATCACCCCTTTCATTGTCTCGGTACCGATACTCGGCCTGGACGCTGGTTTTGTAGGTGATTTCGTACTGCGCGAATACATTGGCGATTTTGTCTTCCTGGTCATTGTTCTTTCGGTAGCCGTCAGTCTCAAAGTAGGTGTAGCCGGCACTCATGGACAATTTACCATAGATGCCAGAAACGATGCCTTCGCCGCCCCAGGTGTCGTCTTCACCGGCCATGCCACTGGCCTGCAGGGCAATACGGTCCCGATTGAACATCGGGTTGAACTCGTTAAAGGATGTACTGGCTGCGCCCCCGGAGCTGATCAGAAACAGGTTGCTTTCCGCCAAACCAGGCTGAATCGGCGTCATGTTGCTGGGCTGCAATAGCTGGGACTGGAGCAGTTCACTGACTCTGGCGATCTCATGGCGGGGCAATACCGCAGTAAGAATCGGCCAGGAACCGGTGGGCGGAATAGTTGCTTGGGTCTGTGTTGACCGAGTTGTAACCTTCCACCAGGGCACGCTGCTCGAATCCCAGGTCGCTGTAAATTCTGGCCTGGCTGGCACTTCTGGCAGCCAAATCAGAATCGAGCAGCAGTTTCGACCGGTAGACGGCCCGGTTGTCGTTGAGCTCCATGGCTTTCTGCATGTCCTGCAGTGCCTCCACCGGCCGGTTGAGGGTCTGCTTGCGAATGGCATCGTAAAACCAAGGGGTGGGATCGTTGGGGTCGAGCTTCTTGGCTTCGGCATATTCGCGCCCGTCCAGCTTGTCATTCTTTTCTTCGAAGTAAGCCTTTCCCAGATAACTGCGAATCATGGAATTGTTGGGGTCGAGACCGGCGGCGATTTCCAGGTCTCTGCGGCCTTCCGCCAGATCCCCCTCCCGGATCTTTGCCAATCCCTGCCCCATTCTCGGGAGCGGGTCCGCCTGATCGAGCTCTATGGCCTTTTCAAAGGCTTTTTTGGCTTTTTCTGTCTTGACCTGGGTTAAATAGGCGTAACCCAGCACGGTCTGGGTTCTTGACAGATCCTGGTCCAGAGCCACCGCTTCTTTGGCCGCATCCAGGGCTTTGTCGAGCGCACCGAAGGACATGTGGATTTCCGCCAGCCTGGCCCAGGCCAGGGCATTGTCCGGTGTCTGCTTGACCGCTTTCTCGAGGGTTGCCCGTGCCCCTTCCAGATCAAACGCCGCCTGCTGGGAATAGGAGAGGGCAACCTGGGCGGTGGCGGATTCCGGGTCGGCCTCAACAGCCTTCTGGGCCAGGGTGAGCCCCTTGGCCTTGTCGTTCTGCACCAGGGCGATGATGGACTGCAGGGCCATGGCATCGCTGTTGTTGGGATCCTCACGCAGGATTTGGTCTATATCACTGGTGGCTTCATCCACGCGGCCCACCGCGAGTTGGGCGGAAGCCCGGGATGCCAGGTAGACCGGGTCGAATGAATCGCTGGCCGATATTTCTACCGGCGACACATCCAAAACCGGTGGATAATACAAGGCCCAATTGACCGCATCCCTGGGTCTGGCAACCACACGCGCCACAGGCGCCTGCCCTGCTTTGGCGGCAGCCGACTGCCCACTGCCGATGCCGAGGCTCCCCGCGTCATTGGAAGCGAGAACCTTTCCCTCAAACACGGAGATAAAGGTTTCATCGCTTCCCACCTTGACGAAGAACTCCGTCCCTTCAACACCGGCGTTTACAAAGGCCGTATTCACCGAAATACTTCGCGGGGCGCGGCTGAAAAAATGGGCCGCACCTTTGATCAGGTCGACGAGAAAGGTTCGCTCTTCTTTGACGCCTCCGAGGGTGATGGTACTGTTCTGGTCGAGTCGAAGGACGGGCTGATTAACGAGGGACAGTTCCGCCCGGCTGTTGTCCAGCACCCGAATCGTGTCCCCCGCACAAAAGGTGCTGTTTAACGTGACCGGCATCCACAACGGTTCCCCCACCCTCTTGGCTTCGACATCCCCTTCCACTGAAACCGCTTTTGCCACCCACTGCTCACAGGTTTCTGCAAAGGAAACACTGGCCATGATGAACACCATCAAAAAGCAAACACACATTCCATTGAGCCCATTAAATTGCCATGACCGCTTCATCACATACCTCCGATTTTTAGACCCTTCTATTAAGCATGCAAAAATCATGCACGGCTTGGTTAATAGCTGGCTGTGTTATTTTTATTTATTATCAAGCGGTTACAATCAAACTGCCCGCCTTCAAACCTTATGATGGTCGCGATTGTGGAAACAATGCCATAATCGATAAGCACTTTATTTCATAGTAATTATAGTATTTTCTCCAGCTCTTCCTTTGAATGGACCAGGGTTTTGTCAAATTCCTGCCAGAATGGACGGTCTTTTTCCCGCCACCCTTTTCCAAATGTCTGGTCGAAATCCGGCTTCAGCCTCGAAAACCAGTTTGATTTTTTCTTTTTCGCAACGGTTGGTGTTTTTAACAAATCCACAAGAAAGGATTCGATATCGATCATCCTTTCTTTGGGAAGATAGGCCCGGGCCCCTTTGTTGATGGATGCGATCAGATTTTCGGGTGAGAGGGCGTGGGCGGTGAGCATCAGGGCAGGGATGTTTTTCTGGTTGGCGATCTCCAAAAGCTTGTACCCATCGACCCCCATGATATCGAACACGGCGGCATCATAACTTTTTCTTGACAGGTATTTTTCAGCTATTTCAAACGTAGACGCCGTGTCGATGTGGCACATGTCCAGAATGTCCGTCAGGGTTTCCAGGACATCCGGTTCATCATCTACGATCAAGAGCCATTTTCCATCCAACGCATTTAGACTGCCCATCTCTTTTGGACCTCCTATTTAGTGTCCATCCACAAAGGACCTTTTCACGCCCTGCCAGCGTTGGACTGCATGATTTAACTCCTCAAAATAGTACACGATTCACCCCAAGGGCACTTCCTTCGGGCGCCTGCGGGTTAAATCTGCCGTCCGCCTTGGAATAACGCGAAAATCTCTATTTCTGGGCGGACACTGTCCAATAGCACCCTAATCCGGGCTAAGTATATTAGCATATAAACATGGCGACAAGCCCCAATTTTTACCTATAAATGCCCTATGGATTTTGGGTGTTTAATAGAATAAAATCGTTTTACGATTTTATGGAACGCGACTTAAGCCGCTCCGATGCGAAAGCCAAAAATCCCTATACCTGCAGCAAGCTACAGGGTATTTCGACAACAACTCTTTCGCAAAAAAAGATCTTAATGCATAATCTGAATTCATCCCGCGCTGCAAGCAGCGGGAATTCAAATTAAAAGGAATGTTTTTTATTCGTATATTAGTGAACGATATCTGGTGGAACTTCAATTATTCGGTAACTTATAGATGTCGACAGATTTCTGGATGGATTATTTGGACATTGCAGCGACAGCACTTTCAACATCTTTATGAATGTCGGCGAATTTGGTGATACCCACCATGTTGAATATTTTCTTAAAATGCTCGGACAGACCCGTTATACTGATCTGTTGGTTGTTTTTTTTGGTTTGAGCCAGGATCTGGATCAGGACGGCAATGCCGCCGCTGTTGATATAGGCACCTTCTTCAAGATTGAGTAATATTTTTGCGGTTCCCTGGTCATTGGCTTGCTTGTAGGCTTGATTGAGAAAGGGCTCGGAAAAGGACGTAATATCCCCCTGTATCTTTAAAATGACAACGGGCCCGTGTTTTTCGAGTGCTATATCATTCTTGTTTTGCATATTCAGCCTACGCTTTCATTTTAAGAGCCATTTCAACTACATGGCCTTTATCTGCGCTCTCTTTAAATGCCACTTGATCAGCCAGTTGCTCAATTAAAAACAAACCGAAACCGCTCAACGTTTCATCTGCCTCGATGATTTTTTCGATGTCAGGACTGGGTGGTCTTTCTTTGATACCATCACCTTCGTCGGTTACCCACACCCGAATGGTGTTGTCTTGATAGCGCATGGAAACAATGACTTTTGCATCCACCCGCCCCTTGTTCCCGTGCTGCATGGCGTTAATGGATGCTTCCGCCACAATGGTCTTCAAGTCTTCGATGCGGTCTTTGGGAAAGTCGAACATTTCCGCAAAAGATGCCGAGCATGCCATTGCGATGCGTTCATAGCCAATCTGGCTGGTCAATGTGATTTCTACTGTGCTATCAGCTTGATCTTCCGACATGTTTATCATCATCCGCTCAGCTATGATTTTGATTCATTTATTAAATCTGATCTTATTGTTTATGCTAAAAAATGAAAGCCGGTAAGTCAACAAAAATTAATATTGTGTAACGATTTTATCTTCTGATAAGGAAAAAATTTCCACGTCTTCGGCTAAATTTTTAAGGGCAAATTTCCCCAGTGACGAGAATTGAAATACGTCTTTGGCCCGCTGAACCGTTTCTTCGGCCAGCAGGATTTCCCCGCCCTTGGCCTTTCCGCACAGCCTGGCTGCAATATTGACGATGGTGCCATGGGTCGTATAGGTCCATCTCGAGCCGATGATACTTTCAAATTTTGCCGCCCCCACAAAGGCTTTGCCGGAAGCCACCCCCACATTCACGAGGCACCGCTCAGAATCCAGGGTGCAGTCATCGTTTATGGCGCACGCTTTTTCGATAATTGTCTGTCCCGCCCGTACCGCCTGAAGGGCATGCTTTGTTTCGTCTGCCGCCAGAAAAAGGACCATCAGCCCGTCCCCCGCCGTCTCGACGACATCCCCGTCATTGGCATAGATGGCATCCATAAAAACAGAAAAATACTTTTCAATCAACGTATTGACATTGGTGGCCCCGATCTCGTCCGTAATTTTCGTGTAGCCCTCGATATCCAGGAACAGGACCGATATGTCCTGTTCCTGGGCTTCATGTATTTCAGACGAAGACGCATTTTCCACCAATCGGGTGACTGCCGTGGGTACAAATTTGCTCAGGTTCGATTTAATACTCTCCAGGAGCTCAACTTTTCTCAGGGCGGCTTTCAGCTCCTTGAGGGCTTTTTCGAGCTGGGTGTTCTTTTCCAGAAGATCCTGGTTGAGCTGTTTGATGTTTTCAAAAGAAAGGGCATTCTTCAAGGAAACCACCAGGCTGTTGACAAGGGTCCCCATGAGCTCTTTATCGTCTTCATTGAAAGGTTCGCCGATAAGTTTGGCGCCCAGCCCCATGACCCCGCAACAGTCATCCGTCACCTTAAATGGCAGGGCACAAATGTCCAGGGGTTTCAGTTCCTCAGGATTCACCAGGATGGAATGACCGTTCACTTCGTGAGCGAGTGCGTGTTGCCGAATGAGACGTTTTGCGTCACGTTTCAACAGGGATGTTTCTTCTTCATCGTATCCCATGGCCTTGAAAAAGGTGATCGCATGGGCGTCTGCATCCGTCATCATGACAACACCCTGCATCACCCCGAAATTGCCCATGATCATCAGTAGAAAATGATTGACGATGGCCTCGAACTCCACCGTACTGAAAATATCCCGGCTGATGTCGTTCAGGGTCTTGAGATGATAGACCCGGCGGTCCAGCTCTTCAAATGCATTTTTCAGCTCCAGGTTTTTTCTTTTCAGATTTTTGTTGAGAGATGCCATGCGCTGCATGAACTGGGAGTTTCTCAGGGCAACGATGAGATGGTTTGTGAGTGTCAGCAGCAGATCCATGTCCTTTTTTGTAAAATGCCTGGTATTTATCTTGTCTCCCAGGAGCAGAACGCCCTTGGTTTTTTTATCCAGGCCAAAAGGAATCACCATATTAATCGTTTCGGGGAACGCGCCTGTGTTTTTTTCAAAAAAGGGGCGGTGGATGTCTTTAAACCCATTGGTGGTAAAAAACTGGGTACAGGCCAAATTCAACACCGCCAGTGCATTTTCGTCAAACCCCCTGTCGATAACAGGTGTGATGCGACCCGAATGGTTATCGTACAAAGCGACGAGTCCCTCAAGCACGCCCATGGAACCGAGAATGGTGAGTAAAAAGTTTTGCAGAACCGCCCTGGTGTCCTTTGCTTCAAACAACTCCTTGCTGACGTCGTAGAGTGTTTTCAGTTGAAACAGATTGTCGAACGCACCCGTTGTCGATCCGGTCATCTATGGAAATTCCTTTTTCTGAGACTGATTTTAATTCAAGCCAAACTGAATATCTCAATTTCGTTGGCTATGTTTTTCATTTTAACAAAACCCAGGCTTTTGGTGTTATAATGATCCGCCAGTCGTTCTGATGTTTGTCGTGAAACCAGGATACCGCCCTTGGTTGCCATTTCACCGATGCGGGCTGCTAAATTGACAACCCCTCCCCTGGCTGTGTATGTCCATCGAGATCCGGTATAGCTGTCAAACTTGGCCGCGCCCACCAAAGCCGTCCCCGAGTGGATGCCCATGTTTATTTCGAGTGGTTTGTACAGGGTGCCGATCTCGCGAAAAATACGCTGGGTTTCTTTTTTAACTGTCAGTGCGGTCCGGGCTGCATCCACGGCATTCTTCTTCTTGTCTTCATCCAGAAACAACACCATCAACCCGTCACCGGCAGTTTCGTTGACATCACCGCTGTTGGCGTGAATGGCATCCATAAATACGGAAAAATGTTTTTCGATGATGGAATTCACCTCGTCACCGCCGAGCTTTTCGCACAATCGTGTGTACCCTTCGATATCCAGGAACAAGATGGAGAGATCCTGTTTTTTTTGTTCCAGGCTGTTTCCGGTGGGGGATTGCTCTATCATCCGGGAAACCGTAACCGGTACAAATTTACTCAAATTATCTTTAACACTCTCAAGAATTTCAACCTTTCTCATAGAATTTTTCAGCTGGTCTACTGTCTTTTCAAGTTCAATGTTTTTCTCATGAAGATTCATGCTGAGTGACCAAATTTCTTCAAAAGATTTGGCATTTTTCAGGGCAACGATCAGGTTGTTGATCAAGGTGTCCATCAGCTCCTGGTCGCCTCTATCATACGCCTGGCACACCAGCTTTTCACCCAAACCAATAAAGCAGCGCCATTTTTCCTCGACAAAAAAAATTGAAAAGTATTCAGCTTTTGGGGGAAGCAGATCATTTTGTTGTAAATTGGATAAACGATCAAACCACGGTTCTGGTTTTTCCCACGAAAAAATTTTTTCAATCGTTTCAACCACACCTGTTTGTTCTGTTTCCAGGTATCCAAGCGATTCAACATATTCAATTTTTTTGGAAGATACCGAAGAAAGCACCACAAATCCCCGCTTGCTTCCAAAATTCCCCATGGCCATGAGTAGAAAATTTCGTATGATTTTATCAGGCTCAATGCTGTGATAAATATCACGACTCACATCATAAAGCGTTCTCAGATGAAACACGTTCCTGTCCAGTTTTTCCTGAACAGCTTCCGACGCTTTTAACGCCGCTTTAAGTCGCTGGATTTCTTTTTCAGGATTCATGGTGTTCCAATGAGACGCTCATACAAAGTCAACCACCTCCGGCTAATGCCGAGGGCTTGGGGTTCAAGGATCCAAGGGGTCAAGGGTCCAAGTGGTAGGTTCTCATCTCCCTGCACCGGGTACATGGAACAACATACTCCTTGCAGATAGCCGACACCCGGTGGCTATATCACTCGAATCCTTGAACCCTGGACCCCTTGAACCCTTTAGTCGCATATTGTTTAACTAAGGTTTTCGCCTAAAAGCGAGGGATTTTCTCCCATTCCAAAAATGGAACTTTAAAACTGCATCACCTTAAAAAGCGTTTTAAAATGAATTTTAACCTCCTGCCGCGTCTCCTTGAGACGGTCCAGAAACGTTTTTGCGAGGTTGGACATGATGAAATAGCCCATTTCAGGATCCTCTTTTACCTGCGCCATCAATCGGCTTCGTTTGATGACCGTTAGGATGCTATCTTCAAAGCTTCTGGCGGAAAGGCTGTAGATGTATGGGGGAACCAGGGATGACATGCCTAAATAGCCCCCTCCCGATCTCAAAATCGCGATGGGCAACTCGATATGATCGTCAATTGCCGTCAACATCTCTACCGCGCCCTGCTTAATACAGTAGAGTTGTTCGGCCGCCTCCCCCTCCCGAAAAAGCCGTTCGCCTTTTTTAACGGAGATCTCTTCCATCAAGGTCTCAAGACGCTCAAACTGAATTTCTGAAAGGCCGTCAAACAGATGACAAAATGGTCGGCTCATGGCAATTCTCCCTCACAAAATTGTTTTTTTCGAGGACAGGTGTGCGTGCTATTCTAGCCCATCGTTGCACAAACAACATGGCAACGTATAGATAATAATTTGTTATTTCATACAAACCTGTTGCGATAGCACCATTTTCTGGATATTCCCTCAGGTGAATTCTTACGCCTTCGCTCTCTGAGCTACGCCGGGACAAGAAGGATGGTGTCTATTTTGCCATGTTGTTTGCCCTGCGGGAAAGCCGGAGAACTTCAGATCCCGTGTTGCTGAGGATTCGAAGTAAAAAACTACGACTTCACCCTCAGACGCCTTGACTCTGAAGCCCTCTGGCTTTTGCAACGCTGGGGTCTATTTTGTAGTAAAAGCTTCGGATGCGGAAATCAGATTCATATGAACGGGTGTGTCAAAAATAATATATTAAGAAACGAACGTATTTTGGACTATAATATTGGGGGGTGTTCGGTGTCAAGGAAATAGCATTTCAACAGGGCCCGAATGTTTCATGAAACGTGACGAGGAATTTTTTAATTAAATTTATATGTTAATAATTTGGCACTGGTGTTCCTTACGAACGCTTATTTGCAAGTTCGAGCGGTTGTTTGACGTCACCCGCCGAAGCAGTTTCAGAGCTTTCTGGCAAGCACTATTATCACTTGTTCCTTTTTCGAAAATCGGGCATGAGCTTGAAGATTTCAATTTTATCACTGACATTTTTGAGTTTGAATTTACCCATGGGCTTCACAGAATTGTGTTGGGACACGCGATCAGCCGTCTCTTTAGAAATCAGAATGCTGCTGCCGGTTGCCAGAGAACCGATCCGGGAGGCCACATTCACGATTTTCCCACGGGCCGTGTACGTCCACCGCGATCCCGTGATGCTGCTGAACTTGGCGGCCCCCACAAGCGCGGTGCCTGAATGAATCCCCATGTGAATGTCGAGTGGCCGATAAAGCGCAAGCATTTCATGACCGATGCGTCGGGTCTCTTTCTGGATTGACAATGCGGTACGAGCCGCATCCAGGGCATTTTTTTGTTTGTCTTCATTGAGAAACAGCACCATCAAACCGTCACCCGCTGTTTCGTTGACATCGCCGTTGTTGCTGTGGATGGCATCCATGAAGACCGAGAAATGCTTTTCAACGATATGAGTCACTTTGGTGCTGTCGAATTTTTCACACAGCTTTGTGTAACCTGCAATGTCCAGAAAAAGCACCGACAGATCCTGTTCCTTGCTTTCCGGAAGCGACCCTTCCGGCGAGGCTTCGATCATGTTGGTGACCGTCTTGGGAACAAATTTGCTCAAATTGTCTTTAATATTCTCTAACAGTTCAACCCTCTTTATGGTGACACTCAACTTCTGGAGGGTTTCTTCGAGGTGGGTATTTTTTTTGTTGAGACGCTGGTTCAAAGCCAATACGCTCTCAAACGACTGCGCATTTTTTATGGCGATGACCAGATTGTTGATCAGTGTCTCCAGGAGTTCTTTTTCATGGGCTGCAAAAGAACCATCCATGAGTTTGGGACCCAGGCCCAAGATACCCTGGAACCTCTTTTCCACCACAAAGGGAAGAACCCGCTCTATACCGTGGGAAACGACGTGCTTGCAGGCCCACCGGGTCTCGTCATCCGTTTTTTTGTGTGGTTTTCCATGCAGGGCACACTGCCTGCAGCCATGTCTCAACGGCACCACATCTGTTTCTTCAATTCCCACCGATGCAAAATGTTCGGCCTTACCGGTATCCAGGGGCACCAGCAGCACAAACCCTTTGAGCACGCCGAAATTGCCCATGGTTGTGAGTAAAAACTTCCTGATAATGGTCTCTGTATCAACGCTCTCGAACAGTTCTTTGCTCAAATCATTGAGTGTCTTTAACTGAAAAGAACGCATGTCGAGCTTGTCCTGGGTGTCTTCCACATTCAATAAACATGCGCTTAAGGCACTATTTTGTTTTGCTGCATTCATTTTTCGCCGCTACCCCATCGTTGCATAAACACCACAATGTGACATATTAATCACCAGATTCCGTGGACGCAACATTTGTTTTCTATACGGATTGCTCTTGTCATAATAATGTTCCGAAAATATGATGGCGGTATAAGGGTTTGTAGCAGAAAAACGGTCCTCAATCGGAACGTTTTTCTGACAACCCCTATATAAGCTGGGAAGCATCATTTCGAAATTCATGGTTTCGATATTCGATATTGGATATTCAAGTCCCTTTCGAGAGGGCAAATAGTGTCTTTCTTGATTCCCTCCTTCGCGGGAATGACAACTGTGAGGTTTTGAGTCGCCGGAGTAAAAAGAAAGAAATGCATCAATCATATCTTAGGCGGGTTGGATCTCATCGCTTTCTCTGGTCTTCTATCTCTTTCCTGGACCGCTCCAGCAGTTGAATGGCTGTCTCCTTGGATTGATGATCGAAATCCACAATACCGAGAGCGACATCCAGACGGATACCGTCGGCATCCAGCTTTTTATTCAGGAGCAGGTCTCGCAATCGATTGCAGACAGGCGCCGCTTTTGAAGCGGATGTTTGCGGCATGAGAAGCGCAAAGGTATCCGCGTCAAGCCGTCCGAGATAATCGCTCTTTCTAATCAAGGTGGAAAGGGTCTGCCCGATCAACCGAAAATTTTTATCTTTGATTTCAAAGCTCATTCTTTTGTCGGACACCTCGAGATCGATCCCCATGAGACACAGGGCAAGGTGCTCCTGATAACGCCTGGATCGATGAATTTCCGTTTCAAGTATGTTGATAAACCCACGCCGGTTATACCACCCTGTCAGGTCATCGACGATGCTTTCGCACGCGAAGTTGTTGGTGACCGCTTCAATACGATCACACAGTATCGTCATGAGATTCATAAAAAAGCGGTTCGCTGTCGGCGGATAGAGCCACTGCAACCGTTTAATCATTTTCAGATTAATTTCCAGATAGTCACAGGGTTCGGTTGCGATGACCGTTGCAGAGCGGGGAACACCTCTCAAAAGACCCATCTCGCCCAGCACATCACCTTCCCCGGCCTGGTTTATCTGTTTGTATATCCCGTGCTCCATTATTTTTTCATCATCGTTTTCAGGTTCCACCACATCCATGGCCCCGGAGATAATGGCACACATGGAATCGCTCGGTTCCCCTTTGTGAAACAAAACCTTCCCGGCCTCGATTTTCCTCAAAGTCCCGGCCATGATAATATAGTGAATCTGGGTTCGGGAAAGGCCGTTGAACAGGGGGATGCCGAATTCCGGATCTTTCCCAAGCTTCAATCGTACCAGATCCCACAGGGTCACCAGCTCCACATGCAACAGCAGAGACGGCAGAAGGATGAGATCTCCCACAAGGGCCGAAAACATGGTGATGGCCATCATGGTTCCAAAAATCGCCGTGGGTTTGAAACCCGACATGGCCAGGATCGAAAACCCGATACTGATGGTCAGGGTTGTATAGATGATGGGTCGTCCAATATGACGCAGGGTCTCTTTGAGAGCGCGCCGTTCATCCAAATCCTTTCTGAACTCCCGGTTGTAACGAACCAGATAGTGGATCGTATCGTCCACGGCCAGACCAATGGCGATACTGGCGATGAGACTGGTAAACATGGAAAGTTCCACGCCGAACCATCCCATAATACCGAAATTGATGACAATGGGAAATAAATTGGGCACGATGGCAATCAGCCCCACCTTGCTCGACAAAAAAAGCAGAAACATGATACCAAAAACAATGACCATGGTAATGGACAAACTTTTGACCTGCCCGCTGGTAATCTGGTGACTGCTCTCTGAAATCACCATCCCGAAGCCGGTGACATTCCAGTGGACGTCTTTGGAGAAGGTATTCTCCGCATGCAAAAGGATCTGTTTCTTTGCCTTGAGAAACACCCTCGAGCTTGAAATGTGCGTCAGAAGAAGAATGTTGGCTTGTGAAAAATCCGGCGTCATGAAACGAATCAGCATGTCTTCGCCCAGCATCATCTTGTAACTGTTGATGAGCATCCTCAGTTCCCAGGCCTCTTCGGGCAAGCGGTAGTACGCCGGATTGAACTGGTTGGAGGCATAGTTCACGAGTTTCAGGTAGTCGGCAAATGAAATGGTCTTGTCGATACCCGGCAAGGTGTCGATATATTTTTGCATCGCATCAATCTTGAGAATATTTTCGACCTGCTCAAAATACGCCTCAATGTCGCTCCCCATGGTGACATTGATGGGAAAACTGCCGGAAAGGTGCTGATAGATATCGTGAAAATTGCGGCTCACTTCCGTGTCTTTCTTGAAATACCCTACGGGATTGCTTTCCACCGGTATTTTGAAAATGCCCACAATACAGAACAGCACCAGAATACCGATCACCGGAAACGTTATCTTTTGATAGTTTAAATCAATGGTCGCGATGCCGTCTATAATCCGATCCAAAACACTGACGCCGGAAGTATTCGAGGTACTTTTTTTCTTGGGCATGGGGAGCAGCGACATGAGCGCCGGCATCAGGGTCAAAAGAATGACGAGAAAACTGAGGATTCCCAAACAGGCCGATATGGCAAAGGCCTGGATGGCGGTTATACGGCTGATGAGCAGAGAACCCAGCCCGGCAACCGTTGTCAGAACCGCCAGAATCGTCGGGAATGTGATGGTGTCATAGGTGGCGACGGCAGCGGCTTTACTGTCTTTGGCGGTACGCACCTGGTTGCGGTGCTCCGTAACAATGTGCAGGCAGTAGGCCGTTCCCACGGCGATGAGAAATACAGGCACGATCATGGTCAGGATGGAGAGGGGGATGCCTGCCATGGACATGAGTCCAACGTTCCATACAAGTGCAACGGTCACACAAAGCAGGGGAAGTATGACATAAGAAAACTTGCGGTACAGGCACAGCAGCACCAAAGCTACCAGGATGAATGTGATGGGCGGCAACCGGATAAAATCCTTTTGGGTCAACTGCGCCAGGGCCTGGGAAACCAGCGGCATCCCAATTTGATAGAGGCTGAGGGTTTTGGGAGAAGATTCGATCAGTTCATTGACAGCGGCGATGACGTCTTCCGGATCGGCGTCATTGCTGAGAACCAGGGTTAAAACCGTTGTTTTGCCATCGTCTGAAAAAAGGTTTTCCTTGAACAGATCCACATGCTGCATGACATCAGAAAATTTTGTCAGCTCCCATTTCCCGCTAAAATCCACTGCCTTTTTGATTTCCGGCAGACTGATTACCCTTCGAACACCCGCAATTTTTGTGGCTGCGTCGGACAATTCCGTTATCTTTTTAAATGTGTTCGCTTCGTATATGCCGTCACTTTTGATGACGACCCGGATAATTTCATCCGATCCAAAAATGGATTTGAATTCTTCATAGCGCGCTGTGGCCGGGAGGTCTTCAATGATTAAATCGTATATGGAGGTTTTGAATGTAAGTGTCGGGATGCGCCAGGCAAACACAGCAGTTGCGGTTAAAACAATCAAAACAGCAAGTAGCGGGTGTTTTACAACCCATTCGATAAGCCGATGCGGTGAGAACCCGCTCAACAGTTGCTTCTGCATGATCAGAGATCTTTCATGGGTTTGATTTCATTAAGTCAACGGCATTGAGTATTTATATGTAACACTGAAAAGGCTGTCAATAGACGCTATCTCAAAAATGTCTTTTAGGCCCAAATCCTGTGTTGGAATCTCGTTTCAACTCCTCAAAATACTACAGTATTCCTGCGGGTTAAAACTTCATTCCGCCTTGACTTTGAACCAAAATCCTATTTTTGAAGATGGCGTCTAGTGCAATGGGCCACGATTGAAACGCTCGCCTCAGTTGGAAGACCCGGAAAGGTTCTATCGATCCGGTGAAAATAAAAGAGATAATAATGAATATCGAACAAGGAATGTAGAATAATGAAGTGTTGTATCGCTGCCCTCTATCTTCCCTTATTCTATAAGCTGGGAAGTATCATTTCGAAATTCATGGTTTCGATATTCGATATTGGATATTCCAGCCCACCTCGAGGGGGCTCAGTGACGGTTTATGGTGTCTGAATCGAAAAAGCTTCCGACATGTAGTGGGCATATGTATCGCCGGTTTCCCGAACGATGAGTAATCCCTCTACGTCTTTCAGAGAATTGATCAATGCCATTCCATGCTCGCGTCCCATCACCATGATTGCCGTTGCCAGACCGTCTGCAAACATGCAGGTGTCCGCCACGATGGAAACACTTACGACACGGTTATCTACGGGATAGCCGGTTCTGGGGTCAATAAGGTGAGAAAAACGCTTGCCGTCGGCTTCGAAAAAATTTCGATAGTCCCCACTGGTGGCCATGGCACGGTTGAGCAGGGGCACAGCCCGGTAAACATCGGTAGTCGAGGCGCTTGCGGATGGCTGGTTGATCCCCACGCACCACGGTTGTCCATCTTTTCGATATCCCGAGGCAAACACTTCCCCACCGATTTCCACCAGAAAATTTTCCATTCCTGCTGTCTGGAGCAGGTCTGAGACCTGGTCTACGGCATATCCTTTGGCAATACTTGCCAGGTCAAGCGTGAGGGTTTTTTTCTTTTTTTGAAGATAGCCTTCCGGAAAGATGTTGATGTGGTCAAATCCAACCCAGCCCATCTGTTTTTTGATTTCAACCTCATCCGGCACCTGATGGGTCTGCCGGGTGCTGCCAAAACCCCAGAGATTCAACAGCGGCTTAATGGTACCGTCCCAGGCACCCCCGGTTTTCTCGTATATGTCCCTGGCCGCCAGCATGACCTCAAGAAAGTCATTTGACACGGCCAGTTTTTCCCGCGTGTCCTGCATGGCATTGAACCGGCTGATTTCACTGTCCGGTATATACGTCGACATGCTCTGGTTGATGGCCTGAAGCCGCCCGTCAATCTTTTCTTTTAATCCGGACGTGTTTTTAAAATACCCGGCAACGATTTTAACCTGGTAGGTCGTTCCCATGGTGGTACCGTCAAAAACCACTTCCTTTTCAGCACCACAGCCGGTCAGGAGAAGCAGCGACAGTATGCATGGGATGATCTTTTTCATTATTGAAATCATAGCCATTGTTTTGTGCTGAGCTATAAGCAGTAAGCACTAACTCAACTTTCGGGATTCAGAAAACGCGAAATAAATAATGCGATGAGGCTTGCGCAAATTATTCAATTTTGTTCAAGTTCAAGGAAGGCTCAGATTTTAACCCGGAGGAATACTGGGCGTATTTCGAGGATTAAAATATGAGACTGACACAGAAATTGGGCAAAAGGGGATGATTTGCGCAAGTCTCATCAGCAGATGCGCGGGAGTTGTTCCCCCGCCAGCATATCCACAATGCGTCTCCCGCCAATGCGTGTCTGCATGAAGACCCGGCCGGGATTGTCCGAAATCACCTCTCCGATGATACAGGCATCCCCGGCCACTGGATTTTCCCTCATCACGGCCAGAACCGCCTCGGCATCCCGGGGCCCCACAAAAGCCAGCAGTTTTCCCTCGTTGGCAAGATAAAGCGGGTCAAGACCCAGAAGTTCACACATGCCCGACACCTCGGGTTTGACGGGAATGTTGTCTTCGAAAAGCTTGATCCCCACATGCGATGCTTCCGCAATTTCATTCAGGGAGGTTGCCACCCCGCCCCGGGTGGGGTCCCGCAGCACGTGAATCATCCGGCTGGATTCAAACATGCGTCGGGTCAGATGATTCAATGGTGCCGAGTCGCTTTTGACACGCACATCAAAGCTCAGGCCTTCTCGTTTTGCCAGAATCGTCACCCCATGATCGGCAATGGTTCCGCTGAGGATGATGACATCACCGGGCTTCGCATTCTTACAGGCCACATCCACACCGTCAAAAAGAACACCCACACCGGACGTATTGATAAAGATCTTGTCCACAGCCCCCTTGGGAACCACCTTGGTGTCACCGGTGACAACGCTTACGTGCGCTGCCTTGGCAGACATGCCCATGTGGTGCACAATGGTCTTTAATTCAGCCATGGGAAATCCCTCTTCAAGAATCATCCCGACACTTAAATAGCGCGGCTCGGCACCACACATGGCAAGGTCATTGACGGTCCCGTTGATGGCCAGATCCCCGATATTTCCACCCGGGAAAAAGATGGGGTCCACGGTATAGGTGTCCGTTGAAAAGGCCAGCCGTTTACCGCCTGCCTCAAAAACCGCCCCGTCATCAAGACCTGCCAGCAGGGGGCTGTCAAAGACGGGCAGCAGAATATCTGTGGTCAATTGGTGCGACATCCTGCCCCCCGCCCCATGGTCGAGTAGTATTTTGTCTTGTTTCATAGAAACACGTGTTAAGTTTTGACGGTCTCGTAAAAAGTCCAACTTCTGCGTTGTGCTGCATTTCGCAATCATTCAACGTACGATAAGTACGCCTCATGATTACAAAACTTGCACGCCTTGAATTTGAACTTTTTTCAAAACCGTCTGATTCTGACTTTTTACGATTTCATCAAGTTTTAGGTTTTAGGTATCTCGTATTTTGTGTTTTGTATTTTGTGATTTGTGATTTGTGATTTGTTTTAGGTGTTGCGTGTTCGTGCCTTAACTGAAAAATTTTATATCGTTTATGTCAAGAAAAAGAAATCACGAAAACACGAAAATTTTCGTGGTTTCGTTCTTTCGTGTTTTCGTGATAATTGCTTTTTCCCTTTCCGGTTTACCCGGCTTGAATAACAAGAATCAGCTACGGGCCAATAGCTACAAGCTACATGTGTATCACCCATGATACTTGTAATACGCTGCACACGTCCCCTCGCTGGACACCATACAGGGGCCCACCGGGTCCATGGGCGTACAGCGTGTTTTGTACAGGGGACACTCGAATGGTTGTTTAATACCGGTGAGAATGTCCCCGCAGGCACATCCTTTGGGGTCTTCGGATGCAGGAAGGTCAATGGAAAATTGCGCTTCCGCATCAAAGGCCCCAAGACCTGGATTGATTTTCATTCCGCTCCCGGGGATAACCCCGATGCCGCGCCAGGCCACATCCCTTATCTCAAAGGTATCCTGCATCAGTCTTTCAGCTGTGGGGTTTCCTTTGTCGGTCACGGCTCTGCCATAGGCATTGACCAGTTCGGGTGAGCCTGTTTCAATTTGCGCCACCAGCAGTGAGATAGCCTGAAGAATGTCCGCCGGCTCGAAACCTGCAATGGCACAGGGTGTTTGAAACCGATCAAAAAACGGTTTATACGCGTCTCGGCCGATGATCACGGAAACATGACCGGGTAGGATAAAGCCGTCTACCCGGACGTTTTCCATGGACATCAACGCCTGGAGTGCCGGCGGAACTGTTTTGTGAGCCGAGAACACACTAAAATTGTTCAAATTCATCTGTTTGGCCGTCTGGATGGCAGCGGCAATGGTGGGCGCCGTGGTCTCAAATCCAATCCCCAGAAAAACGATCTTTTTTTCCGGATACTTCACGGCAAGCTCAATGGCATCCATGGTGGAATAGACCACCCGGATGTCACACCCTTCGGCTTTTTCCTTCTGGAGAGACGTCTCGGTGCCCGGAACACGCATAAGATCCCCAAAGGTCGTGAGGATCACATCCTCGAACCGGGCCAGCGCAATAAAGGCATCGATTTCTTTCTGGTCGGTAACACACACCGGGCATCCCGGCCCTGAAAGAAGGGAAATGGTGTCAGGCAGCAGGGAACGGATACCGCTTCTGAAAATGGAAACCGTATGGGTCCCGCACACTTCCATCAGGCGAATCCTGCGGGTACTTGAAGCCCGTATCTTTTCCACCAGGCCCCGGGAAATGTCCGCATCCCGGTATTCTTCCATGTGTTTTATTGTCATCGATTCACCGAATAGATGTGTTAAAAAATTTGATGTCTATCTCTATGATTGGCATTTTACATAAAAAAGAACAAATCACAAAAAACAAATACCAAACAAATCACAATGACAAAATTGAAGAACCTCGCAGCAAGCTACGGGGAATGCGCTCGCTATTGCGGTTCAAAAGTTCAAACAATGTATCTTTGAGAATTGGCTATTGTAATTTGAAATTTGTTTGTATTTTGGTGTTTGTGTTTTGTAATTTCCATTATATTCCGATTAGAACCTTTTTATATAGGCCTGCCAGCTAAAGGGCAACACTGCTACCGAGAAAATATAGCATCTGCAATCACGGCCTGGCCCAGGGCAATGCCCCCGTCGTTGGCCGGAACGTTTTCATGGGTCAACACATCAAAGCCCCTGTCACCAAGACGCCTTGAAAGACCCGCAAGAAGAATGGCATTTTGAAAACAACCCCCACTGAGGGCCACCTGCGAAAGCCCGGTCTTTTTTCTGATGACCTGACACAGATCCGTGAACATCTTCATGAGCGTGGCGTGAAACTTTCCACTGACAAGGGACGGTGGGACACCTTTCTCAATATCCGTGACAACACCGGTGACAATAGGACGCGGATCGATTTGTATGGGTTCTTCGGATAACCACGCAGTGTCGAAAAGATCTCCGGCCCATGTCTCCGCTATCATCTCGAGTTCCATGGCGGCCTGGCCCTCGAAGGCCACGTGGCTGCGGATACCGAGCATGGCCGCAATACCATCGAAAAAACGCCCGAGACTGGATGTTCTGGGAGAATTGATCTCTTTTTCAATCATCTCGATGATGATGTTGAGCTTGCCTTCATTCAGTTTTTCGAGAAAGGGCAGACGACGGTTAAAAAGATCGTTTCCGTATGCCCCGTAAAGATAACTGACAGCCATCCGCCAGGGTTCTTTTATGGCTGCTGCCCCCCCGGGCATGGGGGTATAGGCAAGATGTGCCGCTCTTTCAAATCCATCGAGACGGGCAATCAGAACCTCTCCGCCCCAGATGCTGCCATCGCTTCCATACCCGGTTCCATCGAAAGCGAGACCTATGACCGGTTCCTCCACATGATTTTCGGCCATACAGCTGACAATATGGGCATGGTGATGCTGAACGTCGATTCGCACCCTATGACCCTGTTCCATGGCATACCGGGTACTCAGATAGTTGGGGTGCATGTCGTGAGCGATAATTTCCGGTTCGATGGACAATACCCGTTTCAGATGTGTGATGGTCATCTCGAAAAATTCATAGGTCGCCAGGTTTTCAAGATCGCCGATGTGCTGGCTTAAAAAAGCATGCGTCTCCCTGGTAAGACAGACCGTGTTCTTGAGCTCCGCACCACATGCAAGAATCGGCTTCAAACGGTTTTTTAAAAAAATGGGGACCGGGACATAGCCCCGGGAACGTCTTAAAAATCGCTGCTTGTTGCCCACGATCCTGACAACCGAATCATCGCTTCGAAGATAGATATCCCGATCGTGGACCAGAAAATAGTCGGCAATATCCCGGAGACGATCAAAGGCATCGGCATTGTCGATGGCAATGGGCTCTTCACTCAAATTTCCGCTGGTCATGACAAGGGCGGTAAAATGGTCTTTCAACAGCAGATAATGAAGCGGGGTATACGGCAGCATGACCCCCACCGTGCAATTCTTCGGAGAAACCCCCCCGGCCAGGGCATACGTCTTCTTTTTCTCCAGCAGTACGATGGGACGCTGCCGGGATTCCAACAAGACGTCGCTATCCTGATCAACCAGGGCGAATTGTCGGATACGCTCAATATCCCCGGACATCACGGCCAGGGGTTTTTCTTCCCGATGTTTTCGCTGTCTCAGGGTTTCCACCGCTGTCTGGTTCTCCGCATCCACCACCAGGTGAAAACCGCCCAAGCCTTTTACGGCAACAACATGTCCGGCCTTTAAGAGGGAAATGGTCGTTTCTATGGCATTGTTGGTTTCAATCCTATTTTTCTCACGGTCATGGAGTGTTACCTGGGGCCCACAGACAGGGCAGGCATTGGGCTGGGCATGAAATCGGCGGTTGAATGGATCGTCGTATTCGGTCTGGCACTCCGGGCACATGCGAAAATGGCGCATGGATGTCTTGGGGCGGTCATAGGGAATGTCATCGATGATGGTATACCGGGGGCCACAGTTGGTGCAGTTGATAAAGGGATAAGCATATCGTCGATCGCCAGGATCGAAAAGTTCGTTTTTGCAGTCATTACAAATGGATACGTCCGGTGAAATCAAGGTGTGCCGTTGGGCATCTTCCCGGCTCCGGCTGATGGAAAAATCGTCATAGCCCCTTGGGGTCAGGGACTCGACATCCACTTGGGTAATGTGGGCCAGGGGGGGGCTTTGGGTGACCAGACCTTGTAGAAAAGAATCGATGTCATGTTGAGGGCCCTCGAGAAAAATGGTGACACCGTTGGACGTGTTGGCCACCTTGCCTTTCAGATTCAGTGTCGTTGCCAGCTGATAGACAAACGGTCTGAAGCCGACGCCCTGAACAATTCCCTTAACGTTGAGCCGTCTTGCTTCCCTGGCCGAACGTTCCTCTTGCATGTTAGGAAGACTCGATATTATCTTGGGTGCTTCTTTCAGCAAAAGCGGCCGCTTCTTTCAATATTCTGAGGGATTCCATGGCATCTGCTTCATCGATTTTATGGAGAGCAAACCCCGCATGAACGATCACGTAATCGCCAACACCGGCATCCTCCACAAGCAGGAGGCTTGTTTTTCTCTGAACACCATCCACATCGATGGTTGCCATGCCGTTTTCAATTTTGACTATTTTAGATGGGATTGCGAGACACATACTTCTCTTTCCTCTTATGATAAGGGGTGTCGAGTCGATCCAGTTCGGACAGCACCATATCGATCATGGGCGCCACTTTGGCCGCTGTCACAGGTGTCAACTCGATACTGAGGGTGTCGATGTCCAGGGGCTCCACACCGACGATGACGGTTTCGGGAACCTTGTCCAGCGCCTGACACAATGTCAGGGCTTCCAGGAAATCCACCTGGTGAATGGAGTTCTTGGCCCGGATGCGCTCCGGTATCTGGTCGCCGGACAAGCGGTACACATCCCCCGGGTTGCCCTTGTTGCGGATGACATCCACGACAATCAACTGGTCGGCCAGTGAGAGGACCCCCAGCAGGTTGACGCCCAAGACACCGCCGTCCACAACCGAGACATTGTCCGGAAATGTATAGGTTTCTTCAAGTTTTTCAATGACCCGGATGCCAAAACCTTCGTCCGAAAACAAAATACAGCCGACACCCAGAATCATGATATGGGGTGAATTCAAGCCAGATCCTTCCTGTGTGTTTGTTTCGTTAAAAATACCCTACCCGTCAAACCATACCACCCCGTCAAAATGAAATACGCCGAACAGGATGCAAAAGACAGGTCTGGTATGTGTTTCATCTGGAAGGCAGTACTTCGGGGAAATATTCCGGCTCCCCCTTGACGGGGAAGCCGGAAAGATGATCTCACCTAAGATGAACGTTTCAATTATAGCACCTTGATGTCATACACCTGGTTTGACTCAGGATCGATCACATGCACACCGCAGGCGATACAGGGGTCAAAAGAGTGTACGGTTCTCAATATCTCGAGTGGCCTTGCCGGGTCTGCGATGGGTGTCCCAATAAGCGCCTCCTCAACAGGTCCCAATTTGCCTTTTTCGTCTCGAGGCCCAAGATTCCATGTAGACGGTACGACATACTGATAGTTCTTGATCTTCTTGTCTTCGATCTCGATCCAGTGTCCCAGCGAACCCCTGGGGACATCGTTGAGCCCGACGCCGCGACCGGACTCCGGCATTTCCCACGGCTCGTAGGTCTTGGTATCACCCGCTTTCAGGTTTTCCACCAGCTCCATGACCCAGCCCGGCATGGCCTGGCCGATGGCGACTGTCTCGAGACCTCTGGCTGCCGTTCTACCCAGGGTGGAAAAAAGTGCCTGGACAGGCACACCCAGCTTCTGCAGGGTGCTGTCTACAAGCGCCTGGATCTCTTTTTTACCGGCGCCATATGCCACCAGGACCCTTGCCAGGGGACCGACTTCACAGGGTTCCCCTTCATACCTCGGGGCCTTGAACCAGGAGTACTTGCCCCCACCGGGTCGATATTTCGGATCTTCCTGCAACGGCTTTGTTTCACCCGCATAGGGATGCAGGGGCGCGCCCTCTTCGTACCATGCCCGTGAGACATGCTCGGTCACCTTATCCTGAGCAGCCATCTTCATACCCCCCAGATCACGTTTCATGATGACCCCCCGGGGCATGAACAGACTTTCCGGCTCGTTGTCATCCATGGGAAATTCACCCCAGGCCATGAAGTTGGCACAGCCGCCAATGGCCCCCCAGTCCTTGTAAAAAGATGCCACAGCCAGTAAATCCGGGATATAGACATTTTCGATAAAGGACTGTGTTTCCTTGGTGATATACAAAAATTCCGCAATGCGATCCGGTGTCAGGTCTTTGACGGAGGTTACACCACCCACCACCAGAGATTGCAGATGGGGATTCTTGGCACCGAAAATGGCGTGCATCCTGGCCGCTTTCGCCTGGAGCCGCAGGGCTTCGATATAATGCGCCGCCGCCATCAGGTTGGCTTCCGGCGGCAGAACATACGCCGGGTGACCCCAGTAGGCATTGGTGAACGGTCCCAACTGACCGCTGTCCACAAATGTCTGCAGCCGCGCCTGAACATTTTTAAAATAATTGGCCCCGCCCCAGGGGGCGTTGCTGACATTGTCGGATAGGGTTGCTGTGGCCTTTGGATCGGCTTTCAAGGCCGACACGATATCGACCCAGTCCAGTGCATGCAGATGATAGAAGTGAACAATGTGATCGTGCTGGAATTGTGCGCCATGCAGCAGGTTTCTGATAAGTCTTGCATTTTTAGGAATCTTTACGCCAACGGCGTCTTCGACTGCCCTCACCGAGGACAGAGCATGTGTGTACGTTCAGACCCCGCACGAACGTTGAACAAAATGATGCGCATCCCTGGGGTCCCGTCCCTGGAGTATCAATTCGATGCCCCTGAACATCTGGCCGGAGCTCCAGGCGTTTTTGACCTTACCACCCTCAACCTCGACTTCGATACGAAGGTGGCCCTCTATTCTTGTAATCGGATCTATCGTTATTCTCTTGCCCATATGTTTCCTCCCTCACTCTTAAAAAGGATAAGTTGCATCATTCACGTTCAATTACATTTCCTCATAAAACGGGCTCATGGTGTCCCAGAAATCCGGTTCACTGCATCCGATGCAGGGGTGACCGGCTTCGATGGGCCAGCTCGTGCCATCGTTGAATTTGACGATGGGACAGTTGTTGTAGGTCTCGGGTCCTCTGCAGCCCAGTTTGTAAAGGCAATAACCCAGGGCCGCCTCTTCTGATCCGAACTCTTCAACAAACTCATCATTTTCAAAATGAGATCTTCTGGGGCATTGATCATGAATGGTCTTTCCATAGGCAAAGAGAGGCCGGCCAAGATCGTCCAGCGCAGGAAGCTTGCCCAACAGGAGATAATTCACAACCGTTCCAACAAAGTTAATCGGGTTGGGTGGACATCCGGGTATATTCAGGGTTTTTATTCCAAGAGCATCGCCGACACCCTTATAGCCACCCGGGTTTGGCTTGGCTGCCTGCACACCGCCATAAGCGGCACAGGTTCCCAGGGCGATGGTTGCAGCAGCCTTGGGTACGATGTCTTTTGCAATTTCCAGGAAGGTTCTTCCGGCCACCTTTCCATAACCACCATTGAACTTGGTTGCGACCCCGCCTTCAACGACGCAGATGAATTTACCTTCGTACTTCTTCACCGCAGCATGAAGTGCCTCTTCAGCCTGGTGCCCGGCTGCCGCCATGATGGTCTCATGGTATTCAACCGAAAGCACCTCGAGAACGAGTTCATCAATAAACGGATACATGGACCGCAAGATGGCTTCAGAACATCCTGTACATTCTGCAAAATGGAGCCACACCACAGGCGGCCGTTGGGAAGGGGCAGCAAAGACATCCGCAACCTTGGGAACAAAAGAGGATGAAAGCCCCATGCTCGCGGTCAGGAATGTACAATACTTCATGAAGTCTCTTCTCGAGACCCCCTTTTTCTCCAATCTCTCGTAAAACTCTCTCTTTTCCTTGTCCATTGGCACCTCCTGATGCTTTTGATGTTAAATATTCTGAGACGTTCTTCGGGAAATCTGGTTTTATTGCTGGTGGGTATCCTTGATTCTTATGGCAAATTGTATCGCGTGTCAAGGTAAAAGCCGTCCCGGGCACCAGTCGTGGCAACGGTCCGCAACATTTCCGGATGAAATGTTGTGACCGCAAACAAAGGCGTGTCATGCGTCTATTTATGCGGTCGCTGCAGTCGAAAAAAACCGGAATCTATTTCGTCTCACCATGCAGCGGCGAAAATTGAAGGGGAGAGGGTATTTGTCTGCAGGAGGAAGGCGCCATAAGAACACTTTGCGTTGTTCAGAGAGCGTCGGTGGTTGTGTAAAAAATAATACGGTTGTTTTAACACCGGCCGCGCAGGGGTATGGTAGCCGACGGGTGGGGATTGTTGGTAGATTACACATCATCCTCTGTATCAACAGATTCGTCATCAGCCACTTTCAAAGAAGATTTCAAGTCCTTGATCAGCTTTTTGTCTTCATAAACATCATCGATTTCATCTTCCAGAATATCGTCAAGATCCTCTTCATCAGCATCGATAGCGTCCTCAGGCTCTTCGGTCATGACTACTTTTTCAAAAAGCTCCTTGTCATCAAACGTGATCTCGACGGGTTGTTCATCTCCGGTATCATAGAGAGACACCACCGCGGCTGCAATCCTGCTGACAATAGCGCTCGGTGGGTACATGTTGCGTGTCCGCAATACCCTGACAAGGTCATCCGTGCCTTTCTGGATAGCGGATACAACCCGGTCATCATGATATGATTCTTCACAAAGGAGGGACAGAATTTCTTTGTCGAGTTCTGCATACTCTTTGATGATGAGTTTTTTGTTGTCGGTGTCTTTGTGTATGGTATATTTTTGCTTCATTTGCTTTCCCCTTTTGTCGTTATGTTCGATCCCTTCAAACGTTAGTTACGCTTAAATTTGAAACACGCAGCTTGGGTTGAAGTAAGCTGAAAAGAAACCGCCCGCTGTTTGGGTTCGGGACCAACGAACTCCGGAAATCATATATCGAATGCCATGTCAATATCCAAATAAAATATTGACCCATATTTTTCAAAATGATATCCATGCGATTCACGTTGGGAGGGATGGCCGAGTGGTTGAAGGCGGCGGTCTTGAAAACCGTTGAGCGAAAGCTCCGTGGGTTCGAATCCTACTCCCTCCGCCAAGAAATTCAATGGGATTGAATTTCACTTGTGGCTTGTGGCCACTGCTTGTAGCTTGGGATAAAATGCCAACACAGGCGAATAGCTTGCATGAGATTTCGATTTAAAGAGTTCAGGGTCTACAAAGAAGGCAAAACGTATTGTTTATTCTGTCGGAGTGTCGTTAAAATCCATATTCTGGAGAAAGACAAAAACCTGGCAGATCAAATTCAGCGGGCACTCAACTCCATTTTGTTGAATATCGCTGAGGGATCGGCCGATAATTCCGACACCGAATTTGCACGGTTTCTAAGCATCTCGATTCGATCGGTATATGAGACGGTCGCAGGTTTTGACATTGCGGCGCAATGCGGATACATAAAAGAGGATCAGAATTTAGAGATTGAAGAAAAATCGCATGGCCTGGTAAAACAACTTGCCTCATTTCGAAACAAGCTAAGATCTTAAAGCTACCAGCCAATAGCAAATAGCTAATGGTATGCTGATGTATCAGCATCCCGGAGAGATGGCCGAGCCGGCTGAAGGCGCTCGCCTGCTAAGCGAGTGTGGGGGGAAACTTCCACCGAGGGTTCGAATCCCTCTCTCTCCGCCATATCAATAAGTTAGGCCTCCTTTTAACAAGGGAGGCCTTTCTTTTTGGTGGGCTGATTTATCAAATCGTTATAAAAATCGTTATAATGCGCTTCGAAAATCGGTGTTTGGGGATTGTTTCAACGGGTAGCGCTTAAAGCTGATTGCAAGCTGATCCATAATTGCATCCTGTTTACAATTTTTTTGCACATTTACATCATCAATGTTATCGTGCAATAAAAATGTTAGCAAGTTTGTTTTATAGCTTTTTGTTTCTTCTCGATTTTCAAATAGGGAGGTTAGTTTATTCGGGATAGTGAGTGGAGAATTGTTGTGGCAACTGCATCCATTGATTCATGTGGTCAAGGATAAAAGGGGAGATAAGTCAGACTTATCAAAGATTTTTACGCTTAAAGATATCATGAGGGTTTCATTATTGATAACAACCCCGCCATTTTGACCCCATGATGGAGAATATGCTCCATAGAAATAGCAGTGTATTTTGACTTGGAGTATATCAACGGTCAACTGTTATTCGTTTGTATTAATTTCTCTACGAGGCGGTAAACAGTTGTACCTGTAATCTTGGGCCAATCAACACAGGGTGGCGTATCTTTCAACCTGGCTCGCTTGGTTGCATCGTGAATCCCCGGCCGCAGCTTATTCACCTCAACATGCCCTTTTTCAAAATGTGGCAAATGACGCTTCAAGTGCTCCGTACATTGCCTGGAACTATTTATTCCTGTGCCATCCTCAAAATGAAGCAAAAGCCAATATTCAAATTTAGGATTGCTAACAGCAAAGCCGTAACGGATATTTGCCTGGCTCCATTCATGAAGCTGATTGATCTGACCCTCACGCCACTGATCCCGATCTACAATCAACCAAGCCTCATCCCCACTTTCTAAACGATTGCCCTTTAAATAATCGTTCATACGTTTGAGAACATGTTCGGGGGAATTTTGTTTATTTCCCTTAAGGCACTTCACATGGATCACTGTATTGCCATTGTTGAACATGTTGAAATAGAGAGGTTCCGTCTTTGCCCCTTCCGTGGCTAAAATAAACATCTTCCGATAGCGGCGAGCCCCAAGTGACCGTTTGAATTTTCGTCGCTTTTTGTGCCGCATTAGTGGCTTTCTCCAGATGATGTGCATGTATCGACGAATGCACCGCTTATCAAAATGCGCGGTATCCCTCCCAAACGCCCCTGGAGATAACTTTTTCGAATATCCTTATCATAGCGCACATCTTTATACTCACTGAACGGTACTAAGGAGGATTCTCCCTGAAGCGTTCGTTCCACAATCCACATTTCATCACGGCGAAACAGTTTCTGATCCATCAACAACACATCGTGGGTAGTAAACAGCAATTGTGAACGCGTATCTGCCCCGCAACAGCTAAGATACCCTTCAAGCAGTTGCTGGGTCAGAAGAGTATGAAGACTTCGATCTAACTCGTCAATTACGTAAACCTTTGAGGAGTCTGTCGCCGCGGCTGACAGAAATGCCGGAAGAAGGTCGATAACCCTCTGAGAACCATCTGACTCCTGGCGCATCTCAAATTTGACCTCATGCCCGTCTTGCTGTTGATGATATGTAACCAATTTTTTAGCTGTTAGTTCTCCATCTTTACGGGTAATTGCAAAACGTTCAGCCATTGGATCTGTGAGAAGCCGGACCGTTTTCCCCTCAGTGACATCTTCTTGTAATTTCACCCTTAAGGACTCCGGTAATGGCAAATTATCGAAGGGTACATCTTCACCACCTAAATGAGCTATCCCAGTATCCAACTTAGGAAGCATCTGATTCATGGTAACATAAAGTGGGTGGTCTTCTTGAATGAATTGCTCAAAAGGCTCAAACCTTGAATCCGGTGCAATCAAAACGAGATCATCCCGAAACCATCCGTATATTGCCTTAAAATTATTTACCTTCTGATTTACAGAGTTTGTTAGGAATAGCTGATTGTCACGTGTTCCTTGAAAGGCGAAATTTAAGAATTGATCTTTTTTTAATGTCTTTTCAAAGTACATATCTTTGCCGATTCTTTCGTATAGTACCCGCTCATTCACACTTGAAATTTCGGTCAGTTTTTCCTCAAGAACCGCTTTGCGTGTTACAGCAAAACGAAATTCATATACCTTTTCATTGATCAGCAACTCAAACACAAACCGGCTCGGCATAGTTGTACCGTTTGAATCTATACGGCAGGGTTCTACCGGAATCAATCCATCCGGTTGAGTTCCTTTGGAAACAAGGTTCTTTGCGAAACTCAACGCTTTGAAGAAATTGGTTTTTCCTGATGCATTTCCGCCATAGACAGCGGCGACAGGCAACACGCGCATTTGATATTTTTTTACCCGAGAAATACGATCTCCATGTTGGCGTTCACGGCTTGCCACCATAGAAAAAGTTGCACTTTCCCGAAACGACATCCAGTTTTTGATTGTAAACTTAATTAGCATTTTCTTTTCCTTGGAGAAATATTCTCATTAATAAAGATATATTAATCCAATTAAGATATAATGTCAACTTTTAATGAGAAATTATCTCATTAAGTCGAAATTGAGATGGGTGCACGATTTTGTGAAATGAGAAGCAGACCATCGCCCAAATTTTAAGTGTTGAACAAGGGAGGCCTTTCTTTTTGGCGTATCAGTTTATCAAATCGTTATAATGCGCTTCGAAAATCGGTGTTTTGGGATTGTTTCGGCAGGTGTAAACTTTTTTACGCGTTCAAACCATTCTTGACATATAACGTTATGCGTTGTTGATTATCATTGAGGTGATAAAATGAAGGCAAAGAAAATACCCCCAATTCATCCTGGCGAAATTTTGCTTGAAGAGTTTCTCAAGCCCATGGAAATAAGCCAGAATAAGCTTGGCAGAGAACTCGGTGTCTCTCCTCGACGTGTCAATGAAATTGTGAATGGCAAAAGAAGCGTCACCGCAGACACGGCTCTGCGCCTATCGATCTTTTTTGGCAACTCCGCATCATTCTGGCTTGGTCTTCAAATGGACTATGATCTCGATGTAGCCCAAGACACGTCGCTGGATAAAATCAAAAAGGAAGTCCAGAATATGGCTGCGGCATAGCAGATCAGACGGGCAATGAACACGTTCGGAACGCTGTATTTGTGGGTTGTTTCAACGGTTTTAGTGTACATTGCCAGGTGTATCCAGCATACCCACATGCATATTATCCTTTATAGAATACCCGATGGTAATCTCGGTCAATTTCCTGTCCGATTTCTAACACTATGAAATTCTATCAACTTTAATTTTGAGCGTCTTGGCAATACGTTTGGCCATTGATGGGGAGAGCCGACGCTTGCCCCTTTCATAGTCACTGACCATATTCTGGCGGATGCCAAGTTTCTCGGCAAGCTGGGCTTGCGACAGACCCGCCTTAAGCCTGGCAGCCGAAAGAAGGTTGCCAATTCTGTTTGACT